>NZ_JBFAQZ010000061.1:0-1268 GCF_040673975.1 Actinosynnema sp. NPDC050801 | reverse complement strand
TGAGGTTGTCCCCGAAGACCGGACACCGGATTTCATGCCACGAGGGCGAGACCTTGACGATAGCCGACACGGACTTCGTGCGGAGTGCGGTAGCTGAGTGTCGAATGTAGACGGTCGTGGTTGTAGTAGCCCAGGTAGGCGAAAACGCCGCGTCGGGCGTCGCCGCGGGTGTCCCAGACGGTGGTGCCGATCTCGGTCTTGAGGGTGGCGAAGAACGACTCCGCGACCGCGTTGTCGAAGCAGGACCCGGTGCGCCCCACCGACGGACGGATGCCGTGACCGGCGAGCGCGGAGCGGAACAGCCCGGAGGTGTATTGCGACCCGCGATCGGCGTGAAAAACCGCATTACCGCTGATCAGACCGCGTTTGACGGCGAGGTCGAGGGCGTCGCGGACCAACTCGGCGCGCATGTGGTCGGCCATCGCGTGCCCGACCACCTCGCGGCTGTGCAGATCGATCACCGTGGCCAGGTAGAGCCACCCCTCCCGCGTGGGCAGGTACGTGATGTCACCGACCAGCCGCCGGCCCGGGGCCGGGGCGGTGAAGTCCCGACCGATCAGGTCCGGCACCGGTGCTGTGACGACATCGGGCCTGGTCAGTGACCTGCGCCGTCTGCGGGTGAGACCGGCGACCCCGCGCTCGCGCATGACCCGACCGACCCGTTTGTGGTTGACCCGGTGTCCGCGGCGGCGCAGCGCGACGACGATCCGCGGTCGCCCGTAGGCGCCCCGGTGACCGGCGTGGACCTCGCCGATCTCGGCGGCCAGGCGCCCGTCCGCCTCGGCCCGCTCCGCCCTGGCCGGGGCGGCGGCGAGCCATTCGTAGAAGCCCGGACGCCGCACGCCCAGGACCCTGCACAGCCGGGTGACGCCGAAGACGGCGCGGTGTTCGGAGATGAACCGGTAGCTGCGGGTCAACGACCCATCTCCTTGGCAAAATACGCGGCCGCCTTGCGGAGGATGTCCTTCTCCAGTTCGAGCTCGGCCACGCGCTTGCGCAGTGCCCGCAGCTCCTCCTGGTCCACCATCGCCGCCGTGTCGACCGGCCCGGCCTGGGCCTGTTCGGCGGTGCGGACCCAGTTGCGCAGGGTCTCGTGGTTCACGCCCAGCTCGCGGGCGACCTGCCGCAACGGCCGGTCCGACGAACGGGCCAGCTCCACGGCGTCCCTGCGGAACTGCTCGGGGTACTTCGACTTGCCTGACACGGGGAACATCCTTCCCCAGACCGCTGTCTGGGATCAGGGTGTCCGGTTCAAGGGGACAACCTCA
>NZ_JBFAQZ010000060.1:0-1503 GCF_040673975.1 Actinosynnema sp. NPDC050801 | reverse complement strand
CAATACCGGTGACTTAGAGTGGTTTGCGCTGTTTGTTGGCGGAGGCGGTGCGGTAGTGCGGTGCGATCCGGACTGTCTCGGCGGGGTCGCGGGTGGGTTGTGGCCAGGTCCGGTGCCGGGTGCGTTTGAGTTTGTAGTTGGACATCTTGCGTTTGACCACGCGGGGGTTGCTGCGGAGTCGCCGTTGCGGCAGGAGTCGGGCCAGGATCTCGCGGACCCCGTCGAGCAGGGCCCGGGCTAATCGGTCAGGGGGAAAACGCGGCCTGGGCGGTGGTCTGGCGGCGGGCCAGGCGCAGGGTGCGGATGAACGAGAGCCGGTCGGGGTCGAGACCGGCGTCGGTGGCGGCGGTGTGCATCAGCGACCGGATCGCGTGGTGCACCAACAGGTGCGCCCAGACCTCCTGCTCGACCCCGTCGGGCGAGCGGGACCGCAGCACCTGCCCGGGACCGCGTTGGTGGGTCTTGAGCTCGTCCAGCGCGGTCTCGATCTCCCAGCGTTGGCAGTACAACGCCGCCAACTCCTTCGCCGGGGCCTTGCGGTGGTCCAGGATCGTGGTGATCAACCGATAGGGCGCGTCGTCGGCGGGGCGGGCGGGATCGTCCAGTGTGTACTCCACCACCCGCACCGTTACCGGATCGGCGCGGCGGTAGTGGTCCTCGGTGGCCACGATCTCGGACAGGTACGACCCGTCCGGCAGCTCCTCGCGCACGGGCAGCACGATGTTCGCCCGCACCCGCCACAACAGATCGGCTCCGTTCGCGCAGGCGGCCCGCCACAACGGCAGCCCGGCGAACCCGCGGTCCGCGATCAGCAGCTCACCCCGGCCCAGGCCGGGGAGCAGGTCCTGGGCGAGGGTGGCCTCGGCCTTGGTGATCGGGCCCAGGGTGGCCGCGACGATGGCATGGGTGCCACACTCGGCCACAGCCACCACCCGCACCTGCGGAAACGCCGCCCGATCACCTCGCGCGGCCGCACGTCCACTGCCCGGTCGGCCGAACCGCTCCACGTTCTCCGGAGTGTCGGGCGCGTCGAAGGTCGTGCCGTCGACGGCCAACACCCGCCAGGACCGATACCACGAACCACGCGTCGTCGGCTCCGCCAACGGCTTCGCGACCTGCTCGAACAACGCCTTCAACGGCGCCGGGCCCAGCTTGACCCGGGCCCGGGAGATCGCCGCCGTGGTCGGCACCCGCCACGGCCGCGACCACCGCGCCGCCCACGACAGACCCTCGGTCAACAACCGGGCCACCTCTTCATAACCCTGACCGGAGAACAAGCACATCGCCAACACGAAATAGACCACCACCCGCGGCGGCAACAGCCGGTCACGCTGCCCCTCCCGCCCGGCCTCGGCGATCACCCGATCCACCAACTCCGGCGGGAACGACCTGGTCAACAACCCGATCGCGATCCGATCCGACAACCGCGCATCTGTCTCAGGCTTGACCTGCCCAGGCCGTGGCATCCAGCACCTCCAGGACGCACAACCTACCCGATCAACC
>NZ_JBFAQZ010000059.1:0-1585 GCF_040673975.1 Actinosynnema sp. NPDC050801 | reverse complement strand
AGCTTGCCGTTTAAGCTGTTCGGCGGGGTTTGGTGCCCTTCTTGTGGTGGGCTGGTCGGGTGTGTGCCTGGCCGGTGGCCAGGAGTAGGCCGACGTCGAAGCGTTGCGCGACAACACGATTCTTCGACCCGAGAGGTCGTCCCGGTCCAGGCCGAACAAGTTTCGGTGCCGCTGCTGGACGGGCGATCTTCGTGTGGAGGTTTCGGAACCCGCGCCGGACACGGGCCGGGGTGAGCCTGGCTGGTTCGGTGGGTCGTTCCCAGGGGTGGCGCAGGTCGGCGACCAGCGGGCGGGCCAGGCGGAGCTGCGCGTGGGCGGCCAGGATCAGCCAGGTCCACCTGTCGGCGGCGTCGGGATCGCGCAGTCGGGGTCGGGTCCAGCCGAGGGTCTGCTTGAGCATGCGGAAGGTGTGCTCGACGTCGAAGCGCCGCAGGAACATCTGCCACCAGCGGTCGACCTCGGCCGTGTCTGCGTCGACGCCGGAGCACCATAACCAGACAGGTTTGTTCACCCCGCCGCTGGGCAGGTGCTGCACCGTCAGGCGGATCACGGTGCCCTCGATGATCGGCAGTGACGCGGTGTGGTCGATCCAGGCGTTGCGGCGGGTCAGTCGTGGGTGCAGCCGGTTCCAGGCCTGGGCGGTGGCGGTGCCGTAGAGGCGGGTGTCGGTGCGGGTCAGCACGTCTTCGGCGTCCCAGGTGGTTGGGTCGCCGAAGACGAACTCGCCGCCGTGCTTGGGAAAACGTCCGCCCAACGGGTTGTGGATCCGGGGTGGGGTCGGGCGGCGCAGCACCCGGTCCGACCGCATCCGTCCCAGCACCAGCACCGGCAGATCGGCCAGCAGATACGCGATGCGCGGCGCGTCGTAACCGGCGTCGAGCACCACGAGGATCTCCGGATCACCCTGTCTCCACTGCTCGGCGGCGATCAGCCGTTCGACCACCCCGCGCACCTGGGCGACGGTCACGGCGGCGACGTCCGCGCCGGGCGGCAACCGGACCGCGTCCAGCAGTGCCGTCCAGGACGTGCCGCCGGTCTCCAGCGCGGCTACGAACGAGTACGGCCATCCCGGGATCATGCGGTGCTCGTTGTGTCCGCGGCCGTAGGTGTGGCAGAAGGAGCGGTCCGGGCAGGTGTTGCCGTCCGGACGCAGCCAGGGCGAGACGTCCACCGCGAGCACCAGGCGACCGTCCGCCGCACGGGGCAGCGGCAGCCCGGCCAACGCGTCACGTAACCGGTCGGTGTCGATCCGGCCGTTGTTGACCGCGTCGTACAGCCCGCCGTGCCCGCGCCGATGCTCGGACGCCAACGACAGGCCGACCAGCGTCCGCACCGGCCCGTCGGCGCACAGCACGGCGTCGGCCAGCTCGAACAACCCGTCCGCCCGGCGGGTCAGACACCGGTGGAACTCACGCCGGAACCCGGACAACTCCCCGAGTGCCAGTCCAGGGTCGAGATGGTGCACACTGATCACGCAGCCCTTTGGTCGATCATCCTTCTGTCGCAAGAGCGATGATCAACCAAGGGCTGCTTCCATGATCAACCGGGGTGTGCGTCACCCGTCCGGGACCTTAAACGGCAAGCT
>NZ_JBFAQZ010000057.1:0-1812 GCF_040673975.1 Actinosynnema sp. NPDC050801 | reverse complement strand
GGGATGGGTAGGGGAGCGTCGTATGGCTGTTGAAGCGGCGGAGTGATCCAGCCGTGGAAGCCATACGAGTGAGAATGCAGGCATGAGTAGCGAAAGACGAGTGAGAAACTCGTCCGCCGGATGACCAAGGGTTCCTGGGCCAGGCTAATCCGCCCAGGGTAAGTCGGGACCTAAGGCGAGGCCGACAGGCGTAGTCGATGGACAACGGGTTGATATTCCCGTACCCGTGTGAACGCGCCCATGGCGAACCTTGTGATACTAACCGCCCAAAGCCTGTTCCGAGTCTTCGGACGAGGGACTACGTGGAGCGCGGGACCTGAACTTGTAGTAGTCAAGCGATGGGGTGACGCAGGAGGGTAGCTCCGCCAGTGAGTGGTAGTACTGGTGTAAGCGTGTAGGCCGTAGCATAGGCAAATCCGTGCTGCATACAGGCTGAGACGTGATGCATAGCCGATTGAGGCGAAGTAGAGTGATCCCATGCTGCCGAGAAAAGCCTCTAGTGAGTGTTCATGCGGCCCGTACCCCAAACCGACACAGGTGGTCAGGTAGAGAATACCGAGGCGATCGGGCGAACTGTGGTTAAGGAACTCGGCAAAATGCCCCCGTAACTTCGGGAGAAGGGGGGCCGAGGGATTTGAAGCCCCTTGCGGGCTAGGATTTTTCGGCCGCAGAGACCAGCGAGAAGCGACTGTTTACTAAAAACACAGGTCCGTGCGAAGTCGCAAGACGATGTATACGGACTGACGCCTGCCCGGTGCTGGAACGTTAAGGGGACCGGTTAGCTCTTCGGGGCGAGGCTGAGAACTTAAGCGCCAGTAAACGGCGGTGGTAACTATAACCATCCTAAGGTAGCGAAATTCCTTGTCGGGTAAGTTCCGACCTGCACGAATGGCGTAACGACTTCTCGACTGTCTCAACCACAGGCCCGGCGAAATTGCATTACGAGTAAAGATGCTCGTTACGCGCGGCAGGACGGAAAGACCCCGGGACCTTTACTATAGCTTGGTATTGGTGTTCGGTTCGGCTTGTGTAGGATAGGTGGGAGACTGTGAAGCGGCCACGCCAGTGGTTGTGGAGTCGTCGTTGAAATACCACTCTGGTCGTACTGGATGTCTAACCTCGGTCCGTGATCCGGATCAGGGACAGTGCCTGGTGGGTAGTTTAACTGGGGCGGTTGCCTCCCAAAGGGTAACGGAGGCGCTCAAAGGTTCCCTCAGCCTGGTTGGCAATCAGGTGTCGAGTGCAAGTGCACAAGGGAGCTTGACTGTGAGACCGACGGGTCGAGCAGGGACGAAAGTCGGAACTAGTGATCCGGCCATGGCTTGTGGAAGCGTGGTCGCTCAACGGATAAAAGGTACCCCGGGGATAACAGGCTGATCTTGCCCAAGAGTCCATATCGACGGCATGGTTTGGCACCTCGATGTCGGCTCGTCGCATCCTGGGGCTGGAGTAGGTCCCAAGGGTTGGGCTGTTCGCCCATTAAAGCGGTACGCGAGCTGGGTTTAGAACGTCGTGAGACAGTTCGGTCCCTATCCGCCGCGCGCGTAGGATACTTGCGGAAGGCTGTCCCTAGTACGAGAGGACCGGGACGGACGGACCTCTGGTGTGCCAGTTGTCCTGCCAAGGGCATTGCTGGTTGGCTACGTTCGGAAGGGATAACCGCTGAAAGCATCTAAGCGGGAAGCCTGTTCCTAGATGAGGTATCCCACCCTTTGTGGGTTAAGGCCCCCAAGAGACTATTGGGTTGATAGGCCGGAGATGGAAGGTCGGTAACGGCTGGAGTTGACCGGTACTAATAGGCCGAGGACTTGT
>NZ_JBFAQZ010000056.1:0-2054 GCF_040673975.1 Actinosynnema sp. NPDC050801 | reverse complement strand
GAGTCGTTCCTGCTCACACCGGGTTTGACGCCCTCGTCGGTGTCGGCCTGGCGCAGCCACGTGAACAAGGTCATCGGGTGGACCCCGAAGTCCTTGGCGATCTGCTCGACGGTCACGCCGGGCTCGCGGTCACGGGCGACCCGCACGACATCGTCGCGGAACTCCCGGGGGTAGGGCTTGGGCACAGCGACATCCTCCCAGCTCGCCATCACGGCAAGCCATCTCAGATGTCACCAATCCGTGCAGCAGACCCCCGCCATGTAGGCAACCGATCACTTTCGGCTCAATAAGTCGGCCGAGAATCCGATGGCGTGCCTGTACTACATTCCGAGATCTTGAACCGGGCTGGTTGATCGGACGTTTCTCCTGGCATGGTGAAGCCCGTGACAGCCCAGGACATCGCCGGCTGGGATGCTGACCTGCGGGCCCTGACCGATGGTCTGGGTTCGATGTTCAACCGTCCGGAGCCGAAGGTGACGTTCGGGTTGATGGTGCGTGCGCTGTTGGCCGATGTGCTGAAGAAGAACTCGTGGGGTCTGGCCGAGCATGCCGGGCTGGCCACGCCGCGGCCGTTCGAGCATCTGCTCGACGGTGCGGTGTGGGATGTCGAGGTGTTGCGCGACCGGGTGCGCGGGTACGTGGTGGCGGGTCTGGGGTCGGTGGACGCGGTGGTGATCGCCGACGACACCCAGACGATCAAGAAGGGCGACAGGAGCGTCGGTGTCGCCCCGCAGCACTGCGGGTCGACCAATCAGACCGAGAACTGCCAGGTCATGCCGATGCTGACCTACGCGACCGAGGCCGGACACGCGTTCGTGGACCGTGAGCTGTACTTACCGAGGTCGTGGACCTCCGACCCGGCGCGGTGTCGGGCGGCGGGGGTGCCCCCGGACCGGGATTCGAGACGAAACCGGGACTGGTGCGGAGGATGCTGGCACGCCTGGTGGCCGCCGGGGTGCCGTTCGGATGGTTCGCCGCGGACTCCGGCTACGGCCGCGACCCCGGACTGCGCGCGTTCTGCCATGACGGCGCCATCGCGTACGCGATGGCGGTTCCGGTGGACCTGCCGCTGGTCGACGCACGGGGGAAAGCGTTGTGCTGTCAGGATGTCCTGCGCTCGGGTGTGCACCGTTGGGAGCGTCGTGCGGCGGGCGAGGGCAGCAAGGGAGCCCGGTTCTACGACTGGGCGATGCACGCGGTGACGGCGAGGGAACAGTCCCCGGCCGAGGGGTTCGGCCACACCCTGCTGATCCGACGCTCCAAGGAGATGAGGAGACGCAGGGATCAGCCGTCGTCCTACGATATCGAGTTCTTTCTCGTCCACGCGCCGGTGGCCACGCCGATGGCGGCGATGGTCCGGGCGGCCGGTCTGCGATGGAGGATCGAGGAGGGACAACAAGACCGGCAAGGACCAGCTCGGGATGGACGCCTACCAGGTTCGTAAGTGGACTCCGTGGTACCGGCACGTCACGATGTGCATGCTGGCACAGGCTTTCCTCGCGGTCACACGTGCGGGCCAGGGAAAAGAAGCTTCGCTCCGGGAGAGCGAGGCGACCGGCTGAGGCCGGTGCTGCTGCCCTTCTCGACCGCGGCGATCCGAGGGCTGCTGGCCGCGACCGTGCTGGCCCGCGTCATCGACACGGTCGCCGCGATCGCCCGCGCACTCTGGCGCCAGGTCCATCTCAGCAGGGCCCTGATCAGCCACTATCGTCGACGCGGCGACCCGCTCCCGCGCAATCTCGGAATGTAGTACCGGAGTCGCTCGATGCCTGCACTCCGAGGGCGCGGTCGAACTGCGCGATGACGAGTCCGGGGTAGACAGCGTCGGTCGGCGGAACCAAGTTCAGGTAGACAAGCCTGTTCCAGGTCTGTGGGCCGGCGATGCCGTCCGAGACGCCACGGAGGTCTCCCGAACTCTTGAGGCCCACTTGCTGCATGCGCACCGCGTTTCCGCTTGAGCCCTGTGAACCGCCCCGGCTTTGATGGGGACTCCATTGCGTGTGGAGGATGGAGTCATGGCAGGAACGTCACGGCACTCGGTCGAGGTGCGTCAG
>NZ_JBFAQZ010000055.1:0-2071 GCF_040673975.1 Actinosynnema sp. NPDC050801 | reverse complement strand
CGATCTTCCGCCATGAGGTGTAGGTGCCGTTGGGTGCGAGCTGGGCGCGCCGCCACAGCGCGCCCGCGTCGTCGACCGCGTGGATGGCCAACGTCTTGTCCGCTTCGGACACCACCGCCGGGTCGCTGAGCATCCACCCCTGGTGTGCCGTGACGCCGGTGATCGACCCCCAAGAGCCGTTCGGGGTGCTTTGCACCCTGCCCCGGTACGCGGCGTCGTCGTGGCTGTTGGCCAGGGCCTCCAGCCTGCCGTCTTCGCGGACGCCGACCCCCGGTGCGCCGGTGAAGTCGTGGTAGTCGGCGATCACCTGGTACTCGATGAGCTCGTAGTCGCCCGCGTAGCGCTGCTTGCCCGCGGTGAGGCCACCCGCCGAGTTGACGTAGAAGAACGTCACCAGACCGTCGGTGCCCTGCACCGGCGTGGTGGGGGCGTCGGGTCGTTGCGGCACGGCGGGACGGGTCGGCACCGGGTATCCGGTGAGGCGGCAGCCGTTGGTGTCGGCGACGACGTCCAGCTCGTCGTACCAGCCGCTGCCGATGACCTTGCCGCTGCCGGACCAGGTCGCGGTGTCCTCGTGGTAGCGGTACCAGACCAGTTCGCCGTTGTCCGGCCCGGACGCGTAGAGGATGTCGCCGCCGGGGGAGAAGACGCGGTTGTAGGTGCCCCAACCCCAGCCGACCCGGCTGCGGTACTGGGTGAACCGCTCCGACGCGGCGTTCCAGCGGAACCGCCACAGGTCGCCGTTGGTGGTGCGCGCGTAGAGCACGCCGTCGTCCGACGCGACGATGAGGTTGTACTGGCCCCAGCCGGTGTCCAGGAACTTCCCGGGAGCCCACGTGCCGGTGGCGTGGTCGCCGGTCCAGGCGAACATCTGGAGGTGACCCTGCGCGGTGACGGCGTACAGCCTCCCCCGTCCGTCGACGGTGACGTGATTGCGGTACGCGGCCTGCGAGTAGCGGTTCCAACCACCGCCCACGTCCCGGGACGACCGGCCGTTCCAGGTGTCCCAGCCGACGCCGTTCCACCGGTAGCGGAACATGTCACCGGTGGTGCCGTCGAGCCGGTACACCACCCCGTCCGGGCCGGCCAGCGTGCGGCTGCCGTTCCACCCCGAGCCGATGGTGCGCCGCTGCCCCCAGTTCGGCACGCCGGTTTCCGGCTCGTTGTGCGGGTAGACGAAGAGGTCGCCTGACTTCGGCACGCCGAACAGGTTCACCGCCGAGTTGCAGGTGAGGGTCGCCGCGATCGCGGCTTCCGCCCTCGGCACGGTCGTTCCGGAGTAGGTCACGATGATCGTCACCGCCAGGACGAGGAATCGTCTTCCTCGCCCGCTCACACCGACCCTTTGCACGTGATCTCCCTCGTTGTCCGGTACGTGGACGGCCGTCCGTGACGTGTCATTGGACCTGGAGAACGGGGCTGTGCAGTTCCGCGTGGTAGCTCGCGTCCCACACCTGACCGACGGAGGTGTACTCCCCGGTCCTGCGTGGGATGGCGCACGTGGCGGTGGGGGTGGATCTGACGGAGTGCGCGGCGACCACGAAGTTGCTCCAGACGCCGCCGGCGCAGGTGATCGACGTCCCGCCGCGGGTGTAGTCCACCCAGATCGTGTCGACGGACCAGGCGAGGTCACCGGCGTTGCCGAGGTTGACCGTGAAGTACACCTCGTTGTTGTCGGCCCACGCGCAGGTCTGCCAGTACCACTCGGGGTGACCGGTGACGGAGGAGTAGCCGCTGCAGGCGCTGCCTGCCTGGCCCGGCGGCACCACGACCGCCGCCGACGCGGGTGAGGAGGACACGATGAGCCCTGCGCCCAGCAGCACCCCGGTCACGAAAAGCCTGAACATGCGTCTCATTCCCGTTCCTCCGGTGTCGGGCCCCACGCGATTCCTCGTCGGCCGTGTCATCGACGTGCCGTCCGTCCTGCGTATGAGAGGGGAGCGGTGTCGGTTCGCCGTGCGGTGGTGGGGATGAACACGGTGCGGATGGAGCCGTCGGTCGAGCGCCAGGTGAAGATCGGGCTGCCGTTGGAGAGGAGCAGGCCGGTGGGGTCGGTGGTGGCGTCTTCGAA
>NZ_JBFAQZ010000054.1:0-4258 GCF_040673975.1 Actinosynnema sp. NPDC050801 | reverse complement strand
GCCTCGACGCCAACGGCCAGGGCACCACCAACGGCACCCAGGTCAACTCCTGGACCTGCAACAACCAGACCAACCAGAAGTGGACCCGCCGATGAGGCGTCTCGTCGCCTTGGCCGTCACCGCCGCACTGGCGGTGGCCATCCCCGCAACCGCCTCCGCCCACGGCGGCGCGCCCGTCGACGTGCGGGTGGCCGATGAGAGGGCGACCCCGGAAACCCGTTCGCTGTTCGCCTACCTGCGCGCCCAACGTGGCCAGGGCGTGCTGTTCGGGCACCAGCAGACCACCGAGTTCGGCCTCACCTTCCCCACCGCCGACGGCGTCAGCTCCGACGTGGAGGCGGGCGTCGGCGACCACCCCGCCGTCTTCGGCTGGGACATGAGCGACCAGGGCCACGGCTCCTCACCCGGCACACCGGAGGAGAAGTTCGCCAAGTACGTCCAACTGGTCGAAGCAGCCCACCGCATCGGCGGCATCAACACGATCAGCGCCCACATGAACAACTTCGTCACCGGCGGAAACTACGGCGACACCGGAGGCAACGTCGTCGCCCGCATCCTGCCCGGCGGCGACCACAACGCGCAGTTCCGCGCCTACCTCGACCGGGTCGCCCGGCTGGCCCACGCGATCACCGACGACCGCGGCCGGCCGATCCCGGTCATCTTCCGACCCTTCCACGAGAACAGCGGCTCGTGGTTCTGGTGGGGCGCCGCGCACGCCTCGGCTTCGCAGTACGTCGAGCTGTGGCGCTACACCGTGGAGTACCTGCGCGACACCAAGGACGTGCACAACTTCCTCTACGCCTACTCGCCCGGCGGCTCCTACGGTGGCGTCAGCGACGTCTACCTGCGCACCTACCCGGGTGACGACTACGTGGACGTGTTCGGCTACGACAACTACGACGGCAGCAACGGCTCGCGGCAGTGGCTGGACGGCCTGGTCGCCGACCTGGCCATGATCGCGCGGCTCGCGGACGAGAAGGGCAAGGTCTCCGCGGCCACCGAGTACGGCATCAGCGGCGCCCTCAAGCCCAACGGGCAGAACGGCAACACGCACTGGTACACCCAGGTCCTCGACGCCATCGAGGCCGACCCGGACGCCCGCCGGACCGCCTACGCGATGACGTGGACCAACTTCGGCGCCGAGCAGTTCTTCGTGCCCCACCCGGCGACCGGCGACCTGCCCGAGCACGAGCTGCTGCCGGACTTCCGCGCGTTCCACGCCGACCCGTTCTCGGTGTTCGCCGCCGAACTCGACCACGTCCACGACCGCAGGACCAAGGCCGTCCGCCAAGCGCCGTCGGCGCACATCGTGTCCCCGACCGACCGGGAGCGCGTGGTCACGCCGACCACGACGATCCGGGTGAAGGTGAACAACACCAAGGCCCTGCTGGTGTACTACACGGTCGGCAAGTCGGAAACACGACACATGCTCACCTACGACCGTGCCACCGGCTACCACACCGGCACCTGGCGGATCGGTCAGGACAACTTGACCAACACGGTGACCAGGTTGAACGTCCGTGCGCTGGTCATCGGCCGCGCACGACCACTGGACCTGACCAACACCGTCATCCTCGGCGCGAAGCCGCCGCTGCCGCCGGGCGTGGTGGACGACTTCGAGGGCCACCCCGACGACACGGCGCTGCGCGCGGACTACAGCACCTACGGTGCCAACACCATTTCCCTGGCCGCCGACAACGCGGGCAAGGCGCTGAGGCTCGACTACGACTTCACCTTCCAGACCTACACCGGCATCGGCAAGCGCCTGGAGGGCGACTGGTCCGCCTATTCCGGGTTGTCGGTGTGGCTGCGGCCCGACGGCTCCGACCACAGGCTCGTGCTCCAGCTCAACGCCGGCGGCGTCGCCTACGAGGCCTACCCCTCGCTCGCCGGCACCGCGCCAGGGGTCGTCACCATCCCGTTCGCCGACTGGCGCCCCGCGCCGTGGGACACCGCCAACGCCCACCGCCGCATCACGGCGGACGACCTGCGGAACCTGTCGCAGTTCAACGTCTTCGTCAACCAGGCCGACGGTGCGACCACGACGAAGGGCTCCCTCGTCCTGGACGACATCCGCGCAGGGTGAGGTGGTGCGGGGCGGGGTGCACCGGCACCCCGCCCCGCACGCACCGGCGGGCGTTGCCGAGACCGGTCGCCCACGGCGGGTGTACGAAGCAATGTCGTGCGCCTGGGGTTCGCTGAGCAAGCAACTTGTCCGGCAGATGACGGCGAGGTGTTGACTTCGTTTCTTCGATGACTTAACAATCCACCTCTACGCGGGACCGCGGCCGGTCTCGGGCCACGAGAGGAATCGACGATGTTCCTGAAGGCAAGGCGCTTCTCACGGGCGCGCACTGCGGCGGCCGGACTGGCCGCGGTCGCCATGGTGGCGACGGCGTGTGGATCCGGCGCGCAGAGCGACGCGAACAAGGACACCTTGGTCCTGCCTGGCCCGGCCGGTGACTTCCAGGTGAACTTCAACCCGTTCTCCCCGACCTCGTTGGAGGGCGCCGGGACGATCTTCGAGCCGCTGTTCTTCTTCAACAACATCCGCGACGTCGAACCCAGGCCGCGCCTGGGCAAGACGTTCGAGTGGAACGCCGACGGCACCCAGCTCGACATCGAGGTGCGGGACGACGTGAAGTGGACCGACGGCGAGAAGTTCACCGCGCAGGACGTCGTCTTCACCCTCGACATGATCACCAAGAACCAGGCCATCAACGGCACGGGCTACAAGGGCACGGCGACCGCGGTCGACGACACCCACGTGACGGTCAAGTTCCCCGAACCGTCCTACATGGACGGTCCGCAGGTGCTCGGCCGGATCTACATCGTCCCCGAGCACAAGTGGAAGGACTTCGGCACCCCGGCGACCGAGTCGGTCAAGGAGCCGGTCGGCACCGGCCCGTACCAGCTCGAGGAGTTCAAGGCCCAGGCGTTCACGCTCAAGGCGAACACCGGCTACTGGGCCGGTGAACCCGCTGTGAAGAGGATCCGCTACATATCGATGTCGGGCAACCAGGCGACCGTCGACGCGCTGAAGGCCGGCAAGATCGACTGGCAGACCGGCCCGGTGCCTGACATCGCGAACGTCGAGAAGAACTACCCGGGCTACAAGGCCATCACCATCCCGATGAACCAGGTGGCCCTGTTCACCTGCTCGAACGCCGCCCTGGGCTGCCAGGGCCCGCAGACCGACGTGGCCGTCCGCAAGGCCGTCTACTACGGCATGAACCGCACGCAGATCAACGCGCTCGCGTTCGAGAACACCGCGAGCGAGATCTCCCCCGGCGCGGCGCTCCTGGAGCGGGACAAGGGTCAGATCTCCGACAAGCTCAAGGAGAAGACCGCGCCGATGCAGCCCGACACGGCCAAGGCCACGCAGCTGCTGGAGGGCGCCGGGTACACCAAGGGCGGTGACGGCATCTACCAGAAGGACGGCAAGCCGCTGGCCCTGACGCTCAAGGTCGTCGCCGGCTGGACCGACTACATCACCGCCGTGGACACGCTGACCCAGCAGCTCCAGCAGGTGGGCATCAAGATCACCGCGCAGCAGGTCTCCTGGAACGAGTGGTCCGACGCGCGCGGCCGCGGGAACTACGAGCTGCTGATCGACTCGATCTACCAGGGCCCGGCGCCGGACCCGTTCTACAACGCGTCCTACTTCTTCAGCAGCTCGAACACGGCCAAGGTCGGCGAGATCGCCCAGCCGAACTTCGCGCGCTTCTCCAACCCGGACGTCGACGCCGCGCTCACCGCGCTGAAGGGCATCGACCCCGAGGACGACGCCGCCCGGCAGCCGCACCTGGACACCATCCAGACCAGGATCGAGGAGTCGATCCCGTACATCCCGGTCCTGACCGGCGGCACCACCAGCGAGTACAACGCGAAGAAGTTCACCGGCTGGCCCACCAAGGAGGACCTCTACGCGTTCCCGGCCCTCTGGGGGCGCCCGGACGCTTCCGAGATCATCATGAAGCTCAAGCCCGGCGGTCAGTGACCGGGGGACCGTCCGGCACCGCGTCAAGCCGGTCGGTCCAGGTCCGCGGCGGCTCGGTGCGGGTCGCGCAGTGAGGTGGTGGCGGTGAGCGTCACCGCCACCACCTCGGCGGCGGCCACTACGCGTTCGGCGACGCCGCGTGGCCGACAGGTGAAGGGACATTGCCGAAGCCGGTGGCCATTTGGGCGACGGTGTGGGCGCGGATGTCGGGGTGGGGTTCGTTGTCGAGGTGGGTGGCGACGTGTCGGACGTGGTGTT
>NZ_JBFAQZ010000053.1:0-4959 GCF_040673975.1 Actinosynnema sp. NPDC050801 | reverse complement strand
CCCTCGCCCACACCTACCGACAACCAGCCCACACCATCGCCCAGACCGTCCTCGACACCATCCCCGTCGACAACCCCTGAATATCCGCCGTCCGGCGTCACCCGTCGCACATCGACAGGTGCTCGTCCGGGTCCAACTCCGGCGTGTGCTCCTCCAGACCGGCGCGGGTGAGGTCGCCCCGCACCTGCTCGCACGCGTCCGCGAGCACCCCGTCGGGACCCACGAAGTCCAACCGCCAGACGCGCACGGTGCGGTCGTCGCCACCCGTGTGCAGTTCGGCGGTACCGGGGCGGAAGCGCACCACGTTGACCTTGTCGCGGTGACCGGTGAGGGCGGCCCACGGGGTGGGGGCGGCGGGATCGGCGACCTCCCACAGCCGCACCGTGCGGTCGTAGCTGCCGCTGGCCAGCTTGCCGCGGCCGTCGAACGCGACGCTGAGCACCGGGCCGGTGTGCCCGACGAGCGGTTCCCCGAGCGGGTCGCCCGTGCGGGCGTCCCACAGGCGCACCGTGTTGTCGAAGCTCGCCGTCGCGACGACCTCGCCCGTCCGGTCGAAGGCCACCCCGCACACCAGGTCATGGTGGCCGACCAGCGGTTTGCCCTTCGGGGTCCCGTCGGCGGCGTTCCACAACCTCGCGACGTGGTCGAAGCCGCCGGTGACGAGCGTGGTGCGGTTGTCGTCGATCGCCATCCCGCACACCGCGTTCTGGTGCGCGGCACCCGTGCCGGGCGCCTTCAGCTCGACGGGGTTCCGGAGGGTCGTCCCGCCGTCGGTGATCTCGACGTCCCACCGGTTCACCTTGCCGGTGGTGTCGCCGGTGAACACCGTGTCGTCGTCCGCGCCGAAGGTGATGGCGTGGACGGTGCCGGGCCGCTCGGCCGCCGTGGACCAGTGCCCGTTCAGGACGACCCCGACCCGGTCGAAGTCGGACACGTTCGCCATCTCGCTGCCGCCGGCCACGGCGACCCGGTTGCCGGACCCGCTGAACGAGACATCGGTGTAGACCGCGTTCGGCCCGCGCAGGAACTTCCCGTCGCCGCCCCAGTAGTTCGTCAGGACACCGCCCGTGGCGTCGACGGACACCCCGTGCTTCCCGTCGTCGGTGAAGGCGATGTCGTTGACCGCGCCGGTCGAGGACACCTGCGAGCGGTCGACGCTCCACCAACCGAGGGTGCCGTTGTCGTTGGCCGTCACCACCCGGAAGGAGCCACCGACGAACACGGCGCCGAACGCGGTCGTGTCCTGGGATTCCAGGGTCGTCCTCTCCGCGGAGGTGACCACGCCCTCCTCCCGGGTGACGTTCCACAGCCGCGTCGTGAGGTCGAAGCTGACCGTCATCAAGGTGCAGCCCGGCTGGTTGCCGCTCGTCCCGCACGACTCGCCCGGCGCGAAGGCCACGTCGTTCACCGAGAGGTCGTGGCCGGCCATCGCATCGAGCAGGGCTCCGGTGCCGCCGTCCCAGAGGCGCGCCGACTGGTCGTCGCCGCCGGTCGCGAGCAACGACCCGTCGGCGTTGAAGTCGACCGCGAGCACCCGGGCGTCCTTGGCCACCACCGACGTGCCCAGCGGTCGCCCGGTGACCCGGTCCCACCTCCGGACGGCGCCGACCGTGCCCGCGACGATCTCCGTGCACCCGTCGCAGGGCCGGTAGGCGACGTCGAACACCGGTCCCCCGTTGTCGCCGAACGCCGGCCCGTGCGGCTCCCCGGTCCCGACGACCCACTGCTTGATGCCCGGGTCGGCCCCCGCCGTGGCCAGCGACGCGCCGTCGGCGCTGAACGCGACTTCGAAGAGGTCCCCCTGTCCGGCGTCGAACTCCTTGCGCCCCGCGTCCGACATGGCGTCCGGCCACAGCACGACCTTTCCGGTCGCCTCGGTACCTCCGTCTTCGGAAGGCGCCGCAGGTGTCCCGGGTCCGGCGGTCGTCGCCGCGAGGACCTTGTCGCGGCTGAACGCGAGCGCGGTGACCGGGCGCCCCAGGTCCATCTCCCGCACCACCGTGCGGTCCGCCGGGGACAGCAACCGGACGATCCCCTCCTCGCCGCCCGTGGCGATCAGCTGCCCGTCGGCGGTGGCGGCCACGGTGAACAGGGGGCCGCCGAGCTCGGTGGTGCCGTCGTACGGGTTGGTCTGCGTGCTCAGCACCGCGCCACGCGACTCAGGGGTGTGCGCCGTGTTCCAGGAGGCGAGCGCGAACAGGACCGACGCCCTCGGGTTGACCGCGCTGAACTTCTCGCCCTGGGCGACCAGCTGCTGCGCCCGTGCCTCGCGCTCCGCAGTGGCGGCGACGGACGCGCTGTAGGCCGCCATGCCGGCGAAGACCAGCGCGAGGACCGTGACCACGGCGAGACCGCCGACCATCCGCCGCCGCCTGCGGGTGTCGCGCTGCTGCGCGTGGCGTCCGGCCGCCAGGAACTCCTGCTCCGACGGTGACAGCACGACGTGCCGCTTCTCCGCGGCGGCGCGCGCGTCGGCCAGCACCACACCCCGGTACAGCGCGTCCGGTGGGCGGTTCTTCCGCTCCCAGGTGGCCGCCGCGTCGGTGAGCCGCTGGTGCACCAGCAGGCCGTCGCGGTCCTTGTCCAGCCAGCCGCGCAGCACCGGCCACGCGCGGATCAGGGCTTCGTGGGTGATCTCGACGGCGTCCCGGTGGCGGGTGAGCAGCCGTTTCGCGGTGAACGCGTCGAGCACCGCCGCCGCGGCGACCGGGTTGTCACCGGTGTCGACGAGTTCGGCGCGGGACAACCGGCAGCGCGCGTCGTCGGTGCCGTCACCGATCTTGACCAGGCGCAGGAACAGCGACCGCGCCACGCCCTGTGCCACCGGGTCCAGTCGGGCGTGCACCTGGTCGGCCGTTTGGGCGATCGCGCGTTCGATGCCGCCGGTCGTGCGGTAGCCGTCGACGGTGAGCGTGGCGCCGTGCCGCTCGTACCACGCTCCGCGCAGCGCGTGGGCCAGGAGGGGCAACCGGCCCGCCTCGTAGCCGGTCGCGCCTTCGGTGGCGCCCAGGTCACGCAGCAGCAGTTCCACCAGGCCCGGCTCGATGTCCAGCCCCGCGGCGCGCGCCGGGTACACGATCGCCTCGCGCAGTTCGGAGTACGACATCGGCCCGAGCACCACGGGGCTGTCCTGGAGCGCCACCCGCAACGCCGGGTAGTCGGCGCAGGTGCCGTAGAAGTCCGCGCGCACCCCGATGACCACCAGCACGTCCGCGCCGCTCGCGGTCGGTGCGGCGAGTCGGCTGAGCACGTCGACGAACGCGTGCCGCTCGCCCTCGTCCGCGCAGAGGGTGAACAGCTCCTCGAACTGGTCGACCACCAGCAGCACGCGGGACGCCGGGTGCCGTCCCCTGAGCCGTCCCGCGCACCACTCGGGGTGCGAGACCAGTGCCTCCGCCACGACCGTCGGGTGGGCGCCGATCAGCGGGGCGAGCTGCACGGCGAGGGAGCGCAGCGGCTGGGCGGTCGGCGTGAACACCGACTTGGGCCACGTCCGCGACCCCGGCAGCGCCTGGCGATGCAGCCGGGGCAGCAGACCGGCCCGCAGCAGCGACGACTTGCCCGCACCCGAAGGGGCCACCACGACCTGCACACCACCGGAGGCCGCCCGCCGGCCGAGCAACCCCAGCAAATCGGCCGTGGTGCGGTCCCGGCCGAAGAACCAGCGCGCCTCCCCCGGCCCGAACGCGGCCAGACCGGGGTACGGGCAGGCGTCGACGACCACTCCGGACTCGAGCCGGCGAGTGCGGCCCGTGCCGTCGTGGAAGTGCAGGTGGCTGTCCCGACCGGACTGGTAGACGACCGCGCCGTTGGCCGCGTTCGCCTCCAGGTTGACGTGGTTCACCGGCGACGGCACCGACCACTTGTCGGTGTTCGATTCCATCCACGACCCCCGGTGCGGTGGTGCCACTGCGTCCGCACAGATCCTGTTTGCACCCGAGCCGTTGTCGGCCGCACTTTTCGTGGATGGACGTCACGATTCAGCGCGGGTGGCATGTCCGAGAACGTCGAGCTCGTCCACGCCGACATGCGCGACGTCCCGGAGACCAACGGGTTCGACGCCGCGGTCTGCCCCGGCAGCGGCTTCGGCTACCGGCTCGCCCGCGTGCCGACCGCGTCCTGGTCGGCGCCGATGCCGGCTGACGCACCGCCGAAGCCGGTGGCCATTTGGGCGACGGTGTGGGCGCGGATGTCGGGGTGGGGTTCGTTGTCGAGGTGGGTGGCGACGTGTCGGACGTGGTGTTGGGCGGGGTGGGCGAGTCCGTCGTAGACGGCGAGGAAGATGTCGCGTGCGTGGGTGCGTGGCCAGTCGGGTGGGAGGAGTGCGAGGGGGAGGAGGGGGTCGATGGCGGGGAAGCGGCGGTAGGTGTCCATGACCTCGGTGCGGGCGCGGACGGCGTCGGCGCCGGTGACGTGGCCGGTGCGGATGCGGGGGAGCAGGGGGTTCCAGCGGTGGATGAATTGCTGGTAGCGCTCGGCGATGGCGGTGGTGTCCCAGGCCTGGATGGGGTCGCGGGTGGTGCCGGTGGTGAACCGCAGGTGTCGGGCGCGGAAGGCGGTCGTGGCGCCGGGGGTGGCGGCGACGAGTTCGGTGTGGTCCTGTTCGGTGAGGGGGTGGGGTGAGACCCAGACGCCGTCGTAGAGGGGTGCGTAGCCGCGCCAGCGCAGTTGGGCGCGCAGGGAGCTGCGTCGGGTCTTCTCCTGTTGGGGCATGGTGAACACGAAGGCGGTCCACTGTCCGTCCCAGGTGTCGGGTCCGGCGGCGAAGGCGGCGATGGAGGTGCCGCCGACGGACAGGTCGACGGCGGCGGGTTCGGTGAGGCGGTAGGAGCTGTGCCGGCCGCGTCGGGTGCCTTCCAGCACACCGCGCCGGGCGAGCCGGCTGATCGCGGTCCTGGCCGCGCCGGCGGTGACGCCGGACTCGCCCAGCAGGGCCACGATCGCCGCGGTCGGCAGCCA
>NZ_JBFAQZ010000052.1:0-4965 GCF_040673975.1 Actinosynnema sp. NPDC050801 | reverse complement strand
ATAAGCGCTGCCGGTCGGTTCGCCCGGTGTGGTGGTCGTGGTCGACGTGGTCGTGCTGGTCGGTGGTGTGGAGGGGACCAGCGGGCAGGTGCTCTGGTAGGACCTGACACCGTTCCAGTCGGACAGCGGGCAGAGGAACTGCGTGTAGCGGGTGTCGCTGTCGGTGAAGACCTTGAACCAGGGGATGATGTTGCGCATCATCGTGGGGTTGTTCGAGGTGGGGAAGCCGTGACCGGCGCCGGCCAGTTCGAGGTAGGCCTTCTCGACGGTGCTCGGGATCCCGTTGTAGAGGTTGAGGACGCTGGCGGGGGTCACGGTGCCGTCGTACTGACCGGCCAGCAGCATGGTCGGGACCCTCGTGGTGGTCAGGTTCTGCGAGAAGCTGGCCGGTGCGAGCCCGATCGCGGCCTTCAGCGAGGGCCGCTGGAGGGACGCGTTCGCGGCGCCGCCACCGCCCATGGAGTGGCCCATCACCGCCGTCCGGCTCGCGTCGACCCGGTCCCGCACCGAGCTGCGCTGGGTCAGGTAGTCCAGCGCCGCCAGCAGTTGGGTGCCGCGGGCGTTGTCCCAGTCGTTGCGGTTGTTGGTGTCGATCCCGATGACCACGAACCCGAACGACGCCAGCCAGTGCCCCATCCAGGCACCCTCGGCGGCCCAGGTGGCCGTGTAGCCGGGCACGACGGCGATCGCGGCGAACCTGCCCTGGCTGGTGTCCGTCGGGTAGTAGATCACCCCGCCCCCGAAGCCGTTCCCGGCCGGCACACCGACTTGCGCGGTGGCGAACGTGCCCCGGTTGGCCGAGACGCTGGCCGGCGTGGGGTCGGGACCTCGCTGGTACGGGTTGTCGGCACCGGTCGCCTGCCGGCTCCCACCCGCGACGGTCAACGCCACCAGCATGGTGGTCGCCGCGGCGAGGACGATCCCGTACCTCCACAAGCGACCTGCCGGCCGTCCTGAGCGGACAACCGCGGGTGCGCCCTGGAAAGCGCTTCCACTGGATACCATGGCCTACCTCCTGTCAGATGCGGCGGCGGATCCGTGCACGGCCCATCCCCGCACGAGCGATGACGGCCTTGGACAGCCGGATGTCGGCGAAGGCGCCGTCGGCGGTCCGGCCGCAGGGGAGTGGGTGGGTGCGGCCGAGATCGGACCGGCGGACGGTGGTCTTCACCGGTGATCGGCCGCGGGAGCGGGGAACCGCCCGCGAGGTTCGGCGGTTCCCCGCTGCCCTCAGCGCCGGACCCACCTCTGGTTGGCCTGCCCGTTGCAGGTCCAGAGCGCGATCCGGGTGCCGTTCGCGGTGCCCTGGCCCGAGGCGTCCAGGCACAGGCCCGACTGCGTGCCCTTGACGGAGCCGTCGGACAGCGCGGTCCACTTCTGGTTGGCCTGCCCGTTGCAGTCCCAGATCTGGACGGTGGTGCCGGTGCTCGTGCCCTGGCCGGTGGCGTCCAGGCACTTGTCGCCGTAGACCCTCAGCTCACCGCTCGCCGTGCTCGCCCACTGCTGGTTGACGCCCCCGCTGCAGTCCCACAGCTGCACCGCGGCGCCGTTGGTGCGGCTCGCGGACGCGACGTCGAGGCACCGGTTGGACTGGACGCCGACCAACGAGGTGCCGCCGGACTGCTGTCCGATGCCGAAGAAGCGGATCACCTCGTCGGCGAGGATCTGGAGGTTGTGCGGCTGTCCCTGCTCGCGGACGGCCTCGACCCGGGAGCCGTAGCGGGTGCGGGTCCAGGTGCTGCGCGGGGTGTTGTACTCGGTGGAGGTCGGTGTCGTGCTCACGCCGTGCACGTTCGTCCACTGCTCGATCGCCTCGCCGAAGTTGGCGAACCGCAGCACGTCGTCCTCGGTGCCGTGCCACAGCTGCACCCTGGGGCGGGGACCGCTGTAGCCCGGGTAGGCGCCGCGCACCAGGTCGCCCCACTGCTGCGCGGTCTTGTCGACGCGGCCCTCGGCGCAGTCGGTGTGCCAGGACGCGGAACCGGCGAAGCAGCCGAAGGGCACGCCCGCGAACGACGCGCCCGCCTGGAACACGTCCGGGTAGGAACCGAGCAGGACGTTGGTCATCATGCCGCCGGAGGAGTGGCCGGTGACGAACGTGCGGCCCGGGTCGCCGTTGTGGCGCTGCTGGACGTACTTGACCATGGACACGATGCCCTGGGCGTCGCCTCCGCCGTTGTGCGTCAGCACCGATCGGGAGTGGACGTCCCAGCAGCGGTCGGAGCTGACGGCCGACGGGTAGATGACGATGAACCCGTGCCGGTCGGCCAGTGAGGCGTACTGCGTGCCCCGGTGGAAGTCCTGCGCGGTGCCGGTGCACCAGTGGACGCCGACCACCACGGCGGGCTTGGCCGCCACGTTGTCGGGCACGTACACGAACATCTTGATGCCGCTGGGGTTGTAGCCGAAGTCCCTGACCTCCTGCAGCGAGGCCGCGTGGGCGGGGGAGGGGACCAGCAGCGCCGCCAAGCAGGTGAGCAAGGCGGCGACGAAGGCCGTCGCCGTCCTCGATGTGCCGTGTGCCATCCGAACCGCCTTGTCTCGACGATGAGCGCGGTCAAGCCATGACGGCGGACATTGTTAGGTTCCCGACGAAACAAAGTCAAGAGCGCGTCTCGATCGGCCTGAGGGGTTGACTTTGTTTCGTCACGAACCTAACAATCGATCGCCGATCCGCCTTCGCACCCTCCCGCAATGATCAAAGGAGATCAGATGCGTGCTCTACCACGCCTGGGCAGAGCTCTGCTCGCCCTGGTGCTGACCGCTCCGGCGCTGATGCTGGTGACCGCACCGGCGCAGGCCGCTCCCGCGCCCCTGGTGGCTGTCGGATCCGGCCGCTGCCTGGACGTCACGGGCAACTCCAGCGCCAACGGCGCGCAGGTGCAGATCTGGGACTGCACCGGCGCCGCCAACCAGGGCTGGGAGTTCTCCTCGTCGGGCGACCTGCGCGTGTTCAACGGCTCCAAGTGCCTGGACGTGCCCGGTGGCAGCACCGCCGCCGGCACCCGCCTGGCGATCTGGGACTGCAACGGTGGCGCGAACCAGAAGTTCCGGCTGAACGCGAACGGCAGCATCACCGCCACCCAGTCCGGCCTGTGCCTGGACGTGAACAACCAGGCCACCGCGAACGGGACCGCCGTGAACACCTGGACCTGCAACGGCCAGGCCAACCAGTCGTTCCGCTTCGGCACCGGCGGCGGCACACCCCAGTGCTCGACGAACCCGGTCAACCCGAACGCCTCGCCGCAGGCGCGCAAGCTGCTGTGCTACCTGTACTCCCAGTACGGCAACCACATCATCTCGGGCCAGCAGGAGTCGACCTGGATCGGCGGCCCGGACTACGAGATCAACCACATCCGGAACAACACGGGCAAGTACCCGGCGATCCGGGCGCTGGACTTCGGTGACTCCAAGGACCTCGCCCCGCGCGCCATCGCGTGGTGGAACGCGGGCGGCATCCCGATGATCGGCTACCACATGGGCGCGCCGACCAAGCCCGACACCTACGAGGGCACGCAGATGTCGGTGTCTATCAACGCCGTGCTGACGCCGGGCACGAACGAGTACCGCTCGTTCATCGACCGCCTGGACCAGGCGGCGACCATGCTCCAGCAGTTGGAGAACGCGGGCGCGGCGGTGATCTGGCGGCCGTTCCACGAGGCCGGCGGCACCTGGTTCTGGTGGAGCAAGGAGGGCGGCGGCCAGTACAACCGGCTGTGGAACTTCATGTTCAACTACTTCACCCGCACCAAGGGCCTGGACAACCTGGTGTGGCTGCACGGCTACAACGGCCAGCCGCAGTCGTCGTTCTACCCCGGCAAGTCGGTCGTGGACGTCGGCGGCGCCGACACCTACGCGGGCAACGGCAACTACGACCCGCAGAACGCCATGTACAACTCCGTGCGCAACATCGTCGGCTCCTCCATGCCGATCGCGCTGCACGAGAACGGCCCGATCCCGGACCCCGACCGCCTCCAGTCCACCGGCACGCGCTGGGTGCTGTTCGGCACCTGGCACGGCAACCACCTGACCGTCAGCAACAGCGTCAGCCACCTCCAGAAGGTCTACAACCACAGCTACGTCGTGACCCGCGACGAGCTGCCCAACCTGAAGTAACCCTCCTGTGGCGACGCCGGGACCCGATGCGGTCCCGGCGTTCGCCGTGGGTCGAGGAGAGGCTGCGACGGCCGGGGTGCCGACCGCACACGGAACAGAACCATCGTCTCGCTCGGAAGGTGTGACATGAAAGCGCGCTCGACGTTGAGCAGTGTGCTCGTCGCGGTGCTGACCGCGTTGTTCCTGATCGTGCCGCAGGCCTCGGCCGCCACGCCGACGCGGATCATGGCGTTGGGCGACTCCATCACCGGCTCGCCCGGCTGCTGGAGAGCCCTGCTGTGGCAACACCTGCGCAACACCGGCTACACCGACATCGACTTCGTCGGCACGCTGCCCGCCCCGGGCTGCGGTTTCGCCTACGACGGTGAGAACGAGGGCCACGGCGGGTTCCTCGCCACCCGCATCGCGGATCAGAACCAGCTTCCCGGTTGGCTGTCGGCGACCCGGCCCGACGTCGTGCTGATGCACCTGGGGACCAACGACATCTGGAGCAACATCCCGGCGAGCACGATCCTGAGCGCCTACACCAAGCTGCTCGGGCAGATGCGGGCGAGCAACCCGTCGATGAAGGTCCTCGTGGCGCAGATCCTGCCGATGAGCCCCTCCAACTGCTCCGCCTGCTACCAACGAGTGGTCACCCTGAACAACGCCATCCCCGGCTGGGCCGCGGCGAACTCCACGTCCCAGTCGCCGGTCAGGGTCGTGGACCAGTGGAGCGGCTTCTCCACCTCCTCCGACACCTCCGACGGCGTGCACCCCAACGACAGCGGCATCCGCAAGATCGAGGCACGCTGGTACCCGGCGTTGGCCGCCGCGCTCACCCCCGGCACCACGACCGGTAGCGCGTAC
>NZ_JBFAQZ010000051.1:0-7554 GCF_040673975.1 Actinosynnema sp. NPDC050801 | reverse complement strand
ACTGCTCGGGGTACTTCGACTTGCCTGACACGGGGAACATCCTTCCCCAGACCGCTGTCTGGGATCAGGGTGTCCGGTTCAAGGGGACAACCTCACTTCTGGTATCTGATCTTGCGTGTCGGCGGAGTTGGTGTCGGGTTGGTCGGCGGGGTTTGAGACGTTCCTTGGCCGGTTCGCGGGTCGGTTCCCGCGGGTGGAGTCGCGGCGCCGGATGCGGTGGTATGTCAGTGGTCTGCTTTCTGAAGTGGAGCGGAAGAACGGGTGGACGCTGGCCGAGGCGGCCGGTGATGCCGGTCCGGAGGGTATGCAGCGACTGCTGAACTTCTATGTTTGGGACACCGACGGGCTGCGCGACGACGTCCGGGCTGCGGTGGTCGAGGCGATCGGCGACGCCGAGGACGGTGTGCTGGTGGTGGACGAGACCGGCTTCCTGAAGAAGGGCACCAAATCCGCCGGGGTGGGCCGTCAGTACTCGGGCACGGCGGGGCGGATCAAGAACTCGCAGATCGGCGTGTTCCTGGCCTACGCTTCACCACACGGGCGGGCGTTGATCGACCGCGAGTTGTACCTGCCCAAGGACTGGACCGACGACCGAGAACGGTGCCGGGCGGCGGGAATCGGCGACGAGGTCGGGTTCGCGACCAAGCAGGTGCTCGCCCGGCGCATGATCGAACGCGCGCTGGAGGCGGAGGTTCCGTTCGGGTGGGTGACCGCGGACGAACTGTAACGGCCACGACACGAAGTTCCGGCTGTGGCTGGAGTCCGTCGACGTCCCGCACGTGGTGGCCGTGCCGAAGAACGCGATGGTGGTGTCGTTCGAGCTGCTGAAGGTCCGTGTCCACCGCCTGATCACCGAACTTCCCGACAGGGCGTGGAAACGGCTCAGTTGCGGCGACGGAGCGCGAGGGCCGCGGGTGTCGGACTGGGCGACGGTCGACATCCGTCCGCTGCGCAGGCGGGAATGGGGACACTGGCTGTTGGCCAGGCGCAGTGTCGCCGACCCCTCCGACATCGCCTACTACGTCTGCTTCGGCCCGGCCGACACCACCCTGGAGCGGCTGGTGGGTGTCGCGGGGGCGCGGTGGGCGGTCGAGGAGTGCTTCCAGACCGCGAAGAACGAGACCGGCCTGGACCACTACCAGGTCCGCGGCTACCGGGCGTGGTACCGGCACATCACACTGTCCATGACGGCCCTGGCCTTCCTGGTGATCACACGCGAGATCACCAAAAAAGGGGCTCCGCATCCGGTGCCGACCACTCGCTGATCCCGTTGTCGGTCAACGAGATCCGCCGATTATGGAACCGGGTCGTCGACCGCGTCACCCACACCGTCGACCACGTCCTGCACTGGTCGAACTGGCGACGAACAATCCAAGCCCGCGCCCGGATCAGCCACCACAAGAGACGCGAACATCACAACCTGTCGTTGTCGTATTACTGGTCCTAACAAAATGATCACCGTGGTGGCGTCGGGGATGTCCGATGTGGATCATGTTCGGTCGTGAGGAGGGGTGAGTCGCCGCCGTGGATCGTCCCGGACGATCTGTGGGAGCGGATCGAGCCGTTGTTGCCGGTGGTGCCGCGCAGGACCCGTAACGCCGGTCGCAAGCGGGTACCCGACCGGATGTGTCTGCAGGGCATCCTGTTCGTGCTGCACACCGGGATCCAGTGGGAGTTCCTGCCCCAGGAGCTGGGCTTCGGTTCCGGGATGACCTGCTGGCGGCGGCTGCGCGACTGGAACGAGGCCGGTGTCTGGTCACGGCTGCACGAGGTCCTGCTCGCGGAGTTGCACTCGGCCGGCTGGCTGGACTGGGACCGCGCCGTGATCGACTCCTCGCACGTCCGGGCCGCACGTCGCGGCCCAAAAGCGGCCCGAACCCGGTCGACCGCGCCCGACCGGGCTCCAAGCACCACGTCCTGACCGACGGCGGTGGTATTCCACTCGCCGTGCTGTTGACCGGAGGCAATCGCAACGACGTCGTCGGTCTGGAACCGCTGCTGGACGCGGTGCCGAACGTGCGCGGCCGACGTGGGCGCCCGCGTCGACGCCCGAAGACCGTCTACGCCGATCGCGGCTACGACCACGACAAGTACCGCAGGCGCCTGCGTGCCAGGGGCATCGCACCGCGGATCGCCCGTCGTGGTGAACCTCACGGCTCCGGCCTGGGCACTGTCAGGTGGGTCGTAGAGCGCACGATCGCCTGGTACCACGGCATGAAACGCCTGCGCATCCGCTGGAAACGACGCGACGACATCCACGAGGCCTTCCTCGGCCTTGCCACCTGCATCATCTGCTACCGACACGTCCAACGATTCTGTTAGGACCAGTTACAGGTCCAGAGCCTGTCTCACGGTGATGTCACCGTGATCGGTCTCAGTCGGCGTGTCATGTCCTCCGATGCTGCCGCACCATGTGTGGTGAACGAGTAACTCGTGGCGGCGCTTGCCGAGGCTGGGGCGCCGTTCCGGACGCTCGTTGCCGACTCGGGCTGGGCGCACGCCGGCTGTGCGCACGCGACCGTGGAGGGCTGGTGCTCGACTAGGGCCGGTGGTGCTCAGGTCGTTTTATCGTGTCCAGCCGTCATGGCGAGCAGCCGCAGGGCATGTTCCTCGCCCAGCAGGTGCCCCATCTCTGCGTGGATCAGTCGTGCCTGTTCGGCGTGGTCGGCGCCTGCCCGGTGGTCGCCTCGGTACACGTGGACCGCAGCGAGGGCAGCGTGGGCCTGGCCCTCGTGAGGTCGATGGCCGGTGTGGCGGGCCAGGTCGAGTGCCGCGGTGGCGTCATCGACGGCGGACGCCAGGTGGCCGCGGTGGTGGTGGACCGCCGCCAGGCCGAGCAGTGCTTCGATCCGCCCTTGTCGGTAGTGCGAGTGGTCGGCGGCTGTGAGTGCGTGTCGGTGCAGCGACTCAGCGTCGTCGAGCCGCTCTCTGAAGCAGTGCATCGCGGCGAGTGTGTTGCGCGTGTCGACCTCGACGGCGTGGTGGCCTTCCGCGGCTTCCACTGCCTGTTCGAGCAGGACTACAGCCTGGTCGTAGTCTCCGCGGAGGGCGACGAGCCTCCCTCTCACCCCTAAATACCAGGCGGTCTCGTAGCCGGCCGAGACACGTCGGATGTGCGGAGCCGCCGAGTCGAGGAGTTCCTCGGTCTTCTCGAGGTCGCCGAGGTGCAGGCGGGTTTCGGCCAGGCCTATCAGCGCGGCGCCGCGGCCCCGGTCGTGGCCGGACGCTTCCTGCGCGGCGCGTGCCCTGGTGAGGTAGTCGAGGGCTTCCGCCGGACGGCCGAGCCTTAGTGTCGCCATCCCCAGGTTGATCAGGACAGTCCCGGCGTGGATCAGGCAAGTGGATTCGGCGGTGGCGATCTCGTCGGCTCGACGCAGGTGTTCCAACGCCGCCGGCAAAGTACCGGTGTAGTAATGCACGATGCCGAGATTGGACAGCGCGGTACACCTACCCAGGGGCCACTCGGCGCCTGTCGCCCTGGTCAACGCCGACTCGAAGTGGTCGACCGCCGAGGCGTGGTCGCCCCTCATCAAGTCGAGCACACCGGCGCTGTTGTCCATCGCGGCCACCGCGTGTGGGTTGCCGTCGGCCTGCGCGGCACGGAGGGCACAGCGGACGACGGTCTCCCACTGCGCGGTGTTGCCCCGCAGGAAGTACCCCTTCAACCCGTCCGCCACCTGCCAGGCCAGTCGGTGCCGGCCGGTGGCCGACGCCAGTCCCACGATCGCCGTGATGTTGGACGCCTCCGCGGTGAACCAAGCCAAGACGGCAGCGCTGCCGTCGAAGGACATCGGCTCGCGGCCTGTCCATGAAGTGCTCCCCGGCAGGCGGACCCTTCCGGCGTCGAGGATGTCCGCAGCGCTGTCGACGGCGATGGCGTACCAGGTGAGCAGACGGTCCACGGGGTCGCGTCCGTCCCGGACGGCACGGTCGGCGGCATACAGCCGGGTCAGCTCGTGCAGCGCGTAGCGGCCGGGAGCAGGTTCTTCGACCAGGTTCGCAGCCACCAGGTCCCGCATTTCGCGCTCGGTCTCGGCGAGGCCGGTGTCGGCGAGCGCCGCGACTGCGGGTGCGGTCGCGTCCGGTCCCGGCACCAGCCCGAGCAGCCGGAACACCCGCTGCGTCGACCGGGCCCTGGCTGCGTAGGACAACTCGATGGCGGCGCCGACGCCTGCGGTCGGGTCGCCGTGCAGCTCCAGCGAACTGAGCCGGTCGCCGCCGCGCAGCGCGGTCGTGTAGTCGCCGATCGAGCGGTTCGGCTGGGCGGCGAGATGCGCGGCGGCGATACGCAGGGCGAGCGGCAACCCACCGCACAGTGCCACCAGGTCGGTGACGGCTTCGGGTTCGGCGGCGACGCGCGTCCCGCCGATGATCCGGTCGAGTACCGCTTTGGCATCGTCGACGCCCAGCACGTCCAACCGCTGTTGCCGGGCACCCTCGTGTGCCACGAGGCCGTCGAGCCTGTTGCGGCTGGTGACCACCACGGTGCAGTCCGCCGTGCCCGGCAGCAGGGGGCGAACCTGACCCGCGTCGACGGCGTCATCGAGCACGACCAGCATTTGCCTGTCCGCCAATGTCGAGCGGTAGATCGCGGCCGCGCCGTCCACGCTCGCGGGTCGCCTGATCGGCGCGACTTCGAGCGCCTGCAGTAACTCCTCCAGTGCCTGCCTGGCTGTCAGCGGCATTCCGGCGCTGTGTCCGCGCAGGTTGACGAACAGTTGTCCGCCGGGGAAGCGGTCCCGGTTGCCGTGGGCCCAGTGCAGCGCCAGCGCAGTCTTGCCCACGCCCGCAGTGCCGGTCAGGACGTGCACCACCGGGCTGCCCTCGACCCCGTCATGCGCTCCGCCCATGACGCTCAGCGCTTCCTCCCTACCGACGAAACTCCGTGGCGCGGACGGCAGCTGTGCGATACCTGTGGCAATCGGGCGAACCTCGGATCGCGATCGGTACCGAGGTCGGGTGGCATCCACCTCGTTCACCGTGCTCCGAGGCTCGATGCCGCGTTCCGGATCCACCCCGCGTCCGGAGCTGCCCGTCAGGATCCGGCCGTGCAGTTTTCGCAGGGCCACACCGGGGTCCGATCCCAGCTCCTCGACCAGTCGCGCACGAACCTGCTGGTAGTGCTCCAATGCGTCGGCCGTGCGGCCAGCCTGGTGCAGGGCCAGCATGTACTGGCCCGCCACTCGCTCGTCCAAGGGGGCCGCACCAGACTGCTCGGCCAACCCGACCACCAGCTGCCCGCCGCGACCCAGACGTAACAGGACGTCAGCCAAGTCATGCTGCGCGGCCGATCGTTCCAACTCAAGCCGGTCACGTTCAGCTTCGGCCCACTCGCCGACCACGCCAGTCAGAGCCTGCCCCTGCCACAATTCCAATGCGAGAGTCAGCGACCGAGCGGCCCGCTCGTCGTCCTCCGCATCGGCGTTGGAGCGCAGGTCGCGGAACCGGTGCAAGTCCACCACCGGCCCGGTCGTATCAGTGATCAAGACGTAGCCGCCCGACCGTCGCACGATCACCACGCCGTCCGCGGCGGCCAGCACTCGGCGTAGCCGGGAGATGTAGGTGTGCAGCGTCGCACGCGCCTTCGGCGCGACATCGGTACCCCAGACCCGTTCGACCAACCGATTTACCGGCACCACCCGCCCCGCGTCGACCGCCAACGCGACCAGCACGCACCGCTGCCTGGGCGTGCCCAGGTCCACCGGCCGCCCGCCAACCTCCGCACCGACCTCACCCAACAGTCGCACCACCACCACGCTGACCGGCCCCTTCCCCGTTGCCCCCAGGGCTACAGGCATAGCGGCCTGAGCAGCGCCGTACAGAAAACTTGCGAGAAGTTCACACGATCGGACCCGCATCGTCCAAGTCGGACCGGGTTGTCGTCGATGCCGTCGAGCGCCAACTCCTGGTACCGGCTCAGGACCTGCCGACGCAACTCCGCGTCGACCGCGAGAGGCGCGGTCAGCTCGCCTCGGCGGATCAGGTTCGCCGCCACCACCGCGACGTACGGGCTGTCAACCGCCTGCTCGGCCAAGTGCTCCCGCAGACCCCACGGCAGCCCGAGCCCTTCGGTCAGTGACTCCACCAGTGACTTCGCCGCAGGCTTCGTCAGCTCCCCCACCTCGACGTGGTCGACCTGCGCGGATGAGAATCGGGCGGCTGTGATCTGCGAGCGGATGTCCGGTATTCCGCTGGGGCGCGAGGCCAGAATGAGCTGGATCCCGGCAACGTTGCGGGCATAGGTCAGCAGCAGGGCGATTCCCTCGCGGTACTGGTGGGCGTCGTCGACCACGATGACCGCCGGGCCGTAGGGCAGTTCCGCCAGCGCGGTGGCATCCAGGACCGCTCCCTGCGACAGGAGAAACACCGGGATGTCGGGGTTGTCCTGCTGGAAGGGCGTGAGCACCTCGACCAGCAGCCGGCTCTTGCCCCTCCCACCCGGACCGCTGACCAACACCACCACCGGCCGATCCACGCTCCGATCCAAGGCGACGGCGAGCCGCTCCAACTCGGCATCCCGACCGACCCGGGCACCAAATCATTGAGCACCATGTCCGGGTTCTTCCGGTCCGTGGCGAACGCGTCGAGGCTGACGAACGCATCCTCGCCGGGCATCCTGAGCAGCAGCTTGCGCTGCTGCCTCCCCCAAGTCACATCCAGGACTTCTCGTCGCTTGTGCAGCGGAAGGTCGTCGAGCAGCCGTCCCAAGCCGCGTCGGTCCACCACCTGCCAACGCGGGTGCCTGGCGATCTCGGCGCGGACACCACTGGAAGCTTCCCCGGAGAACACCAGGTAGTACTCGTCGGCGGCGAACGTGCACGCGGCGACCGCGTCACGCACTTTCCCGACCGTGAGTTCGTCGTGGCGCTTGCACTGCCAAGCGGCGGTCGCTCCGTCGCTGAAGGCACCTTCGAAATCGATGCCGTCCTGCTTGTCACCGCGCCGTCCCCAGCGCTCCACCCGCACGACCTTGCGCACCGGAGGAACACAGAACCGGTGAGCGCTCAACAGGCGCTCCGTGAAGTCCTCGAACTCATCCGACGACAACGACGGAGTGGGCACCAACGTCGGGTTCTTGCCCGGCAGCACGAAAGCCCGTCCGACATCGCCGCCCTCGCCGGGCACAACACTGGAGCGGTCGACCATCGGCCGAGCGTACGTGTCACCCCGACAAATCGGACCCCCGCACCGTCACCTCGCCGAGTCGGCATCGTCCGCGGCGGCCGTCGGTGTGTGCATCAGTCGAGCGTGGCGCGCGGCGCGGACGCCGGGAACCGGCCGTCATCCCGCCGCATGTTCCGTACCGCCGGGTCTGCTGCACGAGTAGGTGACAGTTGTAGTCACGCAGCCTGACTGGCTGACGTGGTCATGATTGCTTCGTATTCGATGGGGGACCGACCGAGGCCGGTTTGGCGTCGGCGGCGGTGGTAGGTGCGTTCAATCCAGGTCACGATCGCGATCCGGAGTTCGCCTCGGGTGGACCAGGCGTGCCGGTCGAGAACGTTGTTCTGCAGCAACGCGAAGAAGCTCTCCATCGCGGCGTTGTCACCCGCC
>NZ_JBFAQZ010000050.1:0-9623 GCF_040673975.1 Actinosynnema sp. NPDC050801 | reverse complement strand
GGCGCAGGTGGCGTTCTACGACAGCACCAACCCCGAGGCCCGCGACTATATCGACTGTTCTGAGCGTTGAACTCGGGGTACGCGAACGTAGGACACGCGTGACGCTGAACGTAGGACACGCGCGTTCTGGAGGTTCGACTCGCGCGGGGTCGGGGGAGACGGGTGTGGATGACGGTTTGGTGGTTGCGGTTTAGGGTGGGCGGGTGAGTGCGCGGGTGGTGGGGGTGTCGGTGGCCCGAGCGGTGACCGAGGTGTTGGCGCCGTGGGTGTTGGTGCTGGGGCTGCCGTTGCTGGTGGCGTGGCGAGCGACCGGGAACGTCGCGGAGAGCCTGCTGTGGGGTGCGGTCGTCGGGTTGACCGGGTCGGTGATCCCGATGGCGGTGGTCGTGCGCGGCGCGCGGCAGGGGCGGTGGGACGGTCACCACGTCACCAACCGCGAGGGACGGCTGGTGCCGCTGCTGGTGTGCGTGGCCTCGCTCGGCCTGGGCATCGCCGCACTGGTGCTCGGCGCCGCGCCGCGGGCGATGGTGGCGCTGGCGCTGTCGATGTTCCTCAGCCTCCTGCTGTGCCTCGCGGTGACGTTCGCCCTGCCCGTGAACGGCGCCCGCGGCTGGAAGGTCTCCTTCCACGCGGCCGTGGCGGCCGGCGCGGTGGCGATCCTCACCATCACCTACGGCCCGTGGGTCCTGCTCGCCGCACCTCTGGTCGCACTCGTGGCCTGGTCACGCGTCGCGCTCGGCCATCACACGAAAGCGCAGGTCGTCGTGGGCACGACCTTCGGCGCGGCGGTGGGCGGCGCGGCCTTCTGGCTGCTCACCTGATCGTGAGGGCGCTCACTCCCGGCGACGGCCGGCCAGGCTTTACCCTCCGGTGATGACGCTGAGGCTCGACACCGCAGGCCCGGTGGCGACGTTGACCATCGACCGCCCGGCCAAGCGCAACGCGATGAGCTACGACATGTGGTCCGCCCTGCCCGGCCTGCTGGCCGAGGTGCGGGACGACGACGCGGTGCGCGTGCTCGTGGTCCGCGGTGGCGAGCACTTCTCGGCGGGTGCGGACATCAGCGAGTTCTCCACCCTGCGCAAGGGCGCGGACGGCGCGGCCCGGTACGGCGAGGCCGTGCACAACGGCGAACGCGCCATCGCCACGCTCGGCAAGCCCACCATCGCCGCCATCACCGGTTTCTGCATCGGCGGCGGCTGCGAGATCGCGCTGGCCTGCGACCTGCGGGTGGCGGCCGCCGACGCCCGGTTCGGCATCACGCCCGCCAAGCTCGGCATCGTCTACAACCTCACGTCCACCAAGCAGTTGGTCGACGTGGTCGGTCCGGCGTGGGCCAAGCAGATCCTGTTCAGCGGCGAGATCATCGACGCCGCCACCGCGCTGCGCATCGGCCTGGTCAACGAGGTGCACCCCGCCGACGCGCTGGAAGCCCGGGTCAAGCAGCTGTCGGAGACCATCGCCGCCCGCGCGCAGGTCAGCGTCCGGGGTGCGAAGCAGATCGTCAACCGGATCACCGAGGGGCAGCACGACGAGGACGACGCCGTGCGCCTGCTGTACGACGAGGCCGTGCACAGCGCCGAGTACGCGGAGGGCGTGGCGGCGTTCCTGGAGAAGCGGACCCCGAGGTTCTGAACGCCGGCACGTGGGTATCTCGACCACATGGACGAACAGCCGATCGAAGGCGACCCGAACGACCCGGATCAGCACATCAACCCCGACCCGCCGCACTCGCCGGGCACGCCGGAGCCGCCCGACCTCGACGTGGACCCGGAGCAGTTCCTCGACGAGGGCGAGCGGCGGGTGCGACAGGACGAACCACAGGACGAGCCGCCGTCCTAGACCGGCTGGTCCAGGAGGGCGGCTCGCCCGGGGGAACGACGGACTTCCAGGAGTACGGCGGCGTCAGTCGCCGTCGTACTTGTTCGTGTCACCGGGCCACTCGCCGGTGAGCTTGTCGTAACCGGTCGCGCCGCCGCGGTCGATCGCGGCCTTCACCACCCCGAAGATCGCGCCCTGGACGGACGCCGCCAGCAGCACCTCACCCCAGCCCCGGTCCTTCTGGGTGGGGGTGGGTGCTTCCTTCGTGCCGGTGATCAGCTTCCACACCTGGCCGAACAACGCGCTGGCGGCGAGACCGCCGAGCACGCCGAACAGCATGCCGAGCGGGCGGTAGAGGAGCTTGTTCACGTTCACCGCCCCCTCCGCAGGAGCTTCCACAGCACGAGCACGACCGCCGCGGCACCGGCCCAGACCGCGGCCGGGTGCTTGCGCGCCTGCCGAACGCCCTGCTCGACGCGCTGCTGCACGGGCGGCGGCAACGACCCGACGACCTGCGTGGCCTTCGTGCCGACCTGCTCCGCGACCTCGCCCGCCTTGTGCCCGACCTGCTCGGCCACCTCACCGGCCTTGTGGCTCACCTGCGTCGCCGCCTCGCTCGCCTTGTGGCTCACCTGGGTCGCGACCTCGCTCGCCTTCTGGCCGACCTGGGTCGCCGCGGCGCCGGCCTTCTCGCCGATCACGGCCGCCTTCTCACCGACCGCCGCACCGGCCGCGCCGACCGCCGCGCCCGCCTTGCCGGCCTGCTCGCCCGCCTTGTCAGCGGCCTTGTCGGCGGCCTGGCCGACCTTGGCGCTGGTCTTGCCGGCCGCCGCCGCCACCGCCGCGTTGGCCCGCGTAGCGGTCTCCTTCACCTGTTCCACTCCCTCGTGCGCCTTGTTCTTCACGCGTCCGGGCACGTCCGTCTTGTGCACCAGCGCTTCCACCGTGTCACCGAGCTCGCGCCGGGTCTGCTCGACATCGGCGCGCAGCTCGTCCGGATCCTGCGGAACGTTCTTGCCGCTCATCGGTGTGCCCTCTCGCTCACGGTGGCGATGTCCTGCTTGACACCCGCAATGGCCTCTTCCGGCACCGGTGGGGTGCCGCGTTCGATCTGCTTGCGGCCGACCAGCGCGAGCACGCTCGCGATGACGAACACGGCCACCGCGACGACGAACGCCGCGATCCACGCCGGCATGGCGGTGGCCAGCAGCAGCACCAGCCCCGCCAGCACCGTCATCAGGCCGAACCAGGCCAGCACGCCCGCACCGCCGAGCAGTCCGGCGCCCGTGCCGACGCGCTTGCCCTTCGAGCGCATCTCGGCGACGGCCAACCGCATCTCGTCCCGGGCCAGCCTGGTCACCTGTTCGGACAACCTGTTCACCAGCTCCGCAGTGGACGGTTCGCGCTCGGCGCCGCGGCCCGTGACCCGATCGGCGCTGCGGTCCGTGACCCGATCGGCGTTCCGATCAGCCGCGCGGGTGGCGGCGACGTGACTCATGGCCGTCTCCTCTCTCCACTCGCCCTCCGACTACCCGAAAACCCGTGGGTGTACGCACGGTGTTCGGGGGAAACCCGTCGCCCATGGCGCACGCACCGGAGGCACCCACCCAACTGCCCAAGCGCTCCTGGTGGGGCGTGCTCAAGCGGACGGTCAAGGAGTTCGGCGACGACAACCTCACCGACTGGGCGGCTGCCCTCACCTACTACGCGGTGCTGTCGCTGTTCCCCGGCCTGCTGCTGCTGACCGCCCTGCTCGGGCTGCTCGGCCCGGACGCGACCAAGTCCATTGTGGACAGCCTGGACGCGCTCGGCCCGGGCGAGGCGAAGGACACCATCGCGGGCGCGATCGAAAACCTGCAGAAGTCGCAGGCCAGCGGGCTGCTCGCGATCGTCGGCCTGGTCACCGCGCTCTGGTCGGCCTCCGGGTACGTGGGCGCGTTCATGCGCGCGGCCAACTCGATCTACGACGTCGAGGAGGGTCGACCGTTCTGGAAGGTCATCCCGCTGCGGTTGGGCCTGACGATCGGCGTGGTCCTGCTGCTGGCGCTGACCGCGCTGGGTGTGACGCTCACCGGAGGGGTGGCCGAGTGGCTGGGCGAGGTGCTCGGGCTCGGCTCGACGTTCGTCACCGTCTGGGACGTCGCCAAGTGGCCGGTGCTGTTCGTGCTCGCGAGCCTGGCGATCGGGCTGCTGTTCTGGGCGTCGCCGAACGTGCGGCAGCCGAGCTTCCTGTGGATCACGCCGGGCGGGCTGCTGACCGTGGTCGTGTGGGTCGCCGCGTCGCTGGGCTTCGCGTTCTACGTGGCGAACTTCGGGTCCTACAACAAGACCTACGGCTCACTGGCCGGTGTGATCATCTTCCTGGTGTGGCTGTGGATCTCGAACCTGGCCCTGCTGCTCGGCGCGGAACTGGACGCGGAGCTGGAGCGGGGCAGGCGGATCGAGGCCGGGCAGCCCGAGGAGCGGGACCCGGTGGCCCCGCCCCGCGACACGGCGGCGATGGACTGACCCCGGCCCTGCGGGTCGGGGGTGGCTCGACGGCCCGGCGGGGTCGGGGGTGGCTCGACCCCGGCCGGGGGTCAGGCCTGCTGTTCGGAGACCTGCTTGCGCACCTCGTCCATGTCGACCTTGCGGGCCTGCTCGATCAGGTCCTCCAGCGCCGACTCCGGCAGTGCGCCCGGCTGCGCGTAGAGCACGACGCCGTCGCGCACGATCATCAGGGTCGGGATCGACCGGATCTGGAACGCCGCGGCCAACTGCTGCTGCGCCTCGGTGTCGACCTTGCCGAACACGATGTCGTCGTGCTTCTCGGCGGACTTCTCGTAGGTCGGCGCGAACTGGTGGCACGGACCGCACCAGTCCGCCCAGAAGTCGACCAGGACCATCTCGGAGCCGCCGACAACCTCGTCGAAGTTCTCCGCGGTCAGCTCCACGGTGGCCATAGGTCCTCCTCGCTGTGGACATGGGGTCGCGCCCCCTTGTACCCCGACCAACGATCGCCGCGCGCCGACAATTCCCCGCGACCCTCCTTCAACGGCATGTGGACGTCTTCAACAGAACGTTGTAGTTTTCGGTTCACTCGAAAGCAGGAGGTGTCCCGTGCGCAGGACCGCAGCCCTCGCCCTGTCCCTGTTCGCGCTGGTGGCGTGCGGTTCACCGGGCGAGGACCCACCGGCGGGCCCCGCCGACGACCTGCCGGCGACCGCGGCCATCGTGGAGGCGGTCACCAAGGACGACGCCCTGGCCGCGACCCTGCCTGCCGCCGTCACCCAGGCGGGCAAGTTGCGGGTCGGCTCGAACATCCAGAACCCGCCGAACAACTTCTACGCCGCCGACGGCAAGACCCCGGTCGGCTCCGAGGTCGACCTGGTCAAGGCGGTCGCGGCGAAGCTCGGGCTGACCGTCGAGCACCAGGACATGGCGTTCGGCTCGCTCATCACGAGCCTGCAGGCGGGCCGGATCGACGTGACCATGGCCGCGATGAACGACACCCCGGAACGGCAGCAGGCGATCGACTTCGTCGACTACTTCACCTCCGGCATCACGATCATGGTGCAGAAGGGCAACCCGGCGGGCATCAAGAGCCCCGACGACCTCTGCGGCAAGTCCGTCGCGGTGAACCTGGGCTCCAGCCAGGAGACCTACGCCAAGGAGTTCCAGTGCTTGTCCGGCGAGCCGATCGAGGTGACCGCCACCGACAGCGACACGCAGAACCAGAACCAGCTGCGCACGGGCCGGGTGGCGGCGATCCTCAACGACCTGCCCACCGCCGTCTACGTGGCCAAGACCGCGGGTGACGGCGGGTTCTTCGAGGTCGTGGACCTGGCCCCGATCAACGGCGGCCCGTACGGCATCGGCGTCAACAAGAACACCCCGGAGCTGACCGCGGCGCTGCGGGACGCGTTGCAGGCGCTGATCGACGACGGCACCTACGGCAAGCTCCTCGAAGCCTGGGACGTCGAGCAGGGCGCGGTGACCAAGGCGACCGTCAATGGCCGGTGACCGCTCGCCGACGGCCGGTGACGCGTCAGCGGCCGGTGGTCGACCGTCAGTGGTCGGTGGTCGACCACCAGGGGCCGGTGGTCGACCACCAGCGGCCGGGGACACCGAAGACCTGGTCGTAGTCCCGCTGCGGCACTGGGGGCGGTGGGTCGGCGGGGCCGTGATCCTGGTGGTCCTGGGCGCGCTGGGCTGGGCGCTGGCCGGCGCGAAGATCGACTACGCGGCCGTGCCCGGCTTCTTCACCCACGACATCATGCTGCGCGGCCTGGTCAACACGGTCGTGCTGGCGGTGGCGGCGCAGGCGGGCGCGATCGTGCCCGGCGTGCTGATCGCGCTGCTGCGCCGCTCGGCCAACCCGGTCGCCCGCTGGTTCGCCGCCGGGTACGTGTGGCTGTTCCGCGGCCTGCCGGTGCTGCTGCAGATCCTGCTGTGGTTCAACCTGGCGCTGGTGTTCGAGAACATCTCCATCCCGGGGCTGTTCGAGGAGAAGACCAACGTGCTGGTGACCGCGTTCGTCGCGGCGCTGCTCGGGTTGGGGCTCAACGAGAGCGCGTACATGGCGGAGATCGTGCGGGCCGGGCTGAACAGCGTGGACCACGGCCAGGTCGAGGCCGCCAAGGCCATCGGCATGACGCCCGCGACCACGTTGCGCCGGGTCGTGCTGCCGCAGGCCATGCGGGTGATCATCCCGCCGACCGGCAACAACTTCATCAACATGCTCAAGGGCACGTCCATGGCGTCGGTCATCGGGTTCCTGGAGCTGATCCACGCGGCCAACAACATCGCCTCGCGCAACCTGCAGATCATGGAGACGCTGCTGGCCGCCGCCGCGTGGTACATGGTCGTGGTCAGCGTCGCGAGCGTCGGTCAGCACTTCCTGGAGCGCTACTACGGCAAGGGGGTGGCCCGGTGACACTCGTGCGGGCGGTGGGCGTGCGCAAGTCGTTCGGCCCGGTCGAGGTGTTGCGCGGTGTGGACCTCACCGTGGACGCCGGCCAGGTGGTGTGCCTGCTCGGGCCGTCCGGCGCGGGCAAGTCGACGTTCCTGCGCTGCGTGAACCACCTGGAGACGATCGACGCCGGCCGGATCTGGGTCGACGGCCAGGCCGTCGGGTTCACCTCGCGCGGCGGGAAGCTGTTCGAGCTGCGCGAGCGGGAGGTGGCGCGGCAGCGGCGCGGCATCGGCATGGTGTTCCAGCGGTTCAACCTGTTCCCGCACCGCACGGCGGTGGAGAACGTCGCCGAAGGCCCGGTGCACGTGCTGCGGACCTCGCGGAAGGCGGCGCTGGAGGAGGCACGGGCGTTGCTGGACCGGGTGGGGTTGGCGGACAAGGCCGGCTCGTACCCGCACCAGCTCTCCGGCGGGCAGCAGCAACGGGTGGCGATCGCGCGGGCGCTGGCGATGCGGCCCAAGCTCATGCTGTTCGACGAGCCGACCTCGGCGCTGGACCCCGAGCTGGTCGGCGAGGTGCTGGACGTGATGGTCGACCTGGCCCGCGAGGGCATGACGATGGTCGTGGTCACCCACGAGGTCGGGTTCGCCCGGCAGGTGGCCGACTCGGTGGTGTTCATGGTGGACGGCGCGGTGGTCGAGGCCGGGCCGCCGGAGCAGGTGCTGGACAATCCGCAGCGGCAACGCACGCAGCAGTTCATCGCGAAGGTGCTCTAGGTGGTCATGCGCATCCCGTCGTCCTACCTCGTCCAGTTCCACGAACCGGAGGGGTACCTGGACTTCGCCCGGTTCGGACCGCCGTCCTTCGCGGTGGTGGACACCTCCACGCGGCTGGTGGAGGCGGCGGTGTCGGCCGGGCCGTCCACGGTGGACGACCTGATGCGGCAGGAGCTGCGGGCCAAGGCGGCGGTCGCCCGGCTGTGCCGCGGCGACACCGACCACGTGACGCTGCTGCCGAACACCAGCACCGGCCTGTTCCAGGCGGCGCTGGGCGTGACCGGCGAGGTGCTGGTGTCGTCGGGGGAGTTCCCGGCCAACACCTACCCGTGGGCGCGGTCGCCGTCCGTCGACGTGTCGTGGTTGCCGGCCGGTCCGGTGACGGCCGACGTGGTGCGGGCGGCGTTGACGCCGGAGACGGTGGCGCTCTCGGTGAGCGCGGTCGACTTCCGCACCGGGTACCGGGCGGACCTGGCGGCGTTGCGCGAGGTGGTCGGCGACCGGCTGCTGGTCGTGGACGGCATCCAGGGCTTCGGTGTGGTGGACGAGCCGTGGGAGGTGGCCGACGTGCTGGTGGTCGGCGGCCAGAAGTGGTTGCGGGCAGGCTGGTCGACTGGGTTCATGGTGCTGTCGGACCGGGCGCTGGATCGGCTGGACCCGGTGCTGTCGGGGTGGACGGGCGCCGAGGACCCGGGGTTGTTCGACCACGGCATCCACCCCGTCGGGGAAGGGGCGGCGGGCTGGTCGATCACCAACCTCAGCCCGATCGCGTCGGGTGCGTTGGCGGCGGCGTTGGAGCTGGTCGAGCTGGCCGGGGTCGAGGCCGTCCAGACGCGGGTCGTGGCACGGTCCGACGAGCTGGTCGACGTGATCCGCGCGGCCGGCGGCGAGGTCGTCTCGGCGTCGGACCGTCGCGCGGGCATCCTCGCGTTCACGTTGCCCGACCGCTCGCCCTCGGTGGTCGGCGCGGCGTTGGTGGAGGCGGGGGTGACGGCGACCGTGCGGCCGGAGCACGTCCGACTCTCGCCGCACGCCTCGACCACGGCTGGGACGGTTGCGCGGTTCGCGGACGCGTTGAAGGAGGTCCGCAAGCCGGTTGCCGTCGAGGCGGCGAGGTTGGTGCCGGGGGTTGCGTCGGGGGCGGGGTCGTCGGCGGGGCCTTCGGTGGGGCCTGGGGTGACGTCCGAGGCGGGGTCGGCGGTGACGTCCGAGGTGCTCGCGGCGCTGGTGCCGACGGTGAACAGCCTGGCGGCGGCGTTGGGGTCCGGTACCGAGGTGGTGTTGCACGATCTCGGCGCCCTGCCGAACTCGATCATCGCGATCGCGGGTGACCTCACCGGGCGCAAGGTCGGCGGCCCGATGACCGACCTGCTGCTCGGGCTGGTCCGTCGGGGTACGACCCAGGACCTGGCGGGATACGAGACCTACGCGCCGGACGGTCGGGTGCTCCACTCGTCCACGGTGTTCCTGCGTGATGCCGAGGGTGTGGCGGTCGGGTGTTTGTGCGTGAACAGCGAGCCCGGGCCCAACCGCCGGCCGGATGCCGTGGCGGGGGTGGTGTCGGCGGGGTCGGACGTGGGGGAGGCGAGGGTGGCGGCGGTGGTGTCGGCGGTTGAGGCGTTCCCCGGCGATGTCGACACCCTGCAACGGTTGCTGGTCGAACGTGCCGTGACCGCTGTCGGGGTGCCGGTGGAGCTGATGAAGAAGTCGCACAAGTCCCAGGTGGTGCGGGTGTTGGACGAGGCGGGGCTGTTCCTCATCCGCGACTCGGTCGACTACCTCGCGGGCGTGCTCGGCGTGACCCGGTACACGATCTACAACTACCTCAACGAGATCAGAGCCTGACCACGCGGCGTGTCCTACCTTCCGAACGCGCGTGTCCTACGCTCAGAACGCGCGTGTCCTACGTTCAGAACGGGCGAGTCGAACGTTCAGGACGGGCGAGTCGAACGTTCAGGACCCGCGAGTCGAACGTTCAGGTCCCGAGAGTTCTACGTTCGGGACGTGTGAGTTCTACGTTCGGGACGTGTGGGTTCGGCGCTCGGGTCCGGCTCGATTTGACATGGGGCCCTTACGGGCACCCCAGGCAGGCCAAAGCCGGGCAGGCACGGCGGGGAAAAGCGTCCCGCCCT
>NZ_JBFAQZ010000049.1:0-11776 GCF_040673975.1 Actinosynnema sp. NPDC050801 | reverse complement strand
GCTCGGCCTGCGGATGACGTTGGTAGATCGGGACGAACTCGGCACCGAAACCCAGACCGACCACGGCTACGCGAACGGGCCGACCGGCCATCGCCCACCCTCCTCTCCTACGGCTTTGGTCCGACCGCTGTAGCGGCCGAGCACACCGGCGAACGATTCACCGCGGAATCCGGCACCTGACGCGCGAACTCGCCGTTCGACGTGTCGAGTGAGCGGACGCGCAACGCGCGTTGATCCGGCACGGCCGCTGGTGCGCGATTCCCGCGCACCGCGCCCGACGTGGCGTCCGCCGCCACATCGGCCACCGGGTCGCCGGGCAGTGGGCACCGGCCGACGATGTCGGACACTTCGTTCCACGGGTCTGTCGGCAGACCACAGGTCTTGCGGCTCGTTGCGACCGAACTGTTGGGACGCGCACCCCGGGCGGGCAGGGACGGAGAGGGCAGTTCGCTGTTGCACCATGAGAACTCCGAACGGGGAGGTATCGAACCGGTTCGACCAAGGAGAGGATTCGTCGTGGTTCCACTGCTGCTGCTAACTTTTTAGCCCTGTCGAATCGGCTCGATAACACGGGCAGAACCAGCACGACGGGTGCACCGTGCAACGCCACTACCAGACAGGCGATCGATCGACGCGCTCCGCGCCATCGCACGGAACCTGCTCACTGCCATATCCGCTCCTCGAATCCGATCAACGGTCGAGAGCGAGTCGACACACGGCTCCCGGATCCTGGCCGACAACATGCGTCGACCAAACCGGGCGCGGCACCGACCTCGCTGTCGGCTTCACCCTGGACGCCCTCACACGGCATCCACGCGGCGGCGTGGCTTCCGGGCACGGCGCCGGCGCTCGAAGTACGCCTGGCCGTGCCGAGCAGAAGTGTGGCAGGCCCGTGTTTACGTTCACAAGATACTTTCTAGAAACTTTCTTCGATTAGCCTGAACGGCGTAGCCGTTTCAGGGAGCGCTCCCAAAGCGCAGTTGAGCCACTCAGAGCACCCAACACCGCGCCAACGCAACCGCCTGAGAGCTAAAGTTAGCGCTAACATATTTAGCGTCCGCCCTGCGCCCGAAACCCCATTCGGCCAGCTGTCCAACCACTCCCCGTGCGACTGGACGATCTGATGCGCGCCGTCAAGCCGGTGGTGGCGACTCGATGAGCGTGAGCGTGGTGGGCGCGACGCTTCCACCCTCAAGGACTTCCCCCTTGCTGCAGGCCGGTTCTCATCCCGCCGTATGGGGCGGCGCACGCCGACCCGTGGTGGCGCGTGATGGGGTGGGTGCCCCTGGAGTGAACGACGGCACGAGACCTCCGCCGAGTCCGTTGACCTCGCCTGAGCTCGGCCGTACTCTGCCGTCAGTAGAAAGTTTCTCTCTATATGGCAGAAACTTTTGGCGTCGCCGGCCGGCAGAAGAACGGTGAGATGAACGAGCCGATCATCACGAGGTCTTACCCCGATCCGTCCGTCTGCCGGGTGGGTAAGGACTACTACCTCGTCTCCTCCAGGTTCGAGCACTTCCCCGGCGTGCCGATCTTCCACAGCCGCGACCTGACCGACTGGGTCCGGATCGGCACCGTGCCGGACCGGCCGCCCGCGGGCGCGGTGTCCGCCGGCGGGATCTACGCGCCGACGCTGCGCCACTACGACGGCAGGTTCTGGCTGGTCGCGACCCGCGCCCAAGGCGGCGGCAACGTGCTGGTCAGCGCCGAGGACCCAGCCGGTCCCTGGTCCGCCCCGACACCGCTGCCCGGCGTGCCCGGCATCGACCCCGACCTGGTCTGGGACGAGGACGGCAACTGCTGGTGCACCTACGCCGGTGTGGAGCAGGTCCGCATCGATCCGGCCACGGGCCGGATCCTGGGCACGCCCACCAAGCTCTGGTCGGGCTCACCAGGCCCTGAATTCCCCGTAGCGCCCCACCTCTACCGGATCGGGGAGCACTGGTACTTGACGGTCGCGGAGGTCGGCACCGAGCGGTCGCACGCGATCTCGATCGCGCGGGGTCCCACGGTCAACGGGCCGTTCGAGCCCTGCCCGGACAACCCGATCCTGACCGACCGCGGCCCGGAGCACCCGGTGCGGCACGCCGGTCACGGCGACCTCGTGCAGGCGCCCGATGGGGCGTGGTGGATGGTGTTCCTCGGCATGCGGTCACAAGGGGGAACGCCCGGCCGGCACGGACTGGGCCGGGAGACGTTCCTGGCGCCGGTGCACTGGGTCGACGGGTGGCCGGTCGTCGGCGAGCCCTCGGCCGGACCGGCCACACCGCCACGCCACACCGACGTCGAGCCCATCACGGACGACTTCGACGAGTCCGACCTGCACCCGCACTGGAACTGACCGCGTCATCGGCCCGAATCCGCGTGCACCACCAGCACCCGGCCCAGCCGGCTCACGCTCCACGCGCACGGCAGTTCCCTGGACGAACTCGGCGTCGCCTTCGTCGGCAGCAGTCAGCAGCACCTGTCGTTCCGGGCTCGCACCACCATCGACGCGAGCGAGGGCGAAGGTGAATGCCTACGCGCGCATCGGGCCCTGCGCTCGGCGATCGGCGCCGTGCCGGTCGAACCGGGCGGCGCCCTCGTCGAACTTGCTTCCTGGACGGACGCGACCTATCCCCCGAGGTGGATGGACGCACCGGCCGGGTCATCGGCATGTACGCCACTCAGGGAACCGTGCACTTCGACTGGTTCGACTACGAACCAGTCGACGACGGCGCGCACCGCGGCGCCACGAGATGACACTCGACCCATCCCTACCGCTCGGCGTCAGTCTTCTCGGACGCCGGAGGGTGGCGCGGTGCTCTCCCGGACGGTGAAAGTGGTCGCCAGTTCCAGTCCCACCTGCGGCGGCTGCTCGCCGCGGCCGAGGGCGAGCGCCAGTTCGGTGGCGGCCATCGCCATCTCCACCAACGGCTGGTGGACCGTGGTCAGCGGGGGATCCACCATCGTGGCCACCGGCAGGTCGTCGAAGCCCACCACGCTCAAATCCGCCGGAATCCGCAGCCCCGCTTCCCTCGCCGCCTTGTAGACACCCACCGCCTGGAGGTCGTCGTTCGCGAAGACCGCGGTCGGGCGGTCGGGCCGGGTCAACAGCTCGCGGGCCGCGACGCGACCAGCCTCCACAGTTAGCTCCGCGCGCACCACGAGCGTGGGGTCGACCGGGAGTCCCGCAGCCTCCAGAGCGGAGCGGTAGCCGTCGAATCGGGCACGGCAGAACAGCGCGTCGTCCGGACCGGCGACCATCGCGATGCGACGGTGACCCAGGCCGATCAGGTGACGAGCGGCCATCCGGCCACCCGTCCAGTTCGTCGCGCCGACGAACGGAACGTCGTCGGGCAACTCGACCGAGGGGTCGAACACCACGAACGGGATACCCTTGGCCCGCAGCCTGTCACGCTCCTCTTGCGACAGTTTCGCGACCATGACGACACAGGCGGGACGGCGGTCGAGCGCGTCGTCGATCCAGTAGCGGATCGCGTTGCCCTGCGGGCCGAACTCCGACAGCACGACCCCCACCCCGTGCTTGCGCGCCGCCCGCTGCACACCGCGGATGATCTCGACACCCCACATGTCCTCGAGCTCGTCGAACACCAGGTCCATCTGCTTGCTGCGGCTCGGCGCACTCGACTTCCGGTAGCCGTAGGCGTCGATGAGCGCCTCGACCCGCGCACGGGTGTCGGGCGACACGCCCGCCCGCCCGTTGAGCACCTTGGACACCGTCGGCACCGACACCCCGGCCGTCTCGGCGATGTAGGAGATCGTGACCGGCCTGAACGAGTCATCGCCCGGACGGCCTTCGACCACGACCGGCTCACCCGCCTCGACGTGCGACAAGCCCCACTCCTCTCGCTGACGCGCCGGACCCGGCCAGGCGCGTCGCCAGGATAGGTCGCGCGCGCCACGGCCGTCTCCGCTGCCTCGACCTGCTGGCTCCGCCGACAGGTCGCAGGACCACCGCCCGATCATTTCATGTTTCGAGCACGTCGACGAAAGTTACCACCCGGATGACGGGGTTACGGGGCTCCGGCTGTACGCCCTCTTCTCGAGCGCGACATAACGTCATCGAACTCGACGCCGTCACGCCCGACGGCACACCCGTCACGTGCTCGCCGACGCACCGCCCGGAGCTGTTCGACGCGCTCCGGGCCGGACGAGGCCGCCACGGCGTCATCGTGCGCGCCACACTGCGCCTGTTCGCCGCACACACCCACGCCCGCCTCTACCGCCTGCGTTACGACGACATCGGCACCTTCCTGGCCGACCAGCACACCCTGATGACCGAAGGCCGCTTCCACCACCTGGAAGGTCAGGTCAAGTCGGTCGACGGGACGTGGGCCGCTCACATCGACGGCGTCAGCTACCGAGCCGTCCGAGGAGCGTCTGCTGGCAGGGCTGCGCGATCAGCGCGATGCCCTGGAGATCACCGACTTCACCTACCACGGCTTTCAGAACCGTCTGGCCGAGGACGTGGCCCTGCTGCGCACGCTCGGCGCGTGGCAGCACCCCCACCCCTGGATCAACCTGTTCCTGCCGGACCACACCGCCGAGCACATCGTGACCGAGACCCTGGCCAACCTGACAGCCAAGGACATCGGCGACACCGGCCTCGTGCTGCTCTACCCCGTACCTCGGGATGGCATCACCACGCCGCGGTTCCAGCTTCCCGACACCCCGACCGCGTTCCTGTTCGCCCTGCTCCGGACCGCACCACCGGACGACGCGAACACCCTCGCGAACATGCTGGCCCACAACCGGGAACTCCAGCAGCAGGTCATCGGTCTCGGCGGAAAGGTCTACGTAGGCGATATCGGAGACTGACTGCTCGGCTCGTAGGAGCTACTGCTCGAAGCCGCCGCGCTTCGCCGCGGCGACGAACGTGCTGAAAGCGGCAGTGCCGAACGCGATGTCGACCTCAGGGCGCTTCGAGTCGCGGAACCCGACCGAGTCCTCGACGAAGGCAACCTCGACGCAGTTCGACCCGCCACCGCCGTTGCTGCCACCACTTCGGCTGCTCTTGCGCCACAAAGCCGCGTCTTCGATCACTGAGTCCCACGCTCCAACTGGTCAATCACCTCGCCGATCAGCGCGATCGAGTCGGCTGGGGTGAGGGCGATTCCGAGCAGGTGCCCGAACATCAGGGTACAGCGCCGCACGTCCTCGGAGTCTTCGAGATACAGGCTCCCACCAGGGCCGTCGGTGTAGCCGACGTCCGCCGTGTCGTCGGAGAACTCGAAGATCGTGAACCACCCGGACAGGCCTGGGTGGGCGCCGGCATCGGCTCCCACCACCTGCAGCGTCACGTTGCTCCGAGACGCCAGTTCAGCCAGACGACGGAGCTGCTCAACACGCACGTCGATCGAGCCGATCCGCGCGCGGAGGACGCGCTCGTCGAGCAATACCCAGAGTTCTTGCGGGTCTTCCCGCGTGAGAACCGCTTGCCGAGCCATCCGTGCGGCGACGCGCCGTTCCAGCTCTTCGTGCTCGATGCTCGGCTCGATACCGGCGATCACCGCGCGGGCGTATCCCTCCGACTGACAGAGGCCGGGCACCAGCAGCGGCTCCCAGACGCGTTGAACGCTCGCCCGCGCCTCGTACTCGCCGAAGTCGGCCATGTTGTCCGGTAGGCCGCGTCGGGCCCTGTGCCAGTAGCCCTTGTCGCGGGCGGCCCTCGCCCACAGCTTGAGCCTCGCCAGTTCCTCGGGGTCGTCGTGCTCGTAGATCGCCAGAAGGTCTTCGACCACGTCGGGTTGTACGCGGGCTTGGTCGTTCTCCATCCTGCTCAGCTTGGTGACCGACCACTTGCCGCTGCCCGGGACACCCTGGAGCGCGCGAACGACATCCTCCTGGCGACGGTCGCCGCGCAGCTCTTTGAGCCTGGCCGCCAGCCGCTTGCGCACGTTGGGCGGGACGTTCTCCGTGGCCACGCTGACCCTTCCTCCGACTTCTGGAACAGCACCCTACGGCCGCCACTCGACCGCAGCACGTAGCCCGACCGGGTGAAGAACAAGCAACTTGCTACTTCCGCACTTGCGGAATCCGCAAGTTGCGCCCGACCCTAGTGCTGCGCGCCGTGACCAACAAAGGACAAAGCGTAACCAGGAGGCTGACGGTGACGATCACCCCGGCTACCGATCTCCTCGCTGTCACCTCTCACCTCGGTCAAGGCCGAGCGACAGTGACTGCGAGCCTCTGCCCCGATCCGCTCCCGGGTCGGTCCTGATGGGCACCCGACCGTTCCGGTGGCTGCCCTATGAGGGACGTCGACACGCGATCCCGGACTGCATGGCGGCCAACGACGACGGCCAGACGTTGTGCGGAGTGGCCGTCAGGGTGCCGCACGACCCACCGCCACGCTGTCCCGACGGCTGCTGGCCCACATGTCCGAACTGCGACGACGCATGGCGTGAACACGAAGGTATCCCGTTGTTCCCCTGGCCTCGCAAGGCGGCGGACAACACCCGCTCCGGCGCAACGCACCAGGCATCGCAACGGGGTCGCGCGTGATGGCGGCGGACCGATCACCGAGCCTTCGCCATGATCTTGGGGCGGTTGTGGGTGGTGGCGCGTCGCAGTGGTGGGACAACCACGAGACAGGCACGGGCGGCCGACCGAGGCCAGGGACGCGTGTGCTGATGCGCGGCGGGTATCTGGGCTCGGTCCAGCCGTATGAGGGTTGCTGGACGTCGTGCTCGTTCCCGGTTTTGATCGACAGAACCGGCCAGTCGCGGATGATGTCGACGTCCGACGTGATCGTGCTGGCCACCGGTGACCTGCCCACCGACAACCCGGTCGAGGACGTCGGGTGATCGCGGTGGCCGAGGAACCCGACGCGATCCTTTACAACGGCGTAGACGATGACATCGCCGCCGGACTCTTCCGCGATCTGGTCCACCGGCTGGACGACGACGCCCGCACGATCTGCCACGAAGGGCTCACCTTCTGGATGGCGGTGTGCGGCGCGGTGTCCATACCCACCGAGCGACCCGACCCCAACTGGGCGTGGTGCGTCCAGTGCTGGCCCTCGCTATGGCCGACCGACGACCAAGGCCCGCAGAAGGTCGACTCGTGGCAACCCGTTGGAGAAGGGAACAGCCGATGACAGCCAACGCGGGAACCTGGCCGATCTGTCGTGCCGGCGTCGGGAGTCATCCGGTCGCCGCCGAGGCGCCGCTTGCGGCGTATGGAGGGCGGTCGTGATGGTGGCGAGCAACAACAACGTCGTGTTCGCCGCGCTCCGCGAGCGGTTGTGGGCCGACCTGGATGCGATGTGCGATGTCGTGCTCGGCGGTGACGATCACACCGTCGCCGTGGTGACGCGCGGTGAACTGCCCGGCTTGATCGCCGGACTGCAAGCTCTACTCGCGCTGCACGTTCCCGACGAGAACGGCCATTGCCGGCAATGCCGGAGCGGGCGGTGGTGGCGCCGGGTCCCGGTGCCGTGTCGGGTGCTGCTGGAGTTCCAGCTCGCCCGCGACGATGCCGTCACCCATCAGCCGCGGCACCGGCTCGTGAACTCCCGAGGACTAGGCGGTACCTGGTCGCGCTTCCTGCGATGTCGGACGCCGGGAAGCGGTCCGTCCGCCCCGGCCTCCACATCCTGATCCAGCCGGCTCGGTTCGCACGCCGCTCGCGCATCCACCCACCCCGCGCCCGTGGGCGCCGCGCTGAGCGCCGAACCAAACCGGTCGCCGGGGCGGCAGGGACTTCCCCGAACCCTGCCGCCCCACCCCGCCCTACACCGTTCGAACGCACGAAGGACGTCGACATGACCAGGCACAACGGCCAGCCACCGACCATGACGCCCACGCTGAGGAGCCGCCTGCTCGGCGCCGAACTGCGCCGCGTCCGCCAGGCCGCAGGCCTCACGGTCGCCGAGCTGGCCGCACTCACCGACCAGGAAACCGACACCGTGCGGCACCTGGAGAGCGGTGTCCGCGGCACGGCCGAGTTCAGGCCCGAGCCCGCGGTGTGGTGCCCGTGGGGCACCCTGGCGAAAGGTGTGATCACCACGCTGTGCCAAACCGCGGAACGGATCGACATCTTCGCGCCGCTCGGCATCCACCCGACCCTCGAACCGCTCGACAAGGACCGCTGCACCGCCTACGTCCTGGAGGACGCCGTCCTCGACCGCCGCGAAGTGACCATCCGCGTGATCCGACACGGCGGCGGCGTATATCCCGGCATCGAGCACCACCCGCTCACCCGCTTCCGCCTGCCCGACGGCCCGGCCATTGTCCTCTACGCGTACCTGCACGCCGCGCACTTCACCGACGAGGAGCAGCACCTGCTGGCGGCGTACACGCTGTTCGAGGACCTCACCGACTTCACCGGCACCGCGAATTCCGCCTAGCCCGGATGGAGCCGGAGAGGATGGGCGTGCGCCGCAGTTCGCCGCCCAAACACCCGCCGAACACGCGCCTGACCTGGCAGCGTCTGCAGCGGGGTTGGAGTCGCGACGAACTCGCCGGGCAGATCAGGCGCAGCATGCGCGCTGCCGGCGAGGCCGTTCCCGGCCTGGACGACGAGGTCGTGCGACGGTGGGAGTCCGGTGACCGCACACCGGAGCCGCGGTACCGCAAACACTTGGTGCTGGTGTTCGGGATGGCCGCCGACGAGCTGGGCTTGCTGTCGCCGGGCGAACTCGCGCTGCGCCCGGCGTCGCCCGCCACACCACACGGGATCATGCGGGACGATTTCGTCGAGACCGTCGTGAGGAAGGTGACGTCGATGCTGTTCGGTGCCGAGGGCGAGTTCGGGCGGAAGCTGTTCTTGAAAGGGCTCCTCGGCGTGGGTGTGACACCCCTGCTCGCGCATGGGATGCCGCTCCCGGACGACGTCAATGCGTTGGCCGGTCCGCAGCGCACGAAGCTGGACCGTCACGCTGTCGACGCCTACCGCGCGATCACCGCGTCCCACCGTGACCTCTACTGGACCAGCCCCGCAGGCGACCTGCTGCCGTCGGTGATCGCCCAAGCACGGCTCGGCGAGTCGATGATGAAGGGCGCGTTCGCCACCGACGCGCTGCTGCCGCTGCTCGGTGCCGCGGTGGCCGAAGGCGCGCTCCTGGCCGCGCGGCTGGCGTTCTTCGACCTCGCGCAGGACGACCTCGCGGAGGCGTTCTTCCAGTTGGCGCAGGAGGCAGCCGAGGTGTCGCGGGACCACAGCATGGCAGTGGCGGTGCTGGCGCACCGAGCGTTCGTTCCCGGCTTCACACAGCGGGAACAGCCCGCGCGTGTCTTCCTGGAGGCGGCTCACGGACACGCGCGCTACGACGCCGGGCCGCTGCTGCGGTCGTGGCTGCACTGCGTCGACGGCGAGATCTCCGCGCGCACGGGACAGATCCAGGCGAGCGTGGCCAGGATCCGATCTGCCGAGGACGCACTGGGCACCGGCGGCACCGACCCGGTGCGGCTGGACTTCTTCGACGCCTCCCGGCTCGCCGGGTTCGCCGGCAACACCCTGCTCCTGGCCGGCCGGCACCACGCTGCCGCCGACCGGCTCCGGGAAGCCCTGGACGGTTTGGCCGTCGGCGCTGAGAGGCAACGGGCCGTGCTGCTGTTCGACCTCGCCGCCGCCCAGGCACCCGGCGATGCCGATCAGGCGTTCGCCACGGCCGGACAGGCGTGTGACGTGCTCGGTCGCGCCTACTACGCCACCGCCCTCAAGCGCGTCCCCGCCGTCCGGCAGTCGTTGCGCCACACCCCGTACGCCGTCGAGTTGGACGAGCGGGTCCGCGCGCTGACCACGGTGTGACTCAGACTGCCCGGGCGTTGTACTCGGCCACGCGCGCGGGAAGCCCTGCCAGGCCGTCCAGCGTGAACAGGCAGCGGTCCTCCACGTCCGGCACGCGCAAAATGTGCCCCCACGGCCCACGGCGGATCAACGCGGTGGCGATACCCGCCTCCTGTGCGGGCCGGATGTCGTTGTCCAACCGGTCACCGACGTAGAGCACCGATCCCGCGGGCACGCTGGCCTCGTGCACGACGCGGTCGAAGAAGGCCGGCGTCGGCTTCTCCACGCCCCACCCGTCCGACGTGCCGATCACGTCGACCGGCAGGTCCAACGCCTTGAGGATGCGCTCCGCCCGGCTGGTCTGGTTCCCGGCCAGGCCGACGCGTAGCCCCGCCTCGCGGAGCTGTTGAAAGCAGGACCGCGCGTCTGGGTAGAGGTTCTCCTCGCCGAAGCTCTCCGGTTGCCCGGCCGCGGCACGGCGCTCACGCTCCTCGGCGAGGTTGAACCCGGGCTTGAACACCTGGAACGTCTCGCGGTAGTCCTTGCCCTGCGCGATGATCGCGCCGAAGACGGCGGAGAAGGTGTGGCGGGGAACGCCGAGCCAGTCCGCCCACGTCCCGTACTCGCGGGTCTCGTCGACCAGGATCTCGCCCACGTCGAAGAAGACCGCTTCGATCTTCGCCACCTGACATCCTCCCTCACGGCTTCCCAGTACCCGCATCGTGCCCGACGGCGCGCACGCATCACCCGGCAGGCCCTGGACGTGCCCGGATCGGGGGAACCGGAGGGCTGGTGGAGGGGCGATGGCGGGTTCCCGGCCGGTACCCCGGACATGTTCACGATGGTCGACTGGTCCCGTTGTGATCGCTTCGCCGAACGGGAGGATACGTGAGCACTCGCACCACACCCGGCCCTCAGGAAAGTTCGGCGGACGCCGACGAGACAAAGGCGCCTCCCCGGTTGAGCACTGCCCGCAGCCGTGAACTCGGCGAGGAACTGCGCCGAATCCGCCATCGGACCGGGAGGTCGTCCGCGGACACCGCCGAAGCCCTGGGCTGGTCGCTGGCCAAGCTCAGCAAGCTGGAGACCGGCAATCGCGGAGCGGGCGCGTGGGACATCGCCACGCTGATCGGCCGGCTGGGTGCCGACAAGCCCACCCGCGACCACATCCTGGCCATCCTCGCCGAACCCGACACCGGCGGCTTCCTCCGCCCCTACGACCAGATCCCCGACACGCTGGTCGCCTTGTCCCTGCACGAACAGCTCGCGGTGACCATCACCGCCTACGAACCCCTCACCGTTCCCAGCCTCGCCCAGACCGAGGACTACGCCCACGCCCTGACCGGCAACTGGGCACTCGCCCGGACCAGGATCACCAGGCAGAACGCGGCGGACGGCCGGGCGGAGACGACCCTGTACATCCATGAAGCCGCGTTGCGTGTCGCGGTCGGCGGCCCGGCGCTCATGCGGGACCAACTGCTGCACCTCACCCTCATGTGCGGATGGACACGGTCCACCCCGCGCCTCATCCCGATGTCCGCGCCGTTCCACCCCGCCGTCAGGAACCCGGCCACACTCCTGACCTTCAAGCACCCGAACACACCCTTGGCCTACACCGAAACCGACACCGCGGCCGTGTTCCACGAAGAGCCTCACGCCGTCACCCGGTACCAGGCCAAAATGCGCCGCCTTGCCTCGCTCGCTCTGTCCCGCACCGAATCCCACGACGTGTTCGCCCGCTGGGCTGACGTCTACGACCGCGAAACACGCTGACGAACGCGCAGCCTCCCGGGCAGGCGTTGGAGAACGGATGAACACGTCCTACACCGTGAAACTACGGGTCGACACCTTCGACAAAGCCACCAGACTGGCGGGCTATCACTCCCGCTACACCGCAGCACAAGCGATGGGCCTCAACCGCTCCACCTTGAGCCGAGTGCTGTCGGGTGAACCGCCCCGGCTTTGATGGGGACTCCATTGCGTGTGGAGGATGGAGTCATGGCAGGAACGTCACGGCACTCGGTCGAGGTGCGTCAGCGGG
>NZ_JBFAQZ010000048.1:0-12084 GCF_040673975.1 Actinosynnema sp. NPDC050801 | reverse complement strand
GAGCCGTTCCCGAACGCCCGCCGCTCGGCCAACTGGACGTGCGTCGGCCTCTGCGCGCACGAGTCCGCGCTCAAGGGCGGCGAGCTCGTACGCCTACCCGAATTCACCCTGGGTGCTCGATCGAGTTAAGCCACAACGGAAGCACGTTCCCCGACGGCGCGATTCCTCCTGTGAGAAAGGCACCGCCATGCCCGAGCCGATGAACCAGTTCACCCGTCGCTTGTTCCTCGTCACCACCGGGGCCGCCGCGGCCACCGGGTTGCTGCGGCCCGGAATGGCCTGGGCCACCGCTGGACCCAGCAGCTACACCCCGACCTGGCCGTCGGTGGACCAGCACCCGCCCGCGCCGGAGTGGTTCCAGGACGCGAAGTTCGGCATCTACTTCCACTGGGGCGTGTTCAGCGTCCCGGCGTTCGCCAACGAGTGGTACCCGCGCAGCATGTACCTCAACGGCTCGCCGGAGAACAACCACCACAAGCAGGTCTACGGTGACCCCGCCGCGTGGCCGTACCACAACTTCATCAACGGCGCCCGGGACAAGGCGGGCAACTGGGTGCAGTTCGCGCCCAAGCTGAAGTCCGCGGGCGGCAACTTCGACCCCGACGAGTGGGCGCAGCTGTTCGTCGACGCCGGCGCGAAGTTCGCCGGGCCGGTGGCCGAGCACCACGACGGTTACTCGATGTGGAACAGCACCGTCAACGAGTGGAACTCGGTGCGCACCGGACCGAAGCTCGACCTGGTCGGCTTGCACGCCAACGCGATCCGGGCCAAGGGCCTCAAGTTCATGGTGTCGATGCATCACATGTACCACTTCAGCGGCTACTTCGACCAGGCGCCGCAGCAGTCGACCGCCACCCTGAGGAAGCTGTACGGCCAACTCGGCTGGGGCACGCACGAGCAGCTGTGGTACGAGCGGCTGAAGGAGGTCATCGACGGCTACCAGCCCGACCTCATCTGGCAGGACGGCGGCCTGCAGTACATCAACGAGACGCATCGGCTGAACTTCCTGGCCTACTACTACAACAAGGCGGTCGCCTGGAACAGGGACGTGGTCACCACCCACAAGGACGGTCTGAACGACCGGAACTCGGTGTTCGACTACGAGCGCGGTGGTCCGGCGGGGATGCGAAACCCGTACTGGCTGACCGACGACAGCATCTCCAGCTCCAGCTGGTGCTACACCGCTGGCATCGGCTACTACTCGCTGGCCGCGATGCTGCACTCGTTGGTCGACCGGGTCAGCAAGAACGGCAACGTGCTGCTGAACATCGCCCCGATGGCGGACGGCACCATCCCCACCGGACAGCGGACGATCCTGCTGGGCATGGGCGACTACCTCAGGCGCTTCGGCGAGTCGGTCTACGGCACCCGCGCCTGGACGGCGTTCGGCGAGGGGCCGACGCAGATGGGTGGCGGCTCGTTCGTCCAGCCGCGAGAGGGGACCAACCGGGACATCCGGTTCACCCGCAGCAAGGACAACACCGTGCTGTACGCCACCGTGATGGGCTGGCCGGGCAGCACGCTGAACATCACCACCCTGAACTCGAACCGGATCAACCTGACCAACCTGACCAGGGTGCAGCTGCTCGGCTCGACGGCGGGCTCGTACGTCGACCTGCCCAACCGCGCCCAGACCGGCTCGGCGCTGCAGATCACGATGCCCTCGACCACCCCGCCGTTCAACGCCTCCGCCTACGTGGTCAAGCTGACGTTCTCCGGGCAGATCCCCACCCTGGACGGCGGGTCCAACCCCACCGGGTGGGCCAGGATCACCAACGCGGCCACCGGGCTCTCCCTCGACAGCGGGGGCAACGTCACCTCGGGTTCACGGCTCAAGCAGTGGGCCTGGGACGGCAACACCAACCTCCAGTGGCAGCTGGTCGACCTGGGGTCGGGCTGGTACCGCATCGTCAACCGCACCAACGGCATGGTCGCCGACAGCTGGGGCAACAGCGCCAACGGCGCGATCTGCCAGCAGGCGGCGTGGAACGGCGGCAACAACCAGCAGTGGCGCCTCACCACTGTGGGCAACGGCCGCGTGCAGATCGTCAACCGCGGCACGGGCACCGCTCTGGACAGCCTGGGCAACACCACCGCCGGCTCCAACACGGCCATGTGGGCGCCGAACAACAGCCCCAACAACCACTGGACCATCACCGCGATCTGACCGACGCGTCAGCACGAACCGTGCCTCCCGAAGGCCGCCAACTCCGGAACGAGGGTGTGACCCTGCCATGAGATACCGACTCAGAGCGGCACTCGCCGCCGCCGTCCTCGTCGCCGGAGGCACGGCGACGACCATGATCGGCTCCGCGCCACCGGCCGCCGCGCACGCGGTGAACCCGGCCGACTTCCAGCAGATCGAGCTGGCCCGAGGGGTGGGCGAGGTCGGCGAGCCGATGACGCTGGCCGTGCTGCCGGACCGCTCGGTGCTGCACGCCGCCCGCAACGGCACGCTGCGCCGCACCACCGCCGAAGGCACCACCAGCGTGATCGGCAACATCCCGGTCTACACGCACGACGAGGACGGCCTCCAGGGCGTCGTGCCGGATCCGAACTTCGCCGCCAACCGGTACATCTACCTCTCCTACTCGCCGCCATTGTCCACCCCGGGCGGTGACGCCCCGGCCACCGGCACGGACTTCTCGGCGTGGAACGGCGTGATCCGGCTGTCCCGGTTCACCCTCAACTCCGACTACACGGTGAACATGGCCAGCCAGGTGCCGATCCTGGACGTGCCGACCACGCGGGGCATCTGCTGCCACGTCGGCGGTGACCTCGACTTCGACGCGGCCGGCAACCTGTACATGTCGACCGGCGACGACACGAACCCGTTCGAGTCGGGCGGTTACACCCCGATCGACGAGCGCACCAACCGCAACCCCGCCTACGACGCGCAGCGCAGCTCGGCCAACACCAACGACCTGCGCGGCAAGGTGCTGCGGATCAAGGTGAACGCGAACGGGTCGTACTCGATCCCGGCCGGCAACCTCTTCACACCCGGCACGCCGAACACCCGGCCGGAGATCTACGCGATGGGCTTCCGCAACCCGTTCCGGTTCAACGTCGACAAGGCGACCGGCGCGCTCTACGTCGGCGACTACGGACCCGACGCGGGCACGAGCAGCAGCACCCGCGGCCCCGCCGGCCAGGTCGAGTTCAACCGGATCACCTCGGCGGGCAACTACGGCTGGCCGTACTGCACCGGTGGCAACACCACCAATGAGACCTATGTGGAGTACACGTTCCCATCCGGGCCCTCCGGGAGCCGGTACAACTGCGCCGCGCCGGTCAACAACTCGCCACGCAACACCGGCCTGATGAACCTGCCCGCGGCGAAGCCGGCCTGGATCAAGTACGACAACTGCTCGGTGGCCGCGTTCGGCTGCGGGTCGGAGTCCCCGATGAGCGCGCCGGTGTACCGGTACGACGCGGCCAACCCGTCGTCGATCAAGTTCCCGCCCGAGTTGGACGGGCACGTGTTCGCCACCGAGTTCGGCCGGCGCTGGATCAGGGCCGTCGACGTCAACGCCGACGGGTCGGCGGGGCAGATCAACGAGTTCCCGTGGCGCGGCACCCAGGTCATCGACGCCGGCTTCGGCCCGGACGGTGCCCTGTACGTGCTGGACTACGGCACCGGCTGGGGCAGCGGGAACGAGTACTCCGCGCTCTACCGCATCGAGTACAACCCGGCCGGGAACAAGGCGCCGACCGCACGGGCTGGCGCGAACCCCACCTCCGGCACCGCACCGCTGACGGTCGCCTTCTCGTCGGCCGGCTCCTCCGACCCGGAGGGCGGTGCGCTGACCTACGCGTGGAACTTCGGCGACGGCACGTCGTCGACGGCCGCCAACCCGAGCCACACCTACACCGCCAACGGCCGGTACACGGCCACCCTCACGGTGACCGACCCCGGTGGCCGCAGCGGTAGCGGCAGCGTGGTGATCACGGTCGGGAACACCGCGCCGACGGTCACGCTGAACACGCCCGCGGCCGGATCGGTGTTCAACTTCGGTGACAACGTGCCGTACACGATCACGGTGTCGGACCCGGAGGACGGCACGATCGACTGCACCCGGGTGAAGCTCAGCTACCTGCTGGGCCACGACAGCCACGGCCACCTGATCACCTCGCGCAACGGCTGCTCGGGCACGCTCCAGATCCCGGTGGACGGCGAGCACGACACGGCGGCGAACCTGTACGCGGTGTTCGACGCCGAGTACACCGACCTCGGCGCGAACGGCCAGCCGCCGGTCACCACGCACACGCAACACGTCCTGCAGCCCCGGCACCGCCAGGCCGAGCACCACTCGAGCCAGTCGGGCACCGCCGTGTACGACAAGGTCCCCGCGGAGGGCGGCAAGGCCGTCGGTGACATCCACAACGGCGACTGGATCGCGTTCCAGCCCTACGCGCTCGGCGGCGAGACCAGGTTCACCGCCCGGGTGTCCTCCGCCGGGTCGGGCGGCACGCTGTCCGTGCGGACCGGTTCGCCGACCGGGCCCGTGCTCGGCACGGCGACGGTGCCGGTCACCGGTGGCTGGGAGACCTTCACCGAGGTGTCCGCCACCCTGGCGGGCGTCCCGGCCGGAACCACCACGCTGTACCTGACGTTCGCCGGCAGCGGCACCGGCTACCTGTTCGACGTGGACGCCTTCACGTTCGGCACGTCGACGGGCGGCCGCACCGGGCGGATCACCGGTCCTGGCGGCAAGTGCGTCGACGTCAACGGCGGATCGAGCGCCGACGGCACCAAGATCCAGCTGTGGACCTGCGGCAGCGGCGCCAACCAGCAGTGGACCGTCAACGGGAACACGTTGCGCTCGCTCGACAAGTGCATGACCGTCGCGGGCGGCAGCACCACCGACGGCGCCCAGGTGCACCTGTCGACCTGTAACGGCACCGGCGGGCAGAACTGGACCGCCGGCGCCAACGGCTCCCTGGTGAACCCCCAGTCGGGCAAGTGCCTGGACGCCAACGGGGCCGGCACCGCCGACGGCACGCAACTGATCATCTGGAGCTGCCACGGTGGCACCAACCAGCGCTGGACCCTGCCGTGAACCCGTCGATTCCCGACGAACGAGGAGATGGACCTGTGAAGCGCGCCCCTGGTCGTGTCCGGACAGGACAACTCAGAAGGCTGTCGGCCCTGCTGGCATCCGTCACCATGATGGCCGCGGGGGCACTGGCCGCCGTGGCGGTGAACACCCCGTCGGCCGCCGCGGCGACCACCGCCGGTTGCGGCAAGGCCCCGCTCGCGAGCGGAGCGCGTACGGTCCAGAGCAGCGGCAAGACCCGCAGCTACATCCTGAGGGTGCCGGACAACTACGACGCGAACCGTGCCTACCGGTTGACCTTCGCGTTCCACATGCGGGGCAGCGACATGCAGGGCGTCGACTCCGGTGGAACCAGCGGGTACCCCTGGTCCTACTACGGGCAGAGGGCATTGGAGAACACCACCACGATCTTCGTCGCGCCGCAGGGCCTCGGCGGCGGTTGGGGCAACGCGGGCGGGGAGGACGTCACCTTCGTCGATGACATGATCAGGCAGCTCGATGCGGGATTGTGCATCGACACGACGCAGCGCTTCGCCCTGGGCTTCAGCTTCGGTGGCGCGATGAGCTACGCACTGGCGTGCGCACGGCCGACGATCTTCCGCGCGGTGGCGGTCTACGGCGCCGCTCAGCTGTCCGGGTGCAGCGGAGGCACCCAACCCGTCGGCTACATCGGGCTGCACGGCCTCAGGGACGGTGTGCTCCCGATCTCCAACGGACGGGCGCTGCGTGACACGTTCGTCAGGAACAACGGCTGCACGCCGCAGAACCCGCCGGAACCGGCGGTGGGCAGCCTGACCCACACGGTCACCGCCTACTCGGGTTGCCGTGCCGGGTACCCGGTGGTCTGGGCCCCGTTCGACGCGGGCCACACACCCGGCCCATGGGACGGCTCCGCCGGCGACATGAACCCCCACGAGAGGTCTTGGACCATCGGGGGTGGTGCGGAACTTCTTCGCGCAGTTCGGGTCCAACCCGCCGACGAGCACGACGACCACGAGCCCGTCGCCCGGCCAGAACGTGATGATCGCCGGTCAGCAGTCGGGCCGGTGCATCGACGTGGCCGGCGCCGGTACCGCCAACGGGACTCAGACGCAGTTGTGGGACTGCCACGGCAACGGCAACCAGCGCTGGACCTACACCGCTAGCCAGGAGTGGCGGGTGTACGGCACCAAGTGCCTGGACGCAAGCGGTGGCAACGTCGTCATCTCGGACTGCCACGGCGGTGCCAACCAGAAGTGGAACCGCAACGCCAACGGCACCATCACCTCTGTCCAATCGGGCCAGTGTCTGGATGCCAATGGCGCTGGTACCACCAACGGCACGAGGGTCATCCCTTGGTCGTGCAACGGCGGCGCCAACCAACAGTGGAGCCTGCGCAGCTGACCGGGATCAACCCGGCCGACACCAGACCACGTCGGCGGATCCCCGCGCCCGGTCGTACCTCCACCAGAAAGGACCCTCACATGCAGGCCTCCGAGCGACGCAGGCCACCCACCGGACAGCGGGCCCTCACCCGTCGGGCGCTGACGGTACTGTCCGTGCTGGCCGTCGTCGTCGCCACCGCGCCCACGACGGGCACCGCCCTCGCGGCGACCCCGGCCCAGGTCGTCCCCGTCACGCCGAACGACTCACCTGCCACGATCATCGCCAACGCCGCGGACGTGAGGCCGACACCGCGGCAACTGGCCTGGCAGCGGCTGGAGCGGATGGCGTTCATCCACTTCGGCGTGAACACGTTCACCGGGCGGGAGTGGGGCACCGGCACCGAAGACCCGAACGTCTTCCAGCCACACGGCCTCAACACCGACCAATGGGTGACCTCGCTGAAGGACGCCGGGTTCAAGGGCGCCATCCTCACCGCCAAGCACCACGACGGGTTCTCGCTGTTCCCCTCGCGGTACACCACCTTCGACGTGGCCTCCGACACCGCCTGGCAGAACGGCCAAGGCGACGTGGTGAAGAACTTCACCGACTCCATGCACAAGTACGGCATGAAGGTGGGCATCTACATCTCGCCGGCCGACCTGCACGAGAACCTGGCCGGCGGCCGGTTCGCCAACGGCAGCCCGCAGCGGCCGGTGACCATCCCCAGCAACCCGGCGGACATCGTCAACGGGGTGTCGTTCAACTTCAACTCCGACGACTACAACACGTACTTCGAGAACCAGCTCTACGAGCTGCTGTCTCGGTACGGCGCGGTAGACGAGATCTGGTGGGACATGGCGAACCCCACCGGCCGCCCCCAGCCCTACAACTTCCTCGACTGGATCAAGATCGTCCGCGCGCTCCAGCCCAACGCGGTCATGTTGAACGACGGCGGGCCGGACGTCCGTTGGATCGGCAACGAGGACGGCTACGCCCGCCAGTCCGAGTCGTCGGTCGTGCCCTACGTCGGCAACGCCGCGATCGCCGCCGACAACATCGTCAACCCACCCGGCGGGAACGGCGCCCCCGATCTGAGCAGTGACGCCCTGCTGTCCCGTCGCAAGGCGGACGGCACCAGCGCCTGGAACTACCTGAAGTGGTCGCCCGGCGAGTGCAACGGGACGCTGTCCGCGCGCCACAACTGGTTCTGGCAACCCAACGAGACCTGGCGTCCCGTGCCGGAGCTGGAGGAGATGTACTACGGCTCGGTGGGCCGCAACTGCAACTCCCTGCTGAACGTGTCGCCGAACCGGCAGGGCGTGCTCGACCAGTCGGCGGTGACGGTGCTGACCCAGTTCAACGCCAGGCTCACCGGGACGTTCGGCACCAACCTCGCCGCCGGAGCAACCGTGGCCAACAACAGCGGCACAAGCAACGTCGCGGGCCGCACGCCGAACCTGGCACTGGACGGGAACCTGGACAGCTCCTGGTTGCCGACCGCCACGACCGGTGGGCTGGTGTTCACCCTGCCCGAGGCGCGAACCTTCGACGTCCTGTCCGTGCAGGAAGACCTGAACTTCGGCCAGCGTGTCAACTCCTACTCGGTGGACGCCTGGAACGGCAGCACCTGGAACCAGATCGCGACCGACACCACGATCGGCCAGAAGAAGCTGGTCCGCCTGGCCACCCCCGTCACCGCGAGCCAGGTGCGGCTGCGCATCACCGGGTCGAGGGCCGCACCGGCCATCGCCGAGTTCGGCCTGTTCAAGCGACCCGGCGGCAGCACCCCGCAGGGCAGCATCACCTCCGTCCAGTCCGGCAGGTGCGCCGACGTCAGCGGCGTGAGCACGGCGAACGGCGCCGCAGTGCACTTGTGGGACTGCCACGGCGGCACCAACCAGCGGTGGACCCACACCGCGAGCAAGCAACTGGTGGTCTACGGCAACAAGTGCCTGGACGCCTACGGTGCGGGCACCAGCCCTGGCACACAGACCGTGATCTGGGACTGCCACGGCGGCACGAACCAGCAGTGGAACGTCTACCCCGACGGCACGATCACCAGCGTGCAGTCCGGGCTGTGCGTGGACGCCTACGGAGGCGGCACCGCGAACGGCACCAGGATCGTCCTCTGGACGTGCAACAACGGCGCCAACCAGAAGTGGCAACTCCGCTGACCGCACACGGGTGACGGGAGTGGGGGTCTGCGGTGCCGGCGTGGGCGACGAAGCACACACCGATCCGCCGAAGGCCCTCACACCCCGCCGGCCCGCAACCGCCCTTTCGGCACAACACCGACGTCGTGATCCGTACGGAGGCCGCGATGAGCACGAACCAGCCACCCATCCACCGCCGGACCCTGTTCCGAGCGGGGATGGCCACCGCCGCGGTCGCCGCTGTGGGTCAGGTTCCGGCGCACGCTGCTCCGGCATCCCGACCCGACATCGGGGTCTCGGCCCATCCGTTCGACCTCGGCGAGGTGCGGCTGACGGCGGGCCGCTGGCTGGACAACCAGAACCGGACGTTGGCGTACCTGAGGTTCGTCGACGCGGACCGGCTGTTGCACACGTTCCGCCTCAACGCCGGTCTGCCCAGCTCGGCCCAGCCCTGCGGCGGCTGGGAGGCGCCCGGCGTCGAACTGCGCGGCCACTCGACGGGTCACGTGCTGTCCGCGTTGGCGCAGGCGTACGCCGTCACCGGTGACGCGCAGTACCGGTCGAAGGGCGACTACTTGGCCAACGCACTCGCGGCATGTCAGGCCGCGTCGCCGAACCGCGGTTTCCACGCTGGCTACCTCTCGGCGTTCCCCGAGAACTTCTTCGACCGGCTGGAGAGCGGCCAGGGGGTGTGGGCACCCTGGTACACGCTCCACAAGATCATGGCGGGCCTGCTGGACCACCACCGGCTGACCGGCAGCACCCAGGCCCTCCGGGTGGTCACGGACATGGCAGGCTGGGTGGACTGGCGCACGGCCCGCCTCGGCTACGCGCAGATGCAGTCCGTGTTGAACACGGAGTTCGGCGGCATGAACGCAGTCCTGGCGGACCTGTGCCAGGTCACCGGGGACACCCGTTGGCTGGCCGTGGCGCAGCGGTTCGACCACGCCGTGGTGTTCGACCCTCTCGCGACGAACACCGACCGGCTCGACGGCCTGCACGCGAACACGCAGATCGCCAAGTGGGTCGGCGCGGTGCGCGAATACAAGGCGAGCGGCGCGACCAGGTACCGCGACATCGCGACCAACGCGTGGAACTTCACGGTCGGCGCGCACACCTACGCCATCGGCGGGAACAGCGTGCGGGAGCACTTCAAGCCACCCCATGCGATCGCCGGGTTCCTGACCAACGACACCTGCGAGAGCTGCAACACCTACAACATGCTCATCCTGACGCGCGAGCTGTTCACGCTGTACCCGGATCGCGCCGAGCTGTTCGACTACTACGAGCGGGCGCTGGTCAACCAGATGATCGGCCAGCAGAACCCGAACGACGGTCATGGCCACGTCTGCTACTTCACCCCGCTCAACCCTGGCGGGAGGCGTGGCGTCACCTCCATGAACGGCGGCTACAGCACCGACTACAGCACGTTCTGGTGCTGTCAGGGCACCGGCCTGGAAACCCAGACCAAGCTCATGGACTCCATCTACTTCCACGACGACACGACGCTGATCGTGAACCTGTTCGCGCCGTCGGTGCTGAACTGGACCCGGCGAGGCATCACCGTCACCCAGACCACGACCTACCCGGCGAGCGACACCACGTCACTCCAGCTCACCGGCAACGTCAGTGGCACGTGGTCGGTGCGCGTCCGCATCCCGAGCTGGTCGAGCGGCGCGACGATCAGCGTCAACGGCGTCGCCCAGGGCGTCGCCACGACACCGGGCACCTACACCACGCTCACCCGGTCGTGGACCTCCGGCGACACCGTCACCGTGCGGATGCCGATGCAGGTGGCCTTGCGGCCGGCCAACGACAACACGGGCATCGCCGCCGTCACCTACGGTCCGGTCGTCCTCGCCGGCAACTACGGCAACACCACACTCGGCTCGCCGCCCTCGCTGAACACCGCGTCCATCACTCGCACCAGCACCACGAGTCTCGCCTTCATGGCCACAGCCAACGGTTCCGCAGTCGCCCTCGTCCCGTTCCACGACGCCCACGGTGTCAATTACAACGTCTACTGGAACACCAGCGGCAGTACCGTGCCCACCGGTTGGGTGAGGATCTCCAACGCAACCACGGGACTGGCGCTGGACAGCGGTGGGTCGGTCCCGTCGGGATCACGGCTCAAGCAGTGGAACTGGGACGGCAGCACGAACCTCCAGTGGCAGTTGGTCGACGCGGGCAGCGGCTATTACCGGATCGTCAACCGGACCAACGGGATGGTGGCCGACAGCCGGGGCAACGCCGCCAACGGCGCCACCTGCTCCCAAACACCCTGGAACGGCGGCAACAACCAGCAGTGGCGGCTCAGCGGTGTGGGCAACGGCCGCTACCAGATCATCAACCGCGCCACGGGCACCGCGCTGGACGGCGCCGGCAACGCGACCGCCGGTTCGGACGTCATGATGTGGGCGCCGAACGGCAGCACGAACAACCACTGGACCATCACCACCGCCTGACCGCACGAACCAGCGGTGGAACGACCAACCGCGCCGGGCTGGTCTCTGGTCGTGCAGCGACCAGACGAACCGGCTAGGGCCTTGAGCCAACCGAATGGCACCTTACGTCCGTGGAGGCGCGGACGGGGGTGTACTCAGCACGGGTGGCGGGTGGTGGATGTCGCCCATCACCCGCCGCCCGTGTTGACGGCCGTGTCGCCAGTGGCACGTTGCGTGCCCTCAGGGCGCGCTTCCACTCGGCGACAACCGCGGAACCGTTGACCCGTCGACGGGCTTCGCCCCCTACTCGTCGTCGGCCGGAGTGTCTCCGTCCATCGTGCCGTGGGTCTCCGATGTCGAACGGCAATGCGATCAACGCTCGAAGAAAGGGTTACCGTCATGTCATCCTCACCGACGGTTTCACCCGTCGACGGTTGCTCACCGCGGCCGGTGCTGCGGAGACCGGCCTGCTGCGGGTCGGCACCGCCCGCAGCACCGTCGGCCCGAGCGGCTACTCGCCCACGCGGGCGTCGGTGGACCAGCACCCGCCGGCAGGGGAGTGGTTCCAGGACGCGAAGTTCGGCATCTACTTCCAATGGGGCGTGTTCAACGTCCCGCGTTCGCGAACGAGTGATACCCGCGCTCAATGTACTTCAGCGGATCGGCCGCGACGGTCGGTCGGAGGTTGCTGCTGCCGGGCGAAGGACACGGGATGAATCGACAAGATCGGAGGACTGGCCTCCAAGCTGTGTGTCCAGCCGAACGTGACTGGCCGCGACCGCGCAGTTGAGGGTGAACTTCATCCGGTCGGCTTGTTCTCGCGGCGGCCGAGCTCTTCCATATAGATGGGATGTATTGCTAGCCTATTGTCGCAACGCATGCACCACCACGAAGCCCTCATGTCACTCACCGAGACGGCCATCGACCGCGCCGGTGGCTGGAGGCTGGGTGCACTTGACCACGAATCAGTCTGAACCGCCCCGGCTTTGATGGGGACTCCATTGCGTGTGGAGGATGGAGTCATGGCAGGAACGTCACGGCACTCGGTCGAGGTGCGTCAGCGGG
>NZ_JBFAQZ010000047.1:0-12730 GCF_040673975.1 Actinosynnema sp. NPDC050801 | reverse complement strand
CCCGCGCGGCTGACGGAACCATGCGCACGCAGCGCGAATCCGCCGGTGTGTTCCCCGGCGCCTGGCAGACCATCGGTGACCTGACCGCCGCGGGCTCCCCCGCCGCGGTGCTGCGCACCGGAGGTCTGGTCGAACTGGCGGTGCGCGGCACCGACGGCCTCGTCCACCAGTCCAGCCAGGTCGCACCGGCCGGAGGCTTCGGCCCCTGGACGGTGCACTACTTCGAAGACGCCACCACCGACCCCACCGGCCTGCTCCTCTCCAACGGCAGCCCGATCTTCACCTGGCGCTCGACCGACGGCTCCATCCGCACCGTATTCGTCGCGGCAGCCGGCACGAGCCGGACGGCCCCGGCGTTCCTCGGACAGCAGGCACGACGGTGACGACGAACCGCATTGCGCGAGACCCTGGAGGCACGGGAATGACGACCACACGTCGGACACTGCTCACGGCGGGAGCCGTCGCCGTCGGCTCCACGTTCCTGACGACGGGACAAGCCCACGCCGACGGTTACGGCTCCGGCGCCCTCGGTCCGTGGGAGAACCTGTCGAAGGCGATCTCCACCCTCACCCAGATCAGGCCGGTCCTCGACACCGACGGGCTGTTCATGTTCGGCGACAGCATCTCCGTGCAGGACGGCTACAGCTTCGCCCAGCGACTGCACGGCCGGACCGGCGACGTCATCGCCGTGCACAACTGGTCCGGCCGCCCGACCGCGCCGGCCGTCGACGCGCTGGCGCAGTGGGCGCAGACCTACGGCCTGCCGAGCCGGGTCCTGATGGCGACCGGGTCGAACGACATCTTCACCCCGCCCGTGTTCGCCGCCCAGGTCGACCGCGCGATGGGCATCGTCGGTCCGGCCCGGAAGGTGTACTGGGTCAACACCCAGGTCTCCCGGACCGGTCAGCCGGCGGCCGTCCAGTTGGCCGACCAGCGCAACAGCGCCTGGATCAACCTCCAGCTGGCCGACGCCCAACGCCGTCACCCGAACCTGCGCATCGTCCGCTGGGCCGAGTTCCTCGCCGCCAAGCCGACCAGGCTCACGGCGTACCTCCGCGACGGGGTCCACACCACCGAGCCACTGGGCCAGGACGCCCGCAACGAGCTCATCGTCCAAGCCATCGAAGCGGGGTGAGGCTGAACGGCCGGTCGACTGCCCCCGACCGGCCCACCGCGGCGGGTCGGCGCACCGGTCGGGTCCGCGAGCATGGAGCACCGATGAGGAGATCCGACATGAACGTCCGCTTCCCGGCCACGACGGTCGTGCTCGCGCTGACCGCCGGCCTGCTGGTCGCCACACCCGCCCAGGCGGCGACATCCGTCACCTTCACCCCGCGGACGATCCTGGCGCCCGGGCTCCCACCGGGTGGCGGGGTCGACCAGAACGTCACTCCCGTGGGCACCATCTCGCTGGACGTGACCGCCACGCAGACCGCGTACGTGGTCTCGAAGATGCGGGTCGACAGCGCCACCATCCGCAGCCTCTTCGACAACGAGGTCGTCTGCCGGGGTCCGGGCGGTTGGAGCAAGAACATGGTGATCGGGCAGAACGTGTACGACACGGACTCGGGCTCCCCGTTGCAGGACGTGACGCTCTACACCCGCTTCCTCGTCCACCCCGGCGTCGCCGGCACGGTCACCTGCACCGCGAACGTGCGGGGCAACTCGCTCAACGCGAACGACGCCACCTACCGGCTGGTCAGCGGGTACATCACGTTCGCCGACACCTCGGTCGTCAACGCCACCGACGGGCGACCGGTGCAGTCCAGCGTGAGCCCGGGGGTGCACAGCCTCAATGCAGCCACCCCGCCGGTGGTGCGGCTGCCCGCGCTCGACCACTTCGACCTCCCCCCGACCGTGCGGGGCCTCAACGTGGTCGGCGACGTCGAGCTGATGATCTGCTGGCCGAGCACGCCGTGCGACAGGTACAAGACGGCGGCGGTGAGGTTCACGCTCATCGTCAACCAGTGGAAGTCGGACGGCACGCTCTGCAAGACCGACACCAGCGTCGGGGTCACGCACGACGTGCCCTACTGGGTGCACCACAAGTACGTGCCGCTCAACAAGGCGGACTTCGCGGTGAGCGACGCACCGGGCTGCATCCCCCGGTTCAACGCCTACGTCAAGGCCGAGTGGCTGAGCGGTGAGACCGCCGGCATCCAGGGGACGGCCGTCGGGCTGACCGATTCCCGCGGCTCGACGACCAAGCACGACTCCGACATGAGCCACGCGTACGTCCTGCCGTACTGAGCCCTTCGCGCCGCGCTGGTGCAGGTGTTCGCCGGTCCTCAGCGACGGCCGGTGCACACATCGCACAGGATCAAACAAATCTGCGCGACGACGAGCGCTCTTCATGGTGCAGCCAGGCCCACTGCTCCCGGCGCACCGCGGTTCCGAGCTCCGGCCGGTGAACCCGGTTCGAGGCGGGTGCGGTGCCCGCGGCTGACGGCACGGCCGTGGTGCTCCGCGGACTTGCGCCTCGTCCGCTCGCGAGCAGAACCTCCTTCGTCGGCACGAAGTTCCGGTGGGTCGACCAACACCAGGTGCAACGTAACGCACCGGCAGCACAGCCGACAAGGGGTTACTGCCGACCTGAAACTAACCCGTGGGCCGGGTGCCGTCTCACGTCGGACCCGCCGTTGACATGTCGGCAATCCGTGTGACAAGTTCGAGCAACTTCCAACACGACGAAACAGTCAGCGTCGAGAGCCAGCCGTAGCGGGGCCCGCCACCCGCCCGGTGTCACGCGCACGCCGGTTCCCCTTGCCGAGGATCCCGGTGCACTTCCCGGATGCCCACGCCCCCCGATCCCCTGAGGGCGGCACCGGTGCCGCGCGTCGGTTCGACCGCTGTTCCGACACCCCGGGTCGGCAAGGAGATCCCTGTGCAGAGATCACTGCGAGCAGTGCTGTCGGCGGTGCTCATCGCTGCTATCGCACCCGTCGTGCTGTCAACGGCCCCTTCGGCCCTGGCCCTGGACAACGGCCTGGGCCGCACCCCGCAGCTGGGCTGGAACGACTGGAACAGCTTCGGCTGCAACGTCACCGACAGCCTGGTCCGGCAGACCGCCGACGCGATGGTGAGCAGCGGCATGGCCGCCGCCGGCTACACCTACGTCAACATCGACGACTGCTGGTCGGAGATGTCCCGCGACGGCAGCGGCAACCTGGTGCCCTCGCGGACCAAGTTCCCCCACGGCATGAAGGCGGTCGCCGACTACGTCCACGGCAAGGGCCTGAGGCTGGGCATCTACTCCTCGGCGGGCACCACCACCTGCGCCGGGTACCCGGCCAGCCTCGGCAACGAGCAGCGCGACGCCGACCTGTGGGCCTCGTGGGGGATCGACTACCTCAAGTACGACAACTGCGGCGACCACCGCGGCATCAGCGGCCAGAACCGCTACACCGCGATGCGCGACGCGCTGGCCAGGACCGGTCGGCAGATCTTCTTCGCGATCTGCAACTGGGGCAACGACAACGTCAGGCAGTGGGGACCGGCGACCGGCAACTCCTGGCGCACCACCGGTGACATCCAGGCGAACTGGAACTCGGTGATGGGCATCCTGGACGCCCAGCCCGGGTGGGCGAGCACGTCACGCCCGGGCGCCTGGAACGACCCGGACATGCTGGAGGTCGGCAACGGCCTGTCCGACACCGAGTCGCGGGCGCACTTCAGCCTGTGGGCCCTGCTCAACGCGCCGCTGATCGCCGGGAACGACCTGCGCACCATGAGCGCGGCCACGAGGACCACCCTGACGAACACCGAGGTCATCGCGGTCAACCAGGACTGGGGAGGTCGGCAGGGCAACCGGCTCGTGGACAACGGCAACACCGAGGTGTGGACCAAGCCCATGGCCAACGGCTCCGTCGCGGTCGTGCTGCTCAACCGCAACTCCTCGGCCGCCACCGTGTCGACCTCGGCGTCGCAGATCGGGCTGGGCTCCGCGAGCAGCTACTCGGTGCGCGACCTGTGGGCGCACACCACCCGCACCACCGGTGGCGCGATCAGCGCCTCCGTCCCGGCGCACGGCGGGGCGATGTACGTGGTCAGCGGCGGCAACCCCGGCGGGTCGACCTCCACCCTGCGCAGCACGGCGTCCAACCGGTGCCTGGACATCACCAGCGCTTCCCGGGCCAACGGCGCCCTCGCCGAGGTCTGGGACTGCAACGGCCAGGCCAACCAGGCGTTCACCAGCACCGCCGCCGGCGAGCTGCGCGTCTACGACAACACCAAGTGCCTCGACGTCAACGGCGGCGGCACCGCCAACGGCACCGCGGTGCAGCTCTGGGACTGCAACGGCGGCTCCAACCAGCGGTTCACCATCAACGCCGACGGCACGGTCCGGGCCGTCGGGGCCGCCAAGTGCCTCGACGCCGACGGCACCGCCAACGGCACCAAGACCGTCATCCGGGACTGCGACGGCGGAGCCGACCAGAAGTGGAACCGCGTCTGATCCCATCGATCGACAAGCGGTCGGCGCCCGGGCGCGGGCCGCGCCGGCACACCGCCGGGCTCGCACCCGGGCCGGGACCGCCGCCATGCCCACTCGTTCCCCCACATCGTCGTGAGGTCAGGGATGATCAAGAGAGTTCTCCACGCGCTGGTCGCACTGGTGGTGCTCACCGCCGGGATGCTGGTCGCGGGCGGCCCCGCGCAGGCCGCGACCGGCTTCTACGTCAGCAACGGGCGGTTGTACGACGCCAACGGCTCGGACTTCGTCATGCGCGGTGTGAACCACCCGCACGCCTGGTACGCGAGCCAGACGCCGTCATCGCTGGCCAACATCAAGCGGCTGGGCGCGAACACGGTCCGCGTGGTGCTGGACTTCAGCCGCAGCGCCTCCGACATCGCCAACGTCGTGTCGATGTGCAAGCAGAACAAGCTGATCTGCGTGCTGGAGTTCCACGACACCACCGGTTACGGCGACCAGCAGGCAGCGACCCTCTCCCAGGCCGCCGACCAGTGGATCCGCGTGCGCGGCGCGATCGTCGGCCAGGAGCGGTACGTCATCGTCAACATCGGCAACGAGCCGTACGGCAACAACAACGCCGGCGGCTGGACCAACGACACCATCGGCGCGATCCAGAAGCTGCGCAACAACGGCCTGACGCACACCCTCATGGTCGACGGACCGAACTGGGGCCAGGACTGGTCCGGCACCATGCGCACCAACGCGTCCAGGGTCTTCAACGCCGATTCGCTCCGCAACACCGTGTTCTCCATCCACATGTACGGCGTCTACGGCACCGCGAGCGCCATCACCGGCTACCTCGACGCCTTCGTCAACGCACGCCTGCCGATCGTGGTCGGCGAGTTCGGCCACAACCACTCCGACGGCGACGTCGACGAGAACACCATCCTGTCGGCCACGCAGTCACGGCGGCTGGGCTACCTCGGCTGGTCCTGGAGCGGCAACGGCAGCCCCGTCCAGTACCTCGACATGACGAACGGGTTCAACGCCAACAGCCTGACCTCGTGGGGGCAACGCATCTTCAACGGCGCCAACGGCATCAGGTCGACCTCCACCGAGGCCTCGGTCTACGGCGGTGGCGGTGGTGGTGGAACCGCGATCGTCTCGACGCCGGCCAACCGGTGCGTCGACGTGCCGGGCGCGTCGCAGGCCAACGGCACGCAGGTCGCGCTGTGGGATTGCCACGGCGGCGCCAACCAGGCCTTCGCGGGCACGTCGTCCGGCGAGCTCCGGGTGTACGGCTCCAAGTGCCTGGAGCCCCACGGCAACGGCACCGCCGCCGGCACCGCGGTGTCCATCGGTGACTGCAACGGCGTGACCAACGAGCGGTGGTCGGTCAACACCAACGGCACGATCACCAACCAGGCCAGCGGTCTGTGCCTCGACGCCGAAGCCGGCGGCACGGCCAACAGCACGCGGGTGCTGCTGTGGACCTGCAACGGCGCGGCCAACCAGCAGTGGGTCCGCCGCTGATCCGCCCCGGTCCCGCACCGCGCTCGCCCACCCGTCCGAGGACGGGTGGGCGAGCGCCACCTCGCGCCCTCCCGGCAGCACCAGTACCCGGACCCTGGCGCCGCTGACGATGAATGCACCGCGACGCGCTCCCGACTGGAGGACTCAACGGATGACGACGCACTGGCCCACCTCGGGACTCGGCTTCGGCGGGGACTACAACCCCGAGCAGTGGCCACCGGAGGTGTGGGAGGAGGACGTGCGCCTCATGACCGAGATGGGCGTGAACATCGTGACCCTCGGCGTGTTCAGCTGGGGCGCCCTCGAAGTGGCCGACGGCGTGTTCGAGTGGACGTGGCTGGACCGCGTCATCGACCTGCTGCACCGCAACGGGATCGCGGTCGACCTCGCCACCCCCACCGCCGCGCCGCCGATGTGGCTGTACGCCGCCCACCCCGAGATCCTGCCGATGAACGCCGACATGGCGCGGCGCTGGCCCGGAGCGCGGCTGGGCTGGTGCGCGAACTCGGCGACGTTCCGCCGCTACGCGTTGCGCATGACGAAGGCGCTGGCCGAGCGCTACGCCGCGCACCCGGCGGTGGTGCTGTGGCACGTCGCCAACGAACTCGGCGGCGGGAACGCGCGCTGCCACTGCGACGAGTCGCTCGCCGCCTTCCGCGGCTGGCTGCGCGAGCGCTACGGCTCGCTCGACAACCTCAACCGGGCCTGGGGCACGGCGTTCTGGGGGCTCTACCTCACCGACTGGGACCAGGTGCCGGCACCGCGCGGCATCGAGACGCACAACCCGGCGCTGGTGCTGGACTACGACCGGTTCTGCTCGGACTCGCTGCTCGACCACTTCCGAGCCGAACGCGACGTCATCCGCGAGTTCGCCCCCACCACGCCGATCACCACCAACTTCATGGTCGGCCCGCACCAGGACGTCGTCGACTACCCGCGCTGGGCCGAGCACGTGGACGTCGTCGCCAACGACCACTACACCAACCCGACCGATCCGCTGTCGGCGCAGGACATCGCCTTCTGCGGTGACCGGGTGCGCGGGATGACCCCCGGTCGCGGCCCGTGGCTGCTCATGGAGCACTCGGTCAGCGCCCACGCCTGGCACCGCGTCAACCGGGCGAAGGCACCCCGTGAGCTGGTCCGGGACAGCCTGGGGCACATCGCGCGCGGCGCCGACGGCGCGTTGTTCTTCCAGTGGCGGGCGTCGTTGCGGGGTGCCGAGCAGTTCCTCCAGGGCATGGTGCCGCACGCCGGTACCGACACCAAGATCGGCCGGGAGGTGCGGGAGCTGGGCGCGGTGCTGGGCCGTCTCGCCGAGGTGCGGGGCTCGACCGTCCAACCGGCGCGGGTCGCGTTGCTGTTCGACGACCAGGCGGCGTGGGCCTTCGCCGGAGGGCTCAAGCCGCACAAGGGTATCGACTACGGTGACGAACCGCGGAGCTGGCACCGTGCGCTGTGGACCCGCAACGTCCTGGTCGACGTCGTCGCCCCTTGGGCCGACCTGAGCACCTACGACCTGGTCATCGTGCCGACGCTGTTCCTCGTGGACGACGAGTCGGCCGCGCGCGTCGCCGCGGTGGCGCAACGTGGCGGCGTGGTCGTGGTGACCTGGATGTCGGGCATCGTGGACCACGAGAACGCCGTGCGGCCCGGGGGTTACCCCGGCGCGTTCCGCGAGCTGCTCGGCGTGCGCTCGGAGGAGTTCTTCCCCCTCCAGCCCGGTGAGCGCGGCGAGCTCGACTCGGGGGCGGCGTTCCACTCGTGGTCGGAGCTCATGGGTGTCACCGACGCCGAGGTCGTCGCGCGCTACGCCGGTGGTCCGACGGCGGGTGGACCCGCGGTGACCCGGCGGGCGGTCGGCTCGGGCGCCGCCTACTACGTGTCGTGCGCCCTTGAGCCGGAGAGCCTGGACGAGTTCGTCGGGCAGGTGCTCGACGACGCGGGCGTCGAACCGTCCGGCGGCGGGGCGGGACTGGACGTGGTGCGCCGCGAGAAGGACGGCACCACGTGGGTCTTCGCCCTCAACCACGGCGAGCAGGAGCGCCGCCTGGCGGTGCGGGGGGTCGAGCTGGTGACCGGGGAGACCGTCGACCACGAACTGGTCGTGCCCGGGCGTGAGGTGCGGGTCGTGCGGGAGAGCGGGTGAACGGCGCCGGGTCCTCGTAATGTGGCCTCCGGTCGTGCGGGAGCAGGTGAGCGGCGCTGGATCCTCGTAGCCGGCCTCCGGTCGTGCACGCGGTGGGTGAGCTGTGCGTGCTGCACCGGAGCCCGGCTCTCGGCCCGTCCGCGACCGGGGTGTCGCCGGAGGCGCCCTCCACGAGCACGCGGCTCAAGCGCGGCTCGTGGAGGGCGTCGATGAACGTGGCGATGTCGTCGCGGGGCACATCGCCGTACTCGACGGCCGGGCCCGCGACGTGACCGACGGTCGATCCCGGGTCGGTCGTGGCGAGGGCCCGTCCGTCCCTAGCGACCCGCCGCCCCCGGGTGGTAGCTCTCCGGCGGGGCGAGGTAGGTGGCCGGCAGGCCTCCTGTGTTCACCACGATCTGGTCCACGACCATGCCGGGGTCCACCATCAGCAGGCGCAGCACGTGCTCGCCGGGCGTGGTGACGGTCAGCGAGCCGGTGAGCTTCTCCACGCCTGCGGTGACGTTCCGCGCCCAGGCGTCATCACTCCTGCCGGTGGCGATGGCCTGACCGGACAGCACCACGGCGGGACCGCCGTCGAGGGCGATGGCCAGCCGTCGTCTCCCGCGCGCGTCCAACGACGGCAGCCGGAACACCGTCACCGGGAAGGTGCCCGTGCCGGCGAAGCGGATCCGGTACGACAGCTCCGGCGACCGGTTCGTCACGTCCTCGGTGATCGGTGCCGCGGTCGAGGGCACGGCCTCCACCGCCGCCTGCCGCCGGCCGAGTCCGCGCACCGGGCGCCAGTCCGCGCCGCTGCGCGGCGTGTGGTGGTGGAAGTGCGCCGCGTCGATCGAGACGTAGCCGTGGGCCTCGACGAACCCCGTGGCGCTCCTGCGCGCCTGCTCACCGTCATTGCTGACGCGCAGTGGCACGGACACGCTCTTCCCGGCACCGGTGAACGTCACCGTCGCCTCGTGCCTGCCCTGGGGTGCCAGCGCCCAGTCGATGGAGACCCACACGCGGGCCTGGTCGGTGATGGTGCCGGAGGTCGAACTCACCAGCACCCACGGGTGGCTCGTCGTGGCGCGCCAGGTGAAGGAGCGGAACCCGGTGTTGAAGACGTCCACGAAACGACGATCGCGCGGGTAGGAGGAGAAGGACAGCGGCCGCGCGGTCCCGGTCTCGTTGCCCTCGGCTGCCACTCCCAGCCCCGAGACGTCCTGCGACGTCTTCCGGACCACGGTCGGGCGGCCCGGCGCCTTGGGGATCTGGGAGGGGTAGGGGTTGACGACACCGTTCCACTTGCCGCCTGCGATCTCGGTGTTGTAGCGCCGGGTGAGCGCTTCCTCCTCCGCGTGCGCTGCGTCGCACAGGTCCGCGTACCGGTTCACCCCCGCTCCGCGGCCCTGCCTGGACGCCAGCGCGTTGCAGTCCGCCCAGTAGTACTTGAGGTTCATCAGGTAGGCGCCGTGCACCGGGTACTCGACCAGCTCGTAGAAGGCGTTCTGGTAGGCCGGGGGCAGCATGCGGCCCAGCGCCCGCGTCCGCTCCAGCAGGTTCCGGTAGGCCGTCATCCGTGCGCCCGCCTCGTCGCCGTGGTGGATCAGGGAGATCGTGCCGCGGTCGGCGAACTCCGGGCGCCGCTCGGCGGCGAGGCGGTAGTACTCCGTGCGGATGGCGGCGATCTCGGTGCCGTGCTGCTGCCCGAACTGCCGGCCCGTCCACTCGACCAGGAAGTCCTCGACGTTGTCGGGGCCCCACCGGTTGATGTTCCAGGCGAGGTCCATGCAGAAGGACAACCCGGCCTCCTGCGACTTGATGTCGCCGACGTTGATGACCCACAGGCGGTCGACGCGGTGCTCGTGGGCGCGGCGCAACTCCTGCCAGATCTTGCCGATCTGGGTGGTGTCCAGCCACAGGTAGCTCTTCGGGCTGCCCCAGTACGAGATGTGGTAGTAGAGCCCGTTGCCGCCCGGGCGCCGCTGCTCCGCGCTGGTGGGCATCTGCCGCATGTTGCCGTGGTTGTCGTCCGGCCAGACCAGGGTGATGTCCTCGGGCACCTGCACGCCCGCGTTGTAGAGGTCGAGGACCTCCTTGTAGGGGATGAAGATCTGGGGGGCGGCGCCGGGGCCGACCTCCTCCGCCAGGATGCGGCGCTGGTCGGTGATGATCCGGTTCATCACCGCGACCTTCTGCGGCACCGTCGTCGCGTAGCGGGTCTGGAACGCCGAGTCGTGCAGACCCCGCATGCCGATCGTCCAGCAGCTCTCGTAGGCGGCGTTCTGCCGCGCACGCGCGCGCCAGTAGGCGGCGATCGTGGCGGGGTTCACCGTGTAGTCGTACACCGGCAGGCTGCCGTCCGGGTTGCGGTGCGCCTCGGCCCACGGCTGCCACTCGTGGACACCGTTGCGCAGCAGGGCTTCCGGGTGGCTCGACCCGACCACGATGCCGTACTCGTCGGCGAGCCGGGCGTTCTCCGGGTACTTGTTGAAGTGGTCGGTGTACGGGTGCATGGCGGGCCAGAGGTAGTTGGCCTTCAACCGCAGCAGCAGTTCGAAGATCTTCTTGTAGGTCTCGGGCCCGATCTTCTTGTCCCGTTCCTGCGTCCGGTTGGACCAGGTGGTCAGGTTCTGCTCGTCGTTGATGAAGATGCCCCGGTAGCGCACCGACGGTTCACGGCGCTTCACCGGCCCCGCCTCGACACCCACCGTCGCGCGGCGTTCCACCGGCACGTCCGCCCACCAGTACCACGGCGACACACCGATCCGCTCCGAGGTGTCGTAGATGCCGTACACCGCGCCACGCCGGTCGCTGCCCGCGATCACCAGGGCCCGGGCCACGCCGGGCAGCGGGCTCTCCACGACCTGCGCCACCGACGCCTCCCACCGGCCCGCCACCTCCGCGGTGTCCAACCGGCCCTCCGCGATCAGCCGGTCGATGACCGGGCTCGCCCCGATGGTGCCGATCAGCACCGCGGTCCCGGCCATCCCGGACGGGCTGCGGCGCAGGCGTGGCCGCACGCCGCTCACCCGTTCCACATCGGCGGCCAGGTCACCGGCGGCGCGGGCGACCGCGGGATCGTCCACCTGGTCCACGAACAGGTCCACCGGGACACCGTCCTGGACGAGCGTGAACCCGTCCTCGGCAACCCCGTCCTGCCCGGGCGCCGCCACCGCGATCCCCGGCAGCAACGGGGTGACCCCCGCGATCGCCATACCGCGCAACAACGACCTGCGCGTCCATCCGTTCGACTCGCTGTCCACCATGGATCCCGACCTTCCTGCACACCGGGGCAACGGAGAAGAAAGTGCTGTGACCGACCTGGAAAGCGCTTGCGGGTGGAGCCGTTGGAGGATGTGGGCACACCGGATCGCCACCGACCGGTGGGCACCGGGGTGGGGCGGTCAGGACAGCCCGGTCGCCCTCCTGACCGCCTGGACGCGGCGGGTCGCTCCGGGCTAGAAGGCCGTCTCCCAGGTGGTGGTGCTGGAGGAGGCATCGGTCCGGAGGCGGTCACGGGCGACCGTGTCGGCGTACAGGCCCCAGCGCATCCAGTCCACGAAGGTGTTGCGGGTGCGGGAGTCGCCCCAGTAGCTGCCGTGGTCCCCACCGCGGAAGGTGAGGAACGCCTTGGGCCGAGGCAGTTCGTTGTAGGCCTGGCGGGCGGAGGGGTAGGGGCAGAGCGGGTCCCGGTCGCCGTGGATGAACAGGACCTTGGCCCTGACCGAGGGTGCCGGGTTGCCCATGTCCACGCAGGCCATGGGGACCGCAGCGACGATCCGAGGGTCGGGTGCGATGGTGAGCAGGCTGTGCGTGGTCATGCCGCCCATCGAGTAGCCGTACACGCCCACGCCGACCGTGGTGTTGATGTGGCCCCGCAACGGGTCGTTGGCCGTGTTCAGCGCGAGGGTGCGCGTGATGACCTCGGAGACGTCGCGGCCGAGGTTGCCGTTGTAGGTGTCGCCGACGTTGCTGCCGAAGTGCGGTCCCGGCACGATGAAGCCCGCCGCGGCCATGGGCCGGATGTGCGACAGGGAACCCTGCGGGCTGCTGCCGCTGCCGTGGGTGTACTCGCAGACGGGGAACACGCCGTCGGCCACGGGTGCGTTGGCGATGGGGTTGCCGCCGGGCGTGCCCTTGGCGGGGTAGTACACGGAGGTGGTGATCCGGCGGGTGCCGCGCATCCAGCTGTACTGGCGCACACCCACGGCGTACGGCGTGGTCGGCGCGCCCTGTGCGCCGATGGTGGCGAGTCCCTGACCGGCACCGAGCAGGGACAGTCCGACGGCCGCCGCGCCGGCCGCGCCGGCGCTCAGGAACGTACGTCGTTGCATGGTCATGATTCCTCCACGTTGAGGATGGTTCGGTGTTGGCGGGCGTCTTCGCGGCGGCGGACGGCGTGCGGCGGGGTTCAGGTCGTCGGTGGATCAGGTCGTCGGTGGATCAGCGATCGAGGCGGCATGAGCGGTGCGCCAGGCTCGTGGCCGCCGACGGCATTGATACGATTCAAGTCCCGAGATATGTCACGTAGGATGACCAGGGCTACACAAAGTGTCAATGGGTGGGTCTCGATACGTGTGCCCGCTACAGTCGTCGCGGTCCTTGACCGGTCGATCCGCAACGGGAGTGCACCGTGATCAGCCCGTTCGACGTCGAAG
>NZ_JBFAQZ010000046.1:0-13445 GCF_040673975.1 Actinosynnema sp. NPDC050801 | reverse complement strand
TCAAGGGGGCGGTGTTCAGGTTTGCCGGGTTGTGGGTGTCTTGCCGCCCCCTTGACACGTGTGGTTGCCCTTGTGGAGGTCGGCGGGATGACACGGACCCCGGACCACGCTGGAACAGGAGTCGACCGCCCGACCCCGTCATCCTGCTGATCTGCCCGTCCGGCGAGGACGCTTTTGATCTTTATCTTCCAAAGCCGGCCGACAGCCCGTGGGCGGTCCCGTGGGCGGTCCTGGGGCGACGGGTCAGGTGATCGGGAGGACCCGACCCAGCACGGCGAACGGCCGGGGGTCGCCGGTGAACTGGTAGTGCCGCAGCACGTCCACGAAACCCACCCGTCGGTACAACCGCCACGCTTTGCTCGGACCCTCCGGAGTGGACAGCAGCACGCGCGAGCTCGGCACGCCACCCAGCAGGTTGCGCAGCAACTGCTCCCCGACACCCCGTCCCTGCGCGCCGGGCAGGACGTGGAGCTCGGTGAGCTCGAAGTAGTCGCGCATCCACTCCTCCACCGCCCTCGGGCCGGACACCATGGTCAGCCCGTGCCGCACCTGCTCGTGCCACCACTGACCGACCGAGCCGCGGTAGCCGTAGCCGATGCCGACCAGCTCGTCCTGCTCGCCCAACGCCACCACGCACCGCCAGCCGTCACGCAGCATGTGCGCCAACCACATGGGCGCGCGCTGCTCGGCCGTGCCGGGCGGGTACTCCATGGCGCTGACGTAGAGCGCCAGCGCCTCGTCCAGCCGGGAGTTCAACTCGCGCGCGGACAACGTCACGATCCGCTGGGACGGCGCGGCGGTCACCGGGCGACCTCGGCGGACGTGCCACCGGTCAGGTCGAGCAGCCCCGCGTAGGTGGTCGGGTAGACCGCGTGCGGGTGCCCGGCGGCGGCCCACACCACCTCGTACTGCTCAAGAGCGACGTCGACGAACGTGAGGATCGGCGCCGGGTGACCCACCGGGGAAACGCCGCCGATGACCTGGCCGGTGTGCTCGCGCACGAACTCGGGCGTGGCCCGCTCGATCGAATCCGCGCCCGCCAGCACGGCCAGCTTGTCGGTGTCGGCCCGGTGCGCGCCGGAGGTGAGCACGAGCAGCGGCGCCGCGACGCCGTCGCGGACCGCGGCGAACACCAGGCTGTTGGCGATCGCGCCGACCGGCACGCCCACCGCGTCGGCCGCCGCGGCGGCGGTTCGGACGGCGTCGGCCAACACGCGGATCCCGTTCGCCGCCTCGTGGTGGCCCGCCTCGGACAGTGCGGCGGCCACCTTGCGGATGCCGGGGTGGTCGAGTGCGCTCACCTGTTCATAAGACCACGGGCGGTCGGCTTGAGGAGTGCCGGGCCGGCAGGATAGTCTGGTCTGGCTCGAACGTTTGTTCGAGCAATGCCTTGGTGGTGGGGCGGGGGAAGCGCCCCACCACCAAGTGCCGCCGTCTCCCCGCGGCGGTCGTCGCTGTCCCGACGCCGCGAGGAGGCCGCGAGATGACTCAGACCTTCCCCCGCCGCATTCCCCTCCCACTACCACCGGCGTCGGCGGTGACCCTGCTCGGCCAGGCCCGTGAGTGCCTGGCCGAGGCCGAACGGGATCCCTCGCCCCACGCCCGCTTCGCCACGGCCTACCTGGCCGCGATGCGGGCGGCGGCGGCCGTGCTGGCGGCCAGGGGCCGACCCCACCGGGGCCGGGCCAAGCCGACCAGCGTGTGGGTCCTGCTGTCCTCCCTCGCGCCGGAGTTGCGCGAGTGGGCCGCGTTCTTCGCCGAGTGCTCGGCGACGCGCGCGGCCGTGCTGGCGGGCATCACCAGGCAGGTCACCCAGCGCGCAGCCGACGACCTGGTGCGCCAAGCGGCGCAGTTCACCGAGTTGGTCGACGAGATCATGTACGAGGACGGACTGTGAGCAGGGGACTGGTCGCCTACGACCGCCTGATCGACGTAGTGGAAGCCGAAGCCGAGCGCCTGGCGGCGGCGGCCGAGGGACAGCGCCCGGAACGCCAGGTGCCCGCCTGCCCCGGGCTCAACCTCGGGGAGACGGCGCGGCACGTGGGCAGCACGTACCGGATGGTGTCGACGTGGCTGAGGGAAGGCAGCCAACCCCTGGTGTGGCAACAGGACCCGGAGCCGGGGCAGGAGTTGCCGGACTACGTCCGCGCGGGCGTGCGGCCGCTGGTGCGGGCGCTGCGGCCGCACGAGCCGGACGACCCGTGCGAGACGTGGTGGCCGGCCGAGCGCAACCACAACTTCTGGGCACGGCGGCTGGCGCACGAGTCGACCGTGCACCGGATGGACGTGCAGGCGGCGGCCGGGTTGCCGATCGACCCGGTGGACGACGACGTGGCCGAGGACGGCGTGGACGAGATCCTGACGCTGTGGTTGGGGCACCGGCTGGACAGCCTCGGCGTGCGCGGCACGCGGGAGGGGACGGTGGCGATCCGCGCGGGCGACAAGGTGTGGCTGGCCACGACCGGCCCCGACCCGGCGGTGGCCCGGCTGGTCACCGACGAGGAGGCGGCGTCGGCGAACGGCGAGGTGACCGGCGCGCCGATGCAGGTGTACCGCTGGCTGTGGGGCCGGATCCCGGACCGGGACCTGCCGCCGACCACCGGTGACCACGACGCGATCGCCCAGCTGTGGGCGTTGCTGAGGCTCGCCACCAAGTAGTCGTGCGTCCGCCGCCGGGTGCCCGACCCCCACCCGGCGGCGGACGCGCCTCGTCCCGGCGTCGTGGCGTCGCCACTCACAGCGTCAGCGAGGTGACCTCTTCCAGGCCGTCGGCCTTGGCGGTCTCCAGCCGGAAGCGGGCCACCCGGCCGTCGATCTCCAGCACCCCCACCGAGTTGCCGAAGTGCGGCCCGCTGAGCTTGTGCCACGCCACGGGGTCCGGCGAGATGCCCCGCCGATCCGCCCACCACCGCAGCACCCGCGCGATCGGCTTCGACCACGACAGCCGGAACGCCGGCCGGAACACCCACGGCGGGTCGTTGTGCACCGGCGAGCACACGAGTTGGTACACCTTCGCGTCCACCGACGACGGGAACGTCGCCCGCGCCGCGTAGCTGTGGTGCACGTCCCCGGACAGCACGCACACCGTGCCCGGCGCGTCGTCGGCCTTCGAGATCCGCTCCAGCAACCGGGCCAGCCGCTCGAACGACGCCCGGAACGCGGGCCAGTGCTCCAGGTCCGCGACCTGCCGCACCTTCTCGCCGACCCGGCCCCGCCACCCCGGCAAGCCCGCCATCCGCTCGTTCATCGACTGGAGGTGGCTCAACGCGTGCGGCATCAGCCACGGCAGGGACGAGCCGACCAGCAGGTGGTCGAAGTCGCCGTGGGCGTTCTCCTCGATCCAGTCGAACTCCTGCGCGCCGACCATGAGCCGTTGCGGCCCGGACAGGATGCGCCCGCTGCGCGTGTCGATCACCAGCAGCCGCACCCGGCCGAAGTCGCGCCGGTAGCTCCACCGGGTCGACTTGCCGCCGTCGACCTCCTGGTCGGCCTGCTCGGCGAAGTCCTCCAGCAACGGCTGCACGTCACCGCCGCTGGACCGCACCTTGGCGTACAGCTCGTCGCGCGCCAGCTCGTCCGGGCTGAGGTTGCCCAGGTGCTGGTAGACCCAGTACGACGCGAGTCCCGCCCGGATGCGCTCGGGCCACCAGCGCTTGGTCGCCATCTGCTCGCGCCACGTCCGCGAGGTGTTCCAGTCGTCGCGCACGTCGTGGTCGTCGAAGATCATCGAGGTCGGCACGACGGACATCAGCCAGCGGATCTCGGGGTCGGCCCACGACTCGTGGTACAGCTCGGCGTACTCGCGGAACGACACCACCTCACCCGCCGGCTCCGGTCTCCGCTCGGCCAGCCACTTGGTGATCCGCGGCGTCGGTTCGTCGGCGTAGACCTGGTCGCCGAGCAGCACCAGCGCTTCCGGCCACCGGTCCCGCGGCTCGTCCTTCATCCGCAACGCGTACGCGTCCAGCGCGTCCGGACCGAGCTTGTCCGCCGTCGTGCCGTCCGACGACTTCGCCGCGCGGCACGAGCCGAACAGCAGCCGCCGCACCGGCGTGGTGCGGATGCTCGGCGAGGGGAAGGGCGAGTCCGGCCTCGGCCACACCAGGTCGCCGTCCAGTCGCACGTCGTAGTCGGTGGCGGAACCGGGCGTCAGCCCTTCGACCACGACGAGCGCGAAGTGCTGTTCGCCCACCTGGAACGTCTCCGCTTGGTGTCCGGCGACGGTGACCTCACACGCCGTGTCCGTCTCGACCCACACCGTGGCCGAAGTGGAGTCGACGTGCCGCAACACCGGACCGAGAACCAGGTCAGCCATGGGGGAAAGGTAGCGCGAGGACAGGAGTGCCGGGTCGGCCGCGTGCGGCGGCCTGCGGGGAAGCGGCCCGCGGCGAGGCAGGTACCCGGCTTCGCCGCCGGGCAGGACCGACCGGGCAGGACCGACCGGGCAGGACCGACCGCCCAGGCATTACCTTCGGGCCATGGCGACGAGGTGGTACGACGTGGTGGTCGACGCGGCCGATCCCGCCGCGCTGGGCCGGTTCTGGTCGGCGTTGCTGGGCACGCGGATCACCGGCGAGAGCGACGACGAGGTCGACGTGGCGCTCAGCGACGGGCTGGAGCTGGTGTTCGTGCCCGTGTCGGACGCGAAGGTGGTGAAGAACCGCGTGCACCTGGACCTGACGTCCACGTCGCCGGAGGACCAGGCGGCGATCGTGGCGCGGGCGGTCGCGTCGGGCGCGAAACCGGTCGACGTCGGGCAGGGCGACGTGCCGTGGGTGGTGCTGGCCGACCCGGAGGGCAACGAGTTCTGCGTGTTGGAGCAGCGCGACGAGTACGCCCACACCGGTCCGGTGGCGGCGGTCGTGGTGGACGCGGTCGACCCGCCGGCGCAGGTGGCGTTCTGGGCCGGTCTGACCGGGCTGCCGGTGGCGCGCGAGCACGCCGACTTCGCGTCGCTGCGGCAGGAGTCCGGGCCGTCGCTGGAGTTCGTGCGGGTGGGTGAGCCGAAGTCGGTGAAGAACCGGCTGCACCTCGACCTCGCACCGCCCCCCGACGGCGACCTGCCGACCGAGGTGGCCCGGTTGGAGGCGTGGGGAGCGGTGCGGGCCGACGTGGGGCAGATCGACGTGCCGTGGGTGGTGCTGGCCGACCCCGAGGGCAACGAGTTCTGCGTGCTCACGCCCCGTTGAGCGCTCAGGCGGTATCGGATCGGCGCTCGGTGGTGGCGGCACCGAACCAGGTCGGCAGCCGGTCGACCAGGTCCTGCTGGTCCTCGCCGACCCACGCCACGTGACCGTCGGGCCTCAGCAGCACGGCGGGCACGTCCAGTTCCTCGCTGACCTCGACGACGTGGTCGACCCGGTCCGCCCAGCCCGCCACCGAGAGCCGCCCGGTCTGGTCGAGCAGCAGCCCGCGGCCGCCGTGCATCCGCTCGTAGAGGCGCCCGTGCTTCAGGCTGACGTCCCGCAGCCGCTTGCCCAGCAGGTCGTGCCCCTCACCGAAGTCGTAGCGGATCCCGATCGCGGTGATCTTCTCCATGATGCGGCGGTTCACCTCCTCGATCTCCATCAGCTCCGACAGCAGCCGGCGCACCGCCCGCGGACCCGGCTCGGTGGACATCAGCTCGATCTGCGCGCGGGTGTTGTCCAGCACGTCGGCGGCCACCGGGTGGCGTTCGGCGTGGTAGCTGTCCAACAGCCCCTCCGGCGCCCAGCCGTCGACCGCGGCGGCCAGTTTCCAGCCGAGGTTGAACGCGTCCTGGATGCCGAGGTTCAGCCCCTGCCCGCCGGTCGGCGGGTGGATGTGCGCCGCGTCGCCCGCCAGCAGCACCCGCCCGACCCGGTAGCGCTCGGCCAGCCGGGTGGCGTCGCCGAAGCGGGACAGCCAGCGGGGCGAGTGCACGCCGAGGTCCGTGCCCGCGGTCGCCAGCAGCGCGGCCCTGAACTCGTCCAGTGTCGGTGGGACCGCGCGGTCCTCGGCGACCCCTTCGGCGGGCACGATCACGCGGTGCACGCCGTCCCCTAGCGGCATGGCCCCGAACCTCAACTGGGTCTTGCGCACCTCGGCCATCACCTCGGCCAGCGTCTCCGGCGACGCGGTCAGCTCCATCTCGCCCAGCAGCGTCTCGACCCGGCTCGGCTCGCCGGGGAAGTCGACGCCGAGCAGCTTGCGCACCGTGCTGCGGCCGCCGTCGCACCCGACGAGGTAGCGCGAGCGCAGCCGCGTGCCGTCGGCCAGTTCGGCGGTGACCCCGTCGTCGTCCTGGCTCAGCCCGACCAGTTCGCGACCGCGCCGGACCTCGGCGCCGAGTTCGGCGGCGCGTTCGGCCAGCAGGCGGTCGGTGGTGGTCTGCGGGATGCCGAGGATGTACGAGTGCGCGGTGTCCAAGCTCGCGGGCCACGGGCCGCCGATCCCGGCGAAGAAACCGCCGACCGCGAACTGCCGGCCGTGGGCGAGGAACCGCTCCAGCAGGCCGCGCTGGTCCATCACCTCGATGCTGCGCGAGTGCAGGCCCAGCGCGCGCACGTACTTCGTCGGTTCCGCCTCCTTGTCCAGCACCACGACGTGCACGTCGTGCAGCCTCAACTCGGCGGCCAGCATCAGGCCCGTCGGACCGCAGCCGACAACGATCACGTCAATCATGCAAACCCCCGTCGAACGGCGCATTTCGCCTGCGTGGTGAATCCCTGATTTCCTCAGGGTTCGACCACGGCCGCAGATTTTGCGGCACTACCCGGGTCTTGCCGCAAGACCCCCTGTGCGCTATAAGTTGAAAGTGGCGGGAAGTGGGTCTTCCCGTCGCGCCTGTTCGCCGGCGGTGGTCCGGTTCCCTCATGCCGACATCGTTCGTCGTGATCGGCTGTGTCGCAGGACGGTCACGCCACGTCCCCGTGCTCTGGCGATCACCCGGAAGAACCTCTACCGTGCTCCCATATGCAATATATTAGCCGGGGGTTGTTCCGCGACCAGGCGCTGATCGCGATCCGCGAGGCGATCCTGGGCGGCGACCTGGCGCCCGGCGTGCCGATCAAGGACGTGGAGCTGGCCGAGCGGCTGGGGCTGTCGCGGACGCCGGTGCGGGAGGCGTTGGCCCGGCTGACCGACGAGGGCCTGGTCGAGAGCAAGCCGCACAGCTACACGCGCGTGACGCCGCTGGACACCTCGGCGGTGCGCGACGCGCACATCGTCGTCCAGACCATGCACGCGCTCGCCGCCCGGCTGGCCGTCCCGCGCGTGGTCGAGGCCGACCTGGACGCCATGCGCGTCGCCAACACGGCGTTCGCCCACGCCCTGGCCACCGGCGACGTGCCCGCCGCGCTCGCCGCGGACGACGAGTTCCACGCGGTGGCCGTGCGGCGCAGCGACAACTTCGCCCTGATGGCCACCATCGAGCGCTACACGCCGCTGGTGCGCCGCCTGGAACGGCTGCGGTTCGCCGCGCCGACCGGTCGCCACTCGGTGGCGATGCACGACGAGATCACCACCGCCTTCGCCGCGGCCGACGCCGACCTCGCGGCCCGGCTGGTCGAGCGGAACTGGGCGACGTTGGCCGACCTGTTTGAGGAGAACTGACATGGCGCTGGGCGATTTCGCTCGCTTCCCGCTGACCTTCGGCCCGTCCCCGGTGCACAAGCTGGAGCGGTTGACCGCGCACCTCGGCGGCGCGCAGGTGTGGGCCAAGCGGGAGGACTGCAACTCCGGGTTGGCCTACGGCGGCAACAAGACCCGCAAGCTGGAGTACCTGGTCGCGGACGCGTTGGCGACCGGCTGCGACACGTTGGTGTCGATCGGTGGCGTGCAGTCCAACCACACCAGGCAGGTGGCCGCCGCGGCGGCGCGGGCCGGGCTGAAGTGCGTGCTGGTGCAGGAGAGCTGGGTCGACTGGCCGGACGCGGTGTACGACCGGGTGGGCAACATCCTGCTCAGCCGGTTGATGGGCGCCGACGTGCGGTTGGTGGAGGCGGACTTCGGCATCGGCGTGAAACCCGCGTGGGAGCAGGCGATCGAGGACGTGCGCGCGGCGGGCGGCAAGCCGTACCCGATCCCGGCGGGCGCGTCGGACCACCCGCTGGGCGGGCTCGGGTTCGCCGGGTGGGCGGCCGAGGTCGAACGGCAGGAGGCCGAGCTGGGCGTGCGGTTCGACACGGTGGTCGTGTGCTCGGTGACCGGCAGCACGCAGGCGGGCATGGTCGCCGGGTTCGCGGGCAGCGGTCGGACGGTCATCGGCATCGACGCCTCCGCCGAGCCGTGCGACACCCGCGGTCAGATCGCCCGCATCGCCAAGAACACGGCCGGCCTGCTCGGCGTCGAGGTGGCCGACGAGGACGTCATCCTCGACGACCGGTTCCACGAGGGCATCTACGGCGTGCCCGGCGAGGCCACAGTGGACGCGATGAAGCTCGGCGCCCGCCTGGAGGGCATGATCACCGACCCGGTGTACGAGGGCAAGTCGTTGGCGGGCCTGGTCGAACTGGTCTCCACCGGCGAGATCCCGCGCGACTCCACGGTCCTGTACGCCCACCTGGGCGGCCAGCCCGCGCTCAACGCCTACAGCTCCCTGTTCCGCTGACCCCTCCTGTTCCGCTGACCGGTCCCGGTTCCCGCCTACAGCTCCCGGTTCCGCTGACCGGGCGCCGGGTCACGCCCGCAGCCGCAACCCCTTGGGCGTGGCGCGGAAGCCCGCTTCCTGGAGGACGCCCGCCAGCCGGGAGCCCAGCGCGACCTCGCCGTCCGCGCGCTGCACCGCCAACTGCCCCAGCCAACCGTCCCGCACCGCCCGGCTCAGCGCCTGCGCCGCCGCCCGCAACGGCACCTCGTCCTCGGTGAACGACAGCAGCGACCGGCCACCCCGCTCGACGTAGAGCGTGGCCAGCCCGTCCACCAGCACCACCAGCGCACCGGACTTGCGGCCCGGCCGGTGCTTGCCCTCGCCCGACGGCTCCGGCCAGGTCAGCGCCGCGCCGTAGGGCTGCGCCGGGTCGGCCGCCGCGAGCACCACGGCCTCCGACGTGCCCGCGTGCTCCTGGCCGGGCGGGCGGGACGACGCGCGCAACCGGTCCACCGCGCCCCGTGCCGCGAACTGCGCCGCGCCGAGCCCTTCGACCACGTACCCGCGCACGACCTGGCCGGACTCCTCCATCGCGCGCAGCACCCGGTACACGCCGCTGAACCCGCCGGTCACCCGCTCGGTGTCCAACGCGCCGCGGGTGAGCACGCCGTGCCGCTCCAGGAACGCCTCGGCCCGCGCGTGCGCACGCCGGGTCGCGTCCACCGCGGGCACCACGGCCAACGACCACCGGCCCGCCACCGTCGGCGGCCCGGTGCGGCTGGGCATGTCCGGCCGGCCCGTCCGCATCCGCGCGTACCTGCCGCGCGGCGCGGCCCGCCGCGGCTTGTGCGCCGTGCCGCCGCCCGCGACCAGCGCCCGCAGCGGCGCCAGCGTGTCGTTGGTGACCACGCCCGCCCACACCAGGTCCCACAACGCGCCGACGACCTCGCCGTCCGTGGTCGGGCCCTGCAACGACACCCGGTCGACCAGCTGGCGGAAGAACAACGCGCCCCCGCCCAACGCCTCCACCACGGCGGTGTGCAGCGACGAGTCCGGCATCGCCTCCGGCACCAGGTCCGGCAGCAGCAGGTCGGCCACGTCCGCGGGCGCCAACGCGATCCAGCCGTCACCGCCCGCCAGCGAGCCGCAGCCGGTCCACGTCACCTCGCCGGACGCGGTCAGCTCGTCCAGCAGCGCCGGGCTGTAGCCGGGCAGCCGCGCGGGCAGCACCAGCGACTCCACCGCGCTCGCGGGCAGCGGCGCGCCCGCCAGCTGCTCGACCACCGAGTACACGTCGTCCACCGTCGGCGCGGACCGCAGCCGCCGCCCCACCCCGTGCCAGCCCGGCAGGAACCGGCCCAGCGCGGCGGGTTCCACCGGCTCCACCTCGGCCCGCAGCCGGGCCAGCGACGCCCGCCGCAACCGCCGCAGCACGTCGGCGTCGCAGTACTCGGTGTGGGTGCCACCGGGCCTGAGCTCACCGCGCACCAACCGCCCGGTGGCCGCCATCCGCTCCAGCACCCCGGTCACCACGGCCACGCCCAACCCGAACCGCTCCGCCGCCTCCAGCGCCGGGAACGGGCCGTGCGTGCGCGCGTACCGCGACAGCAGGTCGCCCAGCGGGTCGGCCACCGGCTCGGTGAACACCTCCGGCACGCCCACCGGCAACGCCACGCCCAGCGCGTCGCGCACCCGGCCCGCGTCCTCGATCCCGATCACCCGGTCCTGGCCCGCGATGCGCACCCGGATCGCCCGCCGCTGCGCCACCAGGTCCGCCAACCACTCCGGCCGCACGCCGCGGGCCAGCGCCTCCGCCTCGGACAGGTCGCCGAGGAACCGCAGCAGGTCCGCCGCACCCTCCGCGTCCCGCGCGTGCCGGTCCGGCGCGAGGCGTTGCAGGTTGCGCTCGACCTCCTCGACCACCTCCGGGTCGAGCAGCTCCCGGATCGCCTCGGAACCCAGCAGCTCCGCCAGCAGCGCCGAGTCCAGCGACAACGCCGCCGCCCGCCGCTCGGCCAGCGGCGCGTCCGCCTCGTACAGGAACATCCCGACGTACCCGAACAGCAGGCTGCGGGCGAACGGCGACGGCGACGGCGTCTCGACCTCCACCACGCGCACCTTCCGCGCCCGGATGTCGGCCATCAGCTCACGCAGGCCGGGCACGTCGTACACGTCCTGCAAGACCTCGCGCATCGCCTCCAGCACGACCGGGAAGCTCTCGTACTTCGCCGCCACCGACAGCAACTGCGCCGCCCGCTGCCGCTGCTGCCACAACGGGGAGCGCTTGCGCGGGTCACGCCGGGGGAGCAGCAGCGACCGCGCCGCGCACTCGCGGAACCGGGCCGCGAACAACGCCGACCCGCCGACCTCGGCCACCACGACCTGCTCGACCTCCTCCGGGTCGAGCAGCACGTCGTCCGCGCCCGCCACGACCTGCGCGCCGTCCAGGTCGACCGCGTCGGGCAGCCGGATCACGATGCCGTCGTCCGAGTGCGCCGCCTGCACCTCGATGCCGCGCCGCTCCCGCAGCCTGGCCGCGATCGCCAACGCCCACGGCGCGTTGACCTGCGCCCCGAACGGCGAGTGCACCACCAGCCGCCAGTCGCCGAGCTCGTCGCGGAAGCGCTCCACCAGCACGACCCGGTCGTTGGGCACGTGCCTGGTCGCCTCGCGCTGCTCGCCCAGGTACGCCAGCAGGTTCGACGTCGCCCAGGCGTCCAACCCGGCCGCCGCGGTCCGCTCCGCCGCACCGCTGTCATCCATGGTGGACACTTCACGCAGGAACTTCCCCAACGCCCGCCCCAGCTCCAGCGGCCGGCCGGGCGCGTCGCCCTTCCAGAACGGCATCCGCGCGGGCTGCCCCGGCGCGGGCACCACGATCACCCGGTCGTGGGTGATGTCCTCGACCCGCCACGACGACGTGCCGAGCAGGAACGTGTCGCCGACCCGCGACTCGTAGACCATCTCCTCGTCCAGTTCGCCGACCCGCGACCCGGGACCGCGCTCCGACGGCGGCGTCATCACCGCGAACAGCCCGCGGTCCGGGATCGTGCCGCCCGACGTCACCGCCAACCGCTGCGAACCCGGCCTGCCGCGCAGCTCGCCGGTGATCCGGTCCCACGTGATCCGGGGCCGCAGCTCGCCGAACTCCTCGCTCGGGTACCGGCCGGACAGCATGTCGAGCACCGCCTGCAACGCGGACTCCGGCAGCGCGGCGAACGGCGCGGCCCGCCGAACCAGCCCGGACAGCGACTCGACCGTCCACGTGTCCATCGCCACCATCGCCACGATGTGCTGCGCCAGCACGTCCAGCGGGTTGCGGGGGTACCGCACGGCCTCGATCGCGCCGTCCCGCATCCGCTCCGCCACCACCGCGCACGACACCAGGTCGCCCCGGAACTTGGGGAACACCACCCCGCGCGACACCGCGCCGACCTGGTGCCCGGCCCGACCGACGCGCTGCAACCCTGAGGCGACCGTCGGTGGCGCCTCCACCTGCACCACCAGGTCGACCGCGCCCATGTCGATGCCCAGCTCCAGCGACGACGTCGCCACCACGCACGGCAGCCGGCCGGACTTCAGCTCCTCCTCGACCACCACGCGCTGCTCGCGCGACATGGAGCCGTGGTGCGCGCGGGCGACGGCGGCCGAGCTCTGGGTCGTGACGCCGGACTGGCCGGACAGCTCGGAGGGGTACCGCTCCAGTTCGGCGGCCTCCTCGGACAGCTCGTTGAGCCGCGCCGTGAGCCGCTCGGCCAGCCGCCGCGAGTTGGCGAACACGATGGTCGACCGGTGCTGCCGGACCAGCTCCAGGATCCGCTGCTCCACCGCGGGCCAGATCGACGCCCGCTGCTCCGCACCCGCCGCCGAGCCCGACACCTCGCCGGTCGGCTCGCCCAGCACCGACATGTCCTCGACCGGGACCTCGACCCGCACCTCGATCGTCTTGGCCGTCTTCGGCTGCACCACCCGCACCGGCCGCCCGCCCGCGAGGAACGAGCCCACCTCCTCGACCGGCCGGACCGTCGCCGACAGCCCGATCCGCTGGGCGGGCCGTTCCAGCAACGCGTCCAGCCGCTCCAGGGACAGCGCCAGGTGCGCCCCCCGCTTCGTCCCGGCCACCGCGTGCACTTCGTCGACGATCACCGTCTCCACCCCGCGCAACGAATCGCGCGCGGCCGACGTGAGCACCAAGAACAGCGACTCCGGGGTGGTCACCAGCACGTCCGGCGGCGTCCGCGCGAAGGCCCGCCGGACATCCGCGGGCGTGTCACCGGTCCGCATGCCGACGGTGATGTCCGGTTCGGGCAACGACAGCCGGTGCGACGCCTGCCGGATACCGGCCAGCGGCCCCCTGAGGTTCCGCTCCACGTCCACCGCGAGCGCCTTCAACGGCGAGACGTACAGGACCCGGCACCGCCGCTTCGGCTCGGCGGGCTTCGGCGTGGCCGCCAGCCGGTCCAACGCCCAGAGGAACGCCGCCAACGTCTTGCCGGACCCGGTGGGCGCGATGACCAGCGCGTGCTCACCCGCGGCCGCGGCCTCCCACGCCCCGACCTGCGCCCCCGTGGGCGCGTCGAAGGCCCCGGCGAACCACTGCCGGGTCGCGGGGGAGAAGGCGGCCAGAACGTCCATCCCCCCATCTTGAACCACTCCACCGACAGTGTTGGATTGCCGCTGCTCCGCAGACGGCAGGCTCGGTCGCCTGGAAGTCGACCGTTCGCGCCTGTGTGGAATTGCCGCTGCTCCGCAGACGGCGGGCGAGGTCGCCTGGAAGTCGGTCGTTCGTGACTCATTTCCCGCCGATCGAAGGGCGGGTGAGGTCCTTGCGCAGCTTGGTGTCCGGCTCGTCGGTGTCCGCGATCGACTGCTCGATCGACTTCGTGCGCCACAGCCC
>NZ_JBFAQZ010000045.1:0-24876 GCF_040673975.1 Actinosynnema sp. NPDC050801 | reverse complement strand
GCCCGCTGACGCACCTCGACCGAGTGCCGTGACGTTCCTGCCATGACTCCATCCTCCACACGCAATGGAGTCCCCATCAAAGCCGGGGCGGTTCACAGGGACTGGTGAGAGTCGCGTTGGTTGGCCGTTGCCGAGTACTGGGCACTCGAAGGCGTGAAGGTCGTGGGGGCACCGCTGCGGGAGCGGATTGGGAGCCGCCAGCCGCGTCCAACGGCACTGGGCGGCTTCTGCCTGCATTCAACCGCACCCATGGCACGCGGTGACGGCTTGTTCACACGGGTCAAAGCAGTTGTTGATCTACGTCCGGAGGCGATCGCGGCGTGGACGTCGCGCAGGTCACCGTGTCCCGACAGGCCAACCAGACCAGAGCGGTGGGACAGGCCGTCAGCCAACTCGTCGACGCCGAGGCGGTCGGACAGCCACAGCATCGGGCCGGGGTCGAGGTCGCCACTGCGCGTGGCCATGGGCAGGCCTGCCAGCGGCGTGAAGCCCATCGTGGTGTCGACCGAGCGGCCGTCGTGGACGGCGGCCAGCGAGCAGCCCGCGCCGAGGCGGCAGGTCACCACGCGGGAGCCACCGCCCGCCAACCGGACCGCGCGCCGGGCCGCGCGGGTGTGCGAGAGGCCGTGGAAACCGTAGCGGCGCATGTCCCAGCGGTCACGCCGGGCGGCGGGCAGCGGGTAGGTGGCCGCGGCACGCGCTGGTACGAGCGGCCGAGCGAGAGCGGTCGTGGCTGCACGCCGTGACCGACCGGGACGAGCGCGCCCGGCTGCAGGGCCTCGTGGCCAAGGCCCAGCAGATCCAAGGCGACGAGCCGGACGTGCGGGCCGAACTGACCGGCTGGACCGGTCCGCGAGCTGGCGACGGCATCCCACCTGCGTCCGGCGGCGTGCGCCTCGCGCCCTGGGACGAGTGGGCGATGCGCGACTTCCAGGCCTCCAAACGCCCACCGGGCATGGACTACGGGTCCGACCCGCTTGTCGTGGTGCTGTGCTCGTTCTACAACCGGCCTCTCGCCGAACCCCAAGCCGGACAGGCACTACAACGCGTCCTGCTCACCGCCATCATCCTCGGCCTCTCAGCCTCGTTCATTCCCAGGCCAACGGCGTGACCCTGCGCGATATGGCCAACGACGTCACCTTCGGAGCCCAGCGCGCTTTCTATCCACATCCTGTGGACAGTCGGAATTATTTGACGTATTTTTGTCTGCATGAACGGCTTCGTAGCCGGTGATGCCAACCCTGACCTGCTGGTCGCCGCACGTGAGGCGCTCGGGTGGACGCAGAAGCGGCTGGCCGAGGAGCTGACCCGGCTGGCGAAGGCCGACCCGGAGATCAGCCAGGGTTACGTCTCCCGTGCGGAGAAGGGCTCGCTGACGGTCACCGGTGAGCGGCTCGAGTTGTTCGCGAGCGCCCTGGGCGCGACCCCGGACCTTCTGGTCAGCGACGCGAAGCTGTGGTCGCTCGGCGAAGGGTGCCTCTACCACCGCAACCGCGCGTCGACCAAGGCGTCGACGCTGCGGCGACTGCACGCTCGGATTAACCTGTTGCGCCTTTACCTGCGGAGACTCGCCGCCGACTCCACCGTGCCCCTGCGGGAGTTCACGCTCGTTCCGATGCGGGTCGGGGGCATGGACGGGCCCGAAGACGCGGCACGTGCGCTGAGGCGCGCGCTCGACCTCCCGGACGGACCGATCGAGTCTGTGACCGCGGTCGCCGAGCAGGTGGGCGCGCTGGTGGTGCCGATGTCGCTGGGCGGGCGCGAGGTGGACGCGACCAGCCTGCACCCCCCAGGGGAGGCGCCGGTGTTCGTGGTCAACACCGACGCGCCCGCCGAGCGTCAGAGGTTCACCCTTGCACACGAGTTGGGCCACATCGCGTGCGCTCCCGCGCCGGACGTGGACGTGGAGGACCTGGCGCAGGCGTTCGCCGGCGAACTGCTCGCACCGGCATCCCAGGTGCGAGGCGATCTCCGCGCCATGCCGATCACGCCGGCCCGGTTGTTGCAGCTGAAGGCGCACTGGCGCATATCCGCGGCCGCGCTGCTGCGCCGCGCGGCCGACTTGGCTGTCATCACGGACTCCCGGTACCGCACGCTCAACACCCAGATGTCCGCGCTCGGCTGGAAGACCGGGGAACCGGAGCCGTTGCCGGACGAGGCACCGACGGTGGTGCCGACCCTCGTGGCCGCCGCGGTCCGCTCGACCGGCGGTGTTGACGCCGCGGCCGCGAAGGCGGGAACGACCGCCGAGAACCTCCGGGCAATGCTCGGCGACGATGTGTTGGGGGCAGATGATGACTGATCTCCAGGACGGCAGCGCCTCTCCATCGAACGACGGCCCGGCGAGCCCGCTCGCGCAGCTCGCCAGCCTCCCCTCGCCGAAGCGCCCAGCGGGCAGCGTCGGCGTCCTGCTCAACCGCATGCTGATCTACGCCCGCCCGGACCAGGTCCCCGCGCTGCGGCCACACGTCAACCTCGAACGCGGCGGGTTCGTCATCGCCGGCGCCAAGACGAACGACCGCATGAAATTACTCGCCGAAGACGGCTTCGAAGGCCTTGCCCTGGTCGATCCCGCCGCGTACGAGAAGTACGTCGCGACCGCGGACGCACCTTTCTGGTCCCCCGAGGACCAGTTGCTCCCGACGAGCCTCGAGGACATGCTCAACCAGCAGTTGATGGCGGGCGCGCCGGCTGCGCTCACCCCCACCAAGTTCATCGTCGCGGGCGACACCGACTCGCTCAAGGCAGCGGCACGGCAGGTGAAGCTCCTTCGACGCAACGACGTGATCTTCGTGGCACCACTGGACATCTCCTTCCTCGACCGGAAGTTCATCCGCCAGACGACGGCGATCCTGGCCGACATCGGCTGCCCGATCGCGCTCGTGCTCGGCAAGCAGTTCGACCCGCTCGCGCAGGCCGCGGCACGCATCATCCCGAACCTCAGGATGCTCGCCGCGACGATCGAGCTCATGCCGATGCGCACGGACTTCAACGCGTTCGACCTGGTTGCCCACGGCGCCTTCGCGGGTGCCATCGGCACCGGCGGATCCGTCCGGCACACCGTCGAGCCGCCGCAGAAGCCCATGGCGTTCAAACAGGACCCCTCACCGAGCGTCCTGATCCCCGAACTCATGTCCTGGTGGAAAGGCAACAAGCTCGCCGATCTATTCGGTGCCTTGGAGCACCTCGCCCCGCGCTGCCCCTGTGAAGTCTGCGCCGAGCAGAAGCTGACGAGATTCCGCCGGCGGACCGACAAGAACGAGGCCATAGCACACGCCGTCGCCGTCTGGTCCGCCTACGCGGCGGACATGCTGGATGCGCCGACGCTGCGCCAGCGCGCCCAGTACTGGCAGAATATCTGCCGCAACGCGCTCGACAACCACAAGCTCCTCCCCGCCCAGCTCAAGTTGGCGAAGCCACTCAAGCCGCAGAAGCCCTTGGAGGTCTGGGCCGAGCTGCCACTCTGGCCGACCGACCAGCCGTGAGCGTCAGCGGTCGAGCGTGTGGCGGTAGACGCGCTCGCAGAAGCGCCACCACGCGACGGTCGGCCGCCACCCGGACAGAGGTTCGGGCTCCAGCACCACGGTGGGCTCGGACCGCGGACCAACCGCGACGCCGACGCCGTACCACGATGCCTCGGCGAGAATCTCGTCAGCGTTCTCGGGAAGCTCTCGGGTGACGAACATCCGTGGGCAGTAGGCCGCGAACTCGGACGCGCGCACCAGGCCGTCACGCCAGTGCGAGGCGTACACAACGGCGAGCAGGGGGGTCACGACAGGAACGACAAGCCTGGTCACCGAGCGGCGAGTGAACTTCACCACTCCGCTAGGCGCCCGCCCAAGCACACGAAGATTCGACGGACCAACCACAGATAGGGGCACCGCCTCCCCGGAAGGCAACTCCATGAGGACGTCGAGCAACTCCATCGAGTCGAGATGGCCAAGACCCTCAGCGCGTCGACGACCGTGTTCGGCGTCATCGGTGCGGTGGACGATCGTCGCCGAGGTGCCGAAGATCCGCACCTTCGTCGAACTCGCATGCCTGTCCGGCAGGGTGAACGCGCCGCCTGACGTCGCTCCCGCCGTGTGAGCTGGGTAGGTCATCGTTCGACCCTCCTCGGGAGGGTCGAGGCGACGCGGGGAACGGTCTGCACGGCATGATCCTTCCCTAGCACGCCGACCCTTGCCCACCTCGGGTGTCACATTCCAGCCACGACTGCGGCACCACACCCGAGCCACCGGCATCGAACACCCGTTCGGGAACGATATGCAAGCCTCCGCCGACCCGTTCGCCTGGGCAGGGCCGTTTCGTGGGCCGCTCGGCGCGCTCGGTCTTGCGTGCCGTCTTCAACCCGCCGGTGGACTTCGACTTGCGCAGCAGGTGCGTTTGCGTGACCTCCTCGACGCTCACGATCGCCGGGTGCGCAGGCATGCGGACCGCATGATCCGATCGGCGCTCGCCCGCCGAAGCGGATCACGTAACAGGCAGCCACATGCCCGGACCGTGCTGCCCTGCCAGCCATCGGCCAGCCGATGTCGGTTCTGGTCCGGCCGCCGAGCAGACGGGCACGGAATCCCGTCCCGGTTGAGGTCCGTTGCGATGGGCCGGTCACCTCGACCGCGCGATCGTCGACCGACTCACCTCCGCTGGCAATATCCTCGAGACCGGCACCACCTCCTACCGGCTCGACCATGCCCGGTCGGCGACTGCGCACTGAGCCGACACTGTCGGTGGGAGCTGATTGACTGGCCGGATGTTCGAGACTCCCGACGAGCTCCACAGCCTGCAAGTCCTGCTCGACACGTCTTTGGCCGGCTCCAGCAGCCACCTCAAGTCGATCATCCGGCCAGGTGAGAGCACCTTGAACGCCGAGCAGGTCGTCCGAGTCTGCCAAGGCATGTGCACCCTGGCCATCGCCACGGTCACCCGGCGCGGTGAGCCACGCATCAGTGGCGCCGACGGGCACCTCCTGCACGGCCGCTGGATCGTCGGCACCCACCGCCAGGCCGCCAAAGCCCGTCATCTCGCGGCGCGGCCCGGCATCAGCGCGACCTTCATGCGAGGCGAGCAGCTCGGCATCTTCACGCACGGGCACGCCGTTCCGCTGAACCCCGAGGGGACGAGCAGCGACCCGACCTGGCCGGCAATCCGCGACTACCTCGTCAACCACTACGACGGCGACAGCAACGACCCGTTCTGGGACGAGAACGTCTGGTATCGCATCGACCCCACCTGGATGGTCGCCTACAGCACCGACCCCGCCGGGCTGCTCGACCAACCACTGTCAGTCTGAAGAGAGCTCGCGAGGGTCCACCTCAGGCCGTCACTCCGGAGCCAGTCGAGAGCGCCCCTGCTCGACGGTCTGCACCCCGCTCGCCATCGCCGGCGGGTGCGGCGATGGCGGCAGCAGCGCGCGCAAGCCGCCGGTGGACGTCGCCGCGTCACCGTGCACCCGGCGGATCGGGCCGGGCCGGGGCGAACCACCGCGGTCCGGGCGTGTCGTGGATGCGCGCGGTGGGCGTCGCCGTCCGGGTCTGCGACGCGCGTGAACAGCACTTCGGCGACGTATCCGCGCAGCGGCCCGGTAGCCGTGTGCATCACCTCGCCGCACCGGGATTCGGTGCCCGACGGACTCGTGTCACCGGATGTGGTCGGCGGCACCGAGGTCGGGAAGGGGGCGAGGAGCAGGTCGGTCCCCCGTGGTGGCGCGGTAGGCGGCGGAGACCTGGCCGAGGAAGAGGGTGTCCTCGACGAGGTCCGTGCCGCCGTTGACCGGGACGGGGCCGGAGGTGGGCGGGGCGCCGGCGGCACGGGCTCGCAGGGCCGCCGCCACGGCCTCGGCCTCGACGGCGGCTTCGAGGGCGCGGCCGGTGAGGCCGGCCGCGGTGGCGCGGGCGTGGGCGGATGTGGTGACGTCGGGGGTTCTGTAGGGCTGGAGGGCCAGCAGCCCGTCGCGGATCTCGATCACCCGGCGGTACAGGCGGAGCCGCAGGTGGCGCAGCACCAGGACGTCCGGCACGGTCGGCGGGTCCAGCGCGATGGCCGGGTCGGCGCGGTAGAGCGCCCGCCACAGCGGGCCCAGCCCGAGGTGCAGGCGGTAGCGGTCCAGCCAGTCCCGCGCGGCGGGCAGCGCGGCGCCGACGAGGACCAGCACGTAGGCCGTGGTGGGGAGGACCTTGCTCGGCAGGGTGGTGCGACCGAACGGGAACTCGAAGCCGAGCCGGGGCGCCACCGCCAGCACGGACTTGTCGAGCAGGTACAGCAGCCCCAACGCGGTGCCGGCGACGACGAGCCGCAGGCTGACCCGCAGGACCCGGTCCTGCGCCCGCCGGGCGTAGCGCAGGCCCAGCCGGATCACCGCGACGAAGGCGGGCACCTGCCCGGCGGCGTAGGTCAGGCTGTACTCCATGACCCACGGCGACTGCGGCAGCAGGTCGGGGAGCGCGGCGAAGAACACGCACATCAGCGCGAACGCCGCTGCTATCCACCTGGCGTGCCACCGCGAACCACGCGGCAGGCCGTTCACGCGGGCCATGAACTCCTGCGCCGCCCAGGCGGTGAACAGCATTCCCGCGTGGCTGACCAACCGCGCCGCGTGGGACTCCCCGAACAGCTGCCCCAGTGCCGCGTACACGACGGGCACCTGCGTGGTCAACGAGCACGCGAGGCCCAGCAGCACCCACCGCACGCAGCGGCGCGCGCCCTCGCCGCTGTCACGGGTGAGCACCAACGCCCACGCCAGCACGGCGGGCGCCCAGTGGCGCAGCACCTCACCCATAACGCCCGCCGCCCAGGGCACTGCGCAGCCAGCCGGTGAGCGACGAGCCCGGCGCGTCGCGCTGGCGGATGAGCGAGGCGAGCAGTTCCGCCTCCCGCTCCTCCTCCGACGAGTAGCCGGCCCGCCCGAGGACCCGCCGCACGACGTCCGGGTCCAGGCTGGGGAACAGCACCCGGGCCCGTTCGGCCGCGGACAGCGACACCGGGTAGTGGTCGCACAGCACGTGGGCCAACTCGTGCAGGATGATGTGCTCCTGGTGCGGTGGCGTCGTGCCGCTCTCGTGGAAGATCAGGTCGGTGGTGTCGGTGGCGATCCACAGGCCGCAGACGTCCCCCAGGCCGCTCAGGGGAACCAGCCGCATCGGCCTGCCCCGGCGGGCGGCGACCTGCCGGCACAGCTCGCGCACGTCGAACGGCACGGGCGTGGGCAGGTCGCGCAGGAGGGCGGCGTGGCGCCTGCGCAACCCGAACCGGTTCACGCCTCGCTGCCCGGGGGGTTCGGGTGCGGTAGTCCTTCCAGCTCGCGGACCCGGTCGACCATCTCGGCTATGGCTTCCAGGCTCTTGGCGGACAGCCCGTTGGCGCGCAGCGCGATCTGCCGCACCGGCGCGTCGCGCAGCGCGGTGAGCAGCGCCAGTTCGGCGTCGATGCGCTCGGTCTCCGCGTCGTCGAAGAAGTACGCGGGTGGCACGCCGAAGAACCCGGCCAGCGCTTCCAGGTGGCGCTTGGTGGGGTTGTCGCGGACGCCCTTGCGCAGCTGCCACAGGTAGGTCGCGGAGATCGTGGGGCCCTGCTTGGCGCGGATCGCCGCGGCGACCTCTTCGAACGAGTACTCGCCGCCGTCGCGCGGGCGGACGGACCGGAACAGGTGGTCCACCTTGGCCGCGAGGGAACCGACGTGGTCCGACATGGCGACAGCCTACCGCCCCGACAACTGGGGTGAAGGAGGAGCGGTTCATCCATTTGCCCGCGTTGACAGGCTTCTTGAGCTGAGCTTACGGTTGCCCGAGCCTCATCAACTGACGTGAATTCGACCGCGAGCTGGAGGGGTGCCCGCGGTCGGGTGTGGTCGGGGGACCGCAGTCGGGGTGGGTGGAACTCCAGCGCACATCGCTTCGCACACCCGGGGGGAACTGTGGTCGTACCGTCAGCGCGCTCAGCGAACGGGCCATCACGCAGGACGAGGTTGTTGGCAACGGCGTTGGCCCTGGTGCTCGCCGTGAGCACCGCGGAGACGCTCACTCCTCCCGCGGCCGCGGCCCCACCGGCGCCGACGCCCGCGGCGACGGCTCCGGTGGAGTCGCGGCCGGACGTCGTGTCGGCGGGGGTCAGCGCGCGGGCGCAGGGCTCGCGCGTCGAGGTGGAGTCGATGCGGACCGAGACGTCGTCCACGTGGTCGAACCCGGACGGGACGTTGACCACGGAGGCCCACGGCGCGCCGATCCGCTTCAAGGACCACGGCGGCGACTGGCGCACGATGGACCTGAAGTGGCGCAAGGACCGGGACGGCAGCGTGGCGCCGACCGGCCACCCGTTGGGCCTGAAGCTGGGCAGGAAGAACGCCAAGGCCGGGACGTCCTTCGTCACGGCGGCGGCCGACCAGGCGCGTCAGGTCGAGTGGTTGGCGCCCTGGACGTTGCCGGAACCGAAGCTGGACGGGACCAAGGCCACCTACCCGGACGTGGAACCCGGCGTCGACCTGGTGCTGCACACCCGCCGGTCCGGCTTCGAGTACGACTTCGTGGTCAAGACCCGCCCGGCCGCCGCGCCGGTGTGGCGGATCCCGCTGCGCGTCAAGGGGCTGACCGCGAGGCAGCAGCCCGACGGCACGATCGACTTCCTCGACGCCAAGGGCGAGGTGCACTCCAGCATCCCGGTGCCGCTGATGTGGGACGCCGAGGTCGACGAGCGCAGTGGCGAGAGCGTCAACCGCGCCGCGGTGGGCATCTCCGTCGAGACCGCCGCCGACGGGTCCACCAACCTCGTGGTCGCTCCCGACCCGGTGTGGTTCAACGACCCGAAGCGGACCTACCCGATCACGGTCGACCCGACCTACGCGGTCGGCACGGCGTACTCCAGCTTCGACACCTGGGTCCAGTCGGACCACACGACCGACCAGTCCGCGTCGTCGGAGCTGAAGCTGGGCACGTACAACGGTGGCGCGGTGAAGGCGCGGTCGTTCCTGAACTTCTCCGTCGCCCCGTTCAAGGGCAAGCAGATCGTGAGCGCGCACCTGTCGATGTTCGAGACGTGGTCCTACTCGTGCACCCCGTCGACGATGATCGTCCGCAGCACCCACCAGCTGGCGACCACGGCCACGCGCTGGACCGCGCAGCCGACGTTCGGCTCGCAGTACGGGTCGACGAACGTGGCCAAGGGGCACGACAGCGGCTGCCCGGCGGGACGGATGTCCGTGCCGATCACCCCGCTGGTGCAGGCGTGGTCGAGCGCGCCCTACACCGTCGGCGGCATGGTGCTGATGGCGGGCAACGAGGCCGATTCCAACTCCTGGAAGAGGTTCCACTCCAGCGAGAGCTCCGCCGACCCCTTCATCTCCTACACCTACAACCGGCCGCCCGGTGCGCCGGCGACCGTGGAGCCGAGCGAGGCCGTCGCGTACGCGGCGCCGGGTGAGACGAGTTCGTGGCTGTACTCCCCTAGTCTGCGCCCCTGGGTTCGGACGAAGGCGACGGATCCGGACGGCAACACGGTGAAGTACGTCTTCGAGTTCTACACGGGCACGGGCCCGACCTTCAGCCTGAAGGGCACCTGCACCTCATCGGTCTACGCGTCCGGCACGACGGCCGGTTGCCGTCCGGCGACGGACCTGCCGGACAACACCCTGCTCTACGTCCGGGCGAAGGCGAACGACGGCCGGCTCGACGGCCCCTGGGTCAACTACAACCAGCGGCTGCGCACGGGTGCGGCGACCCCGGCACAACCCGTCGTGTCGTGCCCGGCGCCGTTCAACGTGAGCGACACCTGGCAGGACGCCCCGCCCACCACGGACGTCACGTGCACGATCACCGCGACCGGCACCGGGTACAACGCGCCGGGCTACCTGCGGCTCATCGTGGACGGCAAGCGCCCGGCGGCGAACTTCACCGGTGGCGCGGAAGGCCAGATCAAGATCACCCCGTCGGGCGACCCGGCGGTCGCGAAGCACACCGTGACCTTCCCGAAGGACAAGGCGGGTCTGCACACCATCGTCGTCCAGGCCGAGACCCCGGCCGGCAAGCTCTCGCCGAGCCGGACCCACAAGTTCGGTTGGGGCGGCACGACGCTGACCTCGCCGACCTCGACGCCCCGGACCACCACCACCGACAACATCCGCGTCACGGCCTCCGGCCCGCCGAGGGGAACCGCCTCGTCGGTGACCGCGAAGGTGAAGTGGCGCGTCTCCGGTTACGGCGGGAACGACGACCTGATCGGCTGGAACGACGCGACCGACCTGCCGGTGACCGACAACGGCGCCGGCGGCGTCAACGTCAACGCCCTCTGGGACACGAACCTCGCCAAGATCGACGCGAACCTGGACGCCGACCCCGACACCGCCGGCATCCAGCCCACCACGCTCAACGACCGGATCCCGGTCAAGCTCGACGTCCAGGTCTGCTTCAAGTACGGCACCAGCACCGAGCAGTGCACCTGGTCCCAGAGCCCCGGCGCCACCGTGCAGCGCCTGCCGCACGCCTTCGGCAACGGTTTCCCGGTCTCGGAAGCCGGCCCCGGCCAGGTCGCCCTGTGGACCGGCGAATTCCACACCGAGAGCACCGACATCTCGGTGCCCGGCTACACCGGTGACCTGTCGCTGTCCCGGTCGCACTCGACGTTCGCCGGCGCCACCGACGCGGTCAACGGCGTCTTCGGTCCCGGATGGACCGCGCAGTTCGACGGCGCCGACGCCGGCGTGGCCGGTGCGCAGGTGGTCGACAACACCCGCGCCGACGGCACCATCGTGCTGCTGGAAGGTGACGGGACCGCCCTGGTGTTCGAGTCCCCGAACACGATGCGGCGCACCACCGCGTCCCTCCAGACCGGGACGTGGCCCGCCGCCGACGAGGAGACCTCGCTCGGCGGGGGCAAGCTGACCGTGACGGGAACCGGTGCGGCCACCACCATCGCCTACACGGAGGACGACGGCACGACCACCACCTTCACCACGACCACCGCCGGAGCCCCGACGGCGGGCGCGGGCGGGAAGTTCCGGCCGGCGGGCATCACCGAGGCGGGCGTCGCGGGGAAGACCACCTACACCTACGACCCCGCGAGTGGCCGCGTCGCCCGCATCGTGGCACCCGCCGCGCCGGGTGTCGTCTGCACCGACGCCCAGGGCGTCCACACCAACGCGGTGGGTTGCCGGTCGCTGCGGCTGGAGTACGGCACCTCGGGGTCGGCCAACGGGCGACTGGTCGCCGCGTGGCTGGACATCTTCAACCCCGACAAGACCGGCGGTCCCGGCATGGACGCGATCAAGGTCGCGGCCTACACCTACGACACGGCCGGACGCCTGGCGACGGCCACCGATCCCCGCGACAACCTCACCACCACCTACGGCTACGACTCCGGCAACCGCCTCACCTCGGTGAAACCCGCGGGCCTGGCCCCGTTCCAGCTCTCCTACACCGCCGCCCCGAACGTCAAGCTGGCGACCGTCAAGCGCGACCGGCCGGCGGGCGACCCGACCGGTGGCGTCGCGACCCTGGCGTCGTTCGTCTACGACGTGCCCACCACCGGCGCCGGCCTGCCCGACCTGTCGGCCGGCTCGGTCGAGCGCTGGAACCAGGCCGTCGCGCCGGTGAAGGGCTTCGCCGTCTTCGGCCCGGACCACCCGGTGGGCTCCACGTCGCCGTCCGGGATCGCGGCCGGCGACTGGGAGCACGCCGACCTGCAGTACACCGACGCCCAGGGCTACACGGTCAACACCGCCAAGCACGGCGCGGGCGCGTGGCAGCTCACGGCCACCGACTACAACGCCCAGGGCAACGTGGTGCGCGAACTGGACGAGCGCGCGCTGCGGCTGGTCCTCGACGGCGCGATGCCCTCCGGCGCCGCCGCCGACCAACTGGCCACGTTGACCGTCTACAACGCCGACGTCGTCAACGGCTCGACCGTGGTGACCCCGGCGGGCACCCTGGTCACCGACACCTACGGGCCGACGCGGACGGCCGCCCTGCGCGACGGCTCATCGCACTGGCTGCGCACCCACACCCGCACCGAGTTCGACCGGGGCGCACCCCACGGCGGGATCAACCCCGCGACGACCTTGCCGTACCGCCTGGCGACCGCGGCGACGATGTTCGCCCACGACCCTGGGACCGGCCAGGACGTCGAGGTCGTCTCCCGCACCCTGACCGACTACGCGCCGCCGGTGGCGGGCGACGCGGACGGGTGGGCGATGGGCCTGCCGGGCCGGGTGACCACCGACGTCGACCTCGACGGCACGCCGACCGCCGGCGACATCGTCCAGCTCACCCGCTACGACGCCGAGGGCCGTACCGTCGAGACCCGACAGCCGACCTCCACCGGCGCGGACGCGGGCACCACCAGGACCGTGCACTACACGGCGGCGGCCAACACCACGCACGCGGAGTGCGGCGGGAAACCGCAGTGGGCGGGCCTGGTCTGCAAGACCCACCCGGCCGCGGCGCCCAGCTCGGGGCCGACCCTGCCCACGACCACCACGACCGGCTTCAGCTACCTGCTCGCGCCGACCGCGGTGGTGGAGACCTCCGGCGCCGTGACCAGGACGACCAGTACCACCTACCTGCCCGACGGCCGCACGGCGTCCACCTCGACGGCCGTCACCGGCCTGGCGGGGTCGACGCCGAACACCCGCAAGGAGACCGAGTACGACCCGTTGACCGGCGCGGCCACCAAGCTGACGGCGAAGAACGCCGACGGCTCGACCGCCGGCACGGTGACCACCGGGTACGACTCGTGGGGCCGCCAGACCAGCTACCAACCCTCCGGCGAGACGCCCACCACCACCGTCTACGACGCCGCGGGTTCCGTGGCGACCGTGACCGACGCCAACGGCTCCACCCGCTACACCTACGACGGCACCGACGCCGCCGGTCGCACCGAGCACCGCGGCCTGGCCACCAAGGTCGAGGTCACCACCGCCGGCTCCACCTGGACCTCCACCGGCGCCTACGACGCCGACGGCGGCCTGATCACCCAGAAGCTGCCCGGCGGCATCACCCGGCACACCGACCTCGACAACGCCGGTGAACCGGTCGGCCTGCGCTACACCGGCCGGATCACCACCGTGGACGAGGACGGCACCACCACCGTCGACCCCGACGGCGGCTGGCTGGCCTGGTCCCAGGACAACGACGTCACCGGCCGCGTGGTCCGGGAGTGGACCCCGCAGGGCAGCGCCTTCACCGGCCCCGCCGGCAGCGACCCCGGCGACGCCGTCCCCTACGACCGCGCCTACACCTACGACCCCGCCGGCAGGCTCACCCAGGTCCGCGACCGCACCGCCGCCACCACCGGCGTCGACATCACCGACCCGGCGGAAACCCCGGCCTGCGTCACCCGCTCCTACGGCTTCGACGGCAACCACAACCGCCTGACCAAGACCACCACCCCCGCCGCCGCCGACGGCACCTGCACCACCACAGGCGGCACCACCACCAACCGCGCCTTCGACACCGCCGACCGCCCCGTCACCGGAGCCGGCGGACAGGGCGCCTACACCTACGACCCACTCGGCCGCACCCTCACCCTGCCCGCCTCGGATGCCGTTGCCCCTCAGGGCGGCGACATCACCCTGGCCTACCACGACAACGACTTGGCCAAGTCGATCACCCAGGGCGGCACCACGACCGCGTTCACCCTCGACGCCAACGACCGCCGGGCCGTCGAGACCGTGACCGGCTCGACGGGGTCGACCCAGACCGTCCACCACTACACCGACGCCTCGGACAATCCCACTTGGGTGACCGGCAACGGTGCCACCCGTCGCTACGCCGAGCTCATCGGCGGCAACCTCGCCCTGACCGTCGACAACGCCGCCGTGGCCGAACTGACCGTCGCCGACCTCCATGGCGACGTGGTGACGACGGTCGACCTGCCAGCCGCTGGTGCGGCCGCGACCTCGATCACCGGGTGGAATGCGTTCGACGAGTACGGCGCACCATCCGGTGGGAACACGGCCGGCACCGGCGAGGCCGAGTACGGCTGGCTCGGCGCCGAGCAGCGCGCCGTGTCCGGTGCGGGGCTCGTCCTCATGGGCGTGCGGTTGTACAACCCCGTCACCGGTCTGTTCACCTCCACCGACCCGGTGGTGGGCGGTGGCGCGAACAGGTACGCCTACCCGACCAACCCGATCGGCATGACCGACCTCGACGGGCGCGTCTGGGGAGTGGCATTGCTGGTGGGAGCCATCTACGCGGTGATCCGCGTCTGCTGGCGATTCAGGCAAGGCTGCGCACGCCTCGCGCAGCGGATCCGCGGCGCGATCTGGCGGGGGCTCAAATGGGTCGGTCGCAAGCTCCGGAGCGCGGCCAAATGGCTGGTGGCCGGCGCAGTGGGCGGTCTTATCGGAAACGCTCAGGACATCGCCGCCTGCGTGAAGCAGGCGAAACAAGGATATCGGGAAGGCCACCGCAAGAACTTCTTCAGACGCATCGGCCGGGCTGCCAGACGCTGCGTCACAGGCTGATCGTCGAGCTCCGCCGTCTGACCCCGTGACCACAGCTCATCCTCGGTGGCCACCACCCGACCCGTACGTGGCGGGTGGTGGCCACCGAGGATGCGCGAGAAGTGTCGTGGCATCGCTGGCTGGACTCGACAAGTGACTCAGTCGGTCGATTTACCCGAACCAAGCACATCTGAACATACCTACGAGTTCGACCTCTCGCCGCTTGAACAGAAGGACTCGACAGGGAACCTCAGGCCGGCGGCCATCTGCTTCCGCCGGGTGCCGGTGATCCTGGCGTAGCGCCTCGGCGGTGCGGCGTCGGTCATGCTGGGAGCCCTTCGGTGTCGGTGTCGATGGGGCTGCGGTGGTGGCGATGGTGGCGTTGCCGGTGAGGAAGGCGAACCAGAACCGATCGGCGGGCTCGTAGCGGACCCGACCTGCGAGTTGCCGGCGGAGTACGGCGTTCTCGTGCCGAAGCACGTGCGGTTCGGCGTCCTTCGTCGTCTCGCCGCGCAGCACCACCGCCGGCACGGACAACAACCTCCGGGTCGCCTCGAACAGCAGGGACACAATCACCCGGGCATGCCCTCAACACGCTGACACTCGCTCTACCGGCGACGACGACTTTCGAGCGGCACAGGGTTGTGGCGCCGATGTGCGGCACCCGACTCGGCGAAGTGGCAACTGGGTGAATGCTTGCCGGAGCGTCGGCCGATACGCTGGAAGAGCACCGCCATCGTTCACCCGACCAGGGGAGCTTTCATTGGTGCGCTTGCGTTTTCTCGCTCACGCCACCGGTGCCGTGGTGCTGGCGGCCGTCTTGTCCGCCGCCGTGCTCACCGGTACCGCCAGTGCGTGCAGTTGTCTGCCCTATGACACCGAACCACAGCGCTACGCACGGGCCGACCACGTGTTCAGCGGCTACGTGTCCGCGTCCACCGTCCTGGAGCGCGGCAAGCCCAACTACGTCTGGGACGACCTGCGCGCGTACACCGTGCAGGTCGACCAGGAGTACAAGGGCGACGTGCCGGCGACCGTGACCGTGACGACCCACTACGCCGGGTCCATGTGCGGGCTCTCGCTCTACGTCGGCGAGTCGTACCTGGTGTTCGCGTTCGGCGACTCCGCCGGCGGCGAGGTGTCGTCCCACTACTGCTCCGGCACCCGCCCGGCAAACGCCGGCCCGCCCGTGACGACCACGGCGATGGCCGCCCCAGCCGTAGCACCCGCCTGCACCGCCGCTGTCTGACCGCCCCCGGACCGGATGTGGGTGGCCGCCACCACCCACATCCGGACCTCGTGTTGCAGCGCCTCGGTGACATCCGTTCACAGCTGACGGCGACCTCGACCCGTAGTCGAGCGCGTAGCACCGCGTGCCGGGCCCCCGGTGCCCAGGTGTCGCTCCCGTCGAGCTCGGACGCGGACACCGGGAGCTCGTCGATGCTCCCGGTGTCCGTTCATCGGGTCGGTCGTGTCGGCGGGTGCTGTCGCCTTCGTTGGGCGTTCCGGCTCTGTGCTGCGGCGGTCGGGTCGTTCAGGGTGTGGTGAGGGAGAACCGGTTGACGGTGACGGCTCCGCCGAGGGCGGTCGTGGCGTGGTTGAAGATGGCGAACCGGTGGCCCATGAAGAAGTTCGGGCGGTCGCCGAGCGTGAACGCGGGTCCGAGCGGTGTGAAGGTCGTGCCGTTGGTGCTGTAGGAGAAGGTCGCCTGGCGTCCGGGGCCGGGTCGGATGTCGGCGGTGACGCGCAGCCAGACTCGGGTGCCGCCGGTCCCGCCGTCGACCCGGGCGAGTTGCCACTGTTGGTTGGTGCCGCCCCAGTCGCCGTACTGCACGACGCCGGCGCCGTCGTTGGTCGCCGCGTTCTGGACCTCGACCGCCTTGCCGCTGTTGCGGTTGACCAGGCGCACGTGGCCGCCGTCGGAGTGGACCAGCCGGAACTGTTGGTTGACGCCGCCGTGGTCGGTCCACTGGTGGATGGCGGCACCGTCGGCGGTCGACCAGCTGGACACGTCGAGCACCTTGCCGGAGTGCCGCGCGCGCAGCCGGTAGTAGCCGCCGCCGGCGTCCACGAACTGGAACTGCTGGTTGGTGGCGTTCGTGCGGGTCCACTGGTGCAGCGGGGCTGCGTCGGCGGTGGACACGCCGCTGACGTCCAGGGCCTTGCCACTGTTGCGGTTCAGCAGCACGTACCAGGCGGTGGTGTCGACCGTGGCGGACAGTGCCGCACTCGCGCGTTCGGTGCCGGTACCGACGGTGTTGAAGCCCGAGTCCATGGTGTGGCCGTCGGTCATGGAGATCCGGGTGACGCCGTTGTCGCGGCGCAGTCCGATCCAGGCCGAGGAGTCGCGGAGGATCGCCAGACCGGCCCGGTCGCCGTTGGCCATCCGGGACGGGTCGAGTTCGACGGTGGCCGTGGAAGAAGGACCTTGGATGCGGTGGGTGAGGGTGTTGCGGGCCCGGTAGAGGTCGTTCGTGACGGTCGCGGTCTGGAGCCTGAGGCCGTTCCCGGTGGTCCACTTCGTGTCGTCGGGGTTGTGGTTCCACTCCCACTTCGCGGCCAGGGTCGCGGCGGTGAACTGGTCCGTCCCGATCAGGGACGGCACGGGGTGCGGGGGGAGGTTCGGGAACGGATAGCTGCTCCCCCAGGTGCCGTTGACGGTGGTGACCTTCGGCCAGCCGTCCGAGGTCCAGGTGATCGGGGCCAGGGCGGGCACGCGGCCGCCGGGGTAGGCGTCCACGAAGCCCATGTAGTACCAGTCGCCGTTCGGAGTGGAGACGAGCCCGCCCTGGTGCGGGATGCCGCCGCCGGGGATCGGGCCCGGCATGTCGAGCAGCACCTCCCGGACTTCGTAAGGGCCCCACGGCGACGAGGACTTGAGGATGTACTGGCCGTTCGGGGGCTTGGTGAGGAACATGTAGTAGCTGCCGTTGATCTTGTAGAACCGGGCGCCCTCCATGCCGCCGATCTCCGGCGGACTGGAGAAGACGTGCTCGTTGCGGACCTCGGTCTTGCCGTCGGCCGAGAGCTGCGCGACGTAGAGCTCGGTGTTGCCGTAGGCGACGTACATGGTGTCGTCGGTGTCGACGAGCATGCCCGCGTCGTAGTAGGAGCGGGGGAACTCGGCGTGGCGGGTCCAGGGTCCGGCGGGGTTGGTGGCGGTGTACATGAACGAGCGGTGGAAGTCGATCTGCCCGAGCCAGTAGAAGCGGTTCTCACCGGCGCGGTGGGTGAGCGAGGAGGCCCAGATGCCGACGATGTAGCGGTGGCCGCCGTTGAGGTCGTACCAGTCGCTGAAGTCGAGCCTCGGCACGGAGTGCCCGATGAACTCCCATTTCACGAGGTCGCGGGAATGCAGGACCGGGGCTCCGGGCGAGTAGTGCATCGTGGACGCGGTCATGTAGAAGTCCGCACCGACGCGGATGATCTCCAGGTCGGCGAAGTCCTGCCAGATGACGGGGTTCGCGTAAGTCGACTCCTGGGCTCCGGCCGGGGTGGACGGGTCGAGAGCGGTACCGGCGGCGACCCCGGCGAGCACGCCGGCCCCGCCGATGAGCACCCGCCTGCGGCTCATGGGAAATTCAGGCCAGGACATGGTGTTGTCCTTTCGTGGGGAGGGACCGGACCGGGCGGTCGCCGACCTGCGGGTGCGCCGACGCCGGTCCCGTGCGGCTCGGTCGGCGAAGGCCTGGACGGGGTCGGGCGCCGGGTTGCCGGCCCGGGCCCGACCCCGTGTCGGTTCAGCTCTTGCCGGTCAGGCGCCAGACCTGGTTCTTCTTGGTGGCCAGGGCACTGGCGGAGTCACAGGTCCACTGGTGGACCAGTGCTCCGACGGCGGTGGAGATCCCGCTGACGTCCACGCACTTGCCGCTGTGCACCGCGACGAGCTGGTAGTCGGCGGCGGAGACCTGCCGCAGCGCGAACTGCTGGTTCGTGCCGCCGTGGCAGGTCCACTGGTGGACCGCCGCGCCGTCGGCGGTGGAGACGCCGCGGACGTCGAGGCACTTGCCGCTGGAGCGGTTCACCAGGGAGTAGGTGTCCGCGACCCCTTGCACAGGGCGGAAGTCGAACCGCTGTTCCTCACCGGCGCCGCAGGTGTACTGCCGGTACTGGGTGCCGTCGGCGGTGCTCCGGTCGGGGTCGTCCAGGCAGTACCCGCTGTGCTGGGCGACGGCGGTCGACGAGAAGCTGGACTGGCCGGTGCTGAACTGCCACCAGTTCACGTTGAACAGGTACCCGCTGCCCCCGACGAAGCGCAGGTACAGATCGCGGGTCCCGGTCGCGCCGGTGACAGGGCACGAGACCGTGCTCCAGGTCTGCCAGCCTCCGGTGCCCGACACAGTGCACGTCCCGACCGTCGGCCCAGTAGGACTGTCCAGGTGCAGCTCGACTCGGCCGCCGCTGGTGTCCGAGGCCACCCTGGTGGTGAACGAGCCGGCACCGGCGCCGAACGCCACGCCCTTGACCTTGATGTAATCGCCGTTCTCAACCCAGCTGACGTTCATCCCGCCCTCGCTGGAGGGCTCGGTTTCGATGCCGCTCCCCCACGCGATGGTCTCGGCCTCCTGGCGGACGTACGGGTTGAGCGTGTCCGCCTGGGGCGCGCCGGAAGTGGTCATGTCCATGGTCGGGATCGTGCCGTCGGCGTTGTAGCTGAACTTCTCCACCGCCACCGAGCGGGTGAAACCGCCGCCGCCGGGCAAGGCGCCGTTGTGGTAGAAGAAGTACGAACCGCCCTTGAAGTCGACGATCCCGGCGTGGTTGGTGAAGCTGGAGCCCTGCGTTGGCATGATCGTGCCGCGGTAGGTCCACGGCCCGGTCGGGCTCGGTGCGGTGGAGTAGCCGATGAACTCCCCGCAGCACTTGGCGGCGAAGACGATGTAGTACAGGCCGTTGCGCTTGTAGACCCACGGCCCTTCCTCGTACAGCGTCGGCCGGTTCGGGTCGCCGGTCCGCTCGCCGAACCCGGCGGTGGTGAGCGGGATCTGGGTGGGGCTGCCCGAGAACGAGGTCATGTCGGCGTTGAGGCGCACGTACCACAGGTTGGGGTTGCCCCAGTACAGGTAAGCCTGACCGTCATCGTCGATGAAGACCGTCGGGTCGATCTCACTGTTCTCCACCAGTGGCCGGCCGATGGCGTCGCGGAAGGGGCCGGTGGGGCTGTCCGACACCGCCACGCCGATGGCGAACTGGCCGGTCGCCCGGACCGACACCGGCACGTACCAGTAGAACTTGCCGCCCCGTTCGACGGCCTGGCCCGCCCACGCGTTGGCGCCCGCCCAGCTGAAGGTGTCCAGGCTGAGCGGTGAGCCGTGATCGGTCCAGTTGACCATGTCGGCGGAGGACCACACCCGCCAGTCCTTCATCACGAAGGAGGTGGAGCCGTCCTCGTCGTGCCCGGTGTAGAGGTAGACCCGCCCGTTGTGCACCAGTGGGGAAGGGTCGGCCGTGTAGACGTGCTGCACGATCGGGTTGTCTGCCCGGGCCACGGCCGGAAGAAATGCCGTCATGAAGAGAAGGCTCAACGTCAAGGCGAGGACGCGTTTCGACGACCTCTGAAGTGTGAATGTCACCGCTTGAGTCCCTTATTCGGTTGGGATACGAAGGGGTGGCGTCGGCGGGGAACCGCCAGAAGCCGGACCTCTAGCGCTGCAGGGTCAGCACGCCCGGCCGGTACGGCAGGAGGCCGTACTCCATGCCGTCGGTGCTGGGGTCGCGCCCCTGGTACAGGAACTGCAGGTTGCAAGGGTCGATGGTCTTGGTCTGGTCGGGGTTGGCGCGGACCACATCGCCGTGGCTGATGTCGTTGGTCCAGGTCGCGCCGCTGTTGGCCCTGCCGGCGAAGGGGTTGCCCTGGGTGTCGGCCTGCGGTGTCCACGTGCCGTCCAGGCTGGTGGCCGTGAACGAGCGGAAGAAGCGGCCGCGCCAGTCCTGCGCCTCGACGATCATGAGGTACTGGTTCTGGTCCTTGACCTTGTAGACCTCGACCGCCTCGAACAGGTTCTCCGGCGTGTCGCTCATGATCTTCGTGTACGACGAACCGAAGCTGCTCGGGAAGTTGCCGATGGGCATGCTGGCGCGGTAGATGCCGCCGCGGTCGTCGGCGAAGAACAGGTACATGTTCTTGTCATCGGCGATGAGGGTCTGGTCGATGGGGGCCGCAGGGGCGGGGAGGGTGCCCGTGAACAGCGTCTGCTGCGGGCCCCAGCCGTTGGGGTTGGTGGGGTCGCTCGAGGTGCGGTAGGAGAAGGGGTCCGGCCAACCCCCCCACTGGTAGGCGAGCACCCAGATGTTCTTCGGGGCGAAGTAGAGCAGCGTCGGCGCGATGGCACCGAAGGACATCCTGTTCTGGGTGGCCGACGCCATGTCGGACCAGTTCGTGAAGGGGCTGAGGGCGGTCGATTCCCAGCGCCCCTGCTCACCGGTGAGGCCATTGTGCGTCGTGGCATAGACGAGGTTCTGGCCGTTGTGCTTCACGGCGGTGAAGTCCTTGAGCGAGACCCACCCCGCGCTCGGGGTTGCCAACGGGCCGGTCGACGACCAGCGGTACGTCGACGGCAGCGTGCACGCGCCGCCGCCCCCGTCGACCCGGGCGAGTTGCCACTGCTGGTTGGTGCCGCCCCAGTCGCTGTACTGCACGACGTTGCCGCCGTCGTTGGTCGCCGCGTTCTGGACCTCGACCGCCTTGCCGCTGTTGCGGTTGATCAACCGGACGTAGCCGCTGTCGGAGTCGGCCAACCGGAACTGCTGGTTGGTTCCACCGTGCTCGGTCCACTGGTGGATGGCGGCACCGTCGGCCGTCGACCAGCTCGACACGTCCAGCACCTTGCCCGAGAACCGCGACTTGATCCGGTAGTAGCCGCTGCCGGAGTCCACGAACTGGAACTGCTGGTTGTCGGCGTTGGTGCGGGCCCACTGGACGACGTTGCCGCCGTCGGCGGTGGAGAAGTTGTAGACGTCGAGGGCCTTGCCGCTGTTGCGGTTCACCAGTACGTACCAGGCAGCGGTGTCCACCGTGGCGGCCGACGCCGACGTCGTGACCACCGAGAGCAACCCGCCCGCGAACGCCACCGCCGCCGCGGCGGCCAACCCCGACCGCAACCGACGACGCCACCTCGCGGTGCGCGCAAACCCAACCGACATAGCATCTTTCCTCTCATGGGGACCGTCGACCTGAACCGGGGCCCGATCGGCGCGGACGCCGACGACACCCGCGCACGGCCAACGGCCAAACGGAGTGTTAGCGCTAACAATTTCCGGGACGGCGATCTAGGCGTGAATATGGAGGTATAAGCGATAGGTCAGCCGACCCGGCGGTACAACTGAACATTCCCTGCGATCGAACTGCTTGCCGTGATCGGGTCACGAAAGGGCAGCTCGCGGGGTTTCTAGGCGTTGCGGCGCTGCCACTGCTGGTTGGCGCCGGTGCCGCAGGTCCACTGGACCAGGCGTGCGCCGTCGGTGGTCGACGCCTCGAACACGTCCAGGCACTTGCCGCTGTGCTGGGCCACCAGCCGCACGTAGCCGCTGCCCGCGTCCTGCACGCGCCAGCGCTGGTTGGCCTGACCGTTGCACGACCACTGCGCCACGCGCACGCCGTCAGCGGTGGCACCAACGCCGCCGTACACGTCCAAGCAAAGTCCACTGTGGACGCTCACGATGGTGGACGTGCCGTCACCGAGGTCGCGGAACCGCCAGCGCTGGTTGGCCTGACCGTTCGGAGCCCACTGCACGACGTCGCCGCCGTCCGCGGTCGACTGGTCGTACACGTCGGCGAGCTTGCCGCTGTGCCGCGCGGTCAGCGTCTGCTCGGCGGTCACCGGAACGGTGCTCTGCGGCGCCAGCCGGTACAGGCCGGAGCCGTGTGCGGGCAACGACCGCGTGAGCGTGCCGCTCGCAGTCCCCAGGCCGGCGCCCGACCACAGGTCGGTCACGGTGGCGGACCCGATGCCGAGGTCGGAGAGCGTGACGGACACGTTCGCGGTGGAACCGCCACGGTTGAACAGCGCCACGTACCTGTCCGCCGAGCCGGGCACGTCCGCCGTCCACACCTCTTGCGTGCCGCCGTAGAGCCGCCGGTTGTTGGTGCTGTGCTGGTCCACGGCCAGCACGGCGGAGTTCGTCATGAGCGCCAGCTCGGACGCCCGGTTCTGGGTCAGGTCACCGCCCCACATCAGCGGCGACTTGGTGATCGACCACAGGGTCATCAGCGTGTACTGCTCGTCCGGCGTCAGGTTGGAGTACCGCGGCTCACCGACCGGTCCCGCCTGGGACAGCCGCCCGATCGGGATCATGTCCGGGTCGGGCCATGCGCCGGGCCTGCGGTGCGGCGTCCACGCGTGCAGCCGCTCGAACAGGGCGTCGACCGATCCCCAGTTGTCCCACAGGTCGTTCACGATCCGCCACATGTTGGCGTTGTTGGCGACGTGCGTGCCGTTGTCGGTCGACGTCGGGCCCGGGGAGAGGCTGAGCACCATGGGTCGGCCGCTGCGCTGGATCGCGAGCTTGTAGCCCTCGATCTCGGCCTGCCGGTAGGTGGGCGCGGCGATGTCGTCGACCTTGACGTAGTCCACGCCCCACGCGGCGAGCTGTTTGAACTGGGCGTCCAGGTAGGCCTGGGCGCAGGGGTTGGCCATGTCCAGGCCCCAGTTGAGGTTCAACCAGGCCGCGGTCGTGTTGTTCTCGATCTCGCCGGCCCGGCAATTCGTGCCCGCCACCGGCAGGTTGTCCGCGACCACCTGGCGCGGGATGCCCCGCATCAGGTGCACGCCGAACTTCAGACCGGCCGCGTGGATGTAGTCGGCCAGCGGCTTGAACCCGTTGGTGCCCGAGGCGGACGGGAACCGGGTGGTGTCGGGCAGCAGCAGGCCGTTGGCGTCGGTGCGCAGGCGGGGTTGGAAGTTGGCGTCCTGGTTCGGACTCCCCGTGTGCCGGCCCGGGTAGTACCAGGCCCAGTCGATGACGATGTACTGCCAGCCGTGCTGCTTGAGGTTGTCGCGCATGTAGTCGGCGTTGGCCTTGACCTGCGCCTCGGTGACGTTCCAGTTGAACGAGTCGTAGCTGTTCCAGCCCAGCGGCGGCGTCGTGGCGACCCCGTTGTCCCAGGCCACGGCGGACTGCTCGGACCCGGTCGTCAGGGTGGTCGCCATCAGAGTCGCGGCGGCGAGCACCAGGCCCGCCCGCCGCGCTGTCGTTCGGACTCCACGCACACTTGTCTCCACTCGTCGTCGAGCGATGTGATCGGTAACACGAGACGGCGCGCCAGAGTGTGCTGGGCATGCGTGATCACTGTCAAGAAGGGAAAGTGAACGTTAACATTTCAGCGGCGTGCGCAGCGGCTTCAGGGTCTGCGGGACCGCCTCGTGCCGCACTACGCGCCGCTGGTGAAGTACGTCGCGGGAAGCGTCGAGAGCCTGGCGGGCAGCTCGTCGTCCTGGGCGTAGAGCGTCTTGGTCGCTCCTCCCCCGCTCCGCTTGGGCTCGGCGCTCTGGTGACGAGTCGGGCGGCCGGTGCGGTGTCCGCGGGCGCGCGACTGGAGGGGCAACGAGCGATGGCCACTGACGTGATCATTTGAGCGACTGCGGATTCTCGTCGAATCGCGACGAACGGGCAAGGGCGGTGGGCGCTAAATATATTGGCGCGAACATTAGCATTCGGCTGGTTCGGGTCGGCGCGGCGGCGGCCTGTTCCGCGCAGCGTCGCTGCATTTCGGGAACGCGCCCGGAGAAAGCTACTCCATCCAGTGGAATTCGCAGAAGTTCCGAGAAGACTTCTTGTGAACGGAAACACGGGACTGCCACACTTCTGCTCGGCACGGCCAGGCGTACTTCGAGCGCCGGTGTCGTGCCCGGTAGCCCCGCCGCCACGTGGATGCCGTCCCGGAGTGTTCAGGGTGAAGCCGACTGCGAAGTCGGTGCCGCGCAAGGCCTACCTGGTGGACGCACGTCGCCGACCAGGGCGGATGCGGTGTGTCGACTCGCGCTCGACCCGTTGATCGGATTCCGAGGAGCGGAGATGGCAGTGAGCAGTTCCGCGCGATGGCGTGGATCGCGCCGACTGGTCGCCTGCCCGCCGGCGGCATGGCTGGGTGCACCCGTGATGGTCCCGTCCCGCGTCCTCGAACCGGTTCAGCCAGTCCAAGGCGTCGTTTAGCAGACTTGAGCTGTACGAAGTCAATTGCAATGGAACCTGATTGATTCTGCCTACCTGGTCGAGTTCTCGGAGTCCTGGGGTCGTGGTTCGACGCGCGGGGTGGCGGGTTCGTCGGTCGGGTGTCCGGATTCCGCGGTGGATCGCTCGCCGGTGTGCTCGGCCGCTACAGCGGTCGGACCAAAGCCGTAGGAGAGGAGCGTAGGCGATGGCCGGTCGGCCCGTTCGCGTAGCCGTGGTCGGTCTGGGTTTCGGTGCCGAGTTCGTCCCGATCTACCAACGTCATCCGCAGGCCGAGC
>NZ_JBFAQZ010000044.1:0-26713 GCF_040673975.1 Actinosynnema sp. NPDC050801 | reverse complement strand
CAACGCTCAGAACAGTCGATCTTGTTCTGAACGTTGAACTCGGGGGTCCTGAACGTAGGACACGCGCGACGCGAACGTAGGACACGCGGGACCTGAAGGTACGACTCGCACGGGTTGGGGTTGGACTCTCGTGGTCAAGAGTTGGCGGTGTAGGACTGGCGCAGCCAGTGCACGGTGTCGTCGTCGACGTCGTCGGCGCTGCTGATGCCCATCCGCAGGGTGATGGTGTCGTTGCCCAGGGAGCGGGCCGGTTCCAGGCGACCCGTCGGCTCGTGGCCGGTCAGGCGCAGGCCCAGGTCGACCCGCGAACGGGTGGTCGCCTTGACGATGGCGAACGTCCGGCGCGGCGACACCAGCGCCACGTACGACTTGCGCGCACGGACGTGCATCGGACCCAGCAACGCCGCCTCGGCCAGCAGCCGGTCGAGGATCGGCCGCAGCTCGGGCCGGTCGGCGTACTGGGCGTCCACCAGCTCGCCCGCCGACCCGCTCATGAACTCCGGGTAGCCGAACCGCTCCATCACCAGCAGCATCTGCGGGTAGCCGGTCACGCCCTGTCCGCTCAGCCAAACCCGCAGGTCACGCTCGTTGTCGAAGCCGGACGAGAGCACCCGCCGATTCCACTCCGGCACGCCCTCGCCGGTGCCGCGGCGCAGCAGCGCCACGGACCAGTCGACCATCTCCCGCCAGTGCTCCGCCACCACCACGGGCGACATACTGCCGGTTCAGGGCAGACGTTGCCCGAAGAGCAGCGCACCCGCCACGGCGATCATCCCCAGCACGGTGCCCAGCACGACCCACGGCCGCGACGCGTCGGCCTGCTTCTTCTCGTAACCGATCTGCTCGCCCAGCGTGTCGTACACCCGGCGCAACTCCTCGGCGCTCGCCGCCTTGAAGAACTCGCCGCCGGACAGCTTCGCGATCTCCTTCATCGAGTCGTCGTCCACCGGCACGTCCTGCCGGTGCCCCTCGATCTCGACCACACCCTCCTCGGTGCCGAACGAGATCGTGGAGATCGGCACGCCCGCCTTCTTCGCGTCCTCGGCCGCGTCGAACGCGTCACGGGTGCCGACGGTCTCCTTGCCGTCGGTCATCAGCACGACGCGCGCGGGCGGCGGACCGTCCGCGCCGCCGACGACCTTGCCGAACGAGTCGATCGCCGCCAGCGCGGCCACGATCGCGTCACCCGTAGCGGTCGACTGGGCCAGCTTGAGCCCGTCGATGCTCTGGGTGACCGCACCGCGGTCAGTGGTCGGCGCGACCAGCACGGTGGCCGAACCGGCGAACGAGATCAGCCCCAGGTTGATGCCCGGCGTGAGCCCGTCCGCGAACGACTTGGCGGCCACCTGCGCGGCCTCCAGCCGGGACGGCTGCACGTCGGTGGCCTTCATCGACAGCGACGTGTCGATCACCAGCATCACGGTGGCGCGGTTGCGCGGCACCTTCTGCTCGGCGGTCGGCCCGGCCAGCGCCACGGTCAGCACGATGAACGCGACCATCAGCAACGCCGCCGGCACGTGCTTGTACCAACCCTGCCGCTTGGGGGCGACCTTCTCCAGCATCGGCAGGTTGGCGAACCGCAGCGTCCGCTTGCGCAGCACGCGTTGCAGCACCACGTAGAACGCGGCCAGCCCCGCCACGCCGACCAGCAGCAGGAACCACCACGGCGCGGTGAACCCGGACAGGCTCATCAGGCGACCCCTCCCGACCAGCGGCGCTTGCGTGCGACGACGAACCGCACGGTGTCGGCGATCCAGTCCGAGTCGGTGCGCAGCACCAGGTGCCCGGCGCCCGCGCGGCGCAGGTTCGCGGCCACGTCGGCGCGGTGCTCGGCCGCCGCGGCGGCGAACTCGCGGCGCAGCAGCGGCGAGGCGACCACCTCGCGCTGCCGGCCCGACTCGGGGTCGGCCAGCACGACCGTGCCCACCTCGGGCAGGTCGATGTCACGGGGGTCGATCACCTCGATGGCCACCAGGTCGTGCCGGACGGACAACGCGCGCAGCGGGCGCTGCCACTCCGTGCCGCCGAGGAAGTCCGAGATCACCACGACCAGGCCGCGCCGGCGTGGCGGGCGGCGCAGCTGCTCGACCACCTCCGCGAGCGAGCCGCGGGTGCCCTCGGGCGCGCGCGGAGTCTCGGCGACCTTGCGGATCAGACCGCGCGAGTGCGCCAGACCGCCGCGCGCGGGCACCCGGACGAGGTCCTCGCCGGTCGAGACCAGCGCGCCGATCCGGTTGCCGCCGCCGCGGGTCAGGTGCGCCACCGCGGCGGTCGCGGCGACGACCAGGTCGCGCTTCTCGCACACGGCCGTGCCGAAGTCGAGGCTGGGCGAGAGGTCGATCGCGAGCCACGTCTCCAGCTCGCGGTCGGCGACGGTCTCGCGGATGTGCGGCACGGTGGTGCGGGCGGTGACCGCCCAGTCCATCCGCCGCACGTCGTCACCGGGCTGGTAGGGCCGCGCCTCGCCGGGTTCGGAGCCCGGTCCGGGGACCAGGCCCAGGTGGTTGCCCTGGAGCAGGCCGTCGAGGCGGCGGCGGACCTCCAGTTCGAGCGTGCGCAGCGCGGCTTCCATCCGGCCGCCGTGCAGCGCCGGCGGCGCCCAACTCGGCCGCTCGGAACCTGCCGGGGTCGACTCGGTCACGGCCTGCCCGCGGGCTGCGGCGTCTGCGGACGTGCCGAGACCTGCGGCAACGGCACGGTCTGGAGCACCCGGGTGATGATGTGGTCCAGCGGGACGCCGTCGGCCAGCGCGTCGTAGGACAGCACCAAGCGGTGGCGCAGCACGTCGGGCACCACGTCCACGATGTCCTGCGGCAGCACGTAGTCGCGCCCGCGCACCAGCGCCAGCGCGCGTGCGGCGGCGATGATGCCGAGGCTGGCGCGCGGCGACGCGCCGTAGGCGACCCACCCGGCGACGTCGGTGAGCTGGTGCTCCTTGGGCGCGCGGGTCGCGATGACCAGCCGCACCACGTAGTCCACCAGCGCGTGGTGCACGAAGACCCGGGAGGCCACGCCCTGCAGGCGGACCAGCTCGTCCGGGCCGAGCACCTGGCTGGGCACCGGCGGCTCGACGCCCATCCGGTAGACGATCTCCCGCTCCTCCTCGGCCGTCGGGTACTCGACCTGGATCTTGAACAGGAACCGGTCGCGCTGGGCCTCGGGCAGGGGGTAGACGCCCTCGTTCTCGATCGGGTTCTGGGTGGCCAGGACCAGGAACGGGTTGGGCATCGGGAACGTCTTGCCGCCGATGGACACGTGCCGCTCGGCCATCACCTCCAGCATCGCCGACTGCACCTTGGCGGGCGCGCGGTTGATCTCGTCGGCGAGGACGAAGTTGGCGACCACGGGGCCGAGCTCGACGTCGAAGGTCTCACTGCCCTGGCGGTAGATGCGGGTGCCGAGGATGTCGGCGGGCACCAGGTCGGGGGTGAACTGGACGCGGGAGAACGAGCCGCCGACGACGCCCGCGAACGTTTCCACGGCCAGCGTCTTGGCCACGCCGGGCACGCCCTCCAGCAGCAGGTGGCCCTTGGCCAGCAGGCCGACGAGCATCCGCTCGACCAGCCGGTCCTGGCCGACGATCACCCGCTTGACCTCGAACACGGTCCGTTCGAGCAACTGGGCGTCACGAGCCGGCGTGTTGGGCGCCTGGGCGGCGGGCTCGGACAAAGGTCCTCCTCGACAGGGTTGACGACTACCGCCCAGTGTCCCTTGCCGACGGTGTGGCTCTTGTGAAGGGGGTCGACCCCGGAATCGGGCAGCGATGCAGCTCACGCCCATCCGACCCGATCTTGGACCACCGTCACGGCGTCAGGTCGCGCGGCGTGTCGACGTCCCGCGCCTCACCCGGGAGGGCGATGACTGCCGCCGGGTTTAACGGGCCCAGGACCGACCGCATCGAGGCGCCGCGCGGGTCGGCGGGCAGGGCACGGCGCAGGGCCGCGGTGCGCCACGCCCCGATGAGCCACTGCGACCGCCCCTCGTCGTCCACGAGGACCGCGCCGGTGTCGCCGACGGCCGCGAGCAGCCGGTCGACCGTGGACCGGGTGATCCCCGGCTGGTCGACCGCGAGCACCACCACCAGGTCGGACTCGACGTGCGCGAGCCCGGCCGCCAGGCCCGCGACCGGACCGCCGCCGGGAGGGTCCTCCCGCGCCCAGGTCACGCCGTGCACGTCGTCCTTGGGGGGTCCCACGACGACGGTCCGCCGTGCGGGCGCGACCGCGTCCAGCACGTGGTCGAGCAGCGTGCGGCCGTGCACCACCACCGACGCCTTGTCGACGCCGCCGAGCCTGCTGCCCCGACCACCCGCGAGCACCACCGCCGCCCAGGAGACCACCGGCCCACGGTAGCCGCGGGTCAAGCGGTCTCGCCCAGTGCGTCGTCGTCGGCGGTGAAGAGCATCCAGAGCAGCGCCGCCACCACCAGGGCGCTGGTCACGAACACCGGGAACACCAGGTCGAACGCGGTCGTGCCCTGCGGCGCGGGCAACGTCGGATCGGTGCCGACCCGCACCGCCGCCATGCCGGTGTAGTGCATCCCGGTGACCGCCACGCCCATGATCAGCCCGGCCGCGACCATGGCGGGCTTCGTCTTCACCACCAGGGTGAACCAGAACGCGGCGGTCGCCGCGACGACCGCGATCAGGCACGACAGCGCGACCAGCGCCCCGTCGTAGGAGATCTCGCCGCGGAACCGCAGCGCGGACATGCCCAGGTAGTGCATGCCCGCCACGCCGAGCCCGGCCAGCGCGCCCGCGACGAGCAGCCGCATCTTGGTGAACCGGACGAGCGTGACCAGCGACAGCCCGAGCCCGACCACCCCGATCGCCACCACGGCGGACAGCGCGGTCAGCGGCACGGAGTACTTGACCGCGGTGCCGGGGACGTCGAACCCGAGCATGGCGATGAAGTGCATGAGCCAGATGGCGACACCGCCGATGGCGAGCGCGCCGTACACCGTCCAGCGCGTCTTGGCGGCACGGGTCGGCTCGGCCTGGGCGCGCGCCATGCAGGCGAGGCCGAGGAGCGAGCCGATGACGGAGACGACGTAGGCGAGCACGAGGGTGGAGAGGCCGTCGGAGAAGTGCTGCATCGAGTCGTGGTTCACACCCCTTACTAACGCGGTGTGATCACATTCACCAGGTTGGCCCAGGTGAATTCATTGATTCGCAATGCAAACGACCTGTTTATCTACTCTGAGTAATCAGAGACTGGACCGAACAGCCCACACAACGCGCCGTGCGGGTGATGTGAGTGGGCGGCACGAGTTCGGCCGCGGTCAACCGCCCGTGCGGCGACCGACCACGCGGTTGCGGCCGGCGTCCTTAGCCTCCAGCACCGCCACGCTGGCCTCCTCCACCGCGTCGGTGACGGAGGCGCCGGGCGCCACCTCCACCGCGCCGATCGACACCGTCACCACACCACCGGTGTTGCCGCGGTGCTCCAGGCCGAGTCGTTCCACGACCCGCCTGATCCGCTCGCCCAGCGCCAGCGCGCCCTCCAGCCGGGCGCCGGGCAGCAGCACGGTGAACTCCTCGCCCCCGTACCGGTAGGCGCGATCACCCGAGCGGGTGGCGCGGTCGATGGCCTGGCCGACCGCGCGCAACGTCTCGTGCCCGGCCAGGTAGCGGTAGAGCGTGTTGTAGCTGTGGAAGCGGTCGATGTCGACCAGCAGCAGGCCGTACGGCTCGCCGACGCGGTTGAGGCGCGCGTGGTCGGCGTCGAACGTCGCCGGGTTCGGCAGGCCCGTCCGCTGGTCGATGGTCGCGGCCTCGGCCAGCGCCCGGTTCTCCGCGTGCAACTCCTCCAGCCGCTCGGCGAGCCGGTCGACCTGGTGCTTGCGGGCCAGCGCCCAGTCCTCCAGGTCCTGGTCGTAGACGGCGACGCCGACGGGGCCGAGCGTCTTCGCCCGGTACATCGCCAGGTCGGCCTGGTGCAGCAGGTCCTCCGCGCCGTGACCCGGCCGGACGAACGTGATGCCCGCCGACACCGACACCCGGATCACGCCCTCGTCCAACGTCACGGGTGTGGCGATCACGGCCAGGATCTCGCGCGCCGCGGCGACCGCCTGCTCCTCGTCCAACTCGTCGAGCAGCACGACGAACTCGTCACCGCCGAGCCGGGCCGCCGTGCCGCGACCGGCCACGACCGCGGCCAGCCGGGACGCCACCAGGCGCAGCACGTGGTCGCCCGCGGCGTGCCCGTGGCAGTCGTTGACGTCCTTGAACTGGTCGAGGTCGAGGAACACCAGCACCGGGCCCGGCGCGCCGCGCACCGCCTGCTCCAACCGGGGCAGGAACCCGGTGCGGTTCGCCAGGCCCGTCAACGCGTCGGCGTTCACGCGGCTGCCCAACTCGTCGGCCGTCTCCGCCCACCCGGTGACGTCCAGGGCCACCACGACCAGGCCGCGCACGTCCGGGTCCGCGCTCAGGTCGCGGGCGACCAGGTCCACGCGCCGGTGCACGGAACCCTCCACCGGCACCGCGCACGTGCACCGCGACGCGCCCGTGCGGCCCGCCGCCTGGAGGAACGTGCCGACCGCCGCCGCGTCACCCGTCGCCACCAGGTCGGGCAGCAGGCCGGACGCGCCGCCGAACAACCGCCGGGCCGCCGGGGACGCCCACCGGACGCCCAGGTCGCTCGGGTCGACCACCAGCACGGCGGCGTCGGCCCGTTCGAGCACCGCCTGGTGGAAGCCGCCGTTCATCGCGACGCGCTGAGGAACCGGAGCAGGGCCCGGTCGAACTCGTCGGGCCGGTCGAGGTTCACCAGGTGACCGGCGCCCGCGACGACGACCTTCTCCGCGTCCGGCGCGGACTCCAGCACCAGGTCGGCCACCTCGTGGACGTCCGAGGAGTCGAGCTCGCCCACGACCACCAACGTCCGCGCGGTCAGTTCGGCGACGCGGTCGACCGCGTGCAATTCCTCCGAGAGCACGGTGAACGCGCGGTTGCACACGGCGTTCACCGTCAGCCCGCGGCACAGTTCCCGCACCCGCGGGTCGACCTCGTCCGGTGCCCGGTGCGGACCGTCCACCCACATCCGCAGCAGGCATTCCGCGACCTCGTCCACCCCCGTGGCGGCTCGCATCCGCGCGACCTGGTCGAGGATGAACGGGTCCTCGACCTCCATCCCGTTGATGCCCGGACCGACCAGCACCAGGCCCGCCACCCGGGCGGGGTGGGCCAGCGCGAAGTCGATCGCGGTGCGGGCGCCCAGCGACAGGCCGACCAGCGTCGCCCCTTCGACGTCGAGCCCGTCCAACAGGTCCCGCAGGTCCTCGTGGTGCGCGAACGGGCCTGTCGGCGGCGACGACTCGCCGTGGCCCCTCGCGTCGTACCTGATCACGGTGTGGTCTCGCGCCAACAGGGCGAACTGGCGGTCCCAGGTGACGCTGCCGAGGCCACCCGCGTGCAGCAGCACGACCGGTGGTCCTTCGCCGCGTCTGTGGTAGGTCAATTCGCCGTCGTCGAGAATCAAGCGGCCGGCCGTCATGGTCCCCCCTGGACTTTGACTTCCCCCTCAGACCGTTGACGCTACCGAAAACTCGCCGCGCATTCGGGTGATCAGGACCATTTCTCCGCATTTCCGGGGCGACCATTCCGAGATCGCTCCGAATTAGGGTTCATATCCACCCCAACCCACTCGGAAACGCCAACTGAGACAGGGCGGGCGAAAACCGGTGGACCCCCTGACCGGCTCGGGCCTACCCTCCGGCCGTCCGACCCCACGTCCACGAAGAGGTGCATTGCATGCCCGTCCGGGTCCCGGCCGCCCAGCGGCCGATCACGCCTGCCATTCCCCTGGACGTGAGGACAACCAGACGTGGACATACCCCGTAGTTTCACCATCCGAGAAAGCAACCACCGCATCCACAACCCGATCGACGACGTCAAGTTGGCCGTCCTCGGGCGGGCGCTGCGGCCCGCGCCGGGCGCCCGCGTGCTCGACCTGGCCTGCGGCTCGGGCGAGCTGCTGTGCACCTGGGCCCGTGACCACGGGCTGTCCGGCACGGGTGTCGACCTCAGCGCGACGTTCCTCGCCTCGGCGCGGGCCCGAGCGGTCGAGCTCGGCGTGACCGACCGGGTGGAGTTCGTGCACGGCGACGCGTCGGGTCACGTCGCGGACGAGCCGGTGGACATCGCCGCCTGCGTCGGCGCCGCGTGGATCGGCGGCGGCGTGCCCGGCACGGTGGAGTTGTTGCGGCGCAGCCTGCGCCCCGGCGGCCTGCTGCTGATCGGGCACCCGTTCTGGCGGCTCGACCCACCGGACCAGGCCGCCGTCGAGGGCAGCCACGTGACCGACCGGGACGAGTACCTCCCGCTGCCCGACCTCCTCGCCCAGTTCGGCGAGCTGGGCTGCGACGTGGTGGAGATGGTGCTGGCGGACCAGGACAGCTGGGACCGCTACGTCGCGGCGCAGTGGCTCAACACCCGCCGCTGGCTGGACGAGAACCCGGAGGACGAGTTGGCGCCCGCGATGCGGGCCGAGCTCGCCACCGGGCCGACCCGGTACGCGCGCTACCAGCGCGAGTACGTCGGCTGGGGCGTGTTCGCCTTGATGGACCGCTGACGTCGACGAGCCGCTGACACGGTGCGCGGGCCCCGGGCTGCCGGGGCCCGCGCCACCATGGGGACCATGGACGATCATCGACTGCGCGTCGACGTGGTGGCCGGCCCCGGTGTCGCCGACCGGTTGCGCGAGCTGGACGTGACCGGGCTGGTGACCGTGCTCGACCGGCCGGGACCGGCCGCGCTGGTGGTGAGCGGGGTCGACGACGGGCGTGCGGACGTCGTGCTGGACGGTCCGGGGCGGCTCGACGCGGTGTGGTCCGGCCGGATCGCGCCGTTCGCGCGTCGGTTCGCCGGCGTCGACCCGCCGCCGCGCACACCGCCCGCGCTGGAGGACCACGACCCGCGGCTGCCCCTCGCCGCTCGACGGCTGCTCGACCGGCTGCGCGCGCACCTCGGCGAGCCGTCCTGGTCCTACGACCACATCGGATCGACCGCCGTGCCGGGGTTGCGTGCCAAGCGCTTCATCGACCTCCAGCTGGGCGTGACCGCATTGCCCGACCGCGACTCCGGGTTCGACCGGACGGTGGCCGCACTGGGCTTCCTCGTCGCGACGGGCGCCCGGCCCGACTCGCCCGGCGTCGACCACGACTGGCGCACCGACCCGGAGGTGCCGGCGGCGGTGTACCGCAAGCGGCTCTACGTCCGGCCGGACCCGGCGGAGCCCGCGATCCTGCACGTGCGGCGGCTCGGCAGCCCGTGGCACGCCGCCACCGTCCACTTCCGCGACCGGCTGCGCGCCGACCCGGCGGTGCGGGAGGCGTACGAGGCCGCGAAACTCCGTGCGGCGCAAGCACATGCCGACGATGACGACTACGACGACTACACCCGCGCCAAATCGGACTTCTTCCGCTCGACCAGGTGAATCCGCTCAAGCCGTACGGATGGCATGCCGATGGGGCGGTGCTCGATCGAGCGTGATTCCCGGCGTGTGCAGGAGGAGTTCGGCATGGCTTTGCGCGACCGCGTCCGCGACGTCGTGGACGGCAGACGCGTCCAGCGGGTGATCATCGCGGTGATCGTGGTCAACGCGATCACCCTCGGCTGCGAGACGTCCACGGCGCTGGTGTCGGCCTACGGAGACCTGTTCGCCGCGCTGGACCTCGCCGCCCTGACGATCTTCGTGGTGGAGCTGGCGGCGCGGTTGTACGCGCACCGCCTCCGGTTCTTCCGCGACCCGTGGAACTGCTTCGACTTCGTCGTCATCGTGGTCGCCCTGCTGCCGGCCGCCGGGCCGCTGTCGGTGATCCGGGCCCTGCGCATCCTGCGCGCGCTGCGCCTGGTCGCGATGGTGCCGAGCATGCGGCGGGTGGTCTCGGCGTTGGTCCGGTCGATCCCGGGTCTGCTGTCGCTGTCCGGCCTGATGCTGCTGATGCTGTACGTGGGCAGCGTGGTCGCCATCAACCTGTTCCGCGCCGGCGGTGATCCCCGGTTCGACGACCTCGGGTCGACCATCCTCACGCTGTTCCAGATCACCACCGGCGACGGTTGGTCGGACGTGATGCGCGACCTGATGGCCACCCAGCCGCTGGCCTGGATCTTCTTCCTGGTCTACCTGCTGGTCGGCACGTTCACCATGCTGAACCTGTTCATCGCGGTCGTGTGCAGCGCGATGGAGTCCGAGGCGACCGCCGCCGCGAGCGCCTCGGACGACCGGGTGCTGGACGAGGTCAGGGCGTTGCGGGAGGAGGTCCGGGCGCTGCGCCGGGAACCCCTGGAACCGGTGGGCGACCGGCGTTAGCGGGTTCAGAGCAGGCGCGTGGCGTACGGCATGATCCCGCCGTACCGGACCGGGGCGACGCGCACGTGCGAGCCGGAGTACGGGGCCTCGACCATCATGCCGCCGCCGAGGTAGAGCGCGACGTGGGTGCCGCCGCCCGGTCCCCAGAACAGCATGTCGCCGCGCCGCGCCTGGGACAGCGGCACCTTGCGGCCGGCGTTGTACTGGTAGCCGCTGTAGTGCGGCAGGTAGATGCCGGCGCCCGCGAACGCGTACATCATCAGCCCGGAGCAGTCGAAGCCGACGCTGTAGTAGTCGCCGTGCGCGTCGCCGGCGCCGCCGTCCCGGATGCCGACGGTCGGACCGTGGTAGTTGCCGCCGCCCCACGAGTACCGCACGCCGAGTTGCTGCATGGCGCGGGCCACGACGGTCTCCACGCCCGCGCCGCTCGGCGCCGTCACGGGTTGCGGGCGCGGCGCCTGGGGCTTCGGCGCGGCGAGGGCGGCCTGGCGTGCGGCTTCCTCCTCCTCGCGACGCTTGTCGTCCAGCCACCGGTCGTACTGGGCGCGTTGGTCCTCCAGGCCCTCGACCGCGTGCAGCGCCTGGTCGAGCTCGCCTTCGACGCGGGCCTTGTCGTCCTTGATGCCCTGCGCGGCGGCGGCCTGGCCGCGCTGGGCGTCCGCGGCGGTGGCCTGCGCCGCGTCGGCGTCCTTCCTGGCCTGGTCGGCCGCGGCCTGCTTGCGGCCGGCCAGGTCGAGCGCGGCGCGCGCGGCGGCCTCGGAGTTCGCCTTCTCGGCGCGGCTGCGCTCGACGTCGTCCAGCGCGTCGAGGCTCGACTCGCCGACCGCCTCCAGCAGCTGGGCGCGGGCCAGCAGGTCCTCCGGGCTGGACGCGCCGAAGTACGCCGAGACCGACCCGATGACGCTGCCCTGCTGGTAGCTCGCCGCGGCGAACTCGTCCAGCTGCACGCGGGCGTCCTCGACGGCCCGGCCGGCGGCGTCGGCCTCGACCCGGGCCGCGTCCGCGTCCCGACGGGCGGCGTCGGCCTCGCCCTGGGCGGTCTCCAGGTCGACCCGCGCCTTGTTGGCCAGCTCCATCTTGAACGCGACGTCGTCGGTCAGCGCCTGGAGGCGGGCCTCGGCGTCGGTGAGCCGGCCGGTCAGCTCACCGACGTGGGCGGCCTTGGCGTCGGCCAGCTGCCGCCCGGCGCTGATCTCGCCGTCGCCGGGGTTCGGCGGCGGTGGCGGCACGGCGAGCGCCGTGCCCGCCAGGCCCACCGCGGTGGTCAACGCGATCACGACCGAGATCACCCATCGAGTCACGACTCCCGCCTCCCCGCGCACTCGGCCGACGGCGTTACGCCGAACGGCCCTACACGGGGACGGACTCTGCCACTCCAGCCACATCGTTTCCAATGGTCGCGGCCTGAACATCAGCCACACGGGTCACAGCGGGCACGGGAAACCACCACTCACCCGGGTGAGTGAATGACGGTCAGTTGACCTTGCGGTCCAGGTCGGCCCAGTACGGTTCGCGCAGCTTGAACTTCTGCACCTTGCCGGTGGCGGTGCGCGGGATGGCGTCGCGGAACTCGACCGACGTCGGCGCCTTGTAGCCGGCGAGCCGGTCCTTGCAGTGCGCGATCAGCTCCGCTTCCGTCACCTGCGCGCCCTCGGCCCGCACCACCAGCGCCTTGATCGTTTCGCCCCACTTGTCGTGCGGCACGCCGATGACGGCCGCCTCGGCCACCGCGGGATGGCTGAACAGGGCGTCCTCCACCTCGATGGACGACACGTTCTCGCCGCCGGTGATGATCACGTCCTTCTTGCGGTCGGAGATCGTCAGGTGGCCCTCGTCGTCCAGCACGCCGCCGTCGCCGGTGTGGAACCAGCCGCCCTCCAACGCCTCGGCACTGGCCTCCGGGTTGTCCCAGTAGCCGGCCATGACGACGTTCCCCCGGGCCAGCACCTCGCCGGTCTCGGAGATCCGCAACCGCACGCCCAGCCCCGGTGCGCCCGCCCGTGACAGCTTCCGCGCCCGCTCGGCCGGCGGCAGTGCGTCGTCGGCCGGCCGGGTGCGGTTGAAGGTGAGCAGCGGCGAGGTCTCGGTCAGGCCGTAGAGCTGGAGGAACTCCCAGCCCAGCTCCTCACCGACCCGGGCGATGGTGCGGCTGGGCGGCGGTGCGCCGGCGCAGATGATGCGGACCCGGTCGCGGCCGGGGATCTCGCCGTCCCAGTCCTGGGCGGCGTCGAGCACGGCGTTCCACACGGCGGGCGCGCCGCACATCAGCGTGACGCCGTGGTCGCGGACCCGGGCGAGGATCTCGGTGCCGTCGACCTTGCGCAGCACGACCTGCGGCACGCCGAGCCCGGCCAGGCCGTACGGCATGCCCCAGCCGTTGCAGTGGAACATCGGCAGCACGTGCATGTAGACGTCCCGTTCCCAGGCGCGGGCGTGCATGGCGAACGTGACCGCGTTGATCCAGACGTTGCGGTGGGTCATCCGCACGCCCTTGGGCCGGGCGGTGGTGCCGGAGGTGTAGTTGATCGTGGCGGTGGCGTCCTCGTCCGGCTCGCTCCAGGGGCGTGGCTCGGTGTCGAAGCGCATGAGCTCGGACTCGGTCTGCTCGCCGAGCACGAAGCGGTGCCGGGCGGTGACGCCGTCCAGTTCCAGCTCGGGGTCCATCAGCAGCACGGACGCGCCGCTGTGCTCGACGATGTAGGAGACCTCGTCGGGTCGGAGCCTGAAGTTGACGGGGACCGCGATGCGGCCGGTGCCGGGCACCGCGTGCAGCAGTTCGAGCAGCCGGGTCGAGTTGTGGCTGACCACGGCGACCCGTTCGCCCTCGCCGAGGCCGAGCGCGTCGAACCCGGCCTGCCAGGCGCGGACGCGGGTGGCGAACTCGCCGTAGGTGCTGGTCGGCACGGGTGCGGCGGGCTGGTCGTGCTCGTCGACGGCGGCCGTGGTGTCGGCGAAGACCTGCTCCGCCCGGTGGAGGAAATCGGCGACGGTCAGGGGTACGCGCATACGAGGTGACCTTATTTACCGGCCCGCGCCCCGGCTACCTCCCGCCTCAGCCGGTCGTCAGCACGAACCGGCGGTTCACCGGTTGCACGGGCCGCGGGTGGTCGGCGTGGGTGCGGATGAAGGCGCGCAGGGCCGGGTCCTCCACCTGGACCGGCTCGTTCATCACCACCCAGCTCACGATCTCGTCGAACTCGCCGGTGGTCAGCGACCCCTCGTAGCGGTGGAACCCGCCGCCCGGGAACAGCGCGGGCAGGTCGATGCCGCTGGGCGGCTTGCCCTCCGACGGTCCCGGCTCGCCGAGGTCGACGAACACCGCGACCACGCACGCCCGCAGCACGTCGTCGGCCCGGAGGTGGACGGCGTGCATCTCCGCGCCACGGGGCCGGCCGCGGACCCAGTGCTCGCTCGGCCGGTGGAAGTGGACGTTCTCGAGCCGGAAGTCCAGACCGCCCAGGGACACCACGTGCTCGCCCTTCGGGCGCAAGCGCCAGCCGTGACCCTCGTCCTGGGCCCGGAACTGGTCGGCCCGCCAGCGCACGGCCAACTCGTCCGCCAGCCGGGGCACCACCACCGCGTCACGGAGGTTGATCGGCGACTGTTGATCTCCCATGTGATCACTGTCCCACCGCCCTGGGTTCACGGGAGAGTGATCGAAGGGCACCAACGGGTGGTCACCAGGTGCTCGGGTCGCCCCAGGTGCGGATCGGGCCGGTCGCCACCACGGGCACCGCGGCCAGCTCCGGCAGCGCCGACGCGGCCGGCTCGCGCACCACCGCCGCCGCCAGCGAGTCGTACGGCGTCGGGTCCAGGTTGCAGATCACCACCGACGCGCCCGCCCGGGCGGCCAGCGGCACGAGCTGGGCGGCGGGCTCGACCATGAGCGACGTCCCGGCCACCAGCATCGCTTCGCAGTCCAGCACGGCCGTCCGCGCCGCCCGCAGCACGTCGGCGTGCAGCGGCTCGCCGAACGCGACCGCGGCCGGCCGGAGGATCCCGCCGCACAGGGCGCAGTCCGGCGGCGACTCGCCGTCGCGCACGCGCGCCAGGGCCTCGCTCATCGGACCGGAGGCGTCGCACGAGACGCACACCACACGCGACATCGACCCGTGCAGCTCCACCACCGTCGACCCGGCTCGCTGGTGCAGCCCGTCGACGTTCTGCGTGAGCAACGTCCGCACCCGTCCGGCCCGCTGCAACCCCGCCAGCGCGCGGTGGGCGGCGTTCGGCTCGGCCGTCCACAAGGGATCGTCCAGCCAGGACTCCCACGCCTCACGCCGCACGCGCGCCGAGGTCAGGAACGACGACGCGTCGAACCGGAACCGCACCACACCCGACTCCAGGGACACCCCCGCGCCGGTGAGCACGGTGATGCGCCGTGCGAGGGCCATCACGTCCCGTGCACTCATGCCACCACCGTGCCACACGCCTGCGAGCATGTCGGGGTGCGCAGGACACGTCGGCGGAGCCGACCACGAAACGACCGTGGCGGAGCCGACCACGAGACGACCTCGGCGGAGCCGACCATGAGACGACCGACGGCTGAGCCGACGATCAGGCGGTGGACGGGCGTGGTGCTCGGAGTTATCGGTTTGGTCACAGCGGTGGTGGGCACCTTCCTGCCCTGGTTGCGTTCCGGGACCGTCACGAGGACCAGTTACGAGGTGCTCGCTCTGCGTGGTTTCGCCGGGTTGCACGGTGTGCCGGGTGAGGTCGTGCGCGGTGTGTGGGTCGCACTCATCCCATTGGCGGTGTGCTGCGTGGTGCTGTGGTTGGTTCGTTTTCCCCGAATCGCGGGATGGCTCGCATTGATGTTTGGCACGATTGCGGGAACGGTGGCGGCACTTGCCGTCGTCCAAGGGGGCAACGAGGCGGCACTGGTCGGGATCAGCCTGACCGGACCGGTGGTGACCCTCGGTGGTGCTGTGCTGGGGATCGCCGGGGCGATCACCGTGCTCACCGCGAAATCCCGCACAGCGATCAGCACTCCAGGAGGAGCACCGTGACGTACCCAGGTGGCGGCGGAGGCGAATGGCCACCGCAGAACAACCCGTACGGCCAGCCGCAGCAGGGGGGCTACCCGCAGCAGGGCCAGCAGCAGCCGGGTGGTTACCCGCAGCAGGGCCAGCAGCCGGGTCAGCAGCAGGGCGGTTACCAGCAGGGTGGTTACCAGCAGGGCGGCTACCCGCAGACCGGTCCCCAGCCGCAGCAGGGCTACCCGCAGACCGGTCCGCAGGGCTTCCCGCAGCAACCGCAGCAGCCGGGTTACCAGCAGGAGTTCGGCCAGCAGCCCTACGGCCAGGCGCCGTACGGCTTCGCGGGTGGTGAGCCGCCGCAGAAGAAGAAGCGCACCGGTCTGGTCGTCACCGCGGTCGTCGCCGTCCTCGCGCTCGCCGCCGGCACGGTCGCCACGGTGTGGGCGCTGCGCAGCTCCGACGACGTGGCCGCCGGTTCGGAGAGCCCGTCCACCGCGGCGAACAACCTGCTCAGCGCGCTGGGCAGCGGTGACGTCCTCGGCATCATGAACGGCCTGGCGCCCGCCGAGGCCAAGCTCAGCAAGGACTACACCGAGGCCACGGTCAGCGAGGCCAAGCGGCTGGAGATCCTCAAGCCCGACGCGGACCCGAACAAGGTCACCGGTGTCCAGATCAAGAGCGAGGGCATCAAGTTCGACGACGCCGCCGCGGAGAAGGTCAACGACCACCTGACGATCAACAAGGTGGTCGAGGGCAAGATCACGATCACCTCGGACGTCAAGCAGATCCCGTTGACCGACAAGCTGGTCGACGCGCTCGGCGCGGAGCTGAAGCAGCAGGGTCCCGAGACCGAGACGCTGGACTTCGCCAAGGAGAAGGCCGACCGCGACGGCAAGCCGATCGGCATCGCCACCATCAAGGTCGGCGACGAGTGGTACCCGAGCCTCTTCTACACCATCGCGCACGCCGCGCTGGAGGACGAGGACCTCAAGTGGCCCGCCCAGGGCATCGCGCCCGCCGGCGCGGGCTCGGCGAACGACGCCGCGAAGCAGCTCGTGGAGAAGGCGCTGGCCGGTGACATCGAGGGCGTCATCGCACTGCTGCCGCCGGACGAGATGGGCGTGCTGCAGGACCTCGGCCCGGTCCTGCTCGACCAGATCGGCCGCACGCCCGCCACGGGCGCGAAGCTGATCGAGCTGGAGACCGACGCCAAGGACGTCAAGGGCGGCTCCCTGGTCACCGTCCGCAAGCTGGTCGTCGAGGCCGAGGGCGAGCAGGTGGAGATCAGCCGGGACGGCGACTGCTACAGCGCGTCGGTCAAGGGCCAGTCGCAGCGGCTGTGCGCGGACGAGATCACGCAGCTGGTCGAGCAGCAGGGCGGCAGCGACATCCCGCCGGCCGCGGTCGACGTGATCGCCCGGGTCGGTGCGCAGGTGCTGAAGGACGGCATCGGCGTGGTCGCCACGGAGGTCGACGGCAAGTGGTACGTCAGCCCGTTCCGCACCTACAGCGAGCTGTTCCTGACGCTGATGCGCGGTCTGGAGCCGAAGGACATCGACGAGCTGATCAAGGCCATCAAGTAGGTCGCACGGCTCACGCAAGCTCCGCAGGGGTCCTCGCCAAGGGGACCCCTGCTTTTATTTTACCGGCGGGGTCCGACGATTCCGGCCTTCGAGGCTCGTCGCGGGCACCAGCCGCAGCGGGGACAGCCGTGGTGGGAAATGACCGCCGCAGGGGCACCAGCCGCGGCTGGTGGGGTTAGCCGCGGGGGCACCAACCGCGGCAGGAGGGGTCAGCCGCGGCGGGGGCCGATCGCGGTGCCGAGCCAGGTGGCGGCGGCCACGAAGAGCACCGCGGCCACGCCCGAGACGGCCAACGCGGACGTGACGCCGTCGTCGTGCGACAACGCCCAGAGCACGTTGCCCACGGGCGGGGTGCGGCCGAACAGCAGGACCAGCACGACCAGCGCGGTCGCGGCGAGCACGGACCAGCCGGTCTGGGTGATCACCGGGCGGCTGCACAGCACGCCGACGCCGACGCCGACCAGCGCGCACACCGCCAGCGCCGCGAAGCCCTGCGCCACCGTGCCGAGCGGGTACGGGCGGGACTGGGTCACGACCGGCACCAAGGCGGCGATCAGGGCCACGCCCAGCGCCGCGAGGGCCGACAGCACCGTCACCGCCGCCTGGGCACGTGCCCAGCCACCCGCGGTCACCACGCTGACGGTCCGGCGCACGGGGTCCTCGGCGGTCGCGATGACCACCGTCAGCCACGCCGACACCGGGTAGACCAGCACGCACGTCCCGGCGTACGCGGGCAGCGGGGGCCCGGCGTCGGAGGCGTAGAGCATCCCGAGCACGGCCACGTGCAGCAGCAACGGCGGCAGCCACCGCTGCGTCCGCAGCGCGTCCACCAGCAGGTACCGCACCAGCGCCGTCACGACCGCACGCTCCGCACCGAGCAGCCGAGCCGCAGCGCCTCGGCCAGCACGCCGTCGCTGAACCCGGCCCGCACCTCGACCCGGGCGCCGCCGCCCACCTCGTGCGCCGCGAACACCCCCTCCAGCGAGCTGATCAGCGTGAACGCCTCCCCCACCCGGTCCAACTCGATCACCACGCCACCGGGCCGGGCGGCGCCCAGGGCCACCTCGCGCGCACCGGGCAGGTCGTGCCCGTGGTGGTCGGTCAGCACGACGGCCGCCCGCGACGACGTCACCAGCTCGCCCAGCACCCCGCCGGCGGCGGCGTCCAGCCCGGACCACGGTTCGTCGAGCACCAGCAGGTCGGTCGCGTGCAACGCCTGCGCCAGCGCGACCTTCTGCGCGTTGCCCTTCGACAGGGTGGCCATCGGCGCGGCCGGGTCGCCGACGAAACCGAGCGCCTCCACCAGGTCCCACCGCACCGGCACGCCGCGCACGGCGGCGAGGTGGCGCAGGTAGTCGCGCGCGGACAGCCGCACGCCGGTCGGGAACCGCTCCGGGGCGTACCCGACGGACGTGCCCCGGTCGACCCGGCCGGTCGTCGGCTTCGTCACGCCCGCCGCGATGCGCAGCAGGGTCGACTTGCCCGTGCCGTTGCCGCCCCGCAGCGCGACGACCTCCCCGGGCTCGACGGCGAGCGAGACGTCCCGCAGCACCCACGGACCCCGGCCGTACCGCTTGCCGATTCGATCAAGACGCACCACGGGTGTGATGATGCCCCGATCAAGGTAGGGCCGGGTTGAAGCGGAATACAGGACACGCGTACTGTTTGGGGTGAGAGGGCGCCGCACCCGAGGGTGCGGAAGACTCAGCAGAAGTTCCCCAACCGACTTTGCGCGTCACCAGATGGAGTTTCACGTGACTGCACCAGCGAGCAAGGACAGCTTCGGCGCCCGCGGCACGCTCACCGTCGGCGACGCCTCCTACGAGGTGTTCCGGCTGAGCGCGGTCGAGGGCGCCGAGCGCCTGCCGTACAGCTTGAAGATCCTGCTGGAGAACCTGCTGCGGACCGAGGACGGCGCGAACATCACCGCCGACCACGTGCGCGCGCTGGGCAGCTGGGATCCGTCGGCCGAGCCGGACACCGAGATCCAGTTCACGCCCGCCCGCGTGGTGATGCAGGACTTCACCGGCGTGCCGTGCGTGGTGGACCTGGCCACGATGCGCGAGGCGGTGACCCAGCTCGGCGGCGACCCGACGAAGGTCAACCCGCTGGCGCCGGCCGAGCTGGTCATCGACCACTCGGTGATCGCCGACATCTTCGGCCGGCCGGACGCGTTCGAGCTGAACGTGGACCTGGAGTACCAGCGCAACAAGGAGCGCTACCAGTTCCTGCGCTGGGGCCAGACCGCGTTCGACGAGTTCAAGGTCGTCCCGCCGGGCACCGGCATCGTGCACCAGGTGAACATCGAGCACCTGGCCCGCGTGGTGATGGTCCGCGGCGGCCAGGCGTACCCGGACACGCTGGTCGGCACCGACAGCCACACCACCATGGTCAACGGCATCGGCGTGCTCGGCTGGGGCGTCGGCGGCATCGAGGCCGAGGCCGCCATGCTCGGTCAGCCGGTGTCCATGCTGATCCCGCGCGTGGTCGGCTTCAAGCTGCACGGCGAGCTGCCCGCCGGCGCGACCGCGACCGACCTGGTGCTCACGATCACCGAGATGCTGCGCAAGCACGGCGTGGTCGGCAAGTTCGTCGAGTTCTACGGCTCGGGCGTCGGCGCGGTACCGCTGGCCAACCGCGCCACCATCGGCAACATGAGCCCGGAGTTCGGCTCCACCTGCGCGATCTTCCCGATCGACGGCGAGACCATCGACTACCTGAAGCTGACCGGCCGTTCGGCCGAGCAGCTGGCGCTGGTCGAGGCCTACGCCAAGGAGCAGGGCATGTGGCACGACCCGGCCGCCGAGCCGGTGTACTCCGAGACGCTGGAGCTGGACCTGTCGACGATCGTGCCGTCGATCGCCGGCCCGAAGCGCCCGCAGGACCGCATCGAGCTGACCAACGCCAAGGAGGCGTTCCGGCAGGCGCTCGGCGCGTACGTCGCGCACACCGAGGACGACGCCAAGTCCAGCGTCGACGAGGCCGTGGAGGACACGTTCCCGGCCAGCGACCCGATCGCGGTGGGTGAGCACGAGAACGGCGAGGGCAAGCCGCACGTGTTCCACTCCGCCGCCGAGGGCGCGACCGGCAGGGCGTCCAACCCGGTGAAGGTGAGCCTGGACGGGGCGGAGTTCGAGCTCGACCACGGCGCGGTGGCGATCGCGGCGATCACGTCGTGCACCAACACGTCCAACCCCTCGGTGATGCTGGGCGCGGCGCTGCTGGCGAAGAAGGCCGTGGAGAAGGGCCTGGAGCGCAAGCCGTGGGTCAAGACGACCCTCGCGCCCGGGTCCAAGGTCGTCATGGACTACTACGAGCGCGCCGGCCTGCTGCCGTACCTGGAGAAGCTGGGCTTCCACCTGGTCGGCTACGGCTGCACCACGTGCATCGGCAACTCCGGCCCGTTGCAGGACGAGATCTCGGCGGGCATCAACCAGGGTGACCTGGCCGCGGTGTCCGTGCTGTCGGGCAACCGGAACTTCGAGGGCCGGATCAACCCGGACATCAAGATGAACTACCTGGCGTCCCCGCCGCTGGTGGTGGCGTACGCGCTGGCCGGTTCGATGGACAAGGACATCACCACCGAGCCGCTGGGCGTCGACCAGAGCGGCGAGCCGGTGTACCTGGCCGACATCTGGCCGTCGCCGCAGGAGATCTCCGAGGTCGTCGCGTCGGCGATCTCGCCGGAGGGCTTCACCAAGGGCTACGCCGACGTGTTCGCCGGTGACGAGCGGTGGAAGTCGCTGCCCACGCCGACCGGCAAGACGTTCGAGTGGGACGCGCAGTCGACCTATGTGCGCAAGCCCCCGTACTTCGAGGGCATGCAGATGGAGCCGGCCCCGGTGACGGAGATCGGCGGCGCGCGCGTGCTGGCGCTGCTCGGCGACTCGGTCACCACCGACCACATCTCGCCGGCCGGTGCGATCAAGGTCGACTCGCCCGCGGGCAAGTACCTGACCGAGCACGGCGTCGAGCGCAAGGACTTCAACTCCTACGGTTCCCGGCGCGGCAACCACGAGGTGATGATCCGGGGCACGTTCGCCAACATCCGGCTGCGCAACCTGCTGCTCGCCGACGAGAACAACGGGCAGGGCGTGCAGGGCGGGTTCACCCGCGACTTCCTGGCCGAGGGCGCGCCGCAGACCACGATCTACGACGCGGCGGAGGCCTACGCCGCGGCGGGCGTCCCGCTGGTCGTGCTGGCGGGCAAGGAGTACGGCTCGGGTTCGTCGCGCGACTGGGCCGCGAAGGGCACCTCGCTGCTCGGCGTGCGCGTGGTGATCGCGGAGTCGTTCGAGCGCATCCACCGGTCGAACCTGATCGGCATGGGCGTCCTGCCGCTGCAGTTCCCCGAGGGTTCGTCGGCGGCGTCGCTCGGGCTGGACGGCACGGAGACCTACGACTTCACCGGCATCACCGCGCTGAACGACGGCGAGACGCCGCGCACGGTGCACGTGGTGGCGACGAAGGCGGACGGCTCGAAGGTGGAGTTCGACGCGGTGGTCCGCATCGACACCCCCGGTGAGGCCGACTACTACCGCAACGGCGGCATCATGCAGTACGTGCTGCGCAAGATGGTGCGCAGCTAGTCATCGCCGTGCCGAAGGGCCGTCCACCTCCGGGTGGGCGGCCCTTTCGCCGTTCAGCGGACCAGCGGCACGCTTTCACCGCCCCATTATCACAATTGAAGTTTCGTCCGTAACGATCCGCAGATCGAAAACGACGCCGAATTCACACTAGACCGAACGGGTGAAGGTATTTGGCGTTTGCCGAATGGCTGCTTAACCTCGTCATGCCGACGCCATCCGAGTCGCAAGGCAGCGTCATTTGGTCGGATCAGTGCTGGTCCGCACCTGTTCGGGGATTGACTCACCCGGCTTCGCCGGAATGCGCGAACGTGATTCCAGAGGGGATTTCACGTCTCGTCGGCGCGCACTAGGAGGTGCGAACCGAATGCACGACAACACTCGAAGACGGGCTTGCGGCGTGACCGCGATCCTGTTGGCCGCGCTCGCGGCCCCACTCGCCACCACCACCGCCGCGGCAGCTGCGGGAGGCACGGTCACCGGCACCAAGGCCCTGGGCGCCGCGGACATCACCTGCGGCGGCTCCGTACCGGTCACCGTGACGCTCGACGCCGAGACCGGCATCGCGGGCAACCCGGTGGACGTCGAACTGGTCCTGGACCGGTCCGGCAGCATGCAGGGCGCCATCGGCGACCTGAAGACCGCCGCGAAGTCGTTCGTGGACATCCTCGACGAGGCCACCGACGGCTCGCTGAACGGCGTGGTCGCCAACGGCAGCCGCATCGGCGTGGTCAGCTTCGCCGACAACGCCTCCGTCGACACCGGGCTCACGTCCGACGCGAACGCGGTCAAGGCTGCGATCGACGCGCTGGTCGCCAACGGTCTCACCAACCACTCCGCCGCCATCTCCACCGGCCAGTCGCAACTGGCCGGCTCGCTGCCCGGCAACGCCAAGAAGATGGTCGTGATGACCGACGGCGTCACGACCGTGGGCGGCGACGCGAGCGACGACGCGCTGGCGGCTCGCAACGCGGGCACCGAGGTCTTCGGCATCGGCCTCGGCGCCGTCGACGCCGACGAGATCCGCGACTGGACCACCGACCCCGACGCCACGCACTACTACCAGGCACCGACCCCGGCCCAGTTGCAGCAGGTGTTCGAGGCGATCGGCGCGGCCATCGTGGTGCCCGCGGCGACCGGCGTGACCGTGGTCGACACGGTGGCGCCCCAGTTCACGGTCAGCGGCGCGGCGGTGTCCAAGGGCTCGGTCGCGCAGAACGGCAACCAGCTCACCTGGACCGTCGCCGAGCTCGGCACCGAGTCGGTGACGCTGACGTTCACCGCGACGCACCTCCCGACCGCCGGTGGCGGCGCGCTGGCGGTCAACCCGACCGTCGCCTACACCGACGCCGAGGGCCACGTCGTGACGTTCGGCAACCCGGCGGTGAACGTGCGCGGTTGTGCCGCCGCCATCGACGTGGAGCCCGAGCACGAGGTCAACGAGCTGGGCACGCCCGGCCAGACGCACACCGTGACCGCCACCGTCACCGACGACTTCGGCGCCCCGGTGCCGAACGTCCTGGTCGACTTCTCCGTCCTCGGCGGCCCGAACGCGGGCGCGGCGGGCAACGGGAACACCTCCGCCGCCGGCACGGCCGACTTCACCTACCCGGCCGCCCAGGGCCTCGCGGGCCTCGGCACGGACTCGATCCGCGGCTGCTTCACGCACGCGGCAGGCCACGCGGTGTGCGACGACGTGCTGAAGGACTGGGTCGACACCACCGCCCCGGTCGTGACGTGCCGGCCGACCAACAACCCGGGCGGTGGCACCGTGCCGCCCGCCGACAACGAGGACGGGTTCTTCGTCCTCACCGCGACCGACGCGGTCGACCCGAACCCGCAGGTGTACGTCGCGGACTCGGCCAGCGCGGCCGTGTTCGGCGGCTTCGCCGGCGGCACGAAGATCAAGCTGGTGCAGGCGCCGGGCGCGACGCCGAACCAGAAGCCCGGTGTCGGTGACATCGACTGGCGCATCACCCTCAAGGGCGACGCCCTCGTGCACGGCGTGGACGCGTCGGGCAACCAGTCGGATCCGGTGAGCTGCCTGGTCCCGCCGCCGCCGAAGTAGTCAGTGGTTCCGGGGTGGGGGGCGTCCGCACCGGGGCGCCCCTCACACCCGCGTCGACCCGAGGAGCGGCCCGGTGCGGCGTGCGTGGCAGCACCGGGCGCACGGCCGCTTCGGCGTCTCCGAGGGCCGCTAGGGTTGCCGCCTTATGGGGGCCGTCGCGTGGTCGTTACCGGTGTTGGTCGGACTCGTCCTCCCGCTGTGGGAGGACGGCCCGCCGGTCGAGGCCTCGCTGTCGCTGGTGATCGCCGGCCTGCTGCTCGGAGCACGGCAGGTGCACGCGGACCGGCCCGGCGTCTGGTTCCCGTTGCTGGTGACGGGGTCGACCACGTTCGCACTGGCGCTGTCCGGCGGGTTGACCGGAGGGTGGGACATCTCGATCGGGTCCACCTACTTCGACCTGTGGCGGTTCCTGATCGGGCTGGCGGTCGCGATCGGGCTGAGCGTTTGGGCGTGGCGGGCGCGCAGCTACACCGTCGCGGCCACGGCCGTGGGCTACCTGGCCGCGGTGTGGCACTTCCAGCAGATCTCCGTGCCGGTCGCCGAGTTCGGCTGGTTCGCCTACGCGCCGCTCGGCGCCGTGCCGGAGTTCGCCTCCGCCGTGCCCTCGTTCGACTTCCCGCCGCACCCGGAGCTGGTGGTGGTCGCCGGTGCGGTGTTCGCGCACACCAGGGTGGACCGGGTGCGGGCGTGGCACGTGTTGGCGATCGTCGGGCTGCTCGGCTCGTTGTGGCACTACGGCGCGCTCGCGCTGGTGGTGGCGGCCGTGGTGGTCGCCGGGTACGACCTGAACGCCCGCCGTCCGGGCAGCTGGTACCCGTTGCTGCTGGTCGGCATCGGCCTCGTGGTGTGGCCGGTGGTCGAAGCGCTGACCGCGCCGCGGTGGACCGGACCGGTCCTCCAGGACCCGGGCGCCGAACGCCACGCGACGCTCATCGTCATCAGCACGAGCGACTCGGCGTCCGCGGTCGCCCACGTGGACTACGACGAGCTGTTCCTGGCCGTCGTGGTCGCGGTGGGACTGGCCGTGTGGTCCTGGCGGCGCAAGAGCCCGACCATGCTGCTCACCGCCGTCGTCTACCTGGGTGTCGCCTGGTTGCGCGCGATGCCGGCGCTGACCGAGCTGCTGGTCCTGGCGGGTGCGGCCGTCGCCTTCGCGACGACGACCGCACCCGGAGCCACTAGAACGGCTGGGCGTTCGGCTGGAACACCTGACCGTCCGCCGGGGCCTTGAGGTTGACCAGGTAGTCGGTCACCGCGGTGTCCGCCCCGGCGCTGTCACCGAGGATGCAGTGCCCGAACGAGTCCACGCTGAGCAGCCGCGCGTTGCCCAGCTGGCGGGCCATGCGCTTGGAGAACTCGTACTGGGTGGCGGGGTCGTAGTAGTTGCCCACCACGACGACCGGGTTCGGGGTGCGGCGGTGCCACGGCCCGTCCCAGCGGTCCGGGCGGGGCACCGGCCAGGTCGCGCACGTCAGCAGGTCGGACGCGGCCTGCTGGCGGCCGAACGTGGGCGACTCCCGCTCCCACTTCGCGGCCAGCACCGGGAACAGCTGCGGCACGCGCACGAACGGCTTGTCCGTGCAGTTCACGCCGTAGTAGGAGTCGTCGAACAGGTACTCGGTGTCACCGGTGAGCCCGGCCCGGATGTCGGCCAGGCCGTGCTTGTTCGCCAGCGGCGGCAGCAGTTCGACCTGCTCCTGCGCGGAGACCGTGGCGGCCGCCGGGTGCAGCACCGCGTAGATGCTCTGCAGCCACGCGGCCAGCGCCTTGAACCTCGTCGGCGCGTACAGGTCACCCGTGACCCGGCCGATGTAGCCGTCGTAGGTCACGACCTGGTTGTTCGGCAACGTGATCGACTGGGTGCGCAGGTGGTCGCGCACCTCGTCGAACTTCGCCCGCGGGTTGCCGTCGCTGTACGCGCACTTGTCGCCTTCGGCGTCGCAGCGCTTCAGGAACGCGTCGAGCGCGATCTCGAAGCCCTGCGCGCGCTGCCGGTCGTACTCGGCGCCGTTGGAGGTGCGCAGCGCCGGGTCGACGTTGCCGTCCAGCACCAGGGCGCGGGACTTCGACGGGAAGATGTTGGCGTAGGTCGCGCCGAGCAGCGTGCCGTAGGAGAAGCCGACGAACGTGAGCTGGCGGTCGCCGACGCCCTGCCGAAGCAGGTCGAGGTCACGTGCCACGGCTTCGGTGGACATGTGGTTCAGCAGCGGGCCCGCGTTGCGCGCGCACGCGTCGGTGTAGTCCTCGGTCGCGTCCATCGTGTTGCGGATCTCGGTGCGGGTGACCGGGATGGCGGACATGCGGCCGAAGATCTCGTTGGCCTCTTCCAGCGTCTTGAAGCAGCGCAGCGGCGAGCTGCGGCCGACGCCGCGCGGGTCGAACCCGATCAGGTCGAACCGGTTCATGATCTCCGGCTGGAAGAACGAGCTGCCGTAGGCGGAGTAGATCAGGCCGGCGCCACCGGGGCCGCCGGGGTTGATGAACAGCGAGCCGATCTTCTTGGACTGGTCCTCGGCCGGGCGCTTCATCAGCGCGACGGTGATCTTGGCGCCGTTCGGCTTGCGGTGGTCCAGCGGCACCGGGTGGTTGGCGCAGCTGACCTTGTCGCGCTGCGCGGCCGGGATCTCGGCGAGCACGTCGGCGGCGCAGGTCGACCACTGGATCGGCGTGCCCTGCACGTGCTGGGCGTCCTGCGCGTCCTGCGCTTCCTGGGCGGCGGCGGAGCCGGTTCCCACGAGGCCGGACACGACGGTGCCCATGGCCAGCGCGAGTACCAGCGCTCTGTTACGGAGTTGCATGTGGTAGCGCTCCCTCGGTTCACTCGACGTCGCCCCTCAGTGACTGCGCGACGCCATCGCGCGAGGCTTTCACTCGATCGTGTTCGGCAACACCCGCAGAACGGAGGATTCGTGGCCGACGGATGGTTCGTGCCGGGCCCGCACTTGGCCGAACGTCCTACCGGTAGGCGGTCGAACCGCTGGTCAGGGCGCACTTCGGCGACGTGCCGCACAGCGCGGGCCCGCATCGGCGCGGGTTCGGAGGTGCCAGACCTCGCGAGTCCAACCCCCAACCCGCGCGAGTCGTACCTCCAGGTCCCGCGTGTCCTACGTTCGCGTCGCGCGTGTCCTACGTTCAGGACCCCCGAGTTCAACGTTCAGAACAAGATCGACTGTTCTGAGCGTTG
>NZ_JBFAQZ010000043.1:0-32537 GCF_040673975.1 Actinosynnema sp. NPDC050801 | reverse complement strand
CACCGAGGCCCGATTTGACATGGGTTCGGGTGCCATAGGCTGGACGAAGCCGGGCAGGCTTGGCGGGCGCTTTATCCGCCAGGCCTGCCCGGCTTCGGCCTGCCTGGGGTGCCCGTAAGGGCCCCATGTCAAATCGAGCCGGACTGGAGAACTCACCCGCCCTCACACCGTCGACGTCTCCACCCCCTCCTGCTCCCTACTCCCCTGCTCCCGACCCCCTTGCTCCCGACTCCCCTGCCCTCGCCCCTCCTGCTCATGACTCTCCTGCTCATGCGCAACCCGAGCCAACTCCACCCGCGAACTGATCCCGAGCTTCTTGAAGATCCCCCGCAGGTGGTAGTTCACCGTGTGGGGCGACAGGAAGAGCTGCTTCGCCACCTGCCGGTTGGTCATCCCTGCACCGACCAACCGGGCGATGTCACGCTCCGGCACGGACAACCGGAACCACTCGTCCCCACCCCGCCCGATTTCCTCCCCCTCCCCGCCGACCACCCCACCCCGCAACCGGAGCAACTCACCCTCGGCACCCATCCACTCGAAGATCCGCAACGCCAACGCCGTGTGCGCCTCCGCCCGACCGACGTCCCCCGCCTCCGCCGACAACCCCGCGAGATCCTCGTGCGCGATCGCCTTCGCCCACGGGTGCCGGTGCCGCCCCGCCACCGCCGCCAACTGCTCCACGTCCCGCTCCACCAACGCCCGCGCATGACCGGCCGCCACCGACACCGCCGCGAACCCCGGGTTGCGCGCGGCCAACCGCTCCGCCGCCCCCAGGACACCACCGGCCAACTCGCCGTCCCCGACCACCACCGCCTGCCGCACCAGCCACGGCGCCGCCCCCGGCTCCTCGATCAGCATCCGCCGGACACCGGCGTGATCGGCCATCCGCTCACGCGCCAACTCCACGACCCTCACCGGCCCGCCTTGGGCGTGCGCCAACAGCAGCTCCACCCAGTCGTACTGCCCGGAGTGCAACACCGCCTCACCCCCGGCCAGGTCCGCCCGGTACCGACGCACGTGCTCGGCCGCCGCCGCGACCTCACCCCGGTGCAACGCCACCGTCGCCAACACCGTCGACGCGAGCGGCACCAGGATCCGCAACCCGCGGTCGCGCGCCGTGGACAGCCCTCGACGCGCCGCCGTCAACGCCTGGGCCAACTGCCCCGCCTGCACCAGCACCCTGGCCCGCGCGATCGCCCGGGCCGTCGGCGCGCCCGTCTTCACCGCCTCGTCGGCGCAGTTCTCGTCGTCGCAGCCCTGGTCGCACGACTCGCCGTCACACGTCACGCCATCCCGCACCAGCCTCTCGGCGTGGTCGAACTCGCCGAGCGCGGCCAGCTTCAACGCGTACGACACCTCAGCCTGCGACTGCCACCACGCCCTGGGCCGGTCGAGTTCCCACCGGGTCGACTGACGGGCCCAGTACACGCCCTCGGCGAGGTTCCCGGCGTTCCACTCCAGGCACGAGTGGACCGTCGCGGCCATCACCACGTCCGCGTCACCCGGCTCCCGGTCCCGCGTGGTGAGCACCGACAACGCGTGCGCGCCCGCCGGGCTCCCGGTGGCGAAGTACAGCGACAACAACCGTCCCGCCTCGGCCAACCTGCGCAGCGGCTCGCCCACGCCCCGCGTGATGAGCACGTGCTCCATCTCGGACGCCGCGTCGGCGGGCCGCCCGTCGGCCAGCAGGATCCCGGCCAGCACCAGGTGCAGCTCCGCCGCCGCACCGGCGGGCACGCCGCGCGCCAGGCTCTCCCGGGCCAGCGCGATGGCGGAGCCGAGCTTCCCGTTGGCGACCGACGCGCGAACCCGGCGCACCAGCTCGGCCGCACCATCCCCGTCGAGGCCTTCCGCGACATCGACGACCGGGGCCGCAGGGGCCGAACGAGCTGCCTCCGCCGCCGCCCGCAACTCCTCCGCGTCGTGCCGGAGGGCGTGCAGCACCGACCCGGGCATCGAGTCCACCACCGCCCGCCACACCAGGTCGGACCCGAACTCCAGCCGCTCGTCGACACACACCACCAGCCCGGAGGCCAGCACCTCGTCCACCGCCGGCAGCAACGCGCCCGTGGTCTCGTTCATCATCGCGGCCACGTCCTGCAACGGGAACGACCTGCCGATCACCGCCGCCACCCGCAGCACCTGCGTGGCCTTGGCCGACCACGCGTCGACCTGACCGCGCACCACGGCGCCCACCCGCCGAGGCAGCCACCCGCCGCGCGGCCGCGCCACGCCGTCGCGCAGGTCGAGCCGTCCTTCTTCCGCCAGCCCGGCGACCAGCGCGGCGACCAGGCGCAGGTTGCCGCCCGCGCCCACGGTGAACGCCGCCAGGTCGGGGTGCGGCGTCGCGTCCAGCAGGTCGGTGAGCATCCGCAGGACCGCGTCGTCGTCCACCGGCCCGAGGCGCAGCACGTCACCGCGGGCCGCCAGCGCGTCGCGGACCTCCGCCCCGGCGAGTTCACCGGACAGCGCCAGCAGCGCCGGTACCCGTCGCAACGCCAGCCGGGGCAGCAGCGCGAGCAACGCGCCCGGATCCCGGTGCGCGTCGTCGATCACGATCAGCGCCCGCGCACCGCTTTCCCCCGGACCGCCATCCCCTTGGCCGCCGTCCGCCCGACCACTACCGACCCGGCCACTACCGACCCGGCCGTTATCCATCAGACCACTATCGACCCGGCCGCTATCCATCCGGCCGCTATCCATCCGGCCGCTATCCACCTGGCCGCCGTCCATCCGGCCGCTATCCATTCGGCCGCCGTCCACCCGATCGGTTTCCGCCCGATCGAGTGCTCCCGCCACGTCGGCCGACGTCGCCAGGTGCTCACCGGAGACCGGGACGACGGCGTACCCGCGGGCACCGGCCGCCGCGACCGCCTCGCGCAGCAGTGAAGTCTTGCCGGAGCACGGCGGGCCGTCGATGGCCAGCAGACCACCGGGCGCGGACAGGAAGCGGAGAACCGAAGCCCATTCACGATCCCGGCCGTACAATTTCGACACAATCAAGACTGCTACGCATCTCGACTGACTGTCAATTCAGCCACTCGCGCCGTTACCGCGATTTTCACCTGAAGCGACGAATGGCGCGACCCGATCCAGTTCACGCACCACCGACTCTGGATCGGCCGCGAGGACCACCCCGGCGGCGCGCAGCACGGCCAGGTGGCCGCCGAACGCGGGATGGGCCGACTGGTCCTCGGACACCTGCGGCAGCGCCACCACCGGCGTGCGGCGGCCCAACGCCTCGCACAGCACCGTGAGCGCCTGGTTGTCCGCGATCCCCAGGGCGAGCTTGGCCAGCGAGTTCGCCGTCGCCGGCGCGAACACGAACGCGTCCGGCACCGGGTGCGGCTTCGGCTCCCACGGCAGGCGCGAGGTCCACCGCACCGGCAGGTCCGTCAACTCCGCGAGCGACGGCAGCCGCGGCTCCAACCACCGGGCGACGGTGGGCGTCAACGTGATCGCCAACCGCCACCCCTTCGCCGCCAACGGCCGGGCGAGGCGGTCGACCAGCCAACCCTCCACCCCACCCGCCGCCGACACGACGACCCCGAGCACCGGCGCGCTCACACCGTCGCGACCACTCCCGGTGCCGACCACCTACGCGGGCCGCCGCAGCATCGCGCAGAACATCGCGTCCGTCCCGTGCTTGTGCGGCCAGAGCTGCACCTGCGGACCGTCACCCAGGTCGGGCACGCCGGGGAAGAACTCGCGCGCGTCCAACCACTCGGCCTCGGTGCGCCGCGCCACGTCGGCGACCACGCCCACCGTCTCCGACAGGTGCGGCGTGCAGACCACGTACGCCACCACACCCCCGGGTCGGACCAGCGACAACGCCGCCGTCAGCAGCTCGCGCTGCAGCCGCGCCAGCGGCGCGACATCCGAGGGCTGTCGCCGCCACCGGGCCTCCGGCCGCCGCCGCAGGGCGCCCAAGCCCGTGCACGGCGCGTCGACCAGCACCCGGTCGAACCCGCCCTCCGCCAGCCCGGACTCCCGGCCGTCGGCCACGTGCACCGTGATCGGCAGGTCCCCGGCCGCCTTCCGGATCAGGTCCGCGCGGTGCGGCGCCTTCTCGACCGCGTCCATCGACGCGCCCGACATCCGGGCCAGCGACCCCAGCAGCACCGCCTTGCCACCGGGCCCCGCGCACAGGTCCAGCCACCGCTCGTCCCGACCCTCGACCGGCACCCGCGTCAACGCCACCGCGCACAGCTGGCTGCCCTCGTCCTGCACCGCCGCCAGCCGCTCGCGCACCGCGTCGAGGTCACCCGGGTCGCCCGCACCCGCGTCCAGGTGCACCCCGAACGGCGAGTACGGCGCGACCGTGCCGCCGGTCATGGCGGCCAACTCGTCCGCACCGCACTCACCGGGCCTGGCCGCCAGGTGCACCGCCGGCCGCATGTCGTCGGCGACCAGCGCCTCGCGCAACGGCTCACCACGGCTGCCCAGCGCTTCCGCGAACGCCTGTGCGATCCACCGGGGGTGCGCGTTCGCCATGGCCAGGTACCCGATCGGGTCGGTGTCCTCGTCCGGCGCGACCTCCTCGACCCAGGCGGCCTCGTCCTGCCCCGTGACCCTGCGCAGCACCGCGTTCGCGAAGCCCGCCGCGCCCGAACCCCGGTCGGCCCGCACCAGGTCCACCGTCGACGCCACCGCCGCGTGCGCCGGGATGCGCGTGCGCAGCAGCTGGTAGACGCCCAGCCGCAGCGCGTCCAGCACCGCACCGTCCACTTCGGACAGCGGTCGGTCGGTGCACGCCGCCAGCACCGCGTCCAGCAACCCCTGCGCGCGCAGCGACCCGTAGGTCAGCTCGGTCGCCAGGGCCGCGTCACGCCCGGTGATCCGACGTTCCCGCAGGATGCCCGGCAGCACCAGGTTCGCGTAGGCGTCGCGCTGGCGGACGGCGCGCAACGTGTCCAGCGCGGCCTGCCGCGCCGGGTCCTCCACCGGCGGTCGGGCCGGGCCGGTGCGCCCGCGCGGTGGGTGTGCCCGTTGCGGCCGGGATGGACGCGAAGACCTCTGGGTCATGAAATCCGCTCCCCCGCCTCGATCCGGACGCCGCGCGCCCAGTCGGTCGCCGACATCCGCTTCTTGCCCTGTGCCTGCACGTCGCCCAGCACCACCGGGTCGGTGGCCGTGCCGACGAGCACGCGCTTGCGCTCCACCCGGATCTCACCGGGTGCGAGCGGTTCCTCCACCTCGGCCGGCACGACCGGACCGAGCTTGAGCCGTTCACCGCGGAACTCCGCCCACGCGCCGGGGTCCGGCGTCACCGCGCGGGCCACCCGGTCGATCGCGGCGGCGGGCGTGCCGAAATCCAACCGGCCGTCGTCCACGGTCACCTTGGGCGCGTAGCTCACACCCTCGTGGGGCTGCTCGACCGGCCGCAGCGTGCCGTCCGCGATACCGTCCACAGTGGACATCAGCAGCTTCGCGCCGGACTCGGCCAGCCTGCCGAGGAGCTCACCGGCGGTGTCCCGCTCGCGCACCTGCTCGGTCACCACGCCGTAGACCGGGCCCGCGTCCAGCTCCTTGACGATGCGGAACGTGGTGGCGCCGGTGATGTCGTCGCCGTGCCGCACGGACGCCTGCACGGGCGCCGCGCCACGCCAGGCGGGCAGCACCGAGAAGTGCAGGTTCACCCAACCGTGGGTCGGGATGGCCAGCGCGGACTCGGGCAGCAGGGCGCCGTAGGCCACCACCGGGCACAGCTCGGGCCGCAGCTCCTTCAGCCGCGCCTGGAACGCCGGGTCACCCGCCTTGGCCGGGGTCAGCACCTCGATGCCGCGTTCGTCGGCCAGCGCCGCGACCGGGGAGCGCTCGACCCGGCGACCGCGACCGGCGGGCGCGTCCGGCCTGGTGACGACCGCCACCACCTCGTGCCGGTCGGAGTCCAGCAGCGCACGCAACGACGGCAGCGCGACCTCGGGCGTGCCCGCGAAGACCAGCCGCATGTCAGGCCCCTCCGCACAGGTCGGGACTCGGACGGGACAGCCGGACTTCTTGGACGAACACGCACTCTCCTCGTATCTCCTGCGGACCCGCAGACCCCAAGTCTAGGAGAGCCCCACGAGCCCACCACTCCGCGAGGTCACCGACCACTCCCCCACCCCACCCGAGGTCCCGCCGACCGCCCCCACACCTCCACCCGAGCGACCCGCGAGGTCGCGTCGACTTCCAGGCGACCGAGCCGCCATCTGCGAAGCAGGGGCAATCAAACCCCGAACAGCGGATGGGGTGACTGCTTGATCGTCGGCACACCGCCGTCGAACCACGACTGCTGCCGGATGGCCCGCATGGCCTCCTTGCGCGTCTGGTCGTCCAGGCGGTCGAGGAAGAGCACGCCGTCGAGGTGGTCGGTCTCGTGCTGGATGCAGCGCGCCAGCAGGTCCGTGCCCTCGACCTCGATCGGCTCGCCGTGCATGTTCCAGCCCTTGGCCACCACGTGCTGGTGGCGGCGGCAGTCCCACGACATGCCGGGGATGGACAGGCAGCCCTCGGGACCGTCCTGCTCCTCCTCGCCGACGACGTCGAACGTCGGGTTGACCACGTGCCCGGCGAACCCGTCGCAGTGATAGGTGAACACGCGCAGCCCCACACCGAGCTGGGGCGCGGCGAGCCCGGCGCCGCCGGCGTCGCTCATCGTGTCCCACAGGTCCTTGACCAGCTTGCGCAGCTCCGCGTCGAAGTCGGTGACCTCGACGGCGGGAGTCCGCAGCACCGGGTCGCCGAACAGCCGGATCGGTTGGACGGTCACGCGCACTCCTCGAAGCCTGGGGAGCTCCCAGTCTACGAAAGTCCGCTCAGTGCTCCAGGTCACGGCCGAGGAACGCGACGCCGACCAGCGCCGCCAGGAGGTGCCCCAGGAACCGGGTCGCCGTCACGACCGGCACCGGCACCGGCACCGGCACCGGCACCGGGATCACCGCACCGGCCGTGGGCCGCCCGGCCGTGGGCTGCCTTGCCGCGGTCGTCCTGGATGTCATGGTGATCGTGGTCATGCCGGCTCCTCAGCTCCTCGTGTGCCTCCAGCGTGCGCTCCCCGGCCGTCGGCGGGCGTCCGCTCGGAGTAGCGGACCGCCCTCATCCCCCGGTATGAGGTCGAGTGCAACGCAGGGGGTGGCTGCGGCTACCTACTGGCATGACTGCTGCGACATCGGGCCGGCAGGGGGCAGCACGGGTGCCAGACACCGACGCGGAGCTGTGGGCGCGCGGCGACAAGCCCGCGTTCGCCGCGCTGTTCGACCGGCACGCCGAGGCGGTGTGGAACCACGCCTACCGGTTGACCGCGTCGTGGTCGCTGGCCGAGGACCTGACCTCCGCCACGTTCCTGGCCGCGTGGCGGCGGCGGTCCGACATCACCCTCGTCCGGGACAGCGCCCTGCCGTGGCTCTACACCGTGGCGGGCAACCTGGCGCGCACCGAGTTCCGCCGCCTGGGCCGGTTCAGACGCGCGTTGCAGCGGATCCCGGGGGACGACGTGGTGCCCGACCACGCCGAGCGGGTCGTCGCCTCGGTGGACGACGACCGCGCGTTGCGCCGGGTGTTGGACGTGGTGGCTTCGTTGCCCCGGGCCGAACGGGAGGCCGTGGAGCTGGTCCTGCTGGGCGAGCTGTCCACAGCCGAGGCCGCCGAGGTGCTCGGCGTCGCCGAGGTGAGCGTGCGCTCGCGGATCTCGCGGGCCCGCGCCCGACTGCGTGCCGTGGAGGAGCGATGAGCGAACCGGACCTGACCTTGCCGGACCTGCCGCCGCGCCGTCCGATGCCACCTGACGTGCGCGAACGCCTGCGCCGAGGCGTCCTGGGCACGGGCAGGGCACGGGCGCCGCTGGCCGCCGCGGCGGCTGCGGCTGCCGTCGCGGCGCTGGCTGCCGGTGGGGTGATCTTCACCCAGTCCGTCCAGTTCGCCGAGTCCAACCGGCACCACGACACCGGCGTGGTCGGGCCGCCCACCTCGCCGTCGGTCACGGTGGGCGCCCAGGCCGCCGTCTCGGTCGTACCGAAGGCGACCGGCGACGACGCGGCGCGGTGCGGGTTCCCCCCGGCGGACGTGCGGTTCACCATCGGCCTGCCGGGTCGGCGGATCCTCGTCACCGGCGCCGACCGGTTCTGCGAGATCACCTACACGTCGATCACGCACGACAAGCCCGGGATCGGCCCGGTCCCGGTGGCGGGCTCCGCCGCGTCGCTGCTCTGGAGCTCCGGCAGCGGTGTGATCGTCGGCCGCAAGGGCCCCGGCACCAGCCGGGTGGAGGCGGTCACGGGCGCGCAGGTCGGGGTGGTGCTGCCGGTCGCCGTCTCGGAGGTCGAGGACCTGTTCGTCATCCCGCAGAGCGCCACCTGGATGGTGCTGACGTTCACCACGCCGTCCGGGCCGGCCGAGGCGGAGATCTCGACGGCGGCGCTCCCGGACCAGGCGTCGTGGTCGGTGCGGCAGGACGCGATGCCCCCGGGTGACCCGGCCGTGGCCCAGTGCCTGGACGAGTCGATGCGGGACGGCGAGTCGTGGGTGGGTGATCCGCTGCGGTGGCGTCCCGGCGCGGCCACGGCGGCCGACGTCAACGCCCTGCTGGTGATGCACGACGGGGCCGGGCGGACCGCGTACTGCCAGGTCTACCACGGCCGGGGCAGCAGCGCGGTCCCCGAGGACGACCCGCCGCACCAGGGCGACGCCATGTTCCGGTTGCGGCACGTCACCGGCTACGCGTCCGACCCCAGCCAGGCGACCGTGCTGCTGGGCGGCACGGTCGACACCACGCAGGTGATCGGTGTGGAGGTCACCGACCCGCAGGGCCGGACCGCGCAGGCGGTCCTGCGGGACGGCACCTTCGCGGCCCGCCTGGACGGTCAGCCGCCATTCACGGCACGGAGCCTCACCAAGGGCTTCGTGGTCCGGGTCTTGTTCCGGCAGAACGTCAGCACGACCTTCACGCTGGAATGAGACGCGTGTGGCCCCACCCGCACGAGGGGTCGGGTGGGGCCACACCACTCAGGTCACGGCGCGAGCCCGCCACCTCGCACCCCACCACGTCGCGCCACGCGCCACCCGCCATGGGCCACGTCAGGTCACGGCGTCGGCCACACCGCCCGAGCCGCCCCACCGCCGCGCCTCGACGTCTCCGCCGCCGCACGCCACCGGCCGTCGGGGAGCCGTTCGACCGCGGTGACCGCGCCGATCTCGTTGGCCGAGGTGAAGCGGTGGCCCAGGCCGCGCAACGGCTCGGCCTCCGCGCCCGCGAGGAACGCCGCCTCCGCCTGCGTGGAGGTGGCGTTGCGCTGGGACGCCCGCGGCGCGGCGATGGCCTCGACCAGGCCCGTGCCGCGGTCGAGCCGCCGGGTCAGCACCTGGAGCACCGTGGTGATGATGCTCGCGCCACCGGGTGAGCCCAGGGCGAGCACCGGCTTGCCGTGGTGCAGCACGATCGTCGGCGTCATCGACGAGCGGGGGCGCTTGCCCGGTCCGGGCAGGTTCGGGTCCGGCACACCCGGCGTGACCGGGGTGAACGAGAAGTCGGTCAGCTCATTGTTGAGCAGGAACCCGCGGCCGGGCACCACGATGCCGCTGCCGCCCTCCTGCTCGATGGTCAGGGTGTAGGCGACCACGTTGCCCCAGCGGTCGGCGACGGTGAGGTGCGTGGTGTCCGTGCCCTCGTACGGCGTGGCGACCGGCTCACCGGCCACCGCGCAGGGCGCCGGGTTGCGCGGGTCGCCCGGCGCGACCGCGCCGGTCATGGCCGTCGTCGGCGAGATCAGGCAGGCCCGGCTGTCGGCGAACCGCTGCGAGAGCAGCTCCCGGGTCGGCACGTCGCTGAACGCCGGGTCGCCCACCCACCGGTTGCGGTCGGCGAACGACAGCCTGCTCGCCTCCAGGAACCGGTGCAGGTACTGGACCTGCGTCTCGGCCGAGAGGTCGGTGGTCTCCAGGATGTTCAACGCCTCGCCGACGGTCGTGCCGCCGGACGAGGGCGGCGCCATGCCGAACACGTCGAAGTCGCGGTAGCGGACGCGGGTGGGTTCGCGCAGCGGCGCGTCGTACCGGGCCAGGTCCGCCTCCGTCATGTCGCCCGCCCGGACCTGTCGGGTGGCGCCCGCCACGACCGGCGGCTGCCGGACCGCGCGGACCAGGTCGCGGCCCACGTCACCGCGGTAGAACGCGGACACGCCGTCCTCCCGCAGCTCGCGGTAGGTGTCGGCGAGGTCGGGGTTGCGGAACGTGCTGCCGACCGCGGGCGGCGTGCCGCCGGGCAGGTACAGCGCGCCGGTCGAGGTGAAGTCGGCGAACCGGGCCGCGTTGTCGGTGACCTGGCGGTGGAACGTGGCGTCGACGGTGAAGCCGCGCCTGGCCAGCTCCTCGGCGGGGCGGACGGCCCGGTCGAGCGACCATGTGCCCCACCGCTGGAGCGCACGCTGCCACGTGCGCGGCGTGCCGGGGACGCCGACGGACAACCCGCTGGTCACGGCCTCCGCGAACGGGATCGTCACGCCGTTCTCGACGAACAGCTCGGCGTCGGCGGACGACGGCGCCGTCTCCCGCCCATCCACTGTGGACACGCGGTGGGTGCGGGCGTCGTAGTGCACGAGGAACCCGCCACCGCCGATGCCGGCCGAGAACGGGTCGGTGACGCCCAGCGCGGCGGCCACGGCGACCGCGGCGTCGACCGCGTTGCCGCCGCGGCGCAGGACGTCGACGCCGATCTGCGAGGCGTCGGGGTCGACGCTGGACACCACGCCGCCGAAGCCGACGGCTTCGGGGACGCGCGGCGCGTCGGTGGCGGCCCAGGCGGTGGCGGGCAGGAGTGGTGCGACGAGGAGTGATGCGAGGACGCTGGTGACAGTCGACCGGAGCATCGTTCCCTTCTACTCCACGCCGGCGGAAAGCAGAACCACCCGGAGTGCCCTCGTCGGCGGCGCGCCGGAACACTCGGACAGCCCAGAACACTCGGACAGCCCGGAACACTCGGACAGCCCGGAACACTCGACCGACTCAGAGCACTTCGAGCGGGTCCACCTTCACCCGCACCACGTCCGGCTCCTTGCGGGCGCTGCGCACCGCCAGGACCTCGGCCAGCACCGTGGCCAGCGCGCGGCCCTCCGTCCTGGACACCCGGACGAGGGCGCGTTCCTTGTCCTCCGACAGCGGCACCGGGCCCAGGACCTCGCCCGTCGGCGGCAGGCGCAGCTCCTCCAGGACACCGGCCAGCGCGTCCGGCGCGCCGTCCACGGTCGCCATCCGCACGGCCGGCGGGAACCCCAGCTCGGCCCGTGCCGCCAGCTCCTGCCGGGCGTGCCACACCGGGTCCCAGCGGACCAGCGCCTGCACCGGGGCCAACGACGAGTCCGCGACCACGACCACCCGGCCCGCCGCGTGGACCAGGGCCGCCGCGGTCATCCAACGGCGCAACGCCTCCTCCGCCGCGCGCAGGTCGGCCCGACCGAGCAGCGCCCAGCCGTCCAGCAGCAGTGCCGCGCCGTAGCCGCCCTCGGCGAGCGGTTCCGCGCCCGGTGTGGCCACCACCAGGGAGCGGCCGCCCGGAACGGTGGACAGCACCTCGTCGCCGCCCGACGTGCGGACCGGGACGCCGCTGAACGCCCGCCCCAGCTCCTCGGCCGTGCGGCGGGCGCCGATGACCTGGCCGCGCAGCCTGCGCGAGCCGCAGTTCGGGCAGCGGTACGCGGCTTCGGTGGCGCCGCACCAACGGCAGTAGGCGGGCCTCGGCACACCGTCCTGGGTGCCGCCCGGCAGGGCCAGCGGGCCCGCGCACCGGCGGCAGCGGGCGGGCGACCGGCACTGCCCGCAGGCCAGGGCGGGCACGTACCCGCGCCGGGGCACCTGGATGAGCACCGGGGTGTCGGCCGACAGCGCGGCCCGTGCCGCGTCGAACGCGATCGACGGCAGCCTGGCCGACCTGGCCGCCGCGTCCTTCACCTCCTGCCACTCGTGGTCGCCCACCGCCGCCACCCGCGGCGCGACCGACCGCAGCGTGTCGCGGGCCGCGACCACCTCGTGCGCCCAACCGCTGTCGACCAGCAGCTGCGCCTCGGCGGTCCGGGCGAAACCGCCGATGAGCAGGGACGCGCCGGTGAGGTGCGAGCGCTGCACCAGCACGTCGCGCACGTTCGGGTAAGGCATCCGCGGTTCGGCGTGCAGGTCGTCGCCGTCGTCCCAGACGGCCACCAGCCCGAGGTCGTGGACCGGCGCGAAGGCCGCACCGCGCGTGCCCAGCACCACCCGCACCGACCCCCGCCGCACGGCCAACCACCGCTTGTACCGCTCGGACGGCCCGAGGTCCGCCGACAACGTCACCACGCCCGCCTCGCCCACCAGCGCCGCGCACGCGTCCCGCAGCCTGGCCAGGTCGCGGTGGTCCGGCACGACCACCAGCGCGCCCTTGCCGGTGCTCGCCATCGACGCCACCGCCTCGGCCACGCGGGCGGGCCAGTCCTCGGCGGGCAGCGCCTGCCACACCGCCCGCGCGGCCCGGCCGGAGCGCAGCGCGTCCAGCAGGTTCGGGCCGAACGGGTACCGCGCCCACCCCTCCTCCGACGGCGCCAGCGGCACCGGCGCCGGCTCGGCCGAGGGCTTGGCCTCCACGCGCGCGTGCCGGGGCGGGATCGCCATTCGCAGCACGTCGATCAACGACCCGGCGTACCGGTCCGCCACCGCCCGCGCCAGCTCCGCCACCTCCGGCGACAGCACCGGCTCGGGCGAGATCACCCGGTCCAGGAAGGTCAGCTTGCGCCCGTACTCGGAGGACTCCACCCGCTCCAGCAGGTAGCCGTCCACCAACTGGCCCGCGAACCGCACCCGCACCCGGCAGCCGGGCACCGCGTCCGCGTCCTGCTCGGTGGACACCTGGTAGTCGAACGGCCGGTCCAGGTGCGCCAGCGGCACGTCCACGCACACGCGGGCAACCGGCAGCGCGGCGGCGGGAACCTGCTCGCCGCGCCTGGTAGTCGCCTTGCCCGCCACGGGTGGTGGTCTACCAGAGACCGTGGTGGACGCTCAGGGGACATCGGGTCACAAGACCAGTATCGAACACGTGTTCGAGTTACGCAAGATCACGAACGGGTGGTCGACGCGGCCGCCGTCCCCGTCAGGAGGTCTTGCGGACCAGGCCGGTGAAACCCGCGACGAACAACGTGGCGAAAGCCCAGGCCAGCAGCTGCAGCACCCACGTCGAGACCACCACGGCCTGGCCGAGGCCGGTGGTGGTGACGACCTGGCAGCGCACGCCCTCCGGCTTCGCCAGCGGCGTCACGGCGTTCAGCGCGTGCCCGACCTGCTCGACGGCGGAGCACGACCGCACCAGCCCGGCCGGTCCGGCGATCCCGGCGATCAGCACGACCGCCGCGGCCAGGGTGCCGAGCAGCCACACCAGCGCGACGGCGGGCCGGTAGCCGTACCCGACGGTGGCACCGGTGATCCGGTGCCACACCCGGCCCCACCTGGTCAGCCGACCGCGCCGGAGCAGGTCCCGCTGCTGCGCGACCCGGATCCGCCGCACGTCCCGCTCGTTGCCCGCGGCCTGGTTCGCGGCGGCGAGGTGCACGTAGGGCTGGCTGGCGTACACCGGCGTGCGCCGGGCGAGCATGTCCAGCCACTCGTCCACCGTCGCGTCGCGCGGCACACCCGAGTACGTGAGCCCGTCGAGCTCCACCAGACCGTCCAGGCCGTCCGGCGGGAGCAGCACCTCCGTGCCCACCCGGACCTGCTTCACGTCCAGCGCGACCGCGCCGCGCAACGCGGCGCCGCGCAGCACCAGCTGACCGCCGATCCGGGCGCCGCGGATGCGCACCGCCGCGTGCCGTTCGGACCCGGTCGTCACGCGCGCGTCGCGCAGCACCACGCTGTCGTCCAGCTGCATGTCCACGCCGAGCAACGCCGAGGCGCGCTCGGAGTGCAGGTGCGCGCCGCGGCCGTCGAGGTTCCCGCCCAGCCGCGCGCCGTCGAGCCGGACCGTGCCGACCACCCGGACGTCGTCGAGGTACAGGTGGCTGCCGGTGCGCAGCTTGACCGCGTGCACGGCGTACTCGTGCTCGGACCGCAGGTGCGCCCCGGACAGGCTGAGGTGGCCGCCGATCGACGCCTCGCCCAGGTCGAGGGCCCAGCCGGCGCCGCCCTCCAGCCGGGCCTGCTTGAGCAGCAGGTAGTGGTCCAGCTTGAGCCACGGCGCGGACACCGAGGGCGCGACCAGGCCGCTCAGGTCGAGCGACGTCAGCCGCGCCCGGTCCAGCAGCACCGGCTCGTCGGTCGTGCAGTCCCGCAGCACCACCGGCCGCGAGACCACGACGTCCGACAGGTCCAGTTGCCCGGAGACGCGCGCGCCGCTGATCCGCAGGCCCCGCTGGTCGAGTTCGTCGGTCAGCAGGTCCCGGATCAGCGACGCGGGCAGTTCGGCGCCGTCGAGGTCCACGTCCTCGCCGCGGACCAGGCGCGTGGTTAGCGCGTCACGCACCCGCGGCGGCGCGCAGGGCGTCGGCGCGGTCGGTGCTCTCCCACGGCAGCTCGACGTCGGTGCGGCCGAAGTGGCCGTACGCGGCGGTCGGCGCGTAGATCGGGCGCAGCAGGTCCAGGTCGCGGATGATCGCGGCCGGGCGCAGGTCGAAGACCTCGCCGATCGCCTGCTGGATCTTGGTCGGGTCCACCGTCTCGGTGCCGAAGGTCTCCACGAACAGACCCACCGGGGCGGCCTTGCCGATGGCGTACGCCACCTGCACCTCGATGCGCGTGGCCAGGCCCGCGGCCACCGCGTTCTTCGCCACCCAGCGCATCGCGTACGCCGCGGACCGGTCCACCTTCGACGGGTCCTTGCCGGAGAACGCGCCGCCGCCGTGGCGGGCCATGCCGCCGTAGGTGTCGACGATGATCTTGCGGCCGGTCAGGCCGGCGTCACCCATCGGGCCGCCGATGACGAACCGGCCGGTGGGGTTGACCAGCAGCCGCACGTCGGAGGTGTCCAGGCCGAGCTCGGCGATCTCCGGGGCCACCACGTGCTCGCGCACGTCGACGCCGAGCAGCTTCTCCAGGTCGATCCCGTCGGCGTGCTGGCTGGACACCACGACGGTGTCGAGCCGCACCGGCTGGTCGCCCGCGTACTCGATGGTGACCTGGGTCTTGCCGTCGGGGCGCAGGTACGGCACGGTGCCGTCCTTGCGGACCGCGGTCAGCCGGCGCGACAGCCGGTGCGCCAGCGCGATCGGCAGCGGCATCAGCTCGGGGGTGTCGGTGCAGGCGTAGCCGAACATGAGGCCCTGGTCGCCCGCGCCCTGCTTGGCGATCTCGTCTTCGGTGCCCTCGACCCGCTTCTCGAACGCGGTGTCGACGCCCTGCGCGATGTCGGGCGACTGGGAGCCGATCGCCACGTTCACGCCGCACGAGAAGCCGTCGAAGCCCTTGGCCGACGAGTCGTAGCCGATCTCGACGATCTTCTCCCGCACGATCGACGGGATGTCGGCGTAGGCCTCGGTGGTCACCTCGCCCGCCACGTGCACCTGGCCGGTGGTGACCATCGTCTCCACCGCGACCCGCGAGCGCGGGTCCTTGGCCAGCAGCGCGTCGAGGATGGAGTCGCTGATGGCGTCGCAGATCTTGTCGGGGTGCCCTTCGGTCACCGACTCACTGGTGAACAGCCTGCTGCTGTGCTGACCCACGACACTCCCTAACTGTCGATCTGCGAATGGCTTTCAAGCTTACTCAGCGCTCCGGGGCGCTCCGTCACCGTTCGACGGTCGGTGCGACCGCGTCCCACAATGCGGACGCCAGTCGCGACTTCGAACCGTGCGGGATGGGGCTCTCGGCCCCGTCGGCGGACAGCAGCCAACCGGCGTTGTCCTCGACCTCGAACGCCCGGCCGTCGCCCACGGCGTTGACCACGAGCCAGTCGCAGCCCTTGCGCTTGAGCTTCGCGCGACCGTACTCAAGCACTCCGGCGCCGGCGTCACCGGTCTCGGCCGCGAACCCGACGACGACCTGCCCGGGCCGTCGCGCGGCGACCAGCTCGGCCAGGATGTCGGGGTTGCGGGTGAGCGCGACGGGTTCGGGATCCCGATCGGTCTTCTTGATCTTGTGCTCGACCAGGTCGACCGGCCGGAAGTCGGCGACGGCGGCGGCCATCACCACGACGTCGGCCGCGGCGGCGACGGAGTGCATCGCGTCACGCAGCTCCAGCGCGGAGCCGACGCGCACGACGTCCACCCCGGCGGGCGCGACCAGGTCGGCGGTGTGCGCGGCGACCAGCGTCACCCGCGCGCCGCGCTGGGCGGCGACCCGGGCCAGCGCGTAGCCCTGCCGGCCGGACGAGCGGTTGCCCAGGAAGCGCACCGGGTCCAGCGGCTCGCGGGTGCCGCCCGCCGACACCGCCACGTGCACGCCCTCCAGGTCGCGCGGCAGCGCGTCGGGGCGCGCCAGCAGCAACCGGGCCAGGTCCACGATCTCGGCGGGCTCAGGCAGCCTGCCCTTGCCGGTGTCCTTGCCGGTCAGCCTGCCGCTGGCGGGCTCGGCGACGATCACGCCGCGCGAGCGCAGCAGCGCCACGTTGGCCTGCGTCGCCGGGTGCTCCCACATCTCCGTGTGCATCGCCGGCACCAGCAGCACCGGGCAGCGCGCGGTCAGCAGCGTGTTGGTGAGCAGGTCGTCGGCCAGGCCGTGGGCGGCCTTGGCGATCAGGTTGGCCGTGGCGGGCGCCACGACGACCAGGTCGGCGGTCTGCCCCAGCTTCACGTGCGGCACGGACGGCACGTCGGAGAACACGCCGGTCTGCACGGGCTGACCGGACAGCGCCTCGAACGTGGCCGCGCCGACGAACTTCAGCGCGCCGTCCGTGGGCACGACGCGCACGGCGTGGCCGGACTCGGTGAGCCGGCGCAGCACCTCGCACACCTTGTACGCGGCGATGCCCCCGCCCACGCCCAGGATGACCCTGGGGCGGTCGGGGGCGTCAACGGCCTCGGTCACTCGCCCTCGGTGTGCTCGAGCAGACCCGCGTGGATCTCCCGGAGCGCGATCGACAGCGGCTTCTCGCGCGGGCCCGGCTCGACCAGCGGACCGACGTACTCCAGCAAGCCCTCACCGAGCTGCGCGTAGTAGTCGTTGATCTGCCGCGCGCGCTTGGCCGCGTAGATCACCAGCGCGTACTTCGAGCTGACCTGCTCCAGCAGGTCGTCGATCGGCGGGTTGGTGATGCCCTCCGGAGTACCCGAGAGCGGGCCCAGCTCGGTGTGCGTGGTCACTCGTCAACGCTCCTGCGGTTCAGGGGTGGGTCTGTGTCGCCCCAGGTCAGGACAACCGTGTCGGGACAACCGTCCCGTGCCTCGCGACGCGCGTGCTCACGCGTCGGGCACCGGGCCGACCACCAAGTTTAGCAAGCTCACGGCGGCGATCTTCACGTCGTCGTTCACCACGACCTCGTCGAACTCCGGCTCGGCCGCCAGTTCCTCCCTGGCGATCTCCAACCGGCGGGCGACGACGGCGGGGTCCTCGGTGCCGCGGCCGGTCAGCCTGCCGACCAGGTGCTCCCACGACGGCGGCGCCAGCATGACCAGCTGGGCCTGCGGCATCGCGACCCGGACCTGCCGCGCGCCCTGCAGCTCGATCTCCAGCAGGGACGGCGTGCCGGCCGCGAGCGCCCGCTCCACCGGCTCCTTGGGGGTGCCGTAGCAGTTGCCCGCGAACTCGGCGTGCTCCAGGAGCTCGCCCGCGGCGACCATGTCGCGGAACTCGGCGGTGTCGACGAAGTGGTAGTGCACCCCGTCGACCTCGCCCGGCCTCGGCTTCCTGGTGGTCACCGAGACGCTGAAGTGGATCTCCGGACCCATCCGGCGCAGCTCGGCCAGCACGCTGGACTTGCCGACGCCGGAGGGCCCGGACAGAACGGTGAGGCGGGGCCGGGCGCGAACGCCCGACCCCACCCCGGTGCCATCACTCACTCGCCGCTGAACTCGGTGAGCAGCGCCTTGCGCTGCCGCTCACCCAGGCCGCGCAGCCGACGGGACGGAGCGATCTCAAGGCGCTCCATGATCTGCTGCGCACGCACCTTGCCGACGCCCGGAAGCGCCTCGAGCAGCGCGGACACCTTCATCTTGCCAAGGACCTCGTCGCTCTCGGCGGCCTTCAGCACGTCGGTCAGGTTCGTGCCGCCACGCTTGAGGCGCTCCTTGAGCTCAGCCCGAGTGCGACGAGCGGCAGCAGCCTTCTCCAGCGCTGCGGCCCGCTGCTCCTCGGTAAGCTGGGGAAGGGCCACGATTTCCTCCGTGGTGTGGGAATGTCAAATTCTGGATCGGTGCCGCGACCGTACCGAGCGCAATTGCCTGGGTACAACGTGGGTCCCAGTCAGGTGAATCTTTGTCAGCGCTGGAGTGGTAGCGGCGGGTGGTAGTAGTACCAACACCCCCCAACAGGTCTATCACCGCCACCGGTAACGCCTTGCGCACGCCGGGTGTGGTATGCGCTCGATGGGGGATGGACCCGCCGGTGGCCAGGACCGTACCAGGGACCGTTTGCGCTGGTGAGCGGACCACGCGAAGCGTGTCGCGATTTGATCGTGATCACATCTCCAAGGAGGCCCGCACGGCCTCCACCGACGACCGCAGTTTTGCGGTCTCCGGACCGTGCTTGAGCACGTCCCGGGAGGACGTCGGGAGCACTCCGCGCAGGTCCGCGCCGAACAGCGCGCGCAGGTCCGCGACGGTTGCGCCCTGGGCGCCGAAACCGGGCGCGAGGACGGGTCCGTGCAGGTCAGAGAGGTCCACGCCGAGTTCGCCGAGCGTCGCGCCGATCACCAGGCCGACGTCGCCGAACGGCTCGGCGCCCGCGTTCGCCCGCGCCGCGGAGTCCACGATCGACTGCGCCACGGAACGCCCGTCGGAGCCCGTCGCGCGTTGCACGGAAGCGCCCTCGGGATTCGAAGTCAACGCGAGGACGAATATTCCGCGACCGCTCTCGGAAGCCGCCGAGAGCGCCGGATCGAGCGATCCGAAGCCGAGGAACGGCGACACGGTGACCGCGTCGCCCGCCAGCGGCGAACCCTCGGTGAGGTAGGCCGAGGCGTAGGCGGCCATGGTCGAGCCGATGTCGCCGCGCTTGGCGTCGACCAGCACCAGCGTGCCGCTGTCGCGCAGGTCGGCGATGACGCGTTCCAGGACCGCCACGCCCCGTGAGCCGTGCGCCTCGAAGAACGCCGCCTGCGGCTTCACCACCGCCACCCGGCCGCCGAACGCCTCCACGCAGGTCAGCGCGAACCGCTCCAGCCCCGCGGCGTCCTGGGAGAGCCCCCAGGACGCCAGCAGGCCGGGGTGCGGGTCGATGCCCACGCACAGGGGCCCGTGCTCGGAGATCGCCCGGGACAGGCGTGCGCCGAACCTCATCCCTCACCCCGCAGCGCCGCCTGGAGGGCCTGGAGGGGCCGCACGCCGATGTCACCGCGGATGGCGGCCTCGATGCCGTGCACGGCCGCCGCCGCGCCCTGGATCGTGGTGACGCAGGGGATGTCCTTGGCCACGGCCGCAGTGCGGATCTCGTAGCCGTCGACGCGCGGCCCGTGGTTGCCGTACGGGGTGTTGATGATCATGTCGACGGTGCCCGCGAGGATGGCGTCGACGATGTTGTCGGCGCCCTCGAAGTGCTTGCGCACGACCGTGCAGGGGATGCCGTTGCGGCGCAGCACCTCGGCGGTGCCCGCGGTGGCCAGCACCTCGAAGCCGAGGTCGGCGAGCCGCTTGACCGGGAAGATCATGGCCCGCTTGTCCCGGTTGGCCACCGACACGAACACCCGCCCCGACGTGGGCAGGGAGCCGTAGGAGGCGGTCTGGGACTTGGCGTAGGCCATGCCGAACGACACGTCGATGCCCATGACCTCGCCGGTCGACTTCATCTCCGGGCCGAGCAGCGAGTCCACGCCCTTGCCCTCCGGCGTGCGGAACCGGTGGAACGGCAGCACGGCCTCCTTGACCGCCACCGGGGCGTGCGCGGGCAGCTTCGCGCCGTCACCGGTCTTGGGCAGCAGCCCCTCGGTCCGCAGCTGGGCCACGGTCGCGCCGAGCATGATCCGGGCGGCGGCCTTGGCCAGCGGCACCGCCGTGGCCTTGGAGACGAACGGGACGGTGCGCGAGGCGCGCGGGTTGGCCTCCAGGACGTACAGCACGTCGTCCTTCAGCGCGTACTGCACGTTGAGCAGGCCGCGCACGCCGATGCCGTCGGCGATGGCCAGCGTGGACCGCCGGACCGCCTCGATGTCGGACTCGCCCAGCGTGATCGGGGGCAGGGCGCACGCCGAGTCGCCGGAGTGCACGCCGGCCTCCTCGATGTGTTCCATCACACCCCCGATGAACACCTCGGTGCCGTCGTAGAGGGCGTCCACGTCGATCTCGATGGCGTCGTCGAGGAACCGGTCGACCAGCACCGGGTGCTCCGGGCTGACCTCGGTGGCGCGCTGGATGTAGCTGCGCAGGGTCTCCTCGTCGTAGACGATCTCCATGCCGCGACCGCCGAGCACGTACGACGGCCGCACCAGCACCGGGTAGCCGATCTCGTCGGCGATGGCCTTGGCCTGCGCGAACGACGTGGCCATGCCGTACTTCGGGGCGGGCAGCCCGGCGTCGGCGAGGACCTGGCCGAACGCGCCGCGCTCCTCGGCGAGGTGGATGGCGTGCGGCGGGGTGCCCACGACCGGCACGCCCGCAGCCTCCAGCCGCCGCGCCAGGCCCAGCGGCGTCTGGCCGCCGAGCTGCACGATGACGCCCACGACTGTGCCGGAGCGCTGCTCGGAGTGGAACACCTCCAGCACGTCCTCGAACGTCAGCGGTTCGAAGTAGAGCCGGTCGGAGGTGTCGTAGTCGGTGGAGACGGTCTCCGGGTTGCAGTTGACCATCACCGTCTCGTAGCCCGCCTCGCGCAGCGCCATGGCCGCGTGCACGCACGAGTAGTCGAACTCGATGCCCTGGCCGATCCGGTTCGGGCCGGAGCCCAGGATCAGCACCTTCGGCTTGTCGGGCTGCGCGGCCACCTCGGTCTCGGCGTCGGGGTCCAGCTCGTAGGCCGAGTAGTGGTACGGGGTCTTGGCGGCGAACTCGGCGGCGCAGGTGTCGACCGTCTTGAACACCGGCCGCACCTTCAGCCGGTGGCGCAGCGAGCGGACGCCGTCCTCACCGGCCAGCTCCGGGCGCAGCGCGGCGACCTGCCGGTCGGACAGGCCGGCCCGCTTGGCCTTGCGCAGCAGGCGCTCGTCCAGCACGGGCGCGTCCTCGATCTCGCCCCGCAGGCCGACCAGCCAGGCCATCTGCTCGATGAACCACGGGTCGATCCGCGACGCCTCGTGCACCTGCTCGATGGTCGCGCCCAGGCGCAGCGCGCGGTCCACCGTGTACAGCCGCCCGTCGTGGCCCTTGCGCAGGGCGTCCAGGGTGGACTCCAGCGTCTCGTCGGGATCGGGCGTGGTCCAGAACCCGGCGGCCTTGGTCTCCATGGAGCGCAACGCCTTGCCGAGCGCCTCGATGAAGCTGCGGCCGATGGACATGGCCTCGCCGACCGACTTCATGGTCGTGGTGAGCGTGCTGTCCGCGCCGGGGAACTTCTCGAACGCGAACCTCGGCACCTTCACCACGACGTAGTCGAGGGTCGGTTCGAAGCTGGCCGGGGTCTCCCCGGTGATGTCGTTGCGGATCTCGTCCAGCGTGTAGCCGATCGCGAGCTTCGCGGCGATCTTGGCGATCGGGAAACCGGTCGCCTTCGACGCCAGCGCCGACGAGCGGGAGACGCGCGGGTTCATCTCGATCACGACCATGCGGCCGTTGCGCGGGTCGATGGCGAACTGGATGTTGCAGCCGCCGGTGTCCACCCCGACCTCGCGGATGACCGCGATGCCGACGTCGCGCATGTGCTGGTACTCGCGGTCGGTGAGCGTCATCGCCGGGGCCACGGTCACCGAGTCGCCGGTGTGCACGCCCATCGGGTCGATGTTCTCGATGGAGCAGACGACGACCACGTTGTCGTTGCGGTCGCGCATGAGCTCCAGCTCGTACTCCTTCCAGCCGAGCACGCTCTCCTCGATCAGCACCTCGGTGACCGGCGACTCGGCCAGGCCGCTCGCGGCCAGCCGCTCCAGCTCCTCGGGCGTGTGGGCCATGCCCGAACCGAGGCCGCCCATGGTGAACGACGGCCGGATGACGACCGGCAGGCCGAGCTCGGCCACGGTCGCGCGGACGTCCTCCATGCTCTTGCACACTGCGCTGCGCGGCACGTCCGCGCCGATCCGGCGGACCAGGTCCTTGAAGATCTGCCGGTCCTCGCCGCGCTGGATGGCGTCGATGTCCGCGCCGATCAGCTCGACGTCGTACTTCTCCAGCACCCCGCGCTCGTGCAGCGCGATGGCGGTGTTCAACGCGGTCTGGCCGCCCAGCGTGGCCAGGATGGCGTCCGGGCGCTCGGCCGCGATGACCTTCTCCACGAACTCCGGGGTGATCGGCTCGACGTAGGTGGCGTCGGCGAACTCCGGGTCCGTCATGATCGTCGCCGGGTTGGAGTTGACCAGGGAGACCCGCAGGCCCTCCTCGCGCAGCACCCGGCACGCCTGGGTGCCGGAGTAGTCGAACTCGCAGGCCTGGCCGATGACGATCGGGCCGGAGCCGATGACCAGCACGTGCTTGAGATCAGTCCTCTTCGGCATCAGCGACCCTCACCCATCATCGTCACGAACTCGTCGAACAGCGGGGCGGCGTCGTGCGGACCGGCCGCCGCCTCCGGGTGGTACTGCACGCTGAACGCGGGCACGTCCAGCGCCCGCACGCCCTCGACCGTGCCGTCGTTGGGGCAGTAGTGGCTCAGCAGCACGCGGCCGAAGTCGGAGTCGAACTCCTCCCCGGGCTCGCCCTCCAGCGCGAAACCGTGGTTCTGCGACGTGATGGCCACCTTGCCGGTGGACACGTCGATGACCGGGATGTTGATGCCCCGGTGGCCGTAGCGCAGCTTGTAGGTGTCGCGGCCCAGCGCGCGGCCGAGGATCTGGTTGCCGAAGCAGATGCCGAACAGCGGGATGCGCCGGTCCAGCACGGTCCGGGTCAGCTCGACCGCGTGCGCCTGGGTGGCCGGGTCGCCCGGGCCGTTGGACAGGAACACGCCGTCCGGCTTGACCGCGACCAGGTCGTCCGCGGTCGAGGTCAGCGGCAGCACGTGCACCTCGATGCCGCGGGCGGCCATCATCCGCGGCGTGTTGGACTTGATGCCCAGGTCGAGCGCGGCGACGGTGAAGCGGCGCTCGCCGACGGCCTCGACCACGTACGGCTCCGCCGTGGTCACGTCACCGGCCAGGTCGGCGCCCGTCATGGCGGGCGCGCTGCGGACGCGGGCCAGCATCTCCTCGACGCCGCCGAGCTCGTCGCCGGAGAACACGCCCGCGCGCATCGCGCCCTGCTCGCGCAGGTGGCGGGTCAGCATCCGGGTGTCGATGCCCGAGATGCCGACGACACCCTGGCTGACCAGCGCGTCGTCCAGGCTGCGGGTCGACCGCCAGTTGGACGGCACGCGGGCCGGGTCGCGCACCACGTAGCCGGAGACCCAGATGCGGCCCGACTCGTCGTCCTCGTCGTTCCAGCCGGTGTTGCCGATCTGCGGCGCCGTCTGCACCACGATCTGGCGGTGGTAGGACGGGTCGGTCAGGGTCTCCTGGTAGCCGGTCATGCCGGTGGAGAACACGACCTCGCCCAGGCTCGCGCCGACCGCGCCGTAGGCCTCACCGCGGAACACGCGGCCGTCTTCCAGGACCAGTGCCGCGTTGGTCTTGACCGAGTTGATCATGCAGGGCCTCCCAGCGCTTGCACCCACTGCTCGTACACGTCCTTGTCGTCGCCCCGGAACCCGGTGTCGAACACCCGGTCGCCGAGGTGCCAGCGCACGACCAGCAGGCCGTCCGCCGTCATCACCTTGCCCGCGAGGCCGCGCGCCGTGCGGGCCCCGTCGAGTTGCGCCGCGGGGATCCACAGCGCGCTCGCGCCGGTGCGCTCCACGAGCACACCGTTCTCGGTCAGCTTCAGGGTCGCCTCGGCGCGGTGGCCGATGTCGCCGACCGCGACCCGGTCCTGCCAGTCGTCGCCGATCGTGGTGCCGAGGTACACGCCGGTCGTCTCCAGCATCGTCGCGCCGGTCTCGGCGGGCGGCCGGGGGAACTCCGGCAGCACCCCGGCCTGCCGGCGGGCGCGGCGCTGCCAGCCGCGCCACATGCCGTACAGGCACAGCAGGAAGATCGCCAGCACGGCGAGGGACAGCACCACGCGCGTCATGCGGGAATCCTTCCGCCGACCGCCGTCACGCGCCCGCGCAGCAGGGTGGCGACCACCGCGCCGGGCAGCTCCATGCCCTCGAACGGGGTGTTGGCCGCGATGCTGGCGAACTCCGCGCCGCGCACCGTCCAGATGGCGTCCGGGTCGACCAGGGTGAGGTTGGCCGGCTCGCCGACCTCGATCGGACGCCCCTGGTCGGGCAGGCCCGCGATCTCGGCGGGCCGCTCGCTCATCACCCGCGCCACGCCCCGCCAGTCCAGCAGACCGGTCTTGACCATGGTCTCCACCACGATCGACAACGCGGTCTGCAGGCCCAACATGCCGGGCCGGGCCGCGGCCCACTCGGTGTCCTTGTCCTGCACGGCGTGCGGCGCGTGGTCGGTGGCCACGCAGTCGATGACGCCCTCGGCCAGCGCCTCGCGCAGCTTCAGCGCGTCGGCGGCGGTGCGCAGGGGCGGGTTGACCTTGTTCACCGGGTCGTAGGTCGCCAGCCGCTCGTCGGTCAGCAGCAGGTGGTGCGGGGTGACCTCGGCGGACACCTGCGTGCCGCGGGCCTTGGCCCACGCCAGCACGTCGGCGGTGCCGGTGGTGGAGACGTGGCAGACGTGCAGCCGGGCGCCCGCGTGCAGCGCCAGCAGGCAGTCCCGGGCCACGATCGACTCCTCGGCGGCGGCCGGCCAGCCCTGGAGGCCCAGCCTGGAGGCCTGCTCGCCCTCGTGCGCCTGCGCGCCCACGGTCAGCCGGGGCTCCTCCGCGTGCTGCGCCACGACCACGTCCAACGCCCTGCTGTACTCCAACGCGCGGCGCATGATCAGCGGGTCGTGCACGCAGTGGCCGTCGTCGGAGAACACCCGCACGCCCGCCTTGGCCATGGTGCCCAGCTCGGCGAGCTTCACGCCCTCCAGGCCCACGGTGACCGCGCCGACCGGGTGCACGTCGACCAGGCCGACCTCGCGACCGCGGCGGGCGACGTGCGCGACGACGACCTCGTTGTCCGCGACCGGGTCGGTGTTGGCCATGGCGAACACCGCCGTGTAGCCGCCCAGCGCCGCGGCGGCCGAGCCGGTGGCGATCGTCTCGGTGTCCTCGCGGCCGGGTTCGCGCAGGTGGGTGTGCAGGTCGACGAACCCGGGCAGCAGCACCGCGCCGTTGCCGTCGACGACGTCCGCGCCCTCTCCTCCGACGGACCCGATCTCGGCGATCACGCCGTCGCGGATCAGCACGTCGGTCGGGTCACCTTCGCCGTACGGTCGTACTCCCTTGAGGATCAAGGGCCGGTTCACGCGGTTTCCTCCTCGTGGGCAAGCAGGTGGTAGAGCACGGCCATGCGCACGTGCACGCCGTTGCGCACCTGGTCGGTGATGGCGGCACGCGGCGAGTCGGCGACCGCCGAGGCGATCTCCATGCCGCGCAGCATCGGACCGGGGTGCAGCACGACCGCGTGCGCGGGCAGCAGCTTGAGCCGCCGCTCGCTCAGGCCGTAGGCGATGGAGTACTCGCGGGCCGACGGGAAGAAGTGTCCGTTGCCTCCCGCGCCGGCGGGCCCGCCATACATCCGCTCCGCCTGCACCCTGAGCAGCATCACGGCGTCCTGGCTGGGCAGCTCGGCGTCCAGCTCGTGCGACACGGTGACCGGCCAGTTCGACACCCCGACCGGCAGCAGGGTCGGCGGCGCGACGAGCGTCACGTCCGCGCCCAGGGCGGTGAGCAGGTGCACGTTGGACCGGGCGACCCGGCTGTGCAGCACGTCACCGACGATCGCGATGCGGCGGTCGCGCAGGTCGCCGAGCCGTTCCCGCAGGGTGGCCGCGTCCAGCAGGGCCTGGGTGGGGTGCTCGTGCATGCCGTCGCCCGCGTTGACCACCGACGTGCCCGCCTCGCGCAGCCAGCCGGCCAGCCGGTGCGCCGCGCCGGACGCCGGGTGCCGCACGATGACGCAGTCCGCGCCCGCCGCGGCCAGCGTCAGCGCGGTGTCGCGCAGCGACTCGCCCTTGCTCACGCTGGAGCCGGAGGACGAGACGTTCACCACGTCCGCGCTCATCCACTTGCCCGCGATCTCGAAGCTCACGCGGGTGCGGGTGGAGTTCTCGTAGAACATCGTGATGACCGTGCGACCGCGCAGCGTCGGCAGTTTGCGCACTTCACGGCCTTCGAGGGCCTGCTTGAGGCTCGCCGCGGTGTCCAGGATGGCGGTCGCCTGCGCCGGGTCGATGCCCTCGGTGGTGAGCAGGTGCTTCACCGCAGCACCACCCCGTCACGCTGGTCGAACTCGTCCAGCAGCACGTGGACCTCCTCGGTGCGGGCCGTGGGCACGTTCTTGCCCACGTAGTCCGCGCGGATCGGCAGTTCGCGGTGGCCGCGGTCGACCAGGACGGCCAGCTGCACCGCGCGGGGGCGGCCGTGGTCGCGCAGGGCGTCGAGCGCGGCGCGGATCGTGCGACCGGAGAACAGCACGTCGTCCACCAGGACCACGAGCCTGTCGTCGATGCCGCCCTCGGGCAGCTTGGTCGCCTCCAGCGGGCGGGTGGGGCCTCGGCGCAGGTCGTCCCGGTAGAGGGTCACGTCCAGCGTGCCGGTCGGCACCTCGACACCCGAGAACTCGGCGATGCGGACGGCCAGCCGGCGGGCCAGCGGCGCTCCCCGGCTCGGAATCCCCATCAGGACTACTGCGGGTGCGCTCGGTGCATCAAGAGCGGTCTTCTCGATGATCTGATGGGCCATTCGGGCGACGGTGCGCGCGACGTCGCCGGCCGACAGGAGCTCTCGCTCCCCGGCCGGGTCCGTCGCGCCACGTTGACGTGGCGCCACGGTTGGACCTCCTTCCCCGCCTCGCTGGACGGGTCCTTAAAGGACGTCGGACACCCGGCTGCGACCGGGCTGACCAGCACCGTATCAGGCGGGAGGAGTCAATCTTCCGGGTGGTGCGCGTGGTCTCGCCCACCTGGGCCGGCGAGATCAGCTTGACCTGGTGACCACGGAGAGCAATCATTACTCTGCGTATTGATCTAAGCCTCCCCGCGGCAGTCCCCTACCGGCTGACGGGGCGAATGAACGGAGAACCGCCACATGGGCGACTACGCCAAGGCGCTGGGGGCCAAGCTCCGCGCGATCCGCCAGCAGCAGGGCTTGTCTTTGCACGGCGTCGAGCAGAAGTCCGGCGGTCGCTGGAAGGCCGTGGTCGTCGGCTCGTACGAGCGCGGCGACCGTGCCGTGACCGTGCAGAAGCTCGCCGAACTGGCCGACTTCTACGGCGTCCCGGTGGCCGAGCTGCTGCCGGAGGGTCGGGTCCCGTCCGGTGCCGAACCCGCCACGAAGATCGTCATCAACCTGGAACGGCTGCAACAGCTGCCGGCGGAGAAGGTCGGGCCGCTCGCGCGGTACGCGGCCACCATCCAGAGCCAGCGCGGCGACTACAACGGCAAGGTGCTGTCCATCCGGACCGAGGACCTGCGGTCCCTGGCGATCATCTACGACATGACGCCGGGCGAGCTGACCGAGCAGCTCATCGACTGGGGCGTGCTGCCCCCCGAGGCCCGACCGGCCAAGGAGGACTGAGCACGCGAAGAGGGCCACCCGCCGGTTCGCCCCACGGGTGGCCCTTTCGGCCTGGTCTTCGCCTGCGCCCGCGCAGGCACGTCGTGCGGTGGCGTGCGCCCTAGAGCACGGCCCGGAGCTGGTCGGCGATGACCGCGATCCGGCCGAGCACACCGTTGACGAACCGCGGCGAGTCGTCCGTGGACAGGCCCTTGGCCAGCTCCACCGCCTCGTCGATCGCGACCGCGTCGGGCACGTCGGCCGCCCACAGCAGCTCGTAGAGCCCGATCCGCAGCACGGCCCGGTCGACCGCGGGCATCCGCTGCAGCGTCCAGCCCTCGGCGTGCTCGGAGATGAGGTCGTCGATCCGCGCGCGGTGCGCCGTGACGCCTTCCACGAGCGAGATCGTGTAGTCGTTCACCGGCGGCACGTCCGTCGAACCGACCCGGTCCGCGAGCAGCGTCACCGGGTCGATGCCCCGCTGGTCCGCTTCGTAGAGGACGTCGACCGCGCGTTTGCGCGCCTTGCTCCGTGCGCCCATCTCAGCCGTTCACTCGACCCAGGTAACGGCCGTCGCGGGTGTCGACCTTGATCTTCTCGCCGGTGGTGACGAACAGCGGCACCTGGATCTCCGCGCCGGTCTCCAGCGTGGCGGGCTTGGTGCCGCCGGTGGAGCGGTCGCCCTGCAGGCCCGGGTCGGTGTGCTGGATCACGAGCTCGACCGAGGTCGGGAGCTCGACGTAGAGCGCGACGCCCTCGTGCAGGGCGACGACCGCTTCCTGGTTCTCCAGCATGTAGTTCGCCGCGTCGCCGACGGTCTCGCCCGGGACGTTGATCTGGTCGTAGGTGTCGCCGTCCATGAAGACGAAGTCGGCGCCGTCCTTGTACAGGTAGGTCATGCCGCGCTTGTCGACGGTGGCCGTCTCGACCTTGGTGCCCGCGTTGAAGGTCTTGTCCACGACCTTGCCGGACAGGACGTGCTTCAACGTGGTGCGCACGAAGGCGCCGCCCTTGCCCGGCTTCACGTGCTGGAACGCGGTGACGGTCCACAGCTGGCCGTCGAGGTTCAGCACCAGGCCGTTCTTCAGGTCGTTGGTGGTGGCCACGGTGGTGGGCTCTCCTGTTGCGTGAGTGAGGCGCCGTCGGCAGGGCCGACGATCCGACTGACGTCGGCCAGGCCGACGATCCGACTTCAGACGACCACGAGTTCCTTCGTGGTCAGGGTGAGGAGCTCCGGGGCGCCTTCGCGCACCACGAGCGTGTCCTCGATGCGGACACCACCCTTCCCGGCCAGGTACACACCGGGCTCGACGGTGACCGCCATGCCGGGCAGAAGTGTACCGTCACCCGCCTTCGACAGCGCTGGAGCCTCGTGGATCTGCAGGCCCACGCCGTGCCCGAGGCCGTGCAGGAACTCGTCGCCGTGCCCGGCCTCCTCGATCACCGCGCGCGCCGCCGCGTCCACGTCCGAGACCCGCGCACCGACCGCCAGCGCGGCCCGGCCCGCCGCCTGCGAGGCCGCGACCAGTTGGTACAGCTCGCGCTGCCAGTCGGAGGCCCGGCCGACGACCAGGGTGCGGGTCATGTCGGAGTGGTAGCCGTCGACCAGCGCGCCGAAGTCCAGCTTCACGAAGTCGCCGTCGCGGACCACCGCGTCGGTCGGCCGGTGGTGCGGCACCGCCGAGTTCGCGCCCGTCGCCACGATCGACTCGAACGACGGTCCGGCCGCGCCGTGGTCGAGCATCCGGTTCTCCAGCTCGCGGGCGATCTCCTTCTCGCTGCGACCCGGCCGCAGGCCGCCGTGCTCGATGAGGCCGGCCAGCGCCCGGTCGGCCGCCGCGCACGCCATGCGCAGCGCCTCGACCTCGGCGTCGTCCTTGACCAGCCGCAACCGCTCGACCAGGTCGGCCGACCGGACGAGTGCCGCGCCGTCGGCCGCGTCCGCCAGCGCGTCCAGGCCGTCCACGGTCACGTGGTGGCTCTCGAAGCCGACCCGGTCGGGCTTCCCCTTGGCGGCGCGCTTGACCAGCGCCACGTCGCACGGCCGGTCGATGACCCGTTCCAGGTCCGGCACCTGGGCCGCGGCCTGGGTGAGGTAGCGGCCGTCGGTGCAGAACACCGCGGCGTCGTCGGAGTCGGCGTGCACCAGCAGCGCCGCGTTCGACCCGGTGAACCCGGTCAGGTAGCGGACGTTGAGCAGGTTGGTCACCAGCAGGGCGTCCAGCTCCTTGTCCCGGAGCAGGGCACGCAGGGCGGCGCGGCGCGTGGAGTACGGCATGCCAAGCAGCGTAGAGGCCGGCGGACCGCCCCACCCTGACACTCGTTCGGGTGAACCGTGCTGAATCGTGGGACTGCTCGGGTGACGGACGGTGCGGACGTGCCTGGTGACCGGCCGTCGGTCCGACCTAGGGTGGACGCATGCGCGCGTGGCTGGTCCGAGGGTTCTGGATGGGGTTGTTCCACGGCGGGGTGCAGACCGGCACCTCGGCGGTGAGCGTCCACAGCCCCGAGGCCGCCTCGTCCGTCCGGTACATCGCGATGGGGCTGGTCGTCGTCATCGGCGTGCTGTGGGGTGCGCTGGACGCGTGGCGCGGGCTCGACGGCCGGGGCATGGTGTGGTTCGTCGCCGCGCTGGTCGCCGGGCCGCTGGCCGGGGTCGTGGGGGTGGTGGGCCGGTCGCTGGTCGACCAGACCGGGCTCGAATCGCTCGGACCCGCGCTGACCGGCGGCGCGGCGTTCACCGCGTTGCTGGTCATGGCGACGGCCGCGATCGGGATGGGCGTCGGCAACGCCCTGCCCCAGCCCGACGGGTCGCGGCAGGCCGACGGTCCGGCTTAGCGGCGCAGCTCGCCCGGTTTCCCGAACGAGTCCCACTCCTTCTTGGTGACCTGGCTGAGCTGCGAGGAGTTCAGCGTGACGAGCTCGATGGCGGCCTCGCCCGAGCCGAGCACCCAGAGCCGGTCGGCCACCAGCAGCCCGATCCGGCCGTCGGGCGCGCGCACCGCCTTGGCGCCCGCCGGGATCTCCGCCACCACGGGCAGGGCGTCCACGACCGGCGGCCGGCGGGCCAGCACGCCGACGGCGAGCCGGTCGGTCACCGAGCGGCGCTCCAGCCGCACCACCTCGCCGTCCAGCACGAGGTCCGTGGTGTTCGCCGGTGACGGCACGGCGTAACCGTGCAGCAGCGCCGCCGAGTCCTCGGTCGCGCAGCCCGGCACGCCCGCGAGGTCGAGCCCGAACTGGCCGAGGGCGGTGGGTGCCGCCGCCGCGCCGTCGATGGTCGCGCGGATCACGTCCACCGCGATCCGGCCGCACGGGTCCCCGGCGGTCACCGGCGCGTGCCCGAGGGGCGTGCGGACCAGGCCAGGGCCCTCCCGCCACGGACCGGGGATGTGGACCTGGGGGTGAGGGTTCGCGGTGAACGACTTGTTCCAGAACGTCAGGCTCGTGCCGTGCTCGGTCTCGTGGGCGATGACGAACGCGTGCAGCGCGTCGACGTACATCCAGTCGGCGCTGAACGCGTCCACCACCGAGCGGGTCCGCTTCGAACGCGTGTCGGGCACCTGCTGGAAGCCGGACGGGCCCAGCGCCTGCACGCCGGAGGCGAACGTCGGGTCCTTCGAGCGCAGCACGAACTGGCCCGCGCCGTTCCACCCGGCGGCCTCACCGGTCGTGTCGGTGAACATCAGGTGGAACCAGCCGTCCACGACCAGCACCGACGGCTGGCCCGCGCCGTAGGTGTTGTCCCTGGTCCTGTCGTAGGACGGGCTCACGATCGGCTTGCCGCCCGCGGCGCGGGTCCACGTGATGCCGTCCGGGCTGGTGGCGACGCCGATGGCGTTGCCATTGGCGTGATCACCCGCCGCGCCCGTGTAGTACAGGTAGTAGGTGTCGCCGAGCTTGATCACCGACGGGTCGCAGGTGTGCATGCCGTCGAAGCCGTTGACGCTGCCGGAGAGCACCGGCATGGCCGGCGCGCCGCCGGGTGCGCCGAACGGACCGGCCGCCGACGCGCTCTCCGCGTAGAGCAGGTCGTCCCCCGGAGGCCCGGCGGCCATGAGCTGGCTGCACCACCACATGCGGTGCCTGCCGCCCTCCAGCAGCACCGTCGGCCCGTAGTTGTACGGCGCATCGCCGCCGTGCGCGACCACACCACCGCTCTGCCGGCCCCGGTCGGTGGCCAACGGCACCGGCTTCGGCGGCTCCTTGCCGGCGCTGCCGCTGGGCGTGGGCGGGGCGGACGTGGGTGCGGCACTGCTCGGCCTGGGTTCCGACGCCGGGTCGGCGGCACTCGGGGCACAGGCCGTCACGAGCACGACGACCAACGCGGACCCGAGAAGCCTCGCCGCTCCCACCTCGGAACTGGACATGGCAGGGCCGATCTCCGCTTCTCCCGGCATCAGGACACCGGGAATACGGCACGCACCCGGTTCCGGTTCAGTGTAGAGATCGACTACGTCTGCCGAGTGTCAACCGGACGAGGCCACCATCTCCACTTCGAGACCGTCCGTGTTCTCCACGTAAGCGCGTCCACCTATCTGAGTTACCGCCCAACGGACCCGCAGCGCACCCACCGAGGCCCTCAACTCAGCCACAACGGACCAGGCACAGGTGCACCGAGGCCCGATTTGACATGGGTTCGGGCGCCTTAGGCTGGACGAAGCCGGGCAGGCAGGGCGGGACGCTTTTCCCCGCCGTGCCTGCCCGGCTTTGGCCTGCCTGGGGTGCCCGTAAGGGCCC
>NZ_JBFAQZ010000042.1:8015-32939 GCF_040673975.1 Actinosynnema sp. NPDC050801 | reverse complement strand
CTACTCCATCGACTCCCGGATGAAGTCCCGCCTCGCCGTCGCCGCGCTCACCAATGCGATCGCCCGCCGCGGTGAGGTCGCCGGCTGCGTGGTGCGCACCGACCGCGGATCGCAATTTCGATCAAGGAAGTTCGTCCGTGTCCTCGCTCGCCACGGACTGACCGGTTCGATGGGCAGGGTGGGCGCGGCGGGTGACAACGCCGCGATGGAGAGCTTCTTCGCGTTGCTGCAGAACAACGTTCTCGACCGGCACGCCTGGTCCACCCGAGGCGAACTCCGGACCGCGATCGTGACCTGGATCGAACGCACCTACCACCGCCGTAGACGCCAAGCCAGCCTCGGCAGGTTGACCCCCATCGAATACGAAGCAATCATGACCACGTCAGCCAGCCAGGCTGCGTGACTACAACTGTCACCTACTCGTGCAGCAGACCCGACCTCCACGTCTGGAAAGGGGTGGATGCTCGGACATCCACCCCTTCCTCGCTGTTCGGCCTGGTCAGCTGGTCAGGCGGAACGTGGCGTCGTCGCGCGCGATCGCGGTGGTGATCGGGTCGAGCTTGAGCTGGTAGGCGTAGTGGCGGATGTAGCGGTCGGGGACGTTGTAGGACTGGAAGGAACTCCACGAAGAGGACGCCAGTCCGGCGACTTGGCGGAACGTGGCGTCGGCCTGGAACTGCGTGGTGCCGTCGTAGGACGCGAGCACGAAGTCGTAGTTGACGTGCCGCAGGTAGTAACCGGGGTAGTTGACCGACTCGAACGACACCGCCGAGGAGTCGGCCAGGCCGGGCATGATCCGGAACTGGGAATCCTGCAGCGGGCTGACGTTCGGGTCGATGCGCACGTCGAAGTTGGCGTGGCGGACGTAGCGGTCCTGGAAGTTGAACGACTGCAGGCGGTTGACCGGCCTGTTCACGCCCCACTTGGCCAGCACGCGGCTCTCCTCGGCGGCGGTCAGGCTCATGATCCCGCCGTGGCGCTTGCGGTTGGTGCCCAGCGAGTAGTCCGACACCGTGCGGAAGTTGCTCGTGCTGCCGAGGTTGGTCGACGTGATCGGCATGTAGCCGCGGCCGGTGGCGTACTGGTCCAGCCACAGACCCCACTCGTTGCGACCGTTGAACGGCATCCACATCGGACCCTCCACCACGTTGCCGCCGGTCGCGCCGTTGGAGATGCCCATGTGGGACAGGTCGCCGATCCGCGTCCACGAGCCGAGGATCGAGTTGCTGCCCTCGATGGTGATCTGCCCGTCGGCGGACGCGCGGTAGTAGCGGAAACCGCCGACGCTGGTTGGCGACTCCACGATCTGGGTGTCGATGATGCCCTGGCCCGCGCCCCGGTCGATGTAGAGCACCGGCGCGCCGACCGTCCGGAAGTCGGTGGTCCGGGCGTAGTAGATGCGGTGCTTCTTGACGCCGTCGACGGTCGCGTTCGTCGCCCAGTAGATGACGTAGTCACCGGTCGCCGGGTCGAAGATCGCTTCGGGTGCCCACGCGTCACCCGCGCCGGGGATCGCGCCGGCCACGTTCAGCATGCGCGGCGCGGACCAGTTCACCAGATCGGTGGACTCCCAGACGACGAGTTGGGTGCTGCCGCGGTTGGCCGCGTCGCTCCACGACGTGCCGCTCGCGATGCGCAGGTCGGTCGCGATGATCCAGAACCTGTCGCTGTTGGGCGAGCGGACGATCGCGGGGTCGCGCACCCCGCGGGTGCCCACGGTGGACAGCAGCACGGGAGCGCCGTTGTTCAGGTCGTTCCAGTGCAGGCCATCCCTGCTGTGGGCGAGGTAGATCTGCTCGCCGCTGGTGCTCTCACCGGTGAAGTGGGCCATCAGGTAGCCGGTGAACGGATCCGCGGCGGACGCCCGGTCCACGGCGAACAGGACCTGGGCGCTGATCACCAGGACCATCGCACCCAACATCGCGCCGATCCGCGACAGTGTTCGTTTCACGGGTTCTTCTCCTCCGATCAGAAGGTGGGGACGATCGGGGCGATGGCGCCGTCGACGTTTCACGTCATGCGGTCGACGGTGACCTCGCGGGTTGGTGCGGTTGCCCCAGGACACGGCGAACCGGCGGCAGGTGGCATACGAGGTGTCGGTGCCGGGCGACAAAGTCGGCCTACGGACCGAAAGTGAGCGCTAACATCATGTGCGGCGGCGGGTCGACCGGTGCGCACTTGCACTGCGCCCGGCCACCTGCGCACAGGTAGCTACTCGGGTTGGATCAGCGATAACGTCATGCCGGGGACTCCTCGCGCCGCTGCGGGTCCGCAAGAGTATGCATCCTGTTCACGTTAACAACAAGAGTTACGGTGGCAGGCGCATAGGTGACCGGACACCTCCCCCACCGGGGTGTCACGGCCACAGCGGACGCGAAGCCCACCGTCTCCGGCGGGCTTCGCGCCGGCGCTCGGCACCGGGTTCGATCAGTTGGCGGCGGTGTCCGATGCGGACCCGCTGCGGGTCACACGCGAACCCAACGCTGGTTGGCGTTGCCGTGGCAGGTCCACACGATCACCGGTGTGCCGTTCGCGGTGCCGTTGTTGTTCACGTCCAGGCACAGCCCGGTCCGCACGTTGCTGATCGTGCCGTTGCTGTTCAGCGTCCACTGCTGGTTCGTACCGCCGTTGCAGTACCACAACTGGACCTTCGCGCCGGCTGTGGCGTTGGCCGGCGTCTCCAGGCACTTGCCGAGCAGCTGCAACGTGGTGCCACTGCGGGTGACCAGCTGCTGGGCCGCGTTGTTGCAGTCCCAGAGGGCCTGCTGGGTGCCGTTGGCCGTCGCCCCCTTCGGGGAGTCCAGGCAGCGGCCCGCCGATTCGCTGCGCAGCGAGAACGGCACCGGCGCCGAGGCCAGGCCGCCGCCGCTGACCCGGAAGACCGCGGTGCCGTGCGCGGGGACACTGGCCGAGATCGCGCCGCTGGTGCCCGAGGTGGCTCCGGTCCAGAGGTCGCGCAGCGTGAACGAGGTGCCGGTCTTGCCGATCGCCGCCGCCGTGGTCGAGATGGTCGTCGTGGCCGAGCCCTGGTTGAGCAGCGCGACCGCGACGTCGCCGTTGGCGAGACGCTTGGCGACGATCCGCCGGGTGCCGTCGTTCGACACCTGGGTGGCCTGCAGGCCGAGGGGGTCCTGGTTGACCGCGACCAGGTCGGCGTTCTTCAGAATGGCGAGCGTGGCGGCCGAGGCGCTCCGGACGTCGTTGCCCGCGATCAGCGGCGCCGCCATCATCGCCCACATGGCGAAGTGGCTGCGCTGCTCGGTCTCCGTCATGCCACCGTTGCCGACCTCCAGCATGTCCGGGTCGTTGAACCCGCCCGGCTGGGCATAGGGCGCCAACGGCACGTTGACGTTGACGATGTTCTGCACGCCCATGAACGTGCTGCCGTCGCTGCCGGTGTCCCACCGGTTGGTGATGTCCTCGGTGGTCCGCCACATGTGCGCGACGTCGCCCCAGTCGCGCAGTGGTCCGGTCTTCTCGTGGATGCTGTTCGAGTTGATGCTGTAGACGATCGGTCGACCGGTGGCTGCCAAGGCGTCGCGCATCTTGGCGAACGCCGCCACCTGTTCCTCCATCGTGCCCGTCGGCGAGCACCAGTCGTACTTGAGGAAGTCGACACCCCATGCGGCGAACTGCCGGGCGTCCTGCGCCTCGTGCCCCCTGCTGCCGGTGGCACCCGGGAACGAGTTGAAGTACTGCGCACACGTCTTGTCCACCGGCACCTGGTAGATGCCGAACTTCAGGCCCTTGCCGTGGATGTAGTCGCCGAGCGCCTTCATCCCGCTCGGGAAGCGGGTGGGATGCGCTTGGAGGTTGCCCTGGGCATCACGGTCGGGGTTGAACCAGCAGTCGTCCACCACGACGTACTGGTAACCCAGTGCGGCCATCCCGTTGCCGACCAGCGCGTCGACGGTCTGCCGGATCAACGTCTCGGAGATGTTGCAGCCGAACGTGTTCCAGGTGTTCCACCCCATCGGCGGCGTGCGGGCTACCCCGTTCTCCAACGCCCGCGCCGGCGGGGCTCCGACCACCGCGGTCGTCACCCCGGCCAGCAGCAGGCAGGCGGCCGATAGCACGGCGGTGAGCCGGCCATGCCTGAGTGACGCTCTTCCAGGCTTTGAGTTAGCGCTAACAGCGGAGTGCAGGGCGGTGGCGAGCCGCAACATCCGGCGACGACGACGGACGGGATCGGGCATCTCTCAGCTCCTACCGGGCCTTCGATCTTGTTGGATACTGTTCGATCGAGTTTGTTTGATGATGCACGGCGTAGTGTGAGCCGTGACGCGGACGTAAGCAAGAGCCGACGCCCAAGTGGCGCGCCGCACTGCGGTTAACCGGTTCCCGCATCATGGCGCAGCGTCAGCACGGCTACCACGCCGCAGCCAGCGGGGACACCCCGTTGCGCAGATCAACAACCTACGGAGCCAGCCGAGCGCTCAGAGCGTTGACAGCCGGTCAGCTCGACTACCTCCCGTACGCGCACACGGACGGGAAACGACCCGGCTCGCACGACGCCCGACTGTTATCGCTCACATCGTCTACTGAGCAGCCCGGCTGCGGTCACAAACCTGATGAACCACGCCACGACGCCCTCAGCGCTCGCCACGGTGCGCCCTTGCGGGTCGCGCAGTGAAGGACCGGGCCGATCGTAGCGAGCCGCATGCGTATCGAGACCCCACCATTGACACTTGCGATGGTCCTCGCCAGCGTATGTGACACATCTGGTGGGCTGAATCGTGTCACTGCGGTGGACGACCAAGGAGGACAGCGTGTCGGATGCACTTCACACCCGGCCCCGTCGCGTCGGCCACAGGTACGGCAAGCCGATCATCCCAACCGCGAGCGCGCCTCCCGTGCCCTACGTCCAACCACGCGGCACCACGAAGCAACCTGGCGCGCGGCCCCCTGCAACGGCTGCGAGAACCGGACGGCCTTCGACCGGAACGGGCGTCCGCTGCCCGGCATCCGGCGGAGCCGTGACGGCCTCGTCCGGCTCCCACCAGCCCGCCGCGCCCTCCAGCTGACCTCTCTTCGTCAACGTTGTCCAGGAAGAGGTAGTGCTCGATGACCCGAACCCCTGTGTTCCAGGCGAATGCGCCCACCCGGGGAGCCACCGGCTCCTCTCGCGGGAGGGCGCGAAGGGTTGCCGTCGCGTTCACGGCTGCCCTCGGCATCCTCGCGTCCACCGTGGCCCCGGGATCGGCGTTCGCGGCCGACAACCCGTACCAGCGAGGGCCGAACCCCACCCAGGCCAGCGTCGCGGCCAACCGCGGCACCTTCGCCACCGCGGAGACGAGTGTGGGCGGCGGCAACGGCTTCAGCGGCGCGAAGATCTACTACCCGACGGACACGAGCCAGGGCAGGTTCGGTGCGATCGCGGTCGTGCCCGGTTACACCGCGACCTGGGCGGCCGAGGGCGCGTGGATGGGGCACTGGCTGGCCTCGTTCGGGTTCGTCGTGATCGGCATCGACACCCTCAGCCGCAACGACTTCGACGTCGCGCGCGGCACGCAGCTGCTGGCCGCGCTGGACTACCTCACCCAGCGCAGCTCCGTGCGCGACCGGGTCGACCCGAACCGCCTGGCGGTGATGGGCCACTCCATGGGTGGCGGCGGCGCCATCTCGGCGGCCCTGCGCCGGCCGACGCTGAAGGCCGCCATCGGCAACGCGCCGTACAGCCCGTCGCAGAACCTGAACAACATGCGGGTCCCCACCGTGCTGCTCGCCGGGCAGCGGGACGGGACGGTCACCCCGTCGCTGGTCTCCGGCTACTACAACCAGATCCCGGCCACGACGGAGAAGATGTACCTGGAGCTCACCGGCGCCGGCCACGCCTTCCCCACGTCGAACAACTCGGTGGCGACGCGCAAGTGGATCCCGTGGATGAAGATCTTCCTCGACCAGGACACGCGCTACCAGCAGTTCCTGTGCCCGTTGATGGACAACACCGGCATCTCGGCCTACCGCGGCAGCTGCCCGCTCATCCCCGGCGACTCGACGCCCGGCACGACCTTCAGCCTGGCGGGCTCCGCCTCCGGCAAGTGCGTGGACGTACCGGGCGCGTCGCAGGTCAACGGCACGCAGGTCGCGCTGTGGGATTGCCACGGCGGCGCCAACCAGTCCTTCGCGGGCACGTCATCCGGCGAGCTCCGGGTGTACGGCTCCAAGTGCCTGGAGCCCCACGGCAACGGCACCGCCGCCGGCACCGCGGTCTCCATCGGTGACTGCAACGGCGTGACCAACGAGCGGTGGTCGGTCAACACCAACGGCACGATCACCAACCAGGCCAGCGGTCTGTGCCTCGACGCCGAAGCCGGCGGCACGGCCAACAACACGCGGGTGCTGCTGTGGACCTGCAACGGCGCGGCCAACCAGCAGTGGGTCCGCCGCTGATACGCCCCGGTCCCGCACCGCGCTCGCACCGCGCTCGCCCACCCCTCCCAGGACGAGTGGGCGAGCGCCATCAACCTGCCCTGGTCCGGCGAGTTCCACTACTGGCGCCTGCCCAGCCCGGACCTGTGGCGCGACGTGCTGCAGAAGATGAAGGCGGCGGGCTTCAACGCCACCTCGATCTACTTCCACTGGGGATTCCACTCGCCCCAACGGGGCGTGTACGACTTCACCGGCCTGCGCGACGTCGACCGGCTGCTGGACATCGCCGAGGAAGTCGGCATCTACGTCCTGGCGCGACCGGGACCCTACATCAACGCCGAGACCGACTCCGGCGGCCTGCCCGTGTGGCTGATCAACTCGCCGGCGCGGGACCGCAGCAACGACCCGGACTACATCGCCGCCGTGGACAAGTGGCTGGACCACATCAACCCCATCATCGCCCGCCACCAGCTGACCGACGGCACCGGCACGGTCATCCTCTACCAGAACGAGAACGAGTTCGGCGACCAGTCCCCCGGCGGCGTGGCCTACATGACCCACCTGCAGCAGCGGGCGCGGGCGGACGGCATCACCGTTCCCACGTTCCACAACACGGCAGGCACGTGGCCCGCCTGGGTGCCGGGCACGCCGGGCGCGCCGGACCTGTACTCGTTCGACCTCTACCCGCAAGGCTTCAACTGCTCGTCCCCGCAGACCTGGTCGCCGCTCCCCGACCTGGCGCCGGTTCGCGAACACTCGCGCAACGGGCCGATGTTCACCGCCGAGTTCCAGGGCGGGTCGTTCGACTACTGGGGCGGCAACGGGCGGGAGAAGTGCCGTGAGCTGACCGGTCCGGCGTTCCAACGGGTGTTCTACGAGCACAACATCGCCTCCGGCGTGACCGCGCAGAACTTCTACATGACCTACGGTGGCACCAACTGGGGTTGGATCGCGGCACCCGGCCAGACCTACACCTCCTACGACTACGGGGCGGCGATCAGCGAGGAACGGCAGCTCACCGACAAGTACGCCGTGCAGAAGGAACTCGGCTACTTCCTCCAGGCCGTCACGCCCATCACCAAGACCGAAGCCGCACCGGACGTCCCGGCGTCCGACGCGGCCGTGACGGTGAAGAGCCTGCGCAACCCCGACAACGGGACCAGGTTCCTCATCGCCCGGCACACCGATGCCACCTCGACGGCCACGACCTCGTTCACCGTGCCGATCGGCGACGACCCGGCGGTGCCGATCACGCTACCCGGCCACGACTCGAAACTGCTGGTCGCCGACTACGACCTGGAGCGCCAGCGCCTGGCCTACTCGACCTCGGAGATCATGACCCACCTGCGCCTTGGGAACCGCGACATCGCGGTCCTGCAAGGCCGCAAGGGCACCGAGGGCCGCACGGTGCTGCGGTACTCATCTGAGCCGAAGGTGACCGTCCTGTCCGGCGGGGCACGGTCGACCTGGGATGCCGAGCACGGCCTGCTGCGCTTGGACTACGCCCACGACGGGCTGGTGGAGCTGCGGATCAGCGGCGGCGGACGGCCCGACCTGCTGTTGCTGCTCGGCGACGACGCCCGGTTCGACCGGTTGTGGACGCAGTCCACCGACGCGGGCCAGGTGCTCGTGCTCGGACCGGCCCTCGTGCGCACCGCACGCGCGGAACGCGGCGTGCTGCACCTGACCGGTGACACGGATGCGACCACGGCGACGCGGGTCTGGGCACCGACCGGCACCCGCCGGGTGGTCTGGAACGACCGCCCCACCATCCCGGTGGTCGACCGCACCGGCGCGCTCGCCTTCCGCCTGCGCGGACCGGCCGAGGTCACCCTGCCGGAACTGGCGGGGTGGCGGCGCTCGGAGCCCGATCCGTCGTCGGCGCCCGGCTTCGACGACTCACGGTGGACGATCGCGAACAAGACGACCACCACCAACCCCAACCAGCCGGCGATCGGCCAACCCGTCCTGCACGCCGACGAGTACGGCTACCACCACGGCGACATCTGGTACCGGGGCCACTTCACCGCCGAGGGCACCGAGAAGACCATCAGCCTCAGCGCGGTCACCGGCACGGCGGGCGCCTGGTCGGTGTGGCTCAACGGCTCCTTCCTCGGGACCGTCGACAACGGCGGCGCGAGCGGATCGTTCACCGTGCCCGCCGACCGGCTCCGGACCGGCTAGGACAACGTCATCGCGGTCCTGGTGCGCAACATGGGCCACAACCAGACCTACGGCAACAACGCGCACAAGGAACCCCGCGGGGTGGTCGGCGCACGGCTCATCGGCTCGGACGCCACCATCACCTGGCGCCTGCACGGCAACACCGGCCGCGAGGACGGCCTCTACGAAGTCCGCGGCGCCTACAACAACGGTGGTCTGCACGGAGAGAACGCCGGGTGGTCGCTGCCCGGCTTCCCCGACCGGAAGTGGATCGCGACCACGCTGCCCGCCACCCAGGAACCCGGTGTCACCTGGTACCGCACCACCGTCGACCTGGACCTGCCCCGCGACCAGGACACCCAGGTGAGCCTCGTGTTCGACGACGACAAGGCGAAGCGCTATCGCGCGCTGGTGTTCGTCAACGGCTGGAACGTCGGCCAGTACGTCAACCACATCGGCCCGCAGACCGAGTTCTCGCTGCCCACCGGCGTGCTGGACCCGAACGGCCGCAACACCGTCGCGATCGCCTCGTGGGCCGCCGAACCGGGCGTCGGGCTGGGGAAGATCTCCCTGCGCGCCACGGGCAGCGTGCTGGGAGGCATCGGGGTCGATCGACTCCGCGCCCCGTCCTACGACCCCCGCACCTACGCCCAGCCGGTCGGCAGCGGCAAGGTGGAGGTCACCGCGCCGAAGTCCGTCGACGCCGGCGCAACGGTGACGGTCCGGGCGCGATACACCCCGGTGGCCGACGCACGGGACGTGAAATTGCGCCTCGACGCCTCGGCCAGCTGGGCGGTGACCACACCCGTGGAGCTGTCTCTGGGCCACGTGCGGGCAGGCCGTACGGTCTCCGCCACCTGGCAGGTCGCCGCACCGCCGAACGGCGAGCCGCGCATCGGCGTGTTCACCGCCACCGGCAGCTCGTCGCAGCGCGGACGAACCACCAGCACTGCCGGAGCCGCCACGACCGTGGTGCCGATTCCACCACCGACCGGCACCGCCTACGTCAGCGACATCGCGTTCACCGCGGGCAATGGCTGGGGCCCGGTCGAGCGCGACACCTCCAACGGTGAGGCCGGCGCCGGTGACGGCAAACCGATCACCCTCAACGGCACCACCTATGCCAAGGGACTGGGCGTGCACGCCAATGGGGACATCCAGATCTTCCTCGGCGGCAACTGCTCGCGCCTGACCGCGATCGTGGGCGTGGACGACGAGGTCGGCCAAACGGCACCGTCCGGTTCGCCATCAGCGGCGACGGCACCACGTTGGCCGAAACCGACACCCTCACCGGCAACGACCCCGGCCGGTCGATCACCGCCGACCTCACCGGCGTGCAGTGGGTCAGCCTGCTGACCACCGACGCCGGCGACGGCAATGGATCCGACCACGCCGACTGGGCCGACGCCGTGTTGACCTGCGCGGACTGACCAGCACGGACGCTGCTGCCCGTCGGCTCGGAACACCGGCCCTCTACTCGCCGGCCATCAGGGCAGCGGCCGTCCCAATCACCCCCTGGTGGCCCGCAACGACTCCGGACGCTCGACCCAGTGACTGGAGGAGTCAACGGATGACGACGCACTGGCCCACCTCGGGACTCGGCTTCGGCGGGGACTACAACCCCGAGCCATGGGAGCTAGGTTGTGATGGTGAGTGACTTCGTGCTGAGGCGATGGGATGTGGAGCCGTATCCGGGCGATCAGGCGCCACCCCATGTGCACCACCGATCGGATGAGGCGTTCTGCGTACTCCGTGGTCGTCTCGAGGTGCTCGTCGGTGACACGCGCCGTGTTCTCGAGCAGGGCGAATACCTGACCATCCCGGCCGGGACCACCCACACCTTCGCCACGGTCGACACAGCCGGTGCGCAAGTACTCGTGGTGATGACTCGGGAGGTGGATGAGCTCGTCCGGGCGCTGCACACCGCCTCGACGGATGAGGAACGAGTGAACGTCTGGGCTCGCTACAACTCCGAAGTGGTCGAGCGCACCGGCGAGTCGTCTGCCCCAGAGTGACAACCACGACGCGCTGTCATCGGCTGCTTGTCGATTGGTGGGACGGCCGGTGCCCGGCCAGTCCCGGTCGAGGTGTTCGGTGGGTGGCTCCCGCCTCGGCTGCCCGCCACTGGGAGCCGGAGCCCAGGACGACCTCCGCCCGACCATGTGCCTCGGCGTGGACTGTGCCCCGGCTCGGGACAACGCCGGGAGCTCAGCGGCGCATCTACAGGCACTGGCCGGGCCGGGCAAACAGCGCACGCCCACCCGTCCGGTCGGTCCTCGGCACTCCGGGGCAGGTGGCGACCGTGCGGGTGACCGGCGAGCGGCTGCGGGTCAACGTTCATGTCCGCGGGCGCTTCGCGAGGTGCGTTGTGGTCCATCCTGGGGCTGTCACAGCGCGTTGCGCGAGATCGTCATGGACCCGGCCGCGGATTGGTCGGCATGCTCTTGTCCCCTCAGCCTTTCGGCATCAGGTAAGCCATTCGGCCCAAGAACCTCCCTTCGAACCGGTCATGTCGCCGAAATTTCGCCCCGATCGAGGCGGCGTCCAGGACCGCCGTGACCAGCCGACCTCCCCACGGCCACCGACTTAATCCAGCACGGCCTGGTGCAGCCGCCACCACAACGCGGCCTTGGTCCAGTCGGTGAACCGGCGATGCGCCGTCGGTACCGTGACACCGAACGACGGCGACAACTCCCGCCATCCGTCCGCCCCACTGGTCAGCACGTAGACGATCGCGGTGAACACCGCCCGGTCCCCACCGGAGCCATACCGCGACCCTGCGGACGCGCCGCGAACTCCGGGATCGACGGCTCCACCAACGCCCACGACTCATCGGGGCACCAACCGCCACGACAACCGATCGACCACGGCACGAGACCATGGCACAAACACTCGCCGCCACGTGGGACCCGGGTGGTCGGTCGCCTGGCGGCACTCAGTTCGGCTTGGAGCTTCCCCCCAGCACGTCGACGGCGTGGCGGCGGTGCGCGGCGAAGAGGCGGAGCGCGGAGTCGATGTCGCGGGAGCGCAGCGCGGCAACGAGATCGCGGTGCTCGCGCGGCATGCGGCCCAGGTACCCCTCGACGCTGCGGTTGATCCGGGTCAGCAGGAACAGGTGGACCTGGCACCGGAGGCCGTCCCACGCGTCCGCGAGGCGCTGGTGCCCGGCGGCGGCGAAGACCGCGTCGTGGAAGGCGATGTCCAGGCGCACCATGTCGTGGGCGTCCGTGACGTGTGCCATCACTTCAGCTGCTTTGTCCAGGGCCGCGAGGTCCTCGTCCGAGGCGCGCATGATCACCTGACGGACAGCCAGGTCTTCCAGCGCTCCGCGCAGGCTGTCGAGTTCAGCGACATCGCCGGGAGACAGCGTGGTTACCGTCGTCCCACGATGCCACGCGCAGCGGACCAGCCCTTCGCGCTCCAGTACCCGCAGCGCTTCACGCACCGGGCCACGACTGACCTCCATCGCCGCGGACAGTTCCACCTCGCGCAGCTGGGCCCCGGGGGGATAGGCCCCGCCGAAGATGGCCTCCCGGATCCGATCTGCCACCTCGTCCGACAGGCCGCGACGGCGAGCCGGGGACACCTTGACCTGGTCACTCATCCCTGGTTGCCCCTCTTCCATCCATGACCTAATGTTAACATCAGACACGTTGTAGTAATGTCGACATCAGGTCATCGAGATCCCGGCCCCTCTGGACCCGGATCCCCCTTCCGACGGAAAGGCAGCACCGTGACTGTTCTCGACTCCCCCATTCCCCGGTTCCACCTGGCCGTGCCGGTCGACGACCTGGCTGCAGCGCGCCGTTTCTACGGCGACGTGCTGGGCCTGGAACAGGGCCGCAGCGCGGACACCTGGGTGGACTGGAATCTGCACGGCCACCAGTTCGTCACCCACCTCGCCCCGGAGCGCGCACAGCGCGTGCACAACCCGGTCGACGGCCACGACGTACCGGTGCCGCACTTCGGGCTGGTCTTGACGATCCCGGCCTTCCAGCAGCTCGCCGAGCGCCTGCGCGCGGCGGGCACCGAGTTCGTCATCGAGCCCTACGTGCGCTTCGCCGGCCAGAAGGGTGAGCAGCACACGATGTTCCTCCTCGATCCGGCCGGCAACGCGCTGGAGTTCAAGGCGTTCGCGGACGACTCGCAGGTGTTCGCGTCCTGAGTGGCCGGCACCACACCCCCTGCTCACCATTCGAAAGACAGGACGAGCTCATGAAGGTGTTCCAGATCGGCGCCGCCGGAGGGGTTGGCCGCCGCCTGACCCGACTCCTCACCGTGCGCGGGGACTCGGTGACCGGGATGCATCGCGGGCCCGCCCAGGGCGAGGTCGTGCGGGAGGCCGGCGGGAATCCGGTGATCGGTGATCTCATCGCCGACTCGGTCGACGACCTCGCGCACACGATGCGGGGGCATGACGCGGTGGTCTTCTCGGCCGGCGCCCACGGTACCGGCATGGACATGACAACCCTCATCGACGGCAAGGGCCTGCACAAGGCCGCCGACGCGGCCGCGCTTGCCGGGGTGTCACGGTTCGTGCTCGTCTCCGTGTTCCCCGACGCACTGCGCGGTGGCGAGGGCGGCGACGGCTTCGAGCACTACATCAAGGTCAAGAAAACCGCCGACGTGTACCTGACCCGCACAGATCTCGACTGGCTGATCGTCCGTCCCGGAACCCTCCTGGACACCCCCGGCACCGGCCTGGTCACGGCCGGCCCCGCCGTCGAGTACGGCGACGTGCACCGCGACGACGTCGCCGCGTTCATCGACACCGCGCTGCACGAGCCGCGTCTGAGCCGCGTGATCGTCGAACTGACCTCCGGTGACACCCCCGTCGCGGACGCCGTCGCACGCCTCGCGACGGTCTGACCTCCCATCCCACGCGAGCTACCGCCCGACCAGGTCCATCTCACTCCATACACGTTCAGCCATGAGACTCCCTCGCGATCAGGAGCCCAGACTGTCAACAGCCTCTGTCAGTTTTAGAGCGGCCGAGGCACTGGGCGTTGCGGATGAGCTGGAGGTCCCTGGCGTCGATCGTGTAGCCCCACACGTGCCCGTAGGCCTGTTCACACGTGATGCCCGGCGGCGGTCGCCGCAGCCCACGATCACGCACAACTCGCCCTCGTAGTCCAGTTCGCGGGTGGCGCCGTGATGCGGGTCGACATCGGCGATCGCCCGGTGACCGAAGTCATGGCCTTGGTGCAGAGGATCGGCTTCTCCGGGAGGTCCTCCGACTTCTCCGGGGTGTCGTAGCCGCTCCGGCCGAACTCGGCGACGTGGTCGCGGTACTTGGTGCCCATGCGCAATACGTTGCGCTGCAGGCCGGAACGGCGACCCGCAGGCCGTCGAGCACGCCCCGGTACAGGCCCAGCACGTCCCAGTGCAGCGTGTCGCCGAGCCGCACCGGCCCGTTGGGGAACCGGTGCGCCGAGGCGAAGGTCGCCCGACCGGGCGTGATGTCGAAGGCCGTCACGCGTCCGCTCGACGCGCCGAGGTCGACCGCCGCGACCCGGGCCGCACCCCGCCCATCAGCGCAGGAAGGCTGCGGCGACGCCGGAGTCGACCGGCACGTGCAGCCCGGTGGTCTGGGACAGGTCACCGCCGGTGAGCGCGAAGACGGCCGCGGCGACGTGCTCGGGCAGCACCTCGCGGCCCAGCAGCGTGCGCTTGGCGTAGTAGGCGCCCAACTCCTCCTCCTTGACCCCGTACACGGCGGCCCGCTGTGCGCCCCAGCCGCCGGCGAAGATGCCCGAGCCGCGCACCACGCCGTCGGGGTTCACGCCGTTGACCCGGATGCCGTGCGGCCCCAGCTCGGCGGCCAGCAGCCGCACTTGGTGCGCCTGGTCGGCCTTGGTCGCGCCGTAGGCGACGTTGTTGGGCCCGGCGAACACGCCGTTCTTGCTGGAGATGTAGATGATGTCGCCACCCGCGCCCTGCTCGATCATCACCTTCGCGGCGGCCCGCGACACCAGGAACGACCCGCGTGCCATCACGTCGTGCTGGAGGTCCCAGTCGCGCACGGTCGTCTCCAGCAGCGGCTTGGAGATCGACAGACCGGCGTTGTTCACGACCAGGTCCACGCCCCCGAACGCGAGCACCGCCGCGGCGAACGCCCGCTCCACGGCCGCCTCGTCCGACACGTCCGCGGCCACGCCGATCGCCACGTCCGCGTCACCGATGCCCTCGGCGACCGCCGCCGCGCGGTCCGCGTCGAGGTCTGAGACGACCACGCAGGCGCCCTCGGCGGCCAACCGCTCGGCGATGGCCTTCCCGATGCCCGACCCCGCGCCGGTCACCAGCGCCACCCGCGTGGCCAGCGGTTTCGGCTTGGGCATCCGGGCCAGCTTGGCCTCCTCCAGCGCCCAGTACTCGATGCGGAACTTCTCCGACTCCGGGATCGGCCGGTAGGTCGACACGGACTCGGCGCCGCGCATCACGTTGATCGCGTTGACGTAGAACTCCCCCGCCACCCGCGCGGTCTGCTTGGTGCGCCCGAACGAGAACATGCCGACACCGGGCACCAGCACGATCGCCGGGTCCGCGCCGCGCATCGCCGGCGAGTCGGGGGTCGCGTGCCGCTCGTAGTAGGCGCGGTAGTCCTCCCGGTAGGCGGCGTGCAGCTGCTTCAGCCGGGCCGCGACCTCCTCGACGGTCGCAGCGGCGGGCAGGTCGACCACCAGCGGCGTGACCTTGGTGCGCAGGAAGTGGTCCGGGCACGACGTGCCCAGCGCGGCCAGCGGCCCCAGCTTCTCCCTGGACAGGAAGTCCAGCACCACGTCGGTGTCGGTGAAGTGACCCACCTGCGGCAGGTCGGTCGACGCCAGGCCCCGGATCGCGGGGAAGATCGCCGCCGCCTTGGCCCGCCGCTCGACCTCGGGCAGCGGCTCGTGGCCCGGCACCACCGCGCCGAACGGTTCGGCGGACCCGTGTCGCGCCAGGAACTCCTCCGCGGTCCGGACGATCTCCAACGAGTGCGCCTCGCACTCCTCGGACGTGTCGCCCCACGCGGTGATCCCGTGCCCGCCCAGCACGCACCCGATCGCCCGCGGGTTCGCCGCCTTGATCGCCGCGATGTCCAGGCCGAGCTGGAAACCGGGTCGACGCCAGTCCACCCACGCCACCCGGTCACCGAAGCACCGCTCGGTCAGCTTCTCCCCGTCGGCCGCTGTCGCCAGCGCGATGCCCGAGTCGGGGTGCAGGTGGTCCACGTGCGGCGCGTCGACCAGGCCGTGCATGGCCGTGTCGATCGACGGCGCCGCGCCGCCCCTGCCGTGCAGGCAGTAGTCGAACGCGGCGACCATCTCGTCCTCGCGGTCCACCCCGGGGTAGACGTCGACCAGGGCGCGCAGCCGGTCCAGCCGCAGCACGGCCAGGCCGCGCTCGGTCAACGTGCCCAGGTCGCCGCCCGAGCCCTTCACCCACAGCAGCTCGACCGGCGCGCCGGTCACCGGGTCGGTGTCGCTGCCCTTCGCGGAGGTGTTGCCGCCCGCGTAGTTGGTGTTGCGCGGATCGGCGCCCAGCCGGTTCGAGCGGGCGACCAGCGCGGCAGCGGTCGTGTTGTCGGTCATGTGCGGGAAGCTCCTCGTGTGGCGAGCAGTGGCGAGGGTGTCGCGGGGTCAGAGCCAGCCGGCCTGCGTGCCGCCGACGCGCGCGGCGGCGATCTCGGCGGCGTAGCCGGAAGTGCGGTAGGCGGCCATCGGGTCGCGCGGCAGGCCCATGGCCTCGCGGCGGTCGGCCAGCACGCCGCGCACGTCGGTGTGGAAGGCGTCCATCAGCACGTCGTGCGCGCCGATCACGTCACCGGCGTCCTGGGCGGCGGTCAGGGCCCCGGTGTCGACGAGCAGCGCCTTGGCCAACGCCTGCTCGACGTTGAGGATCGACCGGATCTGGCCCGCGACCTTGTCCTCGATGTTGTGGCACTGGTCGAGCATGAAGTTCACCCCGGACTCGGGGCGGTGCGCGCCGACCGCGACGATCTCGACCATGATCCGGAACAGCTGGAACGGGTCGGCCGACCCGACGATCAGGTCGTCGTCGGCGTAGAAGCGGGAGTTGAAGTCGAACGCGCCGAGCCTGCCCGCCCGCAGCAGCTGCATGACGATGAACTCGATGTTCGTGCCCGGCGCGTGGTGGCCAGTGTCGAGCACGACCTGCGCGCGGTCGCCGAGCGCCTGGCAGTGCAGCAGCGCCGTTCCCCAGTCGGGGATGTCCATCGCGTAGAAGTACGGCTCGAAGAACTTGTACTCCAGCAGCAGCCGCTGATCGGGCCCCAGCGCGGCGTAGATCTCGGTCAACGAGCCGGCCAGCCGGTCCTGCCGGGCGCGCAGCGAGTCCTGCCCCGCGTAGTTCGTGCCGTCGGGCAGCCACAGCTTCAGGTCGGTCGAGCCGGTCTCCGCCATCACCTCCACGCAGTCGAGGTGGTGCGCGACGGCCTTGGCCCGCACGCGCGGGTCCGAGTGCGTCAGCGAGCCGAGCTTGTAGTCGTCGTCCTGGAAGAGGTTCGAGTTGATCGCCCCGATCCGCACGCCGTGCTCGTCGGCGTGGGCGGCCAGCGCCGCGAAGTCCTCGACCCGGTCCCACGGGATGTGCAGCGACACCCGCGGCGCGAGCCCGGTCAGGGCGTGCACGCGCGCGGCGTCGGCGATCTTCTCGAACGGGTCGCGCGGCGTACCCGGTGTGGTGAACACCTTGAACCTGGTGCCGGAGTTCCCGTACGCCCAGCTCGGCACCTCGATGGTGAACCCGTCGAGTTCCGACAGCACCTCCTGCAGGGGCATCACACGTCGTTCCTCTCCGCAGCGGGTCAACCGGTGTGGCGCCGACGCTAGCCGAGCTTGGAACGTTTCACAACGCACCTTTGCGGAGCGAGATCGACCGTCCGGCACACCTGCGTCTTCCTGCTACTCTTCGCCGAGAGACCGAGTCGTGGACGTTTCATCTCCGACTCGCTTCGATCGCGAAGGAGGGTGGGGCGGTGTCCGCGCCGAGCATGAAGGATGTCGCCGCGCACGCGGGCGTGGCCGTGGGCACGGTGTCGAACGTGCTCAACCACCCCGAACTGGTCGCCGAGCGCACCCGCAAGCGGGTGCAGACCGCGATCGCCCAGCTGGGCTTCGTGCGCAACGAATCGGCGCGCCAACTCCGCGGCGGCACGAGCCGCACCCTCGCCTACGTGGTGCTCGACACCCGCAACCCCTTCTTCACCGACGTGGCCGCCGGCGCGCAGCAGGTGGCGGAAGAGGCCGGGCTCGCGATGTACCTGTGCGACGGCGGCGAGAACTCCGCCCGTCAGGCCAGGTACCTCGACCTGCTGGAGCAGCAGCGGGTGGAGGGCATCCTCATCACCCCCGTCGACGCCGACGACTCGCGACTCGCTGCGCTGGCCCGTCGCGGGACGCCCGTCGTGGTCGTCGACCGCGGCGCCGGGCCGGACCGCTGCTCGGTGTCGGTGGACGACGTGCTCGGCGGCGACCTCGCCGCGTCCCACCTGCTCGACGCGGGGCACCGCCGGATCGCCTTCGTCGGCGGACCGCGCTCGATCGGCCAGGTGACCGACCGCCTGACGGGCGCCGAACAGGCCTTGACCCGTGCCGGTGCCGAGCCGCTCACCGTGCTGGAGACCACGCGCCTGGACGTCGCCGAGGGCAGGAGGGCAGGCGAACGACTGGCGGGCCTGCCCGCGTCCCGGCGTCCCACCGCCGCGTTCTGCGCCAATGACATGCTCGCGCTCGGCCTGCTCCAGCAGGCGGTCCGCCTCGGTCTGCGCGTGCCTCAGGACCTGGCGATCGTCGGCTACGACGACATCGAGTTCGCGGCCGCGGCGGCGGTGCCGCTGACCTCGGTCTCCCAACCTCGCCAACTCCTCGGCCGCACGGCGGCGGAACTGCTGCTGGCCGAGGCGCGGCACCCGGAGGGACACGTGCACCAACAGCGGGTGTTCGAGCCCGAACTGGTGGTGCGCGAGTCCACCAGCATGCGCCGTCCGGACGGCGTCGCCTGACCGGGTGACGGGACCGTTCACGCGGCCCGCGACCGCGTGGTCCCCGGTGAGCGTGGCGTTCGGGAGCGACTCCGGCTGAGTACGCGGTCATGTGCGAGAACTTTTGCGCAATCCATTGAAACGTACCATCTGCGACCACATACGGCGGGCTGCACGGCTGAGCACGACGACGCAACGACGGACGCCTCCACGCGGAGAAGTTGCCGGACCGCCGTTGACGATCGGTCTGGAGTGCCCCTAGCCTCGCGCATCATCACCGCATTGAAACATTTCAGTGAAGGAGGTGCCGGATGGACCGGGACCACGCGACTCCCCTGCTGGAGGTGCGAGGTGTCTCCAAGTCGTTCGGCGCTGTGGCGGCCGTCCGCGACGTGTCGTTCCCGCTGCACGGCGGTGAGGCGCACGCCCTGGTCGGGGAGAACGGTGCGGGCAAGTCGACGATCGTGAAGATGCTGGCCGGTGTGCACGAGCCCGACACGGGCGTGATCGTGCTCGACGGTCAGGAGCGGCGGCTGGCCGGGCCCGCCGCCGCGCAGGCGGCCGGGATCGCGGTGATCTACCAGGAACCGACGCTGTTCCCCGACCTGTCGGTGGCCGAGAACATCTTCATGGGGCGGCAGCCTCTGGGTCGGTTCGGACGCATCGACCGGACGGCGATGAGGGCCGAGGCAGTGCGGCTGTTCGACCGGCTCGGCGTCCGCCTCGACCCGGACCGCCCCGCGCGTGGCCTGTCGATCGCCGACCAGCAGCTGGTCGAGATCGCCAAGGCGCTGTCCCTCAAGGCGCGCGTGCTCGTCATGGATGAGCCGACCGCCGCGCTGTCCGGTGTCGAGGTGGAGCGGTTGTTCGCGGTGGCACGTGCCCTGTGCGAGGAGGGCGCCGCGGTCCTGTTCATCTCGCACCGGTTCGACGAGGTGTTCTCGCTGTGCCAACGACTCACCGTGATGCGCGACGGCACGTGGGTGTCCACCGATCCGGTCGCCGACCTGACCGTCGACCAGGTCGTGCGACGCATGGTCGGGCGTGACGTCTCGACGCTGTTCCCCAAGGAGGACGTCGAGCCGGGTGAGGTCGTGCTGGAAGTCGGCGGGCTGAGCAGGCAGGGCGTGTTCTCCGACATCGCGTTCTCGGTGCGGGCGGGAGAGATCGTCGCGCTCGCGGGGCTGGTCGGCGCCGGTCGCAGCGAGGTGGTGCGCGCGGTGTTCGGGATCGACCGCTACGACGCCGGCGAGGTCCGGGTGGCGGGGCGGCGGCTGCCCGCCGGGTCGCCGTCCGCCGCGGTGGCCGCCGGGGTCGCGCTGGTGCCGGAGGACCGCCGCCAGCAGGGCCTGGTCATGGAGTTGTCGATCGAGCGCAACGCGACGCTCACCCGCCTGAAGCCGCTGTCCCGCCTGGGTCTGCTCGGTGGTCGGGCCGAGCGCCGGTCCGCACACGAGTGGACGAAGCGGTTGCAGGTCAGGTACGGGCGACTGGCGGACGCGGTCGGCACCCTGTCCGGCGGCAACCAGCAGAAGGTCGTGCTGGCCAAGTGGTTGGCGACCGGCCCGAGGGTGCTGATCGTCGACGAACCGACCCGAGGCATCGACATCGGCACGAAGGCCGAGGTCCACCGGTTGCTCTCGCGGCTGGCGGCCGACGGCGTCGCGGTGGTGATGGTGTCGTCCGAGCTGCCCGAGGTGCTGGGGATGGCCGACCGCGTGCTCGTCATGCACGAAGGGCGGATCACCGCCGAGCTGAGCCGTGCCGAGGCGACGGAGGAATCGGTCATGTTCGCGGCCACGGGCCAGAAGGAGGCCGCCGCGTGAGCACCCCGCCGACGGCACCCGCCGCTCCACCGGCGAAGGCGGACGAGAGCAGGACCCGGTTCGTCCACAAGCTGTGGCTGGCGCGGGAGTTCGGCATCGTCGTCGCGCTCGGGCTGCTCGTGCTCGTGACCACGCTGGACAACCCCGCCTTCCTGTCCCCGCAGAGCCTGCGTGACCTGCTGCTCGGAGCGGCGATCCTGGTGGTCCTCGCGGTCGGGCAGACCGTGGTGATCATCTCCCGCAACATCGACCTGTCGGTCGGCGCGGTGCTCGGCCTGGTCGCGTTCGCGACCGGCGAGCTGCTCAGCACGGCGCCGGACACGCCGACCGCGGTCGCGGTCCTGGTCGGCATCGGGATGGGCGCGGTGTGCGGTGTGATCAACGGCGTGCTGGTGGCCGCGGCGCGCGTGCCCGCGCTGGTCATCACCCTCGGCACGCTCTACGCCTTCCGAGGCATCGACCACTCGTGGGCCCAGGGCCGGCAGATCAACGCCTCCGACATGCCGCGCTCGTTCCTCGGCCTGGGCACGGGGACCGTGCTCGGCATCCCGGTGCTCGCCGTCATCGCCGTGGTGGTGATGACGGTCGTGGGTTTCTACCTGCGCTCCTACCGCAGCGGGCGCGAGCTGTACGCGATCGGCTCGGAACCCGCCGCCGCGCGGCTGTCCGGCATCCCGGTCGGACGCAGGGTCTTCACCTCCTTCGTCATCTGCGGCGCCCTCGCCGGTCTCGCCGGTGTGCTGTACGCGGCGCGCTTCGGCACCATCGACGCCACCGTCGGCACCGGCATCGAACTCCAGGTCGTCGCCGCGGCCGTGGTCGGCGGCGTCGCGATCTTCGGCGGCAGCGGCAGCGTCTACGGCGCCACGCTGGGCGCACTGCTGCTGACAACCATCGGCAGCTCCCTGGCGGTGCTGCGGATCAACCCGTTCTGGCAGCAGGCCGTCGTCGGCGGCCTCATCCTCGCCGCGATCGGACTGGACCGGCTGCTGGCCGTCCGGGCGGCGAACCGTCTGCGAGGAAGGTCGTCCCATGGCACGTGACACGGTTGCGGTGGACGATGCGGTGCCACCGACCGAACCGACCTCGGGGGTGCTGCGTTCCGCGTTGGTCCGGTGGGACACCGTGCTCCTCGTGGTGCTCGCCGCGGTCGTGGTGGTCGCCGGGGTGCTGGTCGAGGGGTTCGCCAGCGGGCGGAACCTCCAGTTCCTGCTGCTGGACGTGGTCGCGATCGCGTTGATCGCGCTGCCGCTGACCCTCATCGTCATCACCGGGGAGATCGACCTGTCGGTGGCCAGCACGCTCGGGCTGTGCAGCGCGGTGATGGGTCAGCTCTGGATCGCGGGTCTGCCGCTGGAACTGGTGGTGGTGCTCGTCATCGGCCTCGGCGCGGTGCTGGGCGCGGTGAACGCGGTGTTCGTGACCAGGTTCGCGCTGCCCTCGCTCGCGGTGACCATCGGCACGCTGGCCGCATACCGCGGTCTGGCGTTCGTGGTGCTCGGTGACCAGGCGGTGGCGGACTTCCCGTTCCTGTGGACCGACGCGGCGAGCAGCACCGTCGCCGACGGCACCCTGCCGTGGGCCGCGGTGGTCACGATCGTGCTCGCGGTCGTGTTCGGCGTCGTGCTGCACGCGACCCCGTTCGGCCGGTCCCTCTACGCGATGGGCAACAACGCCGAGGCGGCGACGTTCGCCGGCATCCGAGTCGCCCGCGCGAAGTTCTGGCTGTTCGTCGTCTCGGGCGCGGTGTCCGGCCTGGCAGGGGTGTACTGGACGCTGCGTTTCGCCAGCGCGCGGGCCGACAACGCGGCAGGTCTGGAGCTGGCCGTGGTCGCCGCCGTCCTACTCGGTGGTGTCTCCATCTTCGGCGGTCGCGGCACACTCCTCGGCGTCCTGCTCGGCCTGCTGCTGCTCGGCACCGTCCGCAACGCCCTCCAACTCGCCGACGTCGCCGCCGACACGCTCAACATCGTCACCGGTGGACTGCTCATCGCCTCGGTCGTCGTGCCCAACGTGGTGGCGATAAGCCGCACACGCCTGCGACGCCGACCACGGCACCCGGCGTGACCCACCGCACCCCCTGATCGCGAACCGCGCCGTGAAAGGAACACCGATGTCCCAGCTCAAGCGCACCCTGCGCCTCGGCTTGATCACCGTCACCGTGGGGGCCGTGCTGACCGTCGCCGCCTGTGGTGGCACCACCCGCGGGTCCGGGGAGAACCCGAACCCCGCGGGCAACCAGACCACCGGCCAGGCCAACCCCGACGCGCCGCTGACCGAAGGGCTGGACGTCGCGTTCCTGCCCAAGCAGGTGAACAACCCGTACTTCACCGTCGCGGACGGGGGCGGCAAGAACGCGGTCGAGGAGTTCAAGGGCAACTACAAGGAGGTTGGCCCCTCCGAAGCCAGCGCCTCGTCCCAAGTCAGCTACATCAACACGCTGTCACAGCAGCAGACCGACGTCATCGCGACCTCCGCCAACGACCCGAACGCGATCTGCGGCGCCCTCAACAGCGCACGGCAGGCAGGTGCCAAGGTCGTCACCTTCGACTCCGACACCAAGCCCGAGTGCCGCGACGTGTTCGTCAACCAGGCGACCGCCGAGGGCATCGCGGAGAACCAGGTCAAGCTGATCGCCGAGCAGATCGGCGGCGAGGGCAAGATCGCGATCCTGTCGGCCACGCCGAACGCCACCAACCAGAACGCGTGGATCGAGCTGATGCGCAAGCAGCTGCAGAAGCCCGAGTTCAGCAAGATCGAGGTCGTCACGGTCGCCTACGGCAACGACGAGGACCAGAAGTCGTTCCAGGAGACCCAGGGCCTGCTGCGTTCCTACCCCGACCTGAAGGGCATCGTCTCGCCCACCACGGTCGGCGTCGCCGCGGCCGCCCGCTACCTGTCCGGTTCGGAGTACAAGGGCAAGGTGGCGCTGACCGGTCTCGGCACGCCGAACCAGATGCGTGAGTTCGTCAAGGACGGCACGGTCAAGGCGTTCGCCCTGTGGAACCCCGCAGACCTCGGCTACCTGGCCGCCTACGCCGGCGCCGCACTCGCCTCAGGCCAGATCACCGGCGCGCCGGGCGAGAAGTTCAAGGCCGGCAAGCTCGGCGAGTACACCATCGAGGCCGACGGCGTCATCGTGCTCGGCCCGCCCACCGTGTTCGACGGGTCCAACATCGACCAATTCGACTTCTGAGCCCGTGGGCGCGCGGCCCGTTGTCCGGTTCGCGCGCCCACGCTCCCCTGATCTCTTCGTTCACAGGGCGCTGTCGCTCGTCGCCGCAGTCACCGTCGGACTGCCCGGACCCGTCCACCCCGGTCCGACGCCGGCCACACCCAGCCCGTCGGGCGAGGTCGGCGGCCCGTCCTAATGGACATCCGCAACCGGTACAGCGGCCGACGGGATGCCGCGGGCGGGTCTAACCGCGCCTGGACGTTGGCGGAGGCGGCCGGTGACACGGGCCCGGAGGGCATGCAGCGTCTGTTGAACTTCTGCGTCCGCACCGACGGCTGCGTGACGACGTGCGGGCGGCGGTGGTCGAGACGATCGGCGATGCCCAGTACAGCGTCTTATCGATCGTGGACGAGACGGGACTCCTGGACAAGGGCGCCAAGTCCGTCGGCTCTCGGGTCGCACGCGTTCAGCCGTCCTGTCGAGCTGAAGACAGGGACGACAAGCGCGTAGCGGACGTCCGCTCCAATACTCGACGTAGAGCTGAGCGGGTGCACAAGGTTGCGGCGGGCGCGGTGCGGGCTCGGTTGATTGCCGCGCGACGTCCGCACATGCCGATGTGGAGACGTTCGGCGAGCAGGCGCGTTTCCCGATCTCCCTCGGACGTGGTGGCGAGGGCCCAAGGTCGCGTCGAACCTCCCACTCGCACGGCGGTCGGCTGCGTCGCGCCCTGAACCGTCCGGTTGAATCCGCCGGCGATCTCGTACGCACCGATGTCCGGTTCAAGGGGGCAACCCCGAACAATAGGTGAGGTCGACGTGAAACACGGTTCTGGACACCGACTGTGGACGGCACCTCGACGGCCGTCGAGGTGCCGTCCACAGTGGTCAGATGTCACATCACGTGCTTGAACGTGCCCCAGCCGTGTCCGATCTCCCGCGGCGAGGAGAGGGCGAGGTTGTTGTTCGGGTAGTAGAGAAGCTTGCCGTCCGCAGCCACTCCCAGCACATCGGAATGACCGTCGCCACTGAAGTCACTAGCCATCACCTGGCTGAACGTGCCCCAGCCGTGCCCGATCTCCCGCGGCGAGGAGAGGGCGTAGTCGTTGTTCGGGTAGTACAGCAGCGTTCCGTCGGCGGTGACACCGAGAACATCTGCAGCGCCGTCGCCACTGAAGTCCGCGGCCATGACGTGCTTGAAGGTGCCCCAGCCGTGCCCGATCTCCCGCGGTGAAGAGAGGGCGTAGTCGTTGTTCGGGTAGTACAGCAGCGTTCCGTCGGCGGTGACACCGAGAACATCTGCAGCGCCGTCACCACTGAAGTCCGCGGCCATGACGTGCTTGAAGGTGCCCCAGCCGTGCCCGATCTCCCGCGGTGAAGAGAGGGCGTAGTCGTTGTTCGGGTAGTACA
>NZ_JBFAQZ010000042.1:0-7922 GCF_040673975.1 Actinosynnema sp. NPDC050801 | reverse complement strand
GTTCGGCGGTGACACCGAGAACATCTGCAGCGCCGTCACCACTGAAGTCCGCGGCCATGACGTGCTTGAAGGTGCCCCAGCCGTGCCCGATCTCCCGCGGCGAGGAGAGGGCGAGGTTGTTGTTCGGGTAGTAGAGAAGCTTGCCGTCCGCAGCCACTCCCAGTACATCGGAATGACCGTCGCCACTGAAGTCGGACACTCGCTCGAGGTCGATCTCCTCGACGATCTTGCGGTAGCGCAGGGCGCGGTAGTGCGAGGTCGGGTGCCCGGACAGCGTGGACTGGCTGAACGACGCGCCGGTCACCTTGTCCAGCGGCGTGGAGCCGAAGCTGTAGTACCAGAAGCGGGTCTTGGTGCTGTTCTCCCAGCCGCCGAAGAGGATCGCGTGGTACGGGTAGCGGCCACCGTCGTCGTTGACGCGGTCGTTGAGCAGGTCACCGGGCCGCAGGTCGGACCGGTTGATCGCCACGGTCAGGCCCGGGTCGTCGAGTCCGTCGGTGTTCGGGTCGGATCCGAGGTGCCAGGCCATGCCGACGTAGCCAGAGCAGTCGCGTCGGTACTGGCGGGTGCGACCGACGTCCCACGTCTTGGCGACCTGGCTGTAGGTCATGTCGGAATTGTTGCGGCGGTTGTACCAGTCGGTCGCGCGGGCCAGCACCTCGGTGCGAGTGATCGGCCCGCCGATCGACGAGGCGGTCGTGACCGGGACAGCGTCCACGGCCTGTGCGCCCGCCACCCCTGGAGCGAGTGGAAGGGCGAGCGTCAGAGCGACTCCCGCTCCCACCAATGTCCTGCGAATTGACTTCCTCATGCGTGTACCCCCTGAAGATTCGTTAAGTTCGAGTCCGGTCGACAATAGATCACCAAATTGACTGATCCCTTCGGCGACGAACCGTAAATCACTACTCGGCCGGTCGCGTCCATCGGGTGAATACATCGGTTCCAGTACCCGCCGTTTCGCAGAAGTGTGACCACTTACCGCCGCGATTGGTCAGGGCCGGTTGTACTGCTCACAGATGACGTAGTAATCGGCGTCGTCTGCGATGCAGATGACGACGTAGCAAGGACCACCGACGACATCCGCGGACAGGTTCCACGTGCCGCTGGAAACGTCGTTGCAGTTGCTATGGGTGATCAGCACCGGGAACGGGAGGACCGTTGCGACTGTTCGCAGGAGACGACTGGGCTGAGAGGCATCACGATGTGGAGGTGGTGGACGGCTCCGGCCTGCGGCTGGCCAAGGCCCGCCCGCCCGAGGGCGTGGCCGGGATGGCCCGGCTGCACGCGATGGTCGGTGAGTTGGTCGGCGACGTCGCCGACGAGGACGTGGAGGTGCTGGTCGGGATCGAGACCGATCGCCCGGAGCACGCGCCTACTACGACCGGCGGCGAGCCCGCGGCAGCGGCCACAACGCCGCCCTGCGCCAACTCGCCAACCGATTCGTCGGCATCCTGCACGGCTGCCTCAAGACCGGCACCCACTACGACGAGATGACCGCCTGGTCGCATCACGTCAACTCGGCTGCGGCTTGACATTCAAACTCCTGGGATGGCTTTCGATGGATCAGTCCCCTCCGGACCGGTCACCACTGTCGCCGAGGGCTGTCATCGTTCCGTCCTCGCGCCGTCATCTTCCGCCGTTCGCGCGTGCTTGACCTGGGCATACGCGATCAGGTTCAGCGAGGCGCTCCTGGAGGCGGGCGTGCCGGAACTGGTAGACCGCCCCGACCTGGCGCAGCACGCCGCGGTGGTGGGCGTCGTCCAGGAACGTGACCAGATCCCATGGGACGCGGCCCCGGGAGGCCAGCCAGACGATGGTCGGGCCGAGGGCGCCCCAGGCACGGGCCAAGCACACGCTGAGGCCCACCGAGAGGCCGAACAGCCCTCCTGCCACGCACGCTTGAACAACACTTTGGGTGAACTGGAAGACCTGGCCGCCGATGATCGTGCCCGCCACCGCGTAGGCGCCGCCGCCCGGGTTGCGGACGAGGAACCTGCCCAGCAGGCCCGCGGCCACTCCGCCGGCCACGCCGTGGACGACGTCGAAGCGGCCGTCCAGGATCTCGGTCGTGGGGTCGTCCGGGGTGAGCATGAGCGCCAAGGTGTAGAACAGGCCCAGCGACACCGCGAATGACGCGGTCAACGCGAGCGTCGCCGTGCGGTCGTCGCGCAGCACCGTCGCCGGGCTTGAGACGCGGTTCGCGTCCAGCGGGGTGTCGAGCCAGACGTGCACTCCCACGGCCAGGCCGAACACCACCGCGAGCAGGCCGGACACCCATGCCGGGAGAGACCAGCCGAGTCCGAGGCAGACGCCGATCACCGCACCGATGGCGAACCGGCGGGCGAAGCCGAACGCGGTGCCCGCGAACCGGGCCTCCACGCGCAGGGGGCCCGGTCGGCGCATCGCCCGGTGGGTGACGAAGCCCGCGGCCCCGAACGAGACGGCGTAGACGGCCCCGATCGTGGGCCCGGCGGCCAGCCAACCGGTGAGCGCGAACAGCACCGCGGGCAGTAACCCCAGGTACAGGCCGACGACTTGACTCGGCACCGCACGGTCGAGTCGCCACCAGGCCAAGTCGTAGGTGCCCTGTCGTTCCAGGTGGCGGGCGAGGAAGGCAAGCCAGTGCCGTGCCCGCACGGGGTCGTAGTCGCGCAACCGGGTCGGGCGGTCGGGTGGCGCCGGGTTGCGGGCGTAGACGGCGGGGAGGTACGCGTCGAGAAGGTGTCGTTCGACCGACGCCCGGTCGGGGAACCTGATGGTGTCGCAGAGTTCGCCGGGGTGGCTCCCCGGGTTCTTGTACGCGGTTCGGGCCAGGTCGACCATCAGTGGGGTGCGCAATGCCTGTGCCAGCGCCCCGCCGGGCTCGTGCCTCAGCCTGTGAACCACCGCCTGCCAGCGGCGGGGCGGTGCCACGCTGTGCGCCATCGGCTGGCGATCGGACCGGGAGGTGGCCCGCGGTGGTGACGCCCGAGCTGCGGCAGCCCGACGACCCCGCGTCGCAGGATCCGCCGCCCGACGCGGGTGACGACGGCCCGGCGCAGGTCCGCAACACGGTGTCGGGGACCGTGGGCGTGGTGGTGCAGGCCGGTGGAGTGCACGGCGACGTGACGCTGCACGCCGCGCCGCTGCCGCCCGCGCCGGTGGTGCCGCGGCAGTTGCCCGCCGCGCCGGCCTTGTTCGCCGGGCGGAGCGCGGAGCTGGCCCGGCTGGACCGCGTGCTGACCGCCACCACAGCGCCCGCCGACCCGGCGGACACGGGGGCGACGGTGCTGGTGTCCGCGATCGGCGGTGTCGGGGGCATCGGCAAGACCTGGCTGGCGCTGGCCTGGGCGCACCGCCGGCTGGAGCGGTTCCCCGACGGGCAGCTGTTCGTGGACCTGCGCGGGTTCAGTCCCACCGGCGAGTCGGTGCAGCCGGCGGTGGCGGTGCGCGGGTTCCTCGACGCCCTGGGCGTCGAGGCGAACCGCATCCCCACCGACCTCGACGCCCAGGCCGCGCTCTACCGCAGCCTGGTCGCCGGGCGGCGGATGCTCATCATGCTGGACAACGCCGCCACCAGCGAGCAGGTCGCACCCCTGCTGCCCGGCTCGCCGAGCTGCACGGTATTGGTCACCGGCCGTCACCGGCTGGCCTCGCTGATCGACCGGCACGGCGCCCGACACCTGCCGCTGAACGTCCTGTCCCCGGAGGAGGCCCGCGGCCTGCTGGCCGCCCGCCTGGGCGCCGACCGTATCGCTGCCGAACCCGAGGCCGTGGACGAGCTGATCGGGCTGTGCGGGGGCCACCCGCTGGCATTGTCGATCACCGCGCGCACCGCCGAGCCCCACCCCGACGTCGCGTTGGCCGAGACCGCCGCCGAACTGCGCGACCTCGGCCTGGAGGCGCTCGACCACGACACCGACCCGGCCGCCAGCCTGCCCACCGTGCTGTCCTGGTCCCTGCACCACCTCACCGACCAGCAACGCACCGTGTTCGCGCTGCTGGGCATCGCCCCCGGCCCGGACACCACCCCGCCCGCCACCGCCGCCCTCACCGACCTACCCGACAGCACCGCCCGCAGAACGCTGAGCGGGCTGGAGAACGCCTCGCTGCTGGAACGACGGCCGGGCGGCCGCTACGCCATGCACGACCTGGTCCGCCGCTACGCCACGGACACCGCCCACACCACCTTGCCCGAGCACGCGCGGGAAGCGGCCCTGACCCGGGTGGTGGACTTCCACCTGCACACCGCCCACGCCGCCGACCGACTTCTGGCGCCCCACAGGCCGATCCTGAATCCCGAGCCTCCCGCACCCGGCGTGCACCCACACCCACTGTCCGACGCTGCGGTCGCCACGGCCTGGCTGGAGGCCGAGCACACCACCCTGCTGGCCAACCAGCGCGCCGCCGCCGCCCTCGGCCGCCACCATGTCGTCTGGCACCTGGCCTGGACCCTGGACGTCTTCCATATCCGGCGAGGACACCGGCGCGACGCGCTGGCGGCGTGGCGGGCCGCCCTGGACGCCTCCACCCACCTGCCCGACTCCGCGACCCGCAGCCGCGCCCACCGGCTCTTAGGCAACGCTTACATCCGGTTGCGCTTGCACGAAGAGGCCGCTGAACACTTGAACCAAGCATTGGTGTCGGCCGTGCGCCACCGGGACCTCGCCGAACAGGCGCAGACTCACGAGGTGTTCTCAAGCTCCTGGGAACAACGGGGCGACGATCGGCAGGCACTGGACCACGCTCGACGTGCCCTCGACCTCTACCGCGTCCTCAACAAGCCCAAGCGAGAAGCCTACGCGCTTAACTCGGTGGGTTGGTTCGCCGCGCGCCTGGGCGAATTCGACACCGCCCGCGACCACTGCAACGCCGCCCTCATCCTGCACCGACATCACCACAACACCGACGGCGAGGCTGCCACCCTGGACAGCCTTGGGCTCATCGACCACCGAGCCGGTGACCACCACCAGGCCGTCGACTACTACCACCAGGCCCTCACCCTGTACCGAACCCTCGGCCACAGCTACGAGGTCGCCAACGCCCTCGACAGCAAGGGCCACCCGCTTGCCGTACTCGGATACCACGAACGGGCCCGCAGGGTGTGGCAGGAGGCGCTGGAGCTCTACCGGGACCAAGGCCGCGACGCCGACGCCGAACGCGTCCAACGCCAACTCGACGCCCTCGACGACACCGGCCACACCGACGCTGACAGGCAGTGACGCCTACCTTGCGCAGGTGGCCGAGGTGCGTGGCGCAGCCGCCGTCGACCACCACCGCGGCCGCCGAGGATGGACAGCCCGTCGAACACCACGACGTCGACAACCACCGCGCCCACCGAGGCGCACGAGGCCGACGCGACCGAGGCGGCGCACCGGTGCGGGCACCAGCCCCACTCCCCCACCGACCACCACGCCCACAAGCAGCACGGCCACCGAGGACGACGACCAGGACGCCGTCGACCACGCGGCCGCCGAGCCCGAGGCGGCCGCGGCGGCGGCTAACACGGCGCGGCCGCCGTGCGCGCGGGCGCACGAGCCGCGGTACGGGCGCCGAGGACGTCGACCGGCACCACGTAGCCGGCCCACCCGGAACACGTAGTCCAGCCCCGCCGACCACGTAGCCGGCCGCCGCAACCACGCACTCGGGCACAACAGCCGAGACGGTCGAGACCCGCGGCCGCCGAGCACGACGTCGACCAACACCACGCCCGGCAATCGCCCCATCTACGACGCGCGGTACCCCTACGACCTCGAGATCTGGTCGTACGGCCGGGACGGTGCCGCGTGGTGCCGTGCGCTGCACTCGAGCTGGGGTGCTTGGCACCACTGCTGAACCGGACGATCAAACAGCGCACCGGGGCCCTGCCTCAGCCCCCGGTGCCACTGCCACAGTTCGGCTGCTTCGCGTTCTCGACGTGACCGCGACTGGCGCACCGCCAAGAGCCACGGGAAGACCGCACTACGGGTCAAGCCGTGGTCGCTCATAACCTGGGACAGAACCCTTTCTCGGTCAGCGGCGGCACGCGGCGCGTCCGTGCTCGACACCGCCACCGAGCCCCTGCCCTGGGCCGACCGCATCAGCCTCCGGCACTCCTACCGCGGCCACCCCGACTTCCCCGGCGGCTGACCCAGCCCACGATCCGGAAACTAGGCCGAACGACCCAGCACGCAGTTGACCGGACCCAGCCTTCGAACAGCAGGTCAACAGGCTCGCGCTCCGCAAGGTTCAAGCGGAACGGACAGTTGTTCTGTTCGGACGAAGATGGCGGTGTTCGGGGGTAGTTGACGGAGGCAGTGGCGGAGTTCGAAGCAAGGTGGCGAGGCGGTGACCAGGTCCCGGTGCTGGACAGGGGTCAGGGCGGCATGGACATGCACGGGGCGCGTACTGGTCGTGGCCTCGTCGTGGTCGGTTGAGTGTGGTAACCCGATCCAACCGCGACGAGGCCCTTCACGTTCACTAGGACATCAGCACCGGTGCGTTACGACACGACTTCCGCCCAGGTGCTTAGACGGGCAGGACTTCGAGCGCGCCAGGACCGGCGACGCGCCGGACCCCCTCGGTCAGGCACTGGAGCGGGTTGATGGTCAGGCGGGCGCTGATGAGCACCAGCGTGCGACCGGCGAAGTCACCGGAGTTGACGGTGGCCACCACGATCCCGACGTTCTCGCCGAGAGGCCGCTGGCTCAGCGTGATGCCCCCGGTGAAGTGCGACGTGCCCGTGTGGTGACCGTCCTCGTCCTCCCACTTCACGGTGCCTGCCGCGTTGGTGATCGGGGCGTTGACGGTGCAACTGACCAACCCGGACGCGCTCGCGGTGTAGTCGCCGAAGGCGCGGTCGGGATCGATGATCTGGTTCACGCAGGGACCGAACCTCCCGTTCACCCTGACCGTGTTGAGACGCGGCAGCACCGTCAGACCGGGGTCGATGGTCTGCTCGACCTGGCCGGGGCAGACCACCAAGGGCGTGTCGTCCTGGGCGTGGGCGGCCTGCGCGGTGCCCGTGACCGTCGCGCACACCAGCACGCAACTGGTCATGAACGCCGCCAGTCGGCGGCCGCGGACGAGGGCTGAGGACCTGGCCGCGGCGAGCGCGGCCGGACGAGTGCGATTCATGAGCAGCGGTTCCATTCCGCCTCCGAACACCGCAGTGGTGCCGCCGGGAATCCCCACCGCGACATCCGGCGCTTCCTCGTGGGTTGAGTGTTCGTCGTAGCGGCCCGATCGAGTTGCGGTTCCGTGGTTGGCCGTCCGATGAGCGCTCGGGACGGTCACGGTACCCAGATCGACCCTCGCCCTGAAGAGGACTTCACGCGATCGGCCCACCCCGCACCCCCATCGGACCAGTCCGGGGCGATCGGAACCCGCCCTTTGCGGAGTCGCGTCGCCCTCGCGGACTGCCTTTCCGCCGCTCATCACTTGCGTGGTGCGGCTCTCGCCGCCGAATCCGACAGGCAGGTCCGAACAAACTGGGCTGTCGGGTGTTCGCCCCTACTTGGCAGACCGCAGGTCAGGCGGTCGCGCCTCCGCCACCATCATCCGGAACGGACATCCACCTTGGGGTTTGTCTTGTTCGGAGCTGGTTGGCGGTGTTCGGGGCCAGTTGGCGGGGGCGGTGATCACGGCAGCCCAGACCAACCACCATCAGAAGTGCCGTTCCAGTGAGCCCTGTTCAACCTGTCGGCCCAGTCACCCGGCGGCCCTGCCAGGCCGGTCGGCGCGATCAGCGCCAAACGTTGTGCGGGAACCACACGCGGCCTCGTAGTGTGCGCGGGCGTTCGGGCTCGATGACAAGGGTTCAGTGACTGTTACTACGACAACGACAGGTTGTGACCTGAGTCCCTCTTGTGAGGTTGTCCCCGAAGACCGGACACCGGATTTCATGCCACGAGGGCGAGACCTTGACGATAGCCGACACGGACTTCGTGCGGAGTGCGGTAGCT
>NZ_JBFAQZ010000041.1:0-34164 GCF_040673975.1 Actinosynnema sp. NPDC050801 | reverse complement strand
TCCAGCGCGGCGGCGTAGTTCTCACGGCGGGGACGCTTTTTCCCCGCCGTGCCTGCCCGGCTTTGGCCAGCCTGGGGTGCCCGTAAGGGCCCCATGTCAAATCGAGCCGGTCTCAACCACCAGCCACCAGCAGTCGAACCACACCACCGACCACCAGCTAGCCACCGACCACCAGCAAGCGACCGGCTGCCTGCCCGGCCCACCGCTACCTGCTGGCCACCGCCTGCTCAGCCGCCGCCAGCCACTCACGCCACTGCTTCGCCTGAGCCTCAGCCTGCTCAGCCCGCCTCTTGTCACCGGCCGAACGAGCCTTCGCCGCCTGCGCTTCGAACTGCTCCACCCGCTCCCGGAACTGCGCGACGCGCGCCTCGGCCTCCGGGTCGGACTTGCGCCACTGGGCGTCGACCGCCCCGCGCACCCGCTCCTCGATCGTGCGGAGCTTGCCCTCCAGCTCACGGACCCGCTCGCGCGGCACCTTGCCGATCGCGTCCCACCGCTCCTGGATCTTGTACAGCTGCTGCCGGGCAGCCTCCAGGTCCAGCGTCGGGTCGATCCGCTCGGCCTCGGCGAGCAGCTCCTCCTTCAGCTTCGCGTTGGACGCGAACTCCGCGTCACGCTCGCTGAACGCCTCCGACCGCTTCGCGAAGAACGCGTCCTGCGCGGCGCGGAACCGCTGCCACAACGCGTCGTCGGCCTCCTTGGGCGCACGCCCGGCGGCCTTCCACTCGACCATCAGGTCCTTGTACCGGCCGGCCGTCGGGCCCCAGTCGTCGGACTCGATGAGCTTCTCGGCCTCTTCGACCAGCTCCTGCTTGCGGTTCTTGGCCACGCTGCGCTGCCGGTCCAGGTCCGCGAAGTGCGACCCGCGCCGGCGGTTGAACGCGTCACGCGCCTTGGAGAACCGTCGCCACAGCTGCTCGTCGGTCTTGCGGTCGACACCCCGGATGGTCTTCCACTCGTCCAGGATCTGCCGCAAGCGGTCGCCGGCCGCCTTCCACTGGGTCGACTCGTTGGCCAACACCTCGGCTTCCTCGACCAGCTCCAGCTTCCGGGCGCCCGCCGCGGCGCGCGCCTCGTCCTTGGCGACCTTCGCGGCCTCCAGGCCCTTCTCGGCCAGCGCCAGGACGTACTCCACCCGCGCGGCCAGGGCGGCGAGGTCACCGACCACCGCCGCGTCGGCCAGGCTCTCCTGGACGTGCTTCGCGCTGGTCAGCGCGTGCTTGGGGTCGCCCGCACCGGAGGACAGCCGCGTCACCAGCAGCTCGACCTCGGTGCGGATGTCGTCGAACCGGCGCGCGAAGTGCGCCAGGCCCTCGGCGGGCTCGCCCGCCTGCCAGGAACCGACGACCCGCTCGCCCTCGGCCGTCGTGACGTAGACGGTGCCGTCCGCGTCCACGCGCCCCCAGCGGTCAGGGTGGTCCGACGCCACGGGGACCGGTGGAGCCGCCGTGACCGGCGTCGCTTCCACCCGCGTCTCCTCGACCACCGCCCCCGCACCACTGTCGCCAGTGGTTCCCGGTGTCGTCTCGTGCTCCGCCATCGCCGGCTTCCTCCTCGCCTGCCCACTTCGTGGTGCCCGTGCCGACCACGGGCGCCCCGCCTACGACGGGGCCCAGCACCCGAGTACCGCGACGCTCCCTAAGAGTGCCCAGTACCTCGCGCGCATTCAAACAGGTCAAGGCTCGCATCGGTACCGGTGGTGGCCGATGAGTAGCGTGGACTGCCATGATCTCGCGCTTGGCGGTCGTCCCGCACCCCCCGCTGCTGGTGCCCGAATTGGTCTCCGGGGCCGTGTCGGACACCGAGCAGGTGCGGTCGGCGTGCCTGGCCGTCGCACGGGAGTTGGCCGCGCACTCACCGGACTGGGTGGCGGTCGGCGTCGACCCGTCCGGGCCGCGGGTGGTCGAGAACGTGTCGGGCACCTTCCGAGGCTTCGGGGTGGACGTTCGGGTCTCGCTGTCATCGCTCTCCCCGCCCTCCTCCTCCCCGTCACCCTCGTCCCCATCGCCCTCGTCCTCTGTGGATCACGACCTGCCCCTACCTGCCCTGATCGCCGCCTGGCTGCGCGAACAGGTCGGCGCCCGGTCCGTCCGCGTCCACCTCGTCCCCCCGGACCTGCCCACCGCCGACTGCGTCGCCCTGGGTGCACAGCTGGCCGGCTCACCGGCGCTCCTCGTGCTCGGCGACGGCTCGCACCGGCGCGGCGAGCTGGCCGTCGGCCGCCCGGACGAGCGCGCCGAGCCGTTCGACGAGGACGTGCGCAAGGCGCTGGCCACCGCCGACACCGACGCGCTGCGCTCGATCGACCCCGCGCTCGCCGCCGACCTCGGCGCGCACGGACGCGCCGCCTGGCAGGTGGCCGCCGGCATCCCCGGCCCGTGGCAGTGCACCCGCTCCACGTTCCTGGCCCCATTCGGCGTCGGCTACCACCTGGCCGTCTGGGAGGCTTGACCGCGTGAACACCCCCATCCCCGTCGCGGTCGTCGGACCCACCGCCACCGGCAAGTCGGACCTGGCCGTGCGGCTGGCCGTCGAACTGGGCGGCGAAGTGGTCAACGCCGACGCGATGCAGCTCTACCGGGGCATGGACATCGGCACCGCCAAGATCACCGAGGCGGAACGGCAGGGCGTGCCGCACCACCTCCTGGACGTGCTGGACGTGACCGAGACCGCCTCCGTGGCCGCCTACCAGCGCGAGGCCCGCGCCGCGGTCGAGCGGCTCCTCGCCGAAGGCCGCACCCCCGTGCTGGTCGGCGGGTCGGGCCTGTACGTGCAGGCCGTGCTGGACGACCTGGTCTTCCCCGGCACGGACGAGAAGATCCGCGCCCAGCTGGAGCGCGAGCTCGCGATGTTCGGCGCGGAAACCCTGCACGGCCGCCTGGCGCAGCTCGACCCCGCCGCGGCGCTGGCGATCCTGCCCAGCAACGGCCGCCGCGTGGTGCGCGCGCTGGAGGTCATCGAGCTGACCGGTCAACCGTTCTCGGCCACGCTGCCCAAGCCGGGACCGGCCCGCTACGGCACCCACCTCGTCGGCCTCGACCGCGAGGTGTCCGAACTGGACGAGCGCGTCGACGCACGCGTGGCGCAGATGTTCGACAAGGGCCTGGTGGACGAGGTCCGCGCCCTGGAGGCACGCGGCCTGCGCGACGGCCGCACGGCGTCCCGCGCCCTGGGCTACCAGCAGGTACTGGCCGCGTTCGACGGCGAGCACTCCCTGGAGGAGGCCGCGGCCGCCACCGCGCAGGCCACCCGGCGGTTCGTGCGCAAGCAGCGGTCCTGGTTCCGCCGCGACCAGCGGGTCACCTGGTTCGACGCGGGCTCCTCCACCCTGGCCGACGACGTGCTCAAACTGGTCGCACCGTAGCCTGGTGACCGTGGGTATCGAGTTCTTGAAGGGCCACGGCACCGAGAACGACTTCGTCGTGCTGCCCGACCCGGACGCGCAGCTGGACCTGACCGAGTCGCGGGTGCGCGCGCTGTGCGACCGCCAACGCGGTCTGGGCGCGGACGGCGTGCTGCGGGTCGTGCGGCCGGACTTCGGCCCCTGGTTCATGGACTACCGCAACGCCGACGGCTCGATCGCCGAGATGTGCGGCAACGGCGTGCGCGTGTTCGTGAAGTACCTGGTCGAGGCCGAGCTCGTGCCCGCGGGCGAGTTCACCATCGGCACGCGTTCCGGTGAGCGGCAGGTCGTCGCGCACGACGACGGCACGGTGACCGTGGATATGGGCCGCGCGCTGGTCACCGGCACGGGTACCGCCACGGTCGGCGGCACCGCGTTCGGCGGCGTCGCGGTGAACGTCGGCAACCCGCACCTGGCGTGCGTGACCGACGTGCCGGTCGCGGAACTCGACCTGAAGCTGCCGCCCGGCCACGACCCGGCGCAGTTCCCGCACGGCGTCAACGTCGAGTTCGTCAACGTCCTGGACGGCGGTGGCCCGGTGGCCGACTCCGCCGAGGGGCAGCTCCGGATGCGCGTGCACGAGCGCGGCGTGGGCGAGACCCGGTCGTGCGGCACCGGCACGGTGGCCGCGGTGGCGTCGTGGCTGTACGGGGCCGGTCGGCGCACCGGCAAGGCCACTGTGGACGTCCTCGGTGGACGGGTGAGCGTGGTGATCGGCGAGGAGACCGCGACGCTCAGCGGTCCGGCCGTCCTGCTCGCCCGCGGCGAGCTGGACCAGGCCTGGTGGGACGGCCTCTGACGGAGGCCCGCCCCGACCGCACGCACCATTCCCGCAGGTCTAGCACCTCAGAGGTCGAACACCTCCAGCTTGCCCAGCCGCTCCCCGGCCACCACCTCGGGCTGCGAACTGGGCGCCGTGCAGCAGACCAGCTTGTCACCGACCACCGCGACCGCGAAGCAGACCTGGCTGGTCTCCACCTTCCGGGTGATCTCGCCGCCCTCCTCGACCCGGAACGCGAACGGCTGGAGCGCGGGCGCCACCCACACGCCCCCGGCCGCGTCCACCGCGATGCCGTCCGGCGCGATGAAGTGCTCGCGCAGCGACGCCCACACCCGCCGGTCGGACAGCGTGCCGTCGTCGGCCACAGCGAAGGTGGTCAGCCGGAAGGCCAGGGTCTCGGCGACGACCAGCCGCCCGGGCTCGCCGTCACGGCCGGGCAACCACCCCATCCCGTTCGGGAACTTCATGTCCTCGGCGGCCACGCTCACGCTGCCGTCCGGCTGCACCACGGCCAACGGCGTGCCGGGGGCGACCCAGTCCGGCTCCAGCATCGGCCCCTCGCCACCCGCCGCGATGGCGGCGTGCAGGTCGAAGCCGAAGTTGCCGACGTACGCGCGGCCGTGCGGGTCGACCAGCATGTCGTTGGCGTGGAAGGTGGCGATCCCGTTCAGGTCCGCGTGCTCCACCAGAGCTCCGTCGGGCTCCAGCCGCAGCACCCTGCGGTCGCGCATCGACACCACCAGCAGGCGACCGTCCGGCAACCAGCCCAACCCGGACGGCTGCCCTGGCACCTCGCAGACGACCTCCTCCTCGCCCGTGGCCAGGTCGAGCACGCGGACCTCGTGGTCGTAGAAGTCCGAGTAGACGAGCCTGCCGTCGGGCCCCTGCCGAGGGCCTTCGCCGAACCGGAGACCTTCGCGCAGCACGGTGGTGTCAGCCATGCCGGTCGAGGTTAGTGATCACCGGCAGGTCCCGCATCGACCGCAGTGGTGACAGGACCACCCAGACGACGGACAGCACCATCCCGGCCGACGCGACCCACAGCGTGTTCCGGACGCCGATCCACTCGGCCAGCGCGCCGCCCGCGACCGCGCCCACCGGCATCGCGCCCCAGGCCAGGAACCGGACGCTCGCGTTCATCCGGCCCAGCAGCCGGTCCGGGCACAACGCCTGCCGCAGGCTGACCTGCGCGACGTTGTAGGCGACCACGCCCGCGGACGCGACCAGCGTGCCGACCGCGAACAACGCCAGCCTCCAGCCCGGCTCGGCCAACGGGACCAGCACCCACGCCGGCTGCGTGACCAGCAACGACAGCCACACCAGCCGCACCTGCCCGAGCCGCGCCAACCGACCCGCGACCAGGCCCGCCAGCACGCCGCCGGCGCTGCCGACGCCCAGCAGCACGGCGGTGGCCGTCGTCGACAACGCCAGGTCGCGCAGCAGGAACAGCACGTTGACCGCGCCCCACATGGCGTTGGTCAGGTTGAACGACGTCGTGCACAGCACCACCGGCCGCAGCAACGGGTGCCCGAACACGAACCGGAGCCCTTCGGCCATGTCCGACCAGAGCGCGCGCTCACCCGCCTCCACGGTCCGTTCAGGCGTGCGCATCCCCCACAGCAGCAGCGCCGACGTCAGGAACGACGCGCTGATGGCCAGCACGGCGTTCGCGCTCCCCAGGACCTGCACCAGCGGCCCGCTCAACGGCCGACCGGACAGCCGCGCGACCTGCTGCGTCGACACCAGCCGCCCGTTCGCCCGGGTCAACCCGTCCCGGTCGACCAGCATCGGCAGGTACGCCTGGGACGCCACCTCGAAGAACACCGTCAGCACACCGGCGCCGAGCGCGGCGAGCAGCAGGTGCGTGAACGTGAGCCGGTCCAGCCACGCCGCGACCGGCACCGTCGCCAGCACCGACGCCCGCGCAACCGTGCTCCACACCAGCACGGGCCGCTTGCGCACCCGGTCCACGTAGACGCCCACGGGCAGCCCGATGACCAGGAAGGCGGCCGTGCCCGCGGCGGTCAGCACGCCCACCTGGAACTCCGACGCGTCCAGTGCCTCGATCGCCACCACCGGCACCACGAACGTGTAGACCGCCGCGCCGAACTGGTTGACCGCGTCACCACCCCAGAACAGCCGGAAGTCACGTGGTAACGGCATCACGGCTCCTCAGCGGCGACAGCACCACCCACAGCACGGCCGCGGCCTGGCACGCCATCCCGACCGCCAACGTGGCCGTCACGCCCACGCCACCACCGAGCGCGCCGCCCACCAGGCCACCCAGCGGCATCGAGCCCCACACCACGAACCGGATGCTCGCGTTCATCCGACCCAGCAGGTGGTCCGGGCAGATGGACTGCCGGTAGCTGACCTGGGCGATGTTGTAGACCGTCGCCCCGTACGCCACCGCGGCCTCGCCGACGAGCACGAACACGATCCGCCAGTCCGCCGCGCCGAGCGGGACGAGCACCCCGAACGGCCACGTGACCAGGCCGGACAGCCAGATCACCGTGGTCTGGTCGAAGCGGGCGTTCCACCGGTTCGCGGTCAGCGCGCCCAGCACGCCGCCGATGCCCGCCGAGCTGAGCACCAGGCCGACCACGCCCGCGGACAGCCCGAGCTCGCGCACCAGGAACAGCACCAGCACGGCCGCCGCCATGCCGCCGAAGAAGTTCGCGGTCCCGGTGCAGGCCACGATCGCGCGCAGCGACCGGTGCCCGAAGACGAACTTCAGGCCCTCGGCGATCTCGTGGACCAGACCGGGCTTGTCCGGCTGCCGCGGCGGTGGCTCCACCGTCCGGATCCGCAGCAGGAACACCGCCGACACCAGGTAGCCGACGGCGGTGGCCAGCACGCCGACCGCCGCGCCGACCAGCTGCGCGACCCCGCCGGCGGCCGCCGGGCCGGACACCTCCGCCACGGCCCTGCTGGCCTCCAGCTTCGAGTTGCCCTCGACCAGCTGCTCCCGGCCGACCAGCGCGGGCAGGTACGACTGGTAGGCGACGTCGAACATGACCGTGGCCGCCCCCACCAGCAGGGCGACCACGACGAGCTGGGCCAGCGTCAGCACGCCGAGCCACCAGGCCACCGGCACCGACAGCAGCAGCGCCGCCCGGGTGAAGTCGGCCACGAGCATCACCGGACGGCGGCTCAGCCGGTCGACCCACACCCCGGCGGGCAGCCCGATCAGCAGGAACGCGGCCGTGCCCGCCGCCGACAGCACCCCCATCTCGAACGGCGTCGCGGCCAGCGCGCCCACGGCGAGCAGCGGCAGCACGGTGCGGCCGATCGTGGAGCCGAACTGGCTGACGGTGTCGCCTGCCCACAGCAGGCGGAAGTCGCGATGAGACCAGAGGGACACGACCGGAAGTGTCACGCGAGTGATTGGAAAGTGTCAATCACTTCTTCCGCGCCGGTCTTATGCTGTGCCGGTGCAACGACGTCCGGCGACCGACGCCGAGGCCGCCGCCCTGGCCTCGGCCGTGCGGCTGCGCATCATCCGGCTCACCTACGACCGCGCGATGACCAACAAGGAGATCGCCGAGCGGCTCGGGAAAGACCCCGCGACGACCCTCCACCACGTGCGCAGACTCGTCGCCACGGGCTTCCTGGAGGCCCAGGAGGAGCGCGCGGGCAACCGGGGCGCGCGGGAGATCCCGTACCGGTCGACGGGCCTGTCCTGGCGCCTCACCAAGGACGGCACCCCGCACTCGGAACAGACCAGCGAGGCCGTGTTCCAGGCGTTCCTGGGCGAGGTCGCGGAGCTGGGGCCGGCCGCCATGAACCAGTTCCGCCTGGTGGCCCGGGTCGACCGCGGGGAACTAAAACGGCGCCTCCAGACGTTGTTGGATGAGCTGGCAACCGAGCCGGCACACCCCGACGGTGAACGCGTGGCGATCTACCTGGCGCTCTACCCGGGCGATTAACCACTCGGTCCCGTCAGGGGTGCCGTGGGACGATGAAGGGCAAATGACGGAAAACACGTACAACAGCAACGACTGGCTCGACCACGAGGACGAGCTGTCCACCGGCGATCTGGCGCTCGAAGAGCGCGCCGCGCTGCGCCGCGTAGCCGGGTTGTCCACCGAGCTCGAGGACGTCACCGAGGTCGAGTACCGGCAGCTCCGGCTGGAGCGGGTCGTGCTGGTCGGCGTGTGGACCGAGGGCACGGCGGCCGACTCGGACGCGTCCCTGGCCGAACTGGCGCTGCTGGCCGAGACGGCGGGCTCCGAGGTGCTGGAAGGCCTCGTGCAGCGGCGCGACCGGCCCGACCCGGCCACCTACATCGGCTCCGGCAAGGTCCACGAGCTGCGCGACATCGTGATCGCGACCGGCGCGGACACGGTGATCTGCGACGGTGAGCTCTCCCCCGGCCAGCTGCGGCAGCTGGAGGAGAAGCTCAAGGTCAAGGTCGTCGACCGCACCGCGCTGATCCTCGACATCTTCGCCCAGCACGCGTCCACGCGCGAGGGCAAGGCGCAGGTCGAGATGGCCCAGCTGCAGTACCTGCTGCCGCGCCTGCGCGGTTGGGGTGCGTCGCTGTCCCGGCAGGCCGGTGGTCGTGCCGGTGGCGCCAACGGCGGCGTGGGTCTGCGCGGTCCCGGTGAGACCAAGCTGGAGACCGACCGCCGGCGCATCCGCGCGCGCATCGCCAAGCTGCGCCGCGAGATCGCCGGGATGAGCGTCGTCCGGGAGACCAAGCGGCACCGCCGGGTGGCCAACTCGGTGCCGAACGTGGCCATCGCGGGTTACACGAACGCGGGCAAGTCCAGCCTGCTCAACGCGCTGACCGACGCGGGCGTGCTGGTGCAGGACGCCCTGTTCGCGACCCTCGACCCGACCACGCGGCGCACCGAGACCCCCGAGGGCCTGCCCTACACGTTGACCGACACGGTCGGCTTCGTGCGGCACCTGCCGCACCAGCTGGTCGAGGCGTTCCGGTCGACGTTGGAGGAGGTCGCCGACGCGGACCTGCTGGTCCACGTGGTCGACGGGTCCGACGCGATGCCGGAGAAGCAGGTCGTCGCGGTGCGGGAGGTCATCAGCGAGATCTCCTCGCGGCGTGACGACCCGATGCCGACCGAGCTGCTCGTGGTGAACAAGGTGGACGCGGTGGGCGAGCTCGGCCTGGCCCGGCTGCGGCACCTGTTCCCCGGTGCGGTGTTCGTGTCCGCGCACACCGGCGAGGGCATCAACGAGCTGCGCGAGCGCATCGCGGCCATGACGCCGCGGCCGGAGGTCGTGGTCGACGCGATGGTGCCGTACGCGCGGGGCGAGCTGGTCGCGCGCGTGCACCGCGAGGGCGAGGTGCTCAAGGAGCGGCACACCGAGGAGGGCACCGAGCTGTCCGCCCGGGTGCGGCCCGACCTGGCCGGCGTGCTGGAGAAGTTCGCCGTGAACGGAAGCCGCGCCTGAGCCGTTGCGCGCTCTGCTGGTAGTCGTGGCGATGCTGATGACGGCCGGTTCCGCTGGGGCGGAGCCGGCCGTCGTCGACGTGTGCGCGGTGACCGACCAACGGCTGGAAGAGCTGTCGGGGTTCGCCTCGAACGGCGACCAGTGGTTCGCGGTGAACGACAGCGACAACGGCCGGTTGCAGATCCAGGTGCTCGACCGCAATTGCGCGATCACCCGCACGATCACCGCGCCCAACAACCCGTTCGACGTCGAAGACCTCGCATTGGCACCTGACGGAACCCTGTGGGCGGCGGACACCGGAGACAACGGCAAGTCTCGGGAAACCGTGGCATTGCACGCGGTTTCACCGGATGGCAGCGCCCGTTTGTACCGACTCACGTATCCTGACGGAAAGCACGACGCCGAGGCATTGTTGCTCGACGGTTCCGGCATTCCGCACATCGTCACGAAGGAAACGCTCGGCTCGGCGTTGGTCTACCGGCCGGCGTCCGGGTTGGACGAGGGCGCGCCGACGCCGATGGAGCAGGTGGCGCGGGTGTCGATCGGCGGGACGGACACGCCGGGCGGGCCCATGCAGAACTCCGTGGTGACGCGCCTGGTCACGGGTGCCGCGATGACCCGGGACGGCCGGGTGGCGGCGGTGCGGACCTACACCGACGCGTACCTGTTCGCGGTGCCGGACGGCGACCTGGCCAAGGCGCTGGAGTCCGAGCCGGTGCGGGTGCCTCTGGCCGGTGAGCCGCAGGGCGAGGCGATCGCGTTCGACCCGGACGGCACGCTGCTGTCGGCGTCCGAGTTCGGCAACGCGGGCGGTGCGTCGTCCACCGTGCGGGCGGTGGCGGGCGCGGCGGCGTTGGCCGTGCCGCCCGAGCCCACCACGACCACTACGTCCGCGGACGCCGGGTCGCCCGCGGACGACACCGCTCCCCCGGCCGACGACCCGCGGTCGCCGTGGCCGGTCGTCGGTGGCGGCGCGGTGGCGTTGGTGCTGGTGGGAGCACTGGTGCGCCGATCGCGCCGCCGCCGGACCTGAGCGGACGACACCTGTTCGGGGGCCGTGGTCAGAGCCTGCGCAGGACCGCCACGACCTTGCCCAGGATCGACGCGTCGTCACCGGGGATGGGCTGGTAGGCCTCGTTGTGCGGCATCAGCCACACGTGCCCGTCGTCCTTGCGCTTGAACGACTTGACGGTGGCCTCGCCGTCGATCATCGCGGCCACCACCTCGCCGTTGTCCGCGGTCGGCTGCTGGCGGACGACGACCCAGTCGCCGTCGGTGATGGCGGCGTCCACCATCGAGTCACCCACGACCTTCAGCAGGAACACGTCGCCCTCGCCGACGATCTCGCGCGGCAGCGGGAACACGTCCTCGATGGCCTCCTCGGCCAGGATCGGCCCACCGGCCGCGATGCGGCCCAGCATGGGCACGTACGCGGGCGTGGGCTTGGACGCCGGGTCCAGGCCGGTCACGATCTCGGCGGGCAGCACGCCCACCGCGCGCGGCCGGTTCGGATCGCGACGCAGGTAACCCTTCCGCTCCAGCGCGCGCAGCTGGTGCGCGACCGAGGAGGTGGAGGTCAGGCCGACCGCCTCCCCGATCTCGCGCACGCTGGGCGGGTAGCCGAACCGGTCGAGCCAGTCGCGGATCACGTCGAGCACCTTGCGCTGGCGCAGGGTGAGCCCGGCGTTGCCCGCGATGTCCGCCGGTTCGGGCGCGGAGGGCACATCTGCGGTGCGCAGGTCTTCACTGGTCTTGCGTGCCACGGTGCTTCCTCCTCACCGGTCCCGATTGCCCAGGCCGGCTCTCCGACGATCTTCACTTGTGGACGGTAGTCGCGTTCCGTGTCCAGATCAAACACCTGTTCGAAGTAAACCTCGGCGTGTCCTAGCGATTTCGCCCGGCGAAGTGGTAGACATTCGCACGGACGTTCGATCGAACACAGGTTCGATCATGATCGGATGACCTGCGTTGGAGGACATCATGGCGGTGGTCATTGGCACCCGGAACAGCTTCGAACTCGTGGACGGCGCCGGTGTCGAGGATGTCGCCCTCGGCGCGGGACTGCGACCGGGACCACGGGTACTTCGCCGGTTCGAAGTACACGACAAGGACAACCGCCGCCCGTCCACCCGCACCCGGCCGCTCGCGGTGCGCCAGACCGCGCCGGACCCGGTCGCCTGCGAGGTGCGGCCCCAGCGGCACCCGGCCGTCCAGTTCGCGGGCTACGCGGTGGTCGCGGCCCTCTTCGCCGCCCTGCTGAGCGGGCTCTACCTGTACGTCTCCGGCGCCACGACCGTCCCCGAACGCACCAACGTGGTGCACGTCCAGGTGGGCGAGTCGCTGTGGGACGTCGCCGAGCGCAGCGCGCCCAACAGCGACCCGGACGCCGTGGTGTCCCGCATCCGCGAGCTCAACTCGCTCACCGGCACCGACGTCGTCCCCGGCCAGTCCCTGGTCGTCCCCCACAGCACCCCCTGACCACCCGCGAGTCGAACCTCCACGCCCCGCGAGTCGAACGTTCGCGTCCCGCGAGTCGAACGTTCACGTCCCGCGAGTCGAACCCCCCAGAGCGCGCGTGTCGAACCTCCAGGACCCCCGAGTTCAACGGTCGGAACGTTGAACTCGGGGGTCCTGGGCGTTCGACACGGTGGTTCCGGGCGTTCGACTCGCGCGTCGCGAAGGTAGAGCCGTTCGAGTGACTCGGACCACGCGTGTTGAGTTGCGTGGCGGCAGGGTCCGGGCATAGGTTGACCCCTACATCTAGTGGTCACACCGTTGTAGTTAGTCCACAGGTTGGGGTTTCCCTGACGAGTGCGGCTAACGCGATGGATGCTGCCCAGGGGAGGGGGAGACCAGCCGTGCGATGCCCGTTCTGCCGGAACTCCGACTCGCGTGTCGTCGATTCCCGCGAGGTCGACGAGGGCCAGGTCATCCGCCGCCGCCGGTCGTGCACGGCCTGCGGCCGGCGCTTCACCACGGTCGAGGAGGCGGTGCTCGCGGTGGTCAAGCGCTCCGGCGTCACCGAGCCGTTCAGCCGGGACAAGGTCGTCGTCGGGGTGCGCCGCGCGTGCCAGGGCCGTCCCGTCGACGAGGACGCCCTCCAGCAGCTGGCGCAGCGCGTGGAGGAGTCGATCCGCTCCGGCGGCGTCGCCGAGATCCCCAGCCACGAGGTGGGCCTGGCCATCCTCGGTCCCCTGCGCGAGCTGGACGAAGTGGCCTACCTGCGCTTCGCCAGCGTGTACCGCTCCTTCTCGTCCGTGGAGGACTTCGAGAAGGAGATCGCCGATCTTCGCACCGCCCAGAGCACGGGTGACCCGGGCACGGGTGACTGAGCGGACGCGACGCAGTACAACCGCGTTACCGCCTCGGACGGGCAGTCCGGACGTGGTCGCGCGCCAAGACTTCGAGAACAAGGAAAACGGGAAGAGGGCACGGGGAATGACGGAGACCGTCGGTGGCTCCAGCAAGAAGACGGCCACCCGCAATGGCGCGGGCGAGAAGAACGCCAAGCTGAAGGTGGAGCGCGTCTACACCACCGCGGGCAAGCACCCGTACGACGAGGTCACCTGGGAGCACCGCGACGTCGTGATGACGAACTGGCGCGACGGCTCGGTGAACTTCGAGCAGCGGGGCGTCGAGTTCCCCGACTTCTGGTCGGTCAACGCCACCAACATCGTCACCAGCAAGTACTTCCGCGGCGCGGTGGGCACCCAGCAGCGCGAGCACAGCCTGCGCCAGCTCATCGACCGCGTGGTGAAGACCTACGTCGAGGCGGGCGTCCAGCACGGGTACATCGCCGCCGGGGCCGACGCCGAGATCTACGAGCACGAGCTGACCTGGATGCTGCTGCACCAGGTGTTCAGCTTCAACTCGCCGGTGTGGTTCAACGTGGGCACCACGTCCCCGCAGCAGGTCAGCGCCTGCTTCATCCTGTCGGTGGACGACACGATGGAGTCGATCCTGAACTGGTACCGCGAGGAGGGCCTGATCTTCAAGGGCGGCTCCGGCGCGGGCCTGAACCTCTCGCGCATCCGCTCGTCGCGGGAGCTGCTGTCCTCCGGCGGCACGGCGTCCGGCCCGGTGTCGTTCATGCGCGGCGCGGACGCGTCGGCGGGCACCATCAAGTCCGGTGGCGCGACCCGCCGCGCGGCGAAGATGGTCGTGCTCGACGTCGACCACCCCGACGTCGAGGAGTTCATCGAGACCAAGGCGCGTGAAGAGGACAAGGTCCGCGCGCTGCGCGACGCCGGGTTCGACATGGACCTGGGCGGCAAGGACATCGTGTCCGTGCAGTACCAGAACGCGAACAACTCGATCCGCGTGTCGGACGAGTTCATGCACGCCTACGAGAACGGCGGCCAGTTCGGCCTGCGCGCCCGGATGACCGGCGAGGTCATCGACCACGTCGACGCCAAGGGCCTGTTCCGCAAGCTGGCGCAGGCGGCGTGGGAGTGCGCCGACCCGGGCATCCAGTACGACGGCACGATCAACGACTGGCACACCACGCCGGAGTCGGGCCGGATCACCGCCTCGAACCCGTGCTCGGAGTACATGCACCTGGACAACTCCAGCTGCAACCTGGCGTCGCTGAACCTGATGAAGTTCCTCTCCGACGACGGCACGTTCAACGCGGAGCTGTTCGCCAAGTCGGTCGAGCTGATCATCACCGCGATGGACATCTCGATCTGCTTCGCGGACTTCCCGACCCCCGCGATCGGCGAGACGACCCGCGCGTTCCGCCAGCTGGGCATCGGCTACGCGAACCTGGGCGCGCTGCTCATGGCGACCGGTCACGCGTACGACTCCGAGGGTGGCCGCGCGCTGGCCGCCGCGATCACGTCCCTGATGCAGGCCGTGGCGTACAAGCGGTCCGCGGAGCTGGCCGGGATCGTCGGCCCGTACGAGGGCTACGCCCGCAACGCCGAGGCGCACCAGCGGGTCATCCGCAAGCACTCGGCCGCCAACGACATGCTGCGCACGTACCACGCGAACGACGGCGCGGTGCAGAAGGTCGCGACCAAGGCGTGGCAGGAGTGCCAGCGGGTCGGCGCCCGCAACGGCTGGCGCAACGCGCAGGCCAGCGTGCTCGCGCCCACCGGCACCATCGGCCTGATGATGGACTGCGACACCACCGGCATCGAGCCGGACCTGGCGCTGGTGAAGTTCAAGAAGCTGGTCGGCGGCGGCTCGATGCAGATCGTCAACCAGACCGTGCCGCGCGCGTTGCAGGTCCTGGGTTACCAGCAGGAGCAGATCGAGGCGATCGTCGAGTTCATCGGCGAGCACGGCCACGTGGTGGACGCGCCGGGCCTCAAGCCGGAGCACTACGAGGTGTTCGACTGCGCGATGGGCGACCGCTCGATCGCGCCGATGGGTCACGTGCGGATGATGGCCGCGGTGCAGCCGTTCATCTCGGGCGCGATCTCGAAGACGGTGAACATGCCGGAGACGGCGACCGTCGAAGAGGTCGAGGAGATCTACTACCAGGGCTGGAAGCTGGGCCTGAAGGCGCTGGCGATCTACCGCGACAACTGCAAGGTCGGCCAGCCGCTGTCGGCGGGCAAGTCGGCCAAGTCGTCGGCCGTCGCGGAGACCAAGCCCGAGACGGTCGTGGAGTACCGCCCGGTGCGCAAGCGGCTGCCGAAGAAGCGCCCGTCGCAGACGGTGTCGTTCACGGTCGGCGGCGCGGAGGGCTACCTGCACGCCGGTTCGTACCCGGACGACGGCCTCGGCGAGATCTTCGTCAAGCTGGGCAAGCAGGGTTCGACGCTGGCGGGCGTGATGGACGCGTTCTCCATGTCGATCTCGGTGGGCCTGCAGTACGGCATCCCGCTGGAGTTCTACGTCTCGAAGTTCCAGAACCTGCGCTTCGAGCCGGCGGGCATGACCGACGACCCGGACGTCCGCATCGCGACCAGCGTGCTGGACTACCTGTTCCGCCGCCTGGCGCTGGACTACCTGCCGTTCGAGAAGCGGGCGCAGCTCGGCATCTTCACCGCCGACGAGCGCACCGCGCAGGTCAACAGCGACTACGGCAACGGCTCCGACGTCGACCTGGAGGGCCTGCGCACGTCGGTCGACGCCGCCCCGTCCGCCTCCCCCTCCACCCCGGCTCCGGCCGAGGAGAAGAAGTCCAAGCCGCAGGACGTCAAGGTGGGCAGCTCCACGGAACTGCTCGAACTGCACCTGGGCACCACCGCCGACGCGCCGCTGTGCATGACGTGCGGCACGAAGATGCGCCCGGCCGGCTCGTGCTACCTGTGCGAGGGCTGCGGCTCCACCTCGGGCTGCAGCTGACCCTGAGCGCTGTCAGCAGCTGAAACAGCCGGTCAGAGCCGGGGCGACGGTTGTCGCCCCGGCTCTGTGCTGCCTGCCTCGGTGATTCAGCGATCGAGCAAGTACGTCACGTACTTGACGTACTTGGCCTGAAGAGGCAGGCTGGTGGGGACACCCTGGGAGGTCGGCATGTCCGCTGTCCACTACGACAGCTACACCGATGCTCGTGCGCACCTCAAGGACCTTCTGGACGCCGCGGAGAAGGGACGGGTCGCCACGGTTCGACGCGACTCGGCCACGACGGCGGTCGTGGATGTCAAGCGGCTGCGCCACTTCCTCGCATCGATCGTCCCGTCCCGCGCCCAGGTCGTCCCGGAGGCCGGCGGCTGGTCGGTGTTCATCCCAGGGCTGCCCGTGGCCGCCGACGGCGCGTCCTTCGACGAGGCGATCGCGGAGATGGTCGACGCGCTGCGCGAGTACGCGGAAGACTGGCAGGAGCGCCTGCTCGACGCTCCGAACCACCGTGACAACTGGGGATTGGTGCAGTTGATCAGCCACAGCGACGACGAGCAGCTGCGCGACTGGCTCGTCGGTGCCGCGCGGTGACTTCCCGACCGCAGCCGACGCGCAAGGACCACGAGTCGTTCTGCCTGACCGAGGAATGGCGCCGAGTGCGCGACGCCCGCGGCCGGACCGGAACGCATCACGTCACCTACGAACTCGATCTCGTCGACGGTCGGATCCTGCGCACCCGCATCTCGCACCCGGTGGACCGCACCGGCTACGGGCAGAGCATGTGGAAGCACATCCTCCGCGATCAGCTCGACGTCGACGAACCGGCGTTCTGGTCGTGCGTGCAGGACGGCGTCAAGCCTGCTCGGGGAACGCCTGAGCCGCCGGCGCAGGCCCTGCCTGCCGACCTCGTGCACATGCTGATCTCCCGCGTCGGCCTCGACGAGTCCGAGGTGGCCGCGATGGGCAAGGACGAGGCGATCGCCAGGCTTCAGCGCTTCTGGACCGAAGGCAGTTGAGCACGCGGGCAGCGGTGGCTTGCCCGTTTTTCGTGCGGGCCGCGGCCCGGCTGCCGCCTACGCTGTCGCGGTGGAACGGGCGAGTGGGGCGTTGTCGGGGTTGGCGTACGGCGATGCGATGGGTGCGCCGACGGAGTTCATGACCGTCGCCGAGATCGAGCAGCGCTACGGCGCGGGCGGGCCGCGGGAGATCGAGGGTGATCCCGCGCTGGTCACCGATGACACGCAGATGACGTTGGCAGTCGCGCGGGCGTTGGTGGGCGGGTTGGACGGGATCGCCGACGCGTTGCGCGACCACTTCGTGCGGTGGTGGGAGTCGCCCGACAACAACCGCGCGCCCGGCATGACGTGTTTGCAGGCGTGCGAGAAGCTCGCCGCCGGGCTGCCGTGGCGGGAGGCCACCGGGGCGTCGTCCAAGGGGTGCGGCGCGAACATGCGCGTCGTGCCGGTCGGTCTGGTGCCGGACCTGTCCGCCGACGACCGCGCCGGGGTCGCGCAGCTCCAATCCGCCCTCACGCACGGCCACCCGACGGCGCTCGCGGCCAGTGAGCTGACGGCGTTCGCCGTGCGCTGGCTGGCCGACGGCCTGGATGCCGGCGACCTCACGGCCGCGTTGCGCGAGCGGTGCGCCGAACAGCGCACCACCTACCGCGAGGAGTGGCTGGCCGACCTGTGGGTGCGGCCCGGTGTGGCCGAACCGGAGGAGTTCATCGCCCGCGGCTGGGACGAGTGCGCCGCCGCGCTCGACGTGCTGGCCGCCGCCACCCCTGACCGGGACGTCGACCCCTGCCTCGCCACGGGCGCCGGGTGGATCGCGGAAGAAGCGCTGGCCACCGCGCTGCACTGCTTCCTGCTGTTCCGCGACGAGCCGGTGGCGGCGCTGTCGCGGGCGGCGACGACGTCCGGCGACTCGGACTCGATCGCGTGCCTCACCGGCGCGTTCGCGGGCGCCGCCCACGGGCTGGGCGCCTGGCCCGGGCAGTGGGCCGAGCGCATCGAGCACGGTGACGAGCTGGCCGCGTTCGGTCGGCGGTGGGACCGGTGACGCACGTCCTGGCGGGCTACCGCGTGGTCTCGCGGGAGGCCCGGCCGGACTGGCAGGACCAAGGCCTGCCCGAGGGCCCGCTGGTGTCGATGAGCGACTGCGTCTCGACGCTGGTGCCGGCGGACCCGGACGGCTGGGACGAGTGGTTCGGCGACCCTGCGTCGGCCGAGGCGGCACGCGCGGGGCGGCAGGGACTGCACGTCATCGAGGTCGGCATCGCCGTGCGGGACGTCGAGGCCCTGCTGGCGGACGTGGCCGAAGGCGGCTGGGACGCGGCGGCGGGCAGCCTGCCGGGTCGGCTGGCCCGAGCCGAACCCGTCACCGGGAGCGGGGTGCTCGGGTTCGAGCTGGTCGGCTACGACTCCGGCGGCTGGCACACCTGGATGTGCCTCGGCGGCCTGGTCGACGACGTGCGGGAGGCGACCGGTGTCCGCCCCGGGCGGTGGGGACTGGTCCAGGACGAGCAGGAGGCGCGGGTGGCGGCCGACTGGCTCACCGCTTCCGGCCTCGGCGACCCGAAGGTGTTCTTCTGGGTGGCGGCGAGGATCGCCGGTTCCGGATAGGTCCCGCGTTGCGCCACCGGGTGTGGCGCAACGCGGTTCCACCGTCAGGACTTGTTGCGGAACAGCTTGTTGCCCAGCCAGACGATCGGGTCGTAGCGCTGGTCGGCCACGCGTTCCTTCATCGGGATCAACGCGTTGTCGGTGATCTTGATGTGCTCCGGGCACACCTCGGTGCAGCACTTGGTGATGTTGCACAGCCCCAGGCCGTGGGACGACTGCACCTCCTGCACGCGGTCACCCTCGTCCAGCGGGTGCATCTCCAACTCCGCGGCGCGCATCAGGAACCGCGGCCCGGCGAACGACTCCTTGTTCTCCTCGTGGTCGCGGATGACGTGGCACGTGTTGTTGCACAGGAAGCACTCGATGCACTTGCGGAACTCCTGCGAGCGCTCCACGTCGACCTGCTGCATCCGGTACTCCCCCGGCGCCACGCCCGCGGGCGGCTTGAACGCGGGGATCTCACGTGCCTTCTGGTAGTTGTACGACACGTCCGTGACCAGGTCGCGGATCACCGGGAACGTGCGCATCGGCGTCACGGTCACCGTCTCGTCCTCCGTGAACACCGACATCCGCGTCATGCACAGCAGCCTCGGCTTGCCGTTGATCTCCGCCGAGCACGACCCGCACTTGCCCGCCTTGCAGTTCCACCGCACGGCGAGGTCCGGCGTCTGCGTCGCCTGCAACCGGTGGATCACGTCGAGGACCACTTCGCCCTCGTTGACCTCGACGGTGAAGTCCTCCAGCCCGCCGCCCTCGTCCGAACCGCGCCACACCCGGAAGTGCCCCTGGTACCCCATGTCAGCCCTCCAGCTCGTCCGCGGTCAGGTACTTCTGCAACTCGCTCGACTCGAACAGCTCCAGCAGGTCCGACCGGATCGGCAGCTGCGGCTCCTCCACGACCTCGACCGCGTCGTCGGTCAGCCGGCACACCAGCAGCTTGCGCCGCCAGTCGGCGTCCATGCTCGGGTAGTCGTCCCGGGTGTGCCCGCCGCGGCTCTCCGTGCGCAGCAACGCGGCCCGCGCCACGCACTCGCTGACCACGAGCATGTTGCGCAGGTCGAGCGCGAGGTGCCAGCCGGGGTTGAACTGCCGGTGCCCCTCGACCACCAGGGTCGCGGCCCGCCGCTTCAGCTCCTCCAGCCGCTTGACCGCCTGGTCCATCTCCTCGGCCCGCCGGATGATGCCGACCAGGTCGTTCATCGCCTGCTGCAACTCCATGTGCAGCGTGTACGGGTTCTCACCGCCCGCGTCGGAACCGGAGAACGGCGCCACGGCCGTCCGTTCGGCGGCCGCCACCGCCTCGTCCGAGCACACCGGCCGCGTCGCCATCCCGGCGACGTAGTCCGACGCGCCCGCGCCCGCCCGTCGCCCGAACACCAGCAGGTCGGACAGCGAGTTGCCGCCCAGCCGGTTCGAGCCGTGCATCCCGCCGGACACCTCGCCCGCCGCGAACAGCCCCGGCACCGACGACGCGCCGGTGTCCGGGTCGACCTGCACGCCGCCCATCACGTAGTGGCAGGTCGGTCCGACCTCCATCGGCTGCGCGGTGATGTCGACGTCGGCCAGCTCCTTGAACTGGTGGTGCATCGACGGCAGCCGCCGCATGATCTCCTCGGCGGGCAACCGGGTCGACACGTCGAGGAACACGCCGCCGTGCTCGGACCCGCGACCGGCCTTGACCTCGGAGTTGATGGCCCGGGCCACCTCGTCGCGCGGCAGCAGCTCCGGTGGTCGCCGGTTGTTGCCCGGGTCGGCGTACCAGCGGTCGGCCTCGGCCTCGTTGTCGGCGTACTTGTCCTTGAACACCTCGGGGATGTAGTCGAACATGAACCGCTTGCCGTCGGAGTTGCGCAGCACGCCGCCGTCACCGCGGACCGACTCGGTGACCAGGATGCCCTTCACCGACGGCGGCCAGACCATGCCGGTCGGGTGGAACTGCACGAACTCCATGTTGATCAACGACGCGCCCGCGCGCAGGGCCAGCGCGTGGCCGTCCCCGGTGTACTCCCACGAGTTCGACGTGACCTTGAACGACTTGCCGATGCCGCCGGTCGCCAGCACCACCGAGGGCGCCTCGAACAGCACGAACCGGCCCGACTCGCGCCAGTAGCCGAACGCGCCGGCCACCTTCCCGTCGTCGAGCACCAGGTCGGTGACGGTGAACTCCTGGAACACCCTCAGCCGCGACTCGTAGTCGCCGGTCTCGGCGAAGTCGTCCTGCTGCAGCGACACCACCTTCTGCTGGAGGGTGCGGATCAGCTCCAACCCGGTGCGGTCACCGACGTGCGCGAGGCGCGGGTACTCGTGGCCGCCGAAGTTGCGCTGGCTGATCCGACCGTCCTTGGTGCGGTCGAACAGCGCGCCGTAGGTCTCCAGCTCCCAGACCCGGTCGGGCGCCTCCTTGGCGTGCAGCTCGGCCATCCGCCAGTTGTTGAGGAACTTCCCGCCGCGCATGGTGTCCCGGAAGTGCACCTGCCAGTTGTCGTTGGAGTTCGCGTTGCCCATGGCCGCGGCGATGCCGCCCTCGGCCATCACCGTGTGCGCCTTGCCGAACAACGACTTGCACAGCACCGCCGTGCGCATCCCGTGTTCCCTGGCCTCGATCGCGGCGCGCAACCCCGCACCGCCGGCACCGATCACGAGCACGTCGAACGAATGCCGTTCCAGCTCGGGCAAAACCACTCCTCAGTTGACGAATCGGAGGTCGGCGATCGTCCCGGAGGCGACCAGCGCGACGTAGAGGTCCGTGACGCAGACGAAGATGAGCGAGGCCCACGCCAACTGCATGTGCTTGGCGTTGAGCTTGGAGATCTGCGTCCACGCCCAGTACCGGACCGGGTGCTTGGAGAAGTGCTTCAGCCTCCCGCCCGCGATGTGGCGGCACGAGTGGCACGACAGCGTGTACGCGCCCAGCAGGGCGACGTTGACCAGCAGCACGATGTTGCCCAGGCCGATGCCGGTGCTGAACGCGTAGCCCGCGTCGTAGACGTTGATCAGCAGCAGGAGCGAGGCCGCGTAGAAGAAGTAGCGGTGCAGGTTCTGCGCGATCAACGGGAAGCGGGTCTCACCGGTGTACTTGGCGTGCGGCTCGGCCACCGCGCACGCGGGCGGGGACATCCACGCCGCCCGGTAGTACGCCTTGCGGTAGTAGTAGCAGGTCACCCGGAAGCCGAGCAGGAACGGGATGATGATCACCGGCGGGGTGAGGAACCCCGGCAGTTCGGGCAGCAGGCGGCCGAAGTGCGCCGCGTTGGGCAGGCACTCCTCGGTCAGGCACGGCGAGTACATGGGTGTGAGGTAGCGGTACTCGTCCACCCAGTAGTAGTCACCCATGAAGGTCCGCACGGCTGCGTAGATCGAAATCAGGAGCAGGCCCGCGAACGTCGCCAGCGGCGGTAGCCACCACCGGTCTGTGCGCAACGTGCGCTGGGCGATCTGCGCCCTCATACCTCACCTCGTTCCACTTCGTTGTGGTGCGGGACACAATGTGGTTTGGGACACATGCCTGGGCCTGAAACGGGAGCGGCCCCCGCGTCTGCACGCGGGGGCCGGTCTCGTGAGCTGCTCAGGTCCGGTGACTGCGGTAGCCGCCGAGTCCTTCGTCGTCGGCGTCGTGCCACAGCTGCGGGTCGTACGGCGTGTCGGGCACGACGACGACCTCCCGTTCGACCCGGGGCGCTTCGCGCTGGCGCGGTGTGCTGTCCAGGTCCAGCAGCTCGGTCGCGTCGATGTCCAGGCGTTCGACGTCGTTGGCCAGCCTCTGCACCGCGGCCACGTCGCCGTACCGCGCGCGCAGGCTGCCGACGCAGTGGCGCAGTTGGCCAAGCGCCCGGCGCAGCTCCACGATCTCGGAGGACGTCATGGTCAGCACCTCCCTCGGGTCGATCCGTGTGCCGACTCTGCCAAGTGGAAGCCGCTGTGACAAGAACCACAAGCACTCGAGTCGCGTCTCAGGATCTGAATCGGTTTTGTCACGATCATGTGTCGTGACATAGTGTGCTTGCTGTCACGTCCGTACGTGCGACGCCAGCGCTGCCGTCCCACCGGGCCATCACGGCCCGTGATCACCACCGGAGACAGCGAACCATGAGCGTGCATCCCGTCGTCGCCGCAGTGACGGCTCGAATCGCCGCCCGCAGCGCCGCCGGCCGGTCCGCCTACCTCGAACAAGTCGCCCGCGCCCAGCAAGAGGGCCCTGCCCGCCGCGACATGGCGTGCAGCAACCTGGCTCACGGTTTCGCCGGCATCACGGGTGGTGACAAGGAGCTCCTCCGGGCACTGCGTCGCCCGAACGTGGCAATCGTGTCCGCCTACAACGACATGCTGTCCGCGCACCAGCCGATGCACGAGTACCCGGCGTGGATCAAGGACGCGGCACGCGCGGTCGGTGGCGTGGCGCAGTTCGCGGGCGGCGTGCCCGCCATGTGCGACGGCATCACCCAGGGCCGTGCGGGCATGGAGCTGTCCCTGTTCAGCCGCGAGGTCATCGCGATGGCGACCGGCATCGCCCTGTCGCACGAGATGTTCGACTCGGCGCTGCTGCTCGGCGTGTGCGACAAGATCACGCCCGGCCTGCTGATCGGCGCGCTGGCGTTCGGGCACCTGCCCGCGATCCTGGTGCCCGCCGGCCCGATGCACTCCGGCCTGCCGAACTCGGAGAAGGCCCGGGTGCGGCAGCTGTTCGCGGAGAACAAGGCGTCCCGCGAGGACCTGCTCGAAGCCGAGGCGCAGTCCTACCACAGCCCTGGGACCTGCACGTTCTACGGCACGGCGAACTCCAACCAGCTCGTGGTCGAGGTCATGGGCCTGCACCTGCCCGGCGCGAGCTTCGTGCCGCCGGGGACCAGGCTGCGCAAGGCGCTGACCGAGGAGGCCGCACGGCGTGCGGTGGAGATCAGCCGCGGCGACGACTACACCCCGATCGGGCACGTGGTGGACGTGAAGTCCGTGGTCAACGGCGTGATCGCGCTGCTGGCCACCGGCGGGTCGACCAACCACACCATGCACCTGGTCGCCATCGCCTCGGCCGCGGGCATCGCGCTGAGCTGGGACGACTTCTCCGAGCTGTCCTCGGTGGTGCCGCTGCTGGCCCGCGTCTACCCGAACGGCTCGGCGGACATCAACCACTTCCAGGCCGCGGGCGGCGTGCAGTTCCTCGTCTCGACGCTGCTGGACGCGGGCCTGCTGCACGCCGACGTGAAGACCGTGGCAGGCGACGGGCTGGACCGCTACCGGCAGGAGCCGGTGCTGGTCGAGGGCGTCCTGCAGTGGCGCCCCGGCCCGCCGCACTCGCTGGACACCGACGTGTTGCGGCCGGTGTCGGACCCGTTCGCGGCCGACGGCGGGCTGCGCATGCTGTCGGGCAACCTCGGCCGCGCGGTGATCAAGGTGTCGGCGGTCAAGCCGGAGCACCGGATCGTCGAGGCGCCCGCGCGGGTGTTCACCTCGCAGGAGGCGTTCAGCGCCGCGTTCCAGGCCGGTGAGCTGGAGCGGGACGTGGTCGTGGTGGTGCGGCAGCAGGGTCCGCAGGCCAACGGGATGCCGGAGCTGCACAAGCTGACGCCCGCGCTGGGCGTGCTGATGGACCGGGGCTTCAAGGTCGCGCTGGTCACCGACGGCCGGATGTCCGGCGCGTCGGGCAAGATCCCGGCCGCCATCCAGGTCACGCCGGAGGCGGCCGTGGGCGGCCCGCTGGCGCGCGTGCGCGACGGTGACGTGCTGCGGCTGGACGCCGAGACCGGCACGCTGGAGGCGTTCGTGGACCCGGCCGAGCTGGCCGGGCGCGACCTGGTGGACTTCCCGCCGGACGCGCAGGCGTGGACCGGCACGGGTCGGGAGCTGTTCGCCGCGCTGCGCCGGGCGGTCGGGCCCGCCGACCGGGGCGCGAGCGTGTTCGGACCGATCGCGGCCTCGCACTTCGAAGGCCAGTTCAACCAGGAGGTGTCCCGGTGACCAACGCCCCAGCGCACGCCACGGCGGCCGACTTGTTGGCGCTGTCCCCCGTCATCCCGGTCGTCGTCGTGGACGACGTCGAGCACGCCGTGCCGCTGGCCGAGGCGTTGCTGCGCGGCGGTGTCCGCGTGATCGAGCTGACCCTGCGCACACCCGCCGCGCTGGCCGCGATCGAACGGGTCGCGGCGGAGGTGCCGGGCATCGTGATCGGCGCGGGCACGGTGACCGCGCCGGAGCACGCCGAGCAGGCCGCGAAGGCCGGTGCGGCGTTCCTCGTGACGCCGGGGTCGACCGACCGGGTGCTGGACGCGGCCGAGGACACCGGGCTGCCGTTCCTGCCGGGCGCGGCGACCGTGTCGGAGGCGATGCGGTTGGCCGAGCGCGGGCTGACGTCGTTGAAGTTCTTCCCGGCCGAGGCCGCGGGTGGGGTGGACTACCTGAAGTCGATCGGCGGTCCGCTGCCCGGCCTGCGGTTCTGCCCGACCGGCGGCATCACGCCCGCGACCGCACCGAACTACCTGGCCCTGCCGAACGTCGGCTGCGTGGGCGGGTCGTGGCTGGCGCCCAAGGACGCGCTGGCGGCGGGCGACTGGGCGCGGGTCGAGGAGCTGGCGCGGGCGGCGTCGGCGCTGTAGCTGCCGGAGCTGTGAGTCCTGGCGCTGGAAGTCTCGGCTGAGGGCGTCTCCCGTGACGGAGGCGCCCTTCGTCACAACAGGTGGGCGAGGGCGTCCGGGATCGAGTCGGCGACCGGCGCGCCGGTCCGTTCGAGCACGGCGCGCGAGCTCGTGCCGGTGGCGACCAGGACGACGTGCGCGCCCACGTGCCGGGCGGCTTCGGCGTCGTCGGCCACGTCGCCGATCAGCACGACGTCCCCCGGGCGCAGCTTGAGTGCCTCCAGGTGCTCGGCGAGGTGCTCGGCCTTCGAGCCGCCGTCGCCCGCGGTCTTGAGGCCGTCCACCCGGCTGAACAGCTCGTGCAGGCCGAAACGGGTGACCAGCGGGACCAGCTCGTCGTGGAACCACATCGACAGCAGCGACTGGGTGTGGCGCAGCGCGGCGAGGTGGTCGGGCACGCCGACGGCCAGCCCGCAGCGCTGCATCGTCGCCCGGTACTCGGCGTGGTAGGCGAGGTCGATGCGGGCCCAGTCCGCGGCGGTCAGCGGACGGCCGAACATCCGCTCGTAGCAGTCCTTGATCGGGCGGCTGAACACCTCGCGCCAGTGCTCCAGCGTGATGGCCGCGTGGCCGAAGTCGGCGCAGACCCGGTTGACCGCGGCGAGCACGGCGTCGTTGTCGGCGAACAGCGTGCCGTTCCAGTCCCAGACGACGTGATCGGCCCTGATCCTCACTCGATCAGGCTACGGCGATAGGTTGGGTGCTCACTTTCGGGGAGGTAGTGGGGGATGGACGCGCGACGAACCACGGTGGTCGCCGAACCACGCGGGCAGGTGGCGCTGGTGTCGGTCGGTTTCCCCGTGCTGGGCGCGCTCGCGGTGTGGGGCCTGAAGTCGATCGCCGGATGGGTGGCCGACCTGTCGTGGGCTCCGATGCAGGGACCGTTCCGGTTGGTGGCGTCGATCCCGGAACCGTGGGCGACGATCGGCTCGGTGGCCGTCGGTGCCGTGCTGGGGTTGCTGGTGGCCGGGATCGCGGCGCACGAGCGGCTGGTGGTCGAGGTGTTCAACGAGGGTGTCGAGCTGCTCAGGGGCGGCAAGCACCGGAGCTTCGACCGGACGCTCGTGTCCGGGGTGTTCCTGGACGGCAAGAAGCTGGTGCTGCTCGGCGTGGACACCGGCGAGCTGGCGCGGGAGACCCACGACCTGAAGCCGGAGGAGCTGGCCGAGGCGTTCCAGACGCACGGCTACCAGTGGCTGGACGGCGACCCCTACCGCGACGAGTACCGCCGGTGGGTCGAGGGCACGCCCGACCTCCCGCCGGGCGCGAACGCGTTGCTGAAGGCGCGGGCGAAGGCGCTGCACAAGGACGACAAGGACGACGTGGCCGAGCTGCGGGAGGAGCTGAGCCGGCTCGGGGTCGTCGTGCGGGAGGAGAAGAAGCGCCAGTACTGGCGCCTGACCCGACCGCTGCCGTGAGCGCGGATAGGCTCGCCGGGTGATCGCCGACGGGGACCGGACCGCCAGGCAGGCCGAGGTCGACGGCGCGGGCGGGCGGTTGTGGCTCAGGGTCGCCGCGGTGTTCTGCTGGCTGTGCGCTCTCATCCCGCTCGCGGTGTGGTACCTCGAAGACCTCGACTGGGCGTGGTGGGCGCTGGTCGCCATGGCCATCGCGATGCTCATCGTGACGGCCCTCGGCGTCGACATGTGGACGACGGCGAACCAGGCCGAGGCGGACACCGCGCGGCTGCGGCAAGCCGGTCGGCCCGCGATCGCCGAGGTCGTCGGGGTGGAGGTGGTCGACCACGAGGAGGGTCCCACCACATCGGTGCTGAGCCTGCGCATCAGCGGCGACGACGTGCGGCCGTTCGACGCGACCTACCGGGGCCGGCACCGGCCGGAGCACCGGGTGGGCGCCCGTTTCGACGCGGTGGTCGACCCGACCGACAACCTGTTCAGCCTCAAGCCCGTCCTCGGCCCGCGGTGACCGGTCGCCGCACCCGGCGTCAGTCGTGGGTCAGGTCGTCCAGCGGGGCGGCGTCCTCGCCCGCCCGGCGCAGTTCCTCGCGGACCACGCGGTAGGCCATGCCCTCCGCGTAGCCCTTGCGGGCCAGGGCGGAGACCAGGCGGCGGATCCTGGTCGTGTCGTCCAGGCCCGCCATCGTGCGCAGTCGCTTGCGCACCAGGTCGCGGGCCCGGTCTTCCTCGGCCTCGTCGTCCACCGCGGCGACCGCCTCGGCCGCCACCTCGTCCGCCACGCCCTTGCGGCGCAGCTCCATGGCCAGGGCGCGCCGCCCCAGCCCCTGGTAGGTGTGCCGCGAGCGGACCCAGACCTCGGCGAAGGCGGCGTCGTCGATCAGGCCCGCCCGGTCGAACTTGGCCAGCACCAGCTCGGCCGTCTGCTCGCTGATGTCCTTGCGCAGCAGGGCGTCCTTCAACTCCACCCGAGTTCGGGCCCGTGCGGTGAGCAGCGCGTAGCAGATGTCGGTCGCCTTGCGCTGCTCCTTCGCCGGGTCGATCGGGCGCGGCTCGGCGTCGTCGGCCAAGGGGTCGCGGGACAGCCCGCGACCACGGCCACCTCGTCCCGCCACGCCGACTAGAACTCGACCGGCGCCGCGGCGGGCTCCTCGGCGTCGAGGGTGGCGCCGATGCCCAGCTTGTCCTTGATCCGCTTCTCGATCTCGTTGGCCACGTCCGGGTTGTCGCGCAGGAACTTCCGCGCGTTCTCCTTGCCCTGGCCCAGCTGGTCGCCCTCGTAGGTGTACCAGGCGCCCGACTTGCGCAGGATGCCCTGGTCCACGCCCATGTCGATGAGCGAGCCCTCACGGCTGATGCCCTGGCCGTAGAGGATGTCGAACTCGGCCTGCTTGAACGGCGGGGCCACCTTGTTCTTCACGACCTTGACCCTGGTGCGGTTGCCGACCGGCTCGCCGCCGTCCTTCAGGGTCTCGATGCGCCGCACGTCCAGCCGCACCGACGCGTAGAACTTCAGCGCCTTGCCACCGGTCGTGGTCTCGGGCGAGCCGAACATCACGCCGATCTTCTCGCGCAGCTGGTTGATGAAGATCGCGGTGGTGTTGGAGTTGCTGAGCGCACCGGTGATCTTGCGCAGCGCCTGGCTCATCAGCCGGGCCTGCAGACCCACGTGGTTGTCGCCCATCTCGCCCTCGATCTCGGCGCGGGGCACCAGGGCCGCCACCGAGTCGATGACCAGGATGTCGAGCGCGCCGGAGCGGACCAGCATGTCCGCGATCTCCAGCGCCTGCTCGCCGGTGTCGGGCTGGGAGACCAGCAGCGAGTCGGTGTCGACGCCCAGCTTCTTCGCGTAGTCGGGGTCGAGCGCGTGCTCGGCGTCGATGAACGCCGCGATGCCGCCGGCGCGCTGGGCGTTGGCCACGGCGTGCAGGGCCACCGTGGTCTTACCGGAGGACTCAGGGCCGTAGATCTCGACCACGCGGCCGCGGGGCAGGCCGCCGATGCCGAGCGCGACGTCGAGCGCGATCGCACCGGTGGGGATCACCTGGAGCGGGGCGCGGACCTCGTCGCCGAGCCGCATGACCGAGCCCTTGCCGTACTGCTTGTCGATCTGGGCAAGAGCCAGTTCGAGGGCCTTGTCCCGGTCGGGTGCCTGGGGTGCCATCTGGAGTCCACCTCGGAGTGTCTTGGGGTCGCTGTGCGATGTCGGGGCCGACGTTACGGGTGGGGTCCGACATTTCTCGGCGGGGACCAGGTCACCTGCGGGGTGTTGTCACCCGGTCGTGTCGGGGAGTGTAGCCGAACAGGTGTTCGACCACTGGGGCGACACACCGGGGCGACGTGAGCCGACGAGGTCACCGCCGTTGTTCCGGCACGTCGAAGGCGTCGCAGACGGCCAGCCAGACCTCCTTGGCCGGCACACCCGCGTCCAACGCCTGGTCGGGAGTCCGGCCGCCGAGGGCCGACAGCACGTGGTCCTGGGCCACCATCTCCGCTCTGACCTGGCCGAACTCGCCCGCCATCAGCTTGCGGAACATCGTGATGCGCATCGGGTCCAGGCTAGCGCGCCGCCTTCCAGGCCGGACTGTCGACGTAGTGGTTGTCGAACCGGTCCTGCGAGTCGCGGATCTCCTGGGGGCTCGCCTCGCCGCGTTGCACGCGGTCGAGCAGCCGGTAGTAGTCGAACCGCCCCATGCCGGGCGTGAAGACGAACAGGACGTCCGCGTCGGCGCCCTTGAGCGCGCCGAAGGCGTGCGGCACGCGTGGCGGCACGACGAGGAAGTCGCCGCGCTCCAAGGTCACCACGTCCTGGTCCAACAACACCTGGAGCGTGCCGTCGAGCACGAAGAACAGCTCCGAGGCGCGGGTGTGGAAGTGCGGCGGCGCGCCGTCCGAGCCGTCGCGGAAGGTGGACCGGTTGCCGGTCAGGCCGTCGAGGTCGGCGAGGAGGGTGACCACGGCGGCGGGGTCGGCGTCGAGCTTTTCGGCCTGGGCGGCGCGGACGAGCAGCGGGTTTTCCATGTGGTCGAGAATCGTCGCCGGCGGGGGGCCGAACAACGACGAAGGTCCGATGGAACGATAACCTGACGGTTATGGAACGACGTGACCTGGAGGTCTTCCTGGCGCTGGCGGAAGAACTCCACTTCAGCCGCACCGCCGAGCGGCTGCACGTCTCCCAGGCGCGGGTCAGCCAGTCCCTCAAGCAGCTGGAACGCCGCATCGGCGCGCCGCTGTTCGAGCGGACCAGCCGCCGGGTCGCGCTCACACCCATCGGCCACCGGCTGCGCGACGACCTGGCACCGGCCTATCGGCAGATCGTGGACGGCATAGCGCGCGCCGTGGAGGCCGCACGCGGGACGTCCCTGCTGCGCGTCGGGTTCGAGGCGCCGGCGGTCGCCGACCTGGTCGGCGACGTCCTGGACCGGTTCCGCGCCCGTCACCCCGACAGCGAGGTGCGCGTCCGCGAGGCGCCGTTCACCGACCCGTTCTCGCTGCTCAGGGACGACGAGGTGGACGTGCTGGTGACGTTGTTCCCGGTCGACGAGCCCGATCTGACGGCGGGACCGGTCGTCCACGAGGAGCCGTTGGTGCTCGCCGTGTCCGACACGCACCCGTTCACGCGGCAACGGTCCGTGTCCCTGGAGGACCTGGCGCGCGACACGGTCTTCCGCGCTGCCTACTGGCGTGACGCGACTCCCTCCGGCTCGCCCATCACACGTGGACGGGACGTCACGACGTTCCAGGAGCTGCTCACCGCGATCGCCAACGGCGAGGGCGTCTGCCCGCTGGGCGCGCACGCCGCGGGCTACTTCGCCCGGCCCAAGATCGCGTTCCTGCCGCTGGTGGACGCGCCGCGGCTGGCGTGGGGCGTGGTCTGGCGCACGGCGGGTGAAACGGCCAGGGTGCGCGAGTTCGCCGCGGCCGCGCGCTGACCCGCGCTAACCTCGACGGGTGTTGTTCTTGCAGGAAGACCCCACGGGGATGTCGTCGCCGATCGCGACGGTCGCGGTGATCGCCGGGCTCGTCGCGGCGATCGTGGTCGGGCTGCGGGCGCTCTGGTACAACCGCAAGCGCTGATCACCGCACCCGCTGCAACGACGCGAACAGGCACGTCACCAGCAGCGGCAGCGCGGTGAACCCGACGACCAGGCCCAGCGCGGCGTAGGACCACGCGGTCACCACGATGCCCGCGGTGACGCCGCCGAGCGCGCCGCCGACGTTCATGCACAGGTCGGACAGGCCCTGCGCGGCCGGCCGGTCCACCACCCCGACCGACTCGGTGAGCAGCGCGGATCCCGCCACGACGCCCGCCGACCAGCCGAACGCCAGCAGTGCCAGACCCGCGGCCAGCTGCGGCGCGTCGTGCGAGGGAGCCATGCCCGCGATGCCGGACGCGGCGACCACGAGCGCCGCGCCGATCGCCAGCACGGGCACCCGGCCGAGCCGGTCGGCCATCCAGCCGAACAGCGGGCTGGCCGCGTACATCGCGGCGACGTGCAGGCTGATCACCACGCCGACGACGCGCAGCGACGCGCCCGAGTGCTCCATGTGCACCGGGGTCATCGACATCAGGCCGACCATCGCGGTGTGGCACAGCGTCACGCCGGCCAGCGCGAGCCTCCCGGCGGCGGGCAGGGACCGCCACACCGCCGTCGACCGCTTGGCGCCGACGCCGCGCACGGGCGTTGCGGACGTCGCCGGCGGCGTCGGTGTCGTCGGTGTCTCAGGTGTCTCAGGTGTCACAGGTGTTGCGGGCGTCACGGCGGATTTCGCGAGGGTCAGCGGGTCGGGCTTGAGGAAGCGCAGGACGACCAGCGCGGCCAGGCCGAACAGCACGACCGACAGCAGGTACGGGCCCGCGCCCACCGGCAACCCCAGCCGCACGGCCACCCGACCCGCCGGATCGGCCAGGTTCGGCCCGGCGACGGCACCCAGGGTCGCCGCCCACACCACCAACGCCACCGAGCGCGCCCTGCGGTGCGGGTGGGCGAGGTCGGCGCCCGCGTACCGGGCGGCGAGGTTCGCGCTGGACGCCGCGCCGAACAGCACGAGTGCGAGCAGCAGCACCTGCCACGAGCCGAGCACCACCGCGCACGCCGCGACGGCGGCACCCACCGCGCCCGCGCCGTAGCCGAGGACCAGCGCCGGACGGCGTCCGCTCCGGGCCGCCAACCGGGCCCCGGGCAGCGCGAAGACGGCCGCGCCGACCACCGCGGCGGTCTGCGCCATGCCTCCGACGGCGTCGGAGTCGGCGAGCACGGCGGCGATGAGCGTGCTCACCGCGAGGCCGATGGTGACGCCCGCCGCGCCGAGGACCTGGGTCACCGCCAGCACCCGCAGCACCTTGCGTTGCACGACGTCGACCGCGGTCATGATCTTGACTCTGCCAGGGGCGGTCGGGGCCGACCAGCCACCGTCCGGGGGTTCAGGCGCCCGCGGTCGCGTGCAGGGGTGGGTGCGGGGGTCAGGTGCCCGGTTGGACGGAAGCCTCGAAGAAGTCCGCCACCTGGTCCGGGCTCAGCTCCTCGCCGCCGCTCTTGGTCACGATGCCGAGCAGCGGGAGGTTGTCGGCGGTGAACACGAGCAGCCCCAGCCCGCCGTCGGCGGCGGCCCGGTACTTGCCGGTCAGACCGTTGCCCGCCCACTGCGCCTCGACCATGTCGGTCTTGAGCGACCGCACGACGGCCTCGGCGCCGTGCTGCGCGCCGATGACGGTCTCGGTGAGGACGTACTGGACCGAGTAGTCGTCCTTCACCGCGCAGCTCACCACGGTGCCCTTGATGTCGGCGACGCCACCCACGCCGGGTGTGCCGCCCGCCTTGCACGTGCCGGTGTCCGGGACGGCGCCCGCGAACAGGCGCAGGCACTCGGTGAAGCCCTTGTCGTCCTGCTGGGTGTCGTTCTTGCAGTCCTGCGCGCTGGGCACGCCCGAGCCGCTCAACGCGTAGATCCCGCCGACCACGGCGAGCACGAGGACGACCGCCGCGCCCGCGGCGAGCAGCAGGGTCCGGTTGGGCTTGCGCTTCTCCGGCGCGGACTGCGCGCGCGGGCTGACGGTCGGGAAGTTGAACTGCTGCGGGCCGGTCTGCGGGTAGACCTGGTAGGGCCCGCTGGCGTGGGGGTTGACCTGGTAAGGACCGCTGACGTTGGGGTTCACCTGGTAGGAGCCGCTGGTGTGCGGGTTCACCTGGTAGGGGCCGCTCGCGGCCGGGTTGACCTGGTTCGGGTTGACCTGGTTCGCCCCGCTGACCGCCGGGTTGGACTGGTACTGGCCGCCGGGCGGGGTCACCGGCGTGGTGACCACCGTGTCGGGTTCCTTGGGCCTGGCCGGCTCCTGCGAGCGAGGTGTGACGCCGTTCTTGGGCACGTGGTGCGCGCCCAGGGCGACCGAGGTCTCCGGCTGGTCCAGGCTCGTCGGCACGATCCGCACCTGCTCGGCGATCATCGTCGCCACCAGCGGGATGCGGCTGGCCCCGCCGACCAGGTAGATGCCCGCGAGCTGGTTGGGCGCCATGCCGGTGGAGCGGATCGTGGACTCCAGGAGCTCCACGCTGCGCATCATGCTCGGGCGGACCAGCGCTTCCAGGTCGGAGCGGTTGACCAGCACGTCCTCGAACGGCTCCGGCATCGGCACCTCGGTGTGCGCGTGCCGCGACAACGACTCCTTGGCCGCCCGGACGTCCTCCTGCAACGTGCGACGGGCGCGACGGTCCGCCGTGGACTCCGGGCGCAGCAGCCGCTGCCAGGCCGCCGGGTCGCGGTGCGAGACCTGGCGGCCCACGTGTTCGAGCAGCGCCTGGTCGACGTCCAGACCGCCCAGGTCGGGCAGGCCGTCCTCGGCGAGCACGGTGAAGCCGCTCTGGGTGGCGCCGACGATGGCCACGTCGAACGTGCCCGCGCCCAGGTCGTAGACCGCGAGCGCCTGGCCGACGGAGAGGGAGGCGTAGTGGGAGGCGGCCGCGACCGGTTCGGGGACCAGCACGATCTCGCCGGTCACGCCCGCGAGGCGGGCCGCCGACAGCAGCACGTTGCGGCGGGTGGGGCCCCACTGCGCGGGGTGGGTGAGGCGGACCTCGTCCAGCGACTCGCCGCCCAGCTGGCGGTTGGTCTCGTCCAGCACGCGGCGCAGCACGGCGGCGAGCGCGTCGGTGACCGGGACGACGTTGTCGCCCAGGAGCAGCACGCCGTCGTCCACCCGGCGCTTGGGGTTGGGTTCGAAGCGGGCCGGGTCGAGGCGGGCGCGGCGCTCGGCGTCACGGCCGACGACCAGCGTGCCGTCCTCTTCGCAGTACACGGCGGACGGCATGGTGGCCGAGCCGTCGACCTCCACGACCCGGGGCGGCCGGCCGTGCGCGGCCAGCACCGCGACGGTGTTGGAAGTGCCCAGGTCGACGGACAGGACGCGCACGTTCACCCCTTCGGTTCGAACCGGGGTGATCGTGCCACAGCCGCCCACCACGCGAGGTCGCGTCGGTCGTTCGTGACTCATTTCCCGCCGATCACGCCCTTCGATCGGCGGGAAATGAGTCCGCTCGGCGTGGTGCCGGAGTACACGGGCAACCTGCTCAACTACTTCGACAAGACCAACACCACCACCGAGGCCGAG
>NZ_JBFAQZ010000040.1:0-39203 GCF_040673975.1 Actinosynnema sp. NPDC050801 | reverse complement strand
GCCCTTCTTTTGGTGGTGGAGGGTGTTCCACCGCAGGTCAGGGGTCGGTAGGAGCGGGCAACCCGGAAACGCCCGTAGGCTTCATGGCGTGCTCGCAGTCGTCCCGCCCCCGGTCACCGTCCGCGTCCCGGCCAAGGTCAACCTGCACCTGGCCGTAGGCGACTCGCGCGCGGACGGGTACCACGACCTGGTGACGATCTTCCAGGCCTTGTCGCTGACCGACGAGGTGACCGTCGCCATCGCCGACGACCCCGGGGTCGAGGTGCACGGCGAGGGTGCCGACTCGGTGCCCACCGGCGCGTCCAACCTGGCGTGGCGCGCGGTCCGGACGCTGGCCCAGCACGTCGGCCGCGACCCCGACGACCCGAAGGTCCGGGTGGTGATCCGCAAGTCCATCCCGGTCGCGGGCGGCATGGCGGGTGGCAGCGCGGACGCGGCGGCGACGCTGGTCGGTCTGGCCGGGCTGTGGCGGTTGGAGATCAGCCGCGACGAGTTGGCCGGCCTCGCGGGCAAGATCGGCGCGGACGTCCCGTTCGCCATCTACGGCGGCACGGCGCTCGGCACCGACCGGGGCGACCGGATCGTGCCCGTGCTGTCCCGGCACACGTTCCACTGGGTGCTGGCGTTCGACCGGCGTGGCCTGTCCACCCCGGAGGTGTTCGACGAGCTGGACCGGCTGCGGGCCGACGGTGACCCGCCCCGCGTGGGTGAGGCGGAGGCGGTGCTCGAAGGGCTGGCGTCCGGCGACCCGCGCCAGCTCGCGCTGCTGCTCGGCAACGACCTGCAGGCCGCCGCCGTCTCCCTGCGCCCGAACCTGCGCCGCACGCTGCGCGCGGGCGTGAACGCGGGTGCGTTGGCCGGCATGGTGTCCGGATCCGGGCCGACCTGCGCGTTCCTCTGCACGGACGCCGACTCGGCGGTGCGGGTGGCCGCCGAACTGGCGGGCGCGGGCGTGTGCCGGACGGTGCGCGTGGCGCAGGGCCCGGTGCACGGCGCGCGGGTCATCGGCACCGACGAGGCGCCCCGCCCGATCCCGCCCGAGGTGCACGCGTGAGCTACTCGCCGGTCTTCTTCGCCGACAGCAGGACCTCGGTGTCGCAGTCGACCACCTGACCTGCGGCGACGCTCTGCGCGGTGGTGGTCCAGTTGCGGTCCACGACCAGCACGCGCCCCTGGCCGGTCGAGTCCTGCTCGCGCAGCCGGTACAGGCCGGCGGCCTGCATGGTGTCCTGGGCGGCCTGGTGGACCATGCCGACCACGTCGGGGACCGTGCACGTCTTCGCGACCGGCTCCGGCGCCGCGGTCGGCGTCACGGGTTCGCCGACGACCACGGTGCTGGTGACGGTGGTGGCGGGTGGGGTGATCGGGCTACCGCACCCGGCGGCTAACAGCGCGATCGCGCCGACGGCCCACTTGAGCTGTGACATCGGACTCCTCGGTAGGGGTTACGCCGGTAGGTCGGGCCGTGGCGGGCAGCCGTTACCGGTGCGATAGCTAGGCTGGCGTACTGCGTTGTCCTCCGTTCTCGATGAAGGTGCTGGTACATGGCCAACTTGGTCAACTTGGAGAACGTCTCCAAGTCGTTCGGCGTGCGCCCGCTGCTCGACGGCGTGTCCCTCGGCGTCGGCGAAGGCGACCGCATCGGGGTCGTCGGCCTCAACGGCGGCGGCAAGACCACGCTGCTGGAGGTGCTGGCCGGGCTCGCTGAACCGGACGAGGGACGTGTCAGCCAGAATCGCGGGCTGCGCATGGCGGTGGTCACCCAGCGCACCGAGTTGGCCGAGGGCTCGACGGTCCGCAACGCGGTGATCGACCCGCTCGGGTTCGACTCCGAGCACGAGTGGGCCTCCGACGCGCGGGTGCGGTCGATCCTGGACGGCATCGGCATCACCGGGTTCGGGCTGGACTCGCCGGTGGGCACGATGTCCGGTGGCGAGCGGCGGCGGGTCGCGCTGGCCGCGGCGCTGGTGCAGGACCTGGACCTGGTCGTGCTGGACGAGCCGACCAACCACCTGGACGTGGAGGGCGTGCGGTGGCTGGCCGAGCACCTGCTGGCCCGTCGCACGGCACTCGTCGTGGTGACACACGACCGGTGGTTCCTGGACACCGTGTGCAGCCGCACGTGGGAGGTCGTCGGCGGTCGCGTCGAGCAGTACGAGGGCGGCTACGCGGACTGGATCTTCGCCCGCGCCGAACGCGCCCGGCTGGCGGACACGATCGAGGAGAAGCGCCGCAACCTGGCCCGCAAGGAGCTGGCGTGGCTGCGCCGCGGCGCGCCGGCCCGCACGTCCAAGCCCCGCTACCGCATCGACGCCGCCGAGGCGTTGATCTCCGACGTGCCGCCGCCGCGTGACTCGGTCGAGCTGCTGGCGTTCGCCAAGCGCCGCCTCGGGCGCACGGTGCTGGAGCTGGAGGACGTGACGCTGACCGTGCCCGACCGGGTGCTGGTGCGCGACCTGACGTGGCGGATCGGGCCGGGTGACCGGGTCGGCATCGTCGGCGTGAACGGGTCGGGCAAGACGACGCTGCTGCGGGCGTTGGCCGGGGAACGTGAGCCGGAGACCGGCAAGCGCATCCAGGGCCAGACGGTGAAGCTCGCGCACCTCAGCCAGGAGCTGCACGACCTGGACGGGTCGATGCGGGTGCTGGAGGCCGTGGAGGAGATCGCGCGGCGGGTGGTGCTGGGCAAGCAGGAGATGTCGGCGTCGCAGCTGGCCGAGCGGTTCGGGTTCTCGTCGCAGAAGCAGTGGACGCCGGTGGGTGACCTGTCCGGTGGTGAGCGGCGGCGGTTGCAGCTGTGCCGGCTGCTGATGGCCGAGCCGAACGTGCTGCTGCTCGACGAGCCCACCAACGACCTGGACATCGACACGTTGCAGCAGTTGGAGGACCTGCTGGACTCGTGGCCGGGGACGCTGGTGGTGATCTCGCACGACCGGTACCTGGTGGAACGGGTGTGCGACAAGGTGGTGGCGCTGTTCGGCGACGGCGGGCTGACCGATCTGCCCGGTGGCATCGAGGAGTACCTGCGGCGGCGGGACCGGGAGAAGGAAGCCGTCGCCGGGTCGGTCTCCAAGTCCGCGTCGGCACCCTCTTCGGCCGCTGACCAGCGTGCGGCGCGCAAGGAGCTGTCCCGGCTGGAACGCCGGTTGGAGACGTTGCAGAAGAAGGAAGCGCAGCTGCACGCGGCGTTGGCCGAGGCGGCCACCGACCCGGAACGCCTGCTGGCCCTGGACGCCGAGCTGAAGGCCGTGCTGGCCGAGGCGGAGGACGTCGAGGCCCAGTGGCTGTCCGCCGCCGAATCCGCCGAATCCTGACCGCGAGTCGAACGCTCCGGTCCCGCGAGTCGAACGCTCAGGTCTCGCGAGTCGAACCTCCAGGCCCCCCGAGTTCGCCATTCAGGACAGACCTGAGTGGTGAACTCGGGGGGCCTGAGCGTTCGACACGCGGGACCTGGAGGTTCGACTCGCGAGGTTTGAGGGGTTAGCGGCCGCGGCGGCGGAGTTCGGTGGACAGGAGGGGCATCAGCTCGTCCACGAACGAGCAGTCGTAGCCCTGGCCCGCCAGCAACGACGTGGCGAACTTCGTCTTGGCCACCTCCTCCGACGACGCGCCGATCATGCCGTCGAGCGCGATGCCGACCTCCTCCAGCACCCGATCGACCTGGGACGTGCGGTAACCGCGCTGCGCCGGCCCGGCCAACGGGATCTTGATCAAGCGCAGCTGCTTCCACGACGTGATCGGTGGGAGCGCGCCCGGCCGCAGGGGTCCGTCGCCCAACTGCTTCTCGATCCGCGCCAGGAACGCGTCCACCTCGGTCTCGTCGTACCCGCGCCGCCCGAACATCGGCCGGCTGAAGCGGGCCTCGCGCACCTCGCGCGCGGTCAGGTCGTCCTGACCCAGCAGCGTGTTCTCGATCCGGTCGAGGAACTTGTCGACCTGCGACTCCTGGTAGCCGCGACGACCGCGCGGCGGCTTGCCGAAGGCAGCGGTGCGCACGTCCCGGGCGGTCAACGGGCGGGTGCCGGGGCCCGGACGCGGTCGGGGCGGCACGACCGGAGGCGCGCCGAGCGCGGAGATGGTGGCGGAGGAGGCCGAAGCGGAGGCGGAGGCGGAGGTGGAGCGGGGGCGCACGGGAGCGGGAGGGGTGGGCATGCGCTCCAACGTCACCACGACGAGGTCGAGGAACGTGTCCACGTCGTCCTCGTCGTAACCCACCTGCCCCGGCGGGGCGTAGCCGAACTCGAAGTCCTGCACCTCCCGGGCGGTCAGGTCGTCGCGACCGGCCAGGGTGTTCTCGATCCGGTCGAGGAACGCGTCGATCTCGCCCTCGTGGTAACCCCGGTTCCCCGGTCTGGGCTTGTGGAACCGCACGCCACGCACGTCCTGCGGCGTCAGCCGGGCCGCCGGGCGCATCCCGGTCGACGTGGCGTGCGCGCCCTGCGCGGGAGCGGTGGCCTGGCGTCGCTGCGGCGTGGAGCCGAGCGTCTCGGCCACCAGGTCCATGAACGCGTCGACCTCGGCCGCGTAGTAGCCGGGTCTCGCGGGTCTGAACCGCACCCGCCGCACGTCCTGCTCGGTCACGTCGTCCCGGCCGAGCAGGGTCGCCTCGATGCGGTCGAGGAAGGTGTCCACCTGGTTCTCGTCGTACCCCGGTTGGCCGGGCGGCGGGCGGTGGAAGGCGACCTGCCGCAGATCCTGCGCGCCCAACAGCGGCGCCGGATGTGCCGGCATGTGCCGGCGAGCGTCGAACCCGGCCACCCAATTACCTCCTTCGTGTGGTGTACCGGGGAGTATCGCCGGATGGTGCGCCGGTTGTTTCGCCCTATCGGCTCAATGCTCGAAAAGATCGCTCTACCCTGACGGACATGAGCCGGTTCGTGGACACGATGGTGGCAACCGCTTTGGGTGCCGGGGGACGGGCGCGGGGCATGACCACGGGGGAGCCGAACACTCCCGTCCGCAGGTCGTGGGAGCAGGTGCACCAACAGGCCACCCGCATGGCCGGCGCACTCGTGGCGGGCGGCGTGGCCCGCGGTGAGTCGATCGCGGTGCTCGCGGGCGACCCGGCCGAGATCGCGCCCGCCGTGCAGGCGGTGTGGCTGGCCGGCGGCAGCACGACCATGCTGCACCAGCCGACGGCCCGCACCGACCTGGCCGAGTGGGCCGCGGACACCCTGCGGGTGCTCACGATGATCGGCGCGAAGCTGGTGCTGCTCGGCGCGCCGTTCGACGCGCTGTCGGGCGTGCTGGACGAGCACGGCGTCGCCTACCGCAAGCTGGGCGAGCTCGACGGCGAGCCGCTGGAGGCGCCCGTCGACGTCGACGAGGACATGCCCGCGCTGCTCCAGCTCACCAGCGGGTCCACCGCCGACCCGAAGGCCGTCCGCATCACGCACGGCAACCTGTGGTCCAACGCCAAGGCGATGGAGACCGCCGCCGAGCTCGACCCGGAGACCGACCGGATGGTCTCCTGGCTGCCGCTGTTCCACGACATGGGGATGGTCGGCTTCCTGACCGTGCCGATGCTGTTCGGCCTCGACCTGGTCAAGGTCACCCCGGTGGACTTCCTCGGCCGGCCCACCCTGTGGCCGGACCTGATCAGCCGGTACAAGGGCACGATCACGGCCGCGCCGAACTTCGCCTACGCCATCGCCGCCCGCCGGATGCAGGGCGTGGACGACGGCGCGTACGACCTGTCGACGTTGCGGATCGCGCTCAACGGCGCCGAGCCCATCGACCCCGCCGCGGTGAAGACGTTCACCGACGCGGGCGCGCGGTTCGGGCTGCGTCCCGAGTGCGTGCTCTGCGCGTACGGCATGGCGGAGACGACGTTGGGCGTGGCGTTCGCGCCGGTGTTCACCGGCATCACGGTCGACGTGGTGGACCCGGAGGAGTTGGAGGCGGGTCACCGCGCCGTGCCCGTGCCGCCGGACAGCCCGAACGCGCGGGCGTTCCCGCTGCTCGGGCCGCCGTTGCCGGGCCTTGAGGTGCAGGTGGTGGACGGCGAGGGCGCGGTGCTCGGCGAGCGCGAGGTCGGGCAGCTGCGGGTGCGCGGCGAGGCCGTGACGCCCGGCTACCTCACCGTGAACGGCCCGCAGGACACCCAGGACGCCGAGGGCTGGCTGGACACCGGCGACGAGGGTTACGTGGTGGACGGCCAGGTCGTCGTGTGCGGGCGCCGCAAGGACGTGATCATCATGGGTGGGCGCAACATCTACCCCACCGACATCGAGCGCGCCGCGACGTCCGTCGAGGGCGTGCGCGCCGGCAACGCGGTGGCCGTGCGGCTGGACGCGGGCACGCGGCGCGAGCGGTTCGCCGTGGTGGTCGAGTCGAAGCTGGCCGGTGAGGACGACGCGGTGCGCGCGTTGAGCAAGGCGATCAGCGCACGGGTCGTGGACGCGGTCGGCCTGCGGCCGTTCTCGGTGGTCGTGCTCAAGCCGGGCAGTCTGCCGAAGACGCCGTCCGGCAAGCTGCGCCGCTCCGCCGCCGCGTCCCTGGTGCCCGCTGGGTGACCCCGGCAGAGCGCGCGCTTCGGCACGTCCGGGCGCGGTCGACCGGTGCACCGCTCGACCGCGCCCTGCGCATCACCCTGAACTTCCACCCCGAACGAGTGGTCGCCGCGCTGGCGGACACGGGGCGTTACGTGTCGCAGTTCGTCACGGGAACGGGCAACGGCGGCCTGACCGCGTTCGCCGGCGGTGACCGGTGGCGGTGGGAGAGCCGGATGTTCGGCGGCGCGTACGACCGGGCCCCCGGCCACGAACGACCGGTCTACGGTGGCCTGAACTTCCGCCTGAGCCCGTACGGCGCGTCGCCGAGGTTCGGGTCGGCCCACCTGAGGCTCACCGGGGACGCGGCGGCGCGCAGCACGTTCTGCTACCCGGACAGCTTCGTGGAGCCGGAGGCGTTCGGCACGGCGGACCGCATGTCGTTGGTCGAGCTGGCGCTCGCGGACCGGCAGGACGTGCTGGACGACTACGTCGAGGCCCACGTGCACGGTCCGGTCCGGGTGGGGGGCGACCTGGAAGCGCTCGTGCTCGACCCGAGCTACCGGGGCACGGACGTGGAAGAAGCCGCACGGCGACTGCCGTGCGCCGTCGAGTGGCATCCGGGATTCCGCCTGCACGTGGACGAACTGCGTCGCCACCCCGACTACCGGGGCCCGCGGTACGTCGAGCTGGGCGTGGAGATCGCGGTGGACGGCGTCCTGACCCCGAAGGTCATCGGCGACGCCCGCGACCGCTACGACCGGCAGGACGTCAAGAAGGTCTGGCACCTGCTCGCCCGCTTCGGCCGCGCCTGATCGGCGGACCTGGTGCCCGGTGGACCTGGTGCTTGGCGGAACTCGTGCCCGGTGGGACTCGTGCCCGGTGGAACTTGTGCCCGGTGGAACTTGTGCCCGGTGGAACTTGTGTCCGGTGGAACTTGTGCTCAGTGGAACTTGTTCTGGGCGGCTTCCAGGCCCAGTTCCAGCAACGCCTCCACCGCGTCGGCCGTGCGGTCCAGCTCCAGTGCCAGCTCCTTGCGCTCCACGAGCGAGAAGTCGCGCAGCACGTAGTCGGCCGGGTCCATCCGACCCGGCGGCCGGTCCACCCCGAACCGCACCCGGTGGTAGTCCTTCGTGCCCAACGACTTCGTGATCGACCGCAGCCCGTTGTGCCCGTTCTCGCCGCCGCCGAGCTTGAGCCGCACCGCGCCGAACGGCAGGTCGAGCTCGTCGTGCACCACGATGATCGACGACGGTGGCACCTTGTAGAAGTTCGCCGTGCCCGCCACCGGCCCGCCGGAGGTGTTCATGTAGCCGCGCGGCTTCGCCAGCACGACCCGGCGACCGGCCAACCGGCCCTCCAGCACCTCGGCGCCGCCCTTGTGCGCCTTGAACCTCCCGCCCACGCGAGAGGCCAGCTCGTCCAGCACGAGGAAGCCGACGTTGTGCCGGTTGCCCTCGTACTTGGGACCGGAGTTGCCCAGCCCGACGACCAGGGCGACGTCATCGACCACGGAACCGCAACTCCTGCTCAAGCTCGTCCAACAAGGTGTCCACCGCGCGCACCTGGTAGCCCCGCCGCAGACCCGACGTGGTGCTGAACCTGGTGTGGCGGACCTCGCTCGAAGTCATCCGCCCCCGGCCGTCCAGCGCCGCGGCGGCCCGGCCGAGGAACGTGTCGACTTCGCCGCGATCGTAGCCGTTCGGCGACCGCGGCAGCTTCACCGCCAACAGCGCGTCACCGGTCTGCAGCGTGGTCGGCGGCACGTGCCCGGACCGCAGCTGGTGCTCCAGCGCGGCCAGGAAGTCGTCCACGGTCCGCTGGTCGTAGCCGCCCGCGATCTCGGTGAACGCGATCGTGCGCACCCGGTCGGGGTGCAGCTCGATGCGTCCGGCGAGCGCGTCGGCGATGCGCAGCACGAACGCGTCCACCTGCGCCGGGTCGTAGCCCTTGCCCTTCTTGCGGGGGAACCGCGTGGCGCGCACCTGCGCCGGGCTCAGGAACGGGAACGGCACGCCACCCCAGCCGTGCGGCGGGGGAGGCGTGCCGTTCGAGTTGCCCGACGTGATGGGCTCAGCCTTCTTCGGTGGCCTCGGCCTCGGTGGCCTCGCCGGTGTCGCCGTCCAACTCGGCGGCGGTCGGCGCGGCGTTCACCGCGAGGACCATCGCGTCGCCGTCGGTCACCAGGGTGGTGCCGGCGGGCAGCACCAGGTCGGACGCGTGCACCTGGGTGCCCGCGGTCAGACCGGCGATCGAGTACTCGACCTGCTCGGGGATGTTCAGCGCGTCGGCCTCCACCTGGACGGTGGTGAGGTCCTGCGTGAGCAGGGTCGCCGCGGCGGCGTCGCCGGTGAGGACGATCGGCACCTCGACGGTGACCTTCTCGCCCCGCTGCACGAGCAGCAGGTCGACGTGCTCGATGTAGTTCTTGATGGGGTGCGTGGTGACGGTCTTGGTCAGCGCCAGCTCGGTGGAGGACTCGATGTCCAGCGTGAGAACTGCGTTCTGACCGTGCTCGCGGACAACACGGGCGAACTCGAGCGCCGGCAGGGCCAGGTGCTTCGGGTCGGAACCGTGGCCGTAGAGCACCGCGGGGATCTTGCCGGCGCGGCGGGTGCGGCGGGCGGCGCCCTTGCCGAACTCGGTGCGCTGCTCTGCGGCGAGACGGACCTCGGACACGGTGGGGCTCTCCTAACGGTCTGGCCTGGTAAACGTCGGCGGGTACGTCGGGCGGGGCGAAGCGGGGGTTGGCCTGCGGCGGCGGGCGGCGCGGAGGGTGAACACGCGCGGCATCACAACCGCCGCGTCGATCACGCCGAGCGTGATGCTCGCCCTCGCCGAGGCAACCTGAGCAGTGTAGGCCGACTCTGCGGACGGGGCCTAATCGGGGGTTGATTGCCCTCCCTCGCACCCGCTAAACCGGTCGACGGGCCCGTTCGTCGATGACCGCGAGTTCCCGCAGGATCGCCTCCAACGACGCCGGGCTCACCCGGCTCAGCACGCCGACGCTGCGCTGCCACCTCTTGCCGAACAGGCCACGGGCCACCACGCGCCGCGCCGAGTCCGGTGTGAGCCTGGGGATGAGGTGTCCGGCCGAGGACAGTTGCTCGGAGTCGGTGATCGAGTCTGCGACAGCACTCGCGCGGTCGACGTCACCCGTGCGCAGCGCCCCTTCGACGACGTCCCACAGCGACGACCACCGGTTGGCCGGATCGGCGATGCTCCTGGCGACTTCCTCCGCTCGATCGATGTCATCCAGGTCCACGAGGTAGCCGACCACGGTGCTGAGCGTCCAGTCCGAATCGGTGTGGCCGGTCGACCTCGCCGCGAACTCGATCCGGTGGAGCAGGCTCCGCGCCCGGTCGACGTGCCCCTTCGCTGCCATCGCCTTGACCGTGAAGCCGACCGCGGACACCAGGTGGTGGCTCAGCGCGGCCCGCACCACGATCTTCTCCACCAGGTCGAGGTCGCCCCCCTCGAGCGCCGCCTCCGCCACCTCCTGGACGCCCTTGGCGCTCGTGAACCAGTCGGTGAACGAGAACGCGAGATCCTCAGCCGAGTCGAGATCCCCTCGCGCGATCACGGCCGACAGTTCCGGTGGGATGCCGGAGCCGTCCTCGACCGGTCCGGGAGGCGGAACGGGCGGTTGATCGTGCCCCTCTCCCGGTGTGGAGAAGCGCCCGACCGACCACAGGGCCGCGTCGCGGAGGCGCAGGTTCTGCAAGGACTCGGCCAGGGCCTCGGCTGCGGTCAGGTCGTGCTGCGAGGCGAGGGTGGAAGCGATGAGCACCAGCGTTTGCTCGCGTCGGCGGATGTCCGTGATGGAGTACGCCGCGGCCATGGCGTCGTGCACGAGCCGGCGGGCATTGGTCGCATCGCCGGCTCGCTTGGCCGCGCGGCTGATCCTGTTCAGCGCGTTGCCGCGGTGGCGCGGGTCGAGGAGGGATCGCGCCAGCGCTTCGGCCTGGTCGAGGTCACCGGTCGCGATCACGGCGTCGATCACCTGGATCATCACCCGGTTCCGCCGAGCCGCGTCACCGTGGGCACGAGCCGACACCTCGGCCCGGTACAGCGCCGCGACGGCCCGCTCCTGGTCACCGGCGGCGATCAACGCCGGTACCAGCACCCCGAGCGCGACGCCCCGGTGCCGGGGGTGCTGGAGGGAGTCGGTCAGGGAATCGGCCGGCACGAGTTCGCCCCGCGTGACGAACCCGCGGATCAGGTCGAGCATCGCCCGCTCGCGTTCGGCGGTGTCGGCGATCGACTCGACGTCCCGGCGGGCCTGCTCCGGATCGGTGCTCTGCCGCGCGTCGTCGAGCGGGGAGGGCTCCGGCTCCTCGGTGCGGTCGATCCCGTCGACCACGGCCACCAGATTTCGCACCGAGCGCCGCACCTCTTCACCGGGTGCCCGATCGTGGCCCGAGCCGAGGGCGGTGAGCCGGGCCAGAAGCTCTCGGGCCCGCTCGACGTTCCCCGACTCACCGAACGCGGTCGCCACCCGTGCGATCGCGTCGACGTGCAAGTCGGTGCCGGCGGTCTGTTCGGCCAGGGCGAGCGCGTGCTCAAGGTCGCCGCTCGCGAGCGCGGCCCGGACGATCGGGAGAACCGCCCGGGCCCGGGCGGCGTCGTCGGTGATCGGGTCGAGCAGGGCGAGAGCACGGGGGATGTCACCCAGGCGTGCGGCGCAGCGGACCAGGGCCGCCAACTCGCGGTTCCGTCTCTCCGTGTTCTCGATGAGCCGAACGGCCCGGTCCTGCAGATCGAGCAGGTTCCCGACCCCGTCGTGCCCTCGACCGACCGGCGCCAGCGCCGTGAGCGCCATGGTGCGGATGAGGACGTCACCGATCGCGTGGGCCAGCTCGACCGCCTGGGTGACATGACCCTGACGGCCGAGGGCACGGATGACCGTCAGGTGGGCGCGATCCCTCGCGCGTGCGTCGTCGAACGACTCGGCCAACGCCACGGCCCTGGAGATCCGTCCGAGCGAAGCCCACAGTCCCGGCAGGGTGGGCGCCAGCGAGGCGTTGCGGCCGACGAGCCGATCGCGGTGGACGGCGAGGCGGCTCATCGCGACCAGGTCGGGCACCTCGTCGGCCATGAGGTGGGACCGGGTGTCGAGGACCTCGTTGACCGCGTCACCGTCGCCACCGGACCTGCCGAGCATGCGGTCGTGCCGATCGGGATCGGTCGCGCAGGCGAGCATCCGCACCACGTCGCCGGTGAGGCTGAGCAGGGCGAAGTAGTCGCGGAAGAGGTAGTCGGGGGTGTCGGCGGCCCAATGGCGGTCGCGGTAGCCGTCGGCCCACCGGTGCAGGCGCTCGCGGTAGGCGGCGAGGCGGGTGGGTCCCAGCACCTGGATCGACTTCAGGTGCAGTTCCTCGTGGCCGAGCACGTAGGCGTCCGGGGTGGTTCCAGGGCGGTGGTGCCCGGGGCGGCGGCTGAAGCTGCGGCCGGTCACGGTGCGCAGGTGGTCGTCCACGTCCCACTCCGACGACCCGGTCAGCTCCGCCAGGTCGGCCGCGGTGAGGCCGCCGCCCGCCGCCGTGACCAGGCCGAGCAGCTCCTGCGCGGTCGGCGTGCCGTGCAGCAGGGCCTTCAGCTCGCGCACCATGCCGTCGCGTTCCGCCTGAGCCGCCGGTGACGGTGCGAGCGGCCGGACGACGTCCGCGTCGCGCAGGGGGTGGTGGTCCGGGACGTCGGTGGGGATCGGCGGGTTCGGACGGCCCGCCACGACCACCCTCAGGCCGACCGGCGGGTCCACCGGCAGCAGGGCGGCGATGCTGTGCGCGTCCGGGCCGGTGGTGACGCCCCTGTCCTCGTCCAGCCCGTCCACGAGCAGCACGAGGTGCTCGCCGCGATCACGGCACGCCTCGGCGGCCTCGGCCAGCAGGCCGAGCAGGTGCGGTTCGCGGGTCGACTCGGTCAACAGTGGCGGCAAGGGCTGGTCGAGCAGGGTGACCAGCTGCTCCAGCACGTTCTCGATGAACGCGTTCCGGTCGTTCTGGGCGGCCAGGCGGGCGGTGATGAAGAACGACACCACGCGCACACCGGCCGGCGGGTCGAGGGCGAACGTCGACATCAACGCCGACTTGCCCGACCACGCGGCCGCCCGCCACCAGCGGTAGTGCCCGGCGGTCGCCGGCGAGGTGCAGAACGCCGTCAGCTCGGCCAGCTCGGCCTCCCGGCCGATCAACCTCGGCGGCGCGATGCGCCGGACCGTCTCCCGGTACCGGGTCCGCACCGGCGCGCCGGTCACCAGGTTCACGTCGCCGTGCACGACGCCGATCTGCGAGACCGGGCCGTGCACGGTTCCCGTCACCGAGTTGGACGGCGCCGGGTCGGACGGCGAAGGGCCCGGCACGGGTGGTGTGCCGGGCCCTTCGGGTTCGAGCGCCATCCGGGGATCATCCCGCACGGCGCGCGGGACGTCAGGCGTTGCCGTCGAACAGCGAGGTCACCGAGCCGTCCTCGAAGACCTCCTGGATCACGCGGGCCAGGAGCGGCGCGATCGGGAGGACGGTCATGGCGTCGAAGCGCTTCTCGGCCGGGATCGGCAGGGTGTCGGTGAACACGACCTCACGCGCGCCGCACGACTGGAGGCGCTCGACCGCCGGGCCGGACAGCACCGGGTGGGTGGCCGCGATGACCACGTCCGACGCACCCTCGGCCAGCAGCTGGTCCACCGCCTTGGTGATGGTGCCGCCGGTGTCGATCATGTCGTCGATCACCACGCACAGCCGGCCCTGCACCTGGCCGACCACCCGGTTGGCCACGACCTCGTTGGGCCGCATCGGGTCGCGGGTCTTGTGGATGAACGCGATCGGGGCGCCGCCGAGCGTGTCCGCCCACTTCTCGGCCAGCTTGGTGCGGCCCGCGTCCGGCGACACGACGGTCAGCTCGCGGCCCGCGTACTTGTCCCGGATGTGCTCGGCCAGCAGCGGCATGGCCCACAGGTGGTCCACCGGGCCGTCGAAGAAGCCCTGGATCTGGGACGTGTGCAGGTCGACCGACACCAGCCGGTCCGCGCCCGCGGTCTTGAACATGTCCGCCACCAGGCGCGCCGAGATCGGCTCCCGCCCGCGGTGCTTCTTGTCCTGCCGCGCGTACGGGTAGAACGGCATGATCACGGTGATGCGCTTGGCCGACGCGCGCTTCAACGCGTCCACCATGATCAGCTGCTCCATCAGCCACTGGTTGATGGGCGCGCAGTGCGACTGGATGACGAACGCGTCGCAACCGCGCACGCTCTCCTCGAACCGCACGAAGATCTCGCCGTTGGCGAAGTCGTACGCCGACTGCGGGGTCACCGACACGTTCAGGTGCTTGGCCACCTGCTCGGTCAGCTCGGGATAGGCGCGCCCGCCGAAGAGCATCAGGTTTTTCTTGGGTGTCCCGGCCATCGTGGGGTTCACGTCAGCGCCCTTCATCGGTTGTGCCTGCATTCTCGGGCGTCAGTGCGCGTTGCGCCGCCTCGGCCGCGGCGGTGCCCGCCCTGCGGGACACCACCCAGCCGTCGAGGTTGCGCTGGGGTCCGCCGGACACGGCCAGCGCACCGGGCGGCACGTTGCGCCGCACCACGGTCCCGGCGCCGGTGTAGGCGCCGTCGCCGACCGTCACCGGCGCGACGAACATGTTGTCCGACCCGGTGCGGCAGTGTGAGCCGATCGTGGTCCGGTGCTTGTTCACGCCGTCGTAGTTCACCGTGACGCTGGCCGCGCCGATGTTGGAGTTCTCACCGATGGTGGCGTCGCCGATGTAGCTCAGGTGCGGCACCTTGCTGCCCGCGCCGATGTCCGAGTTCTTGGTCTCGACGAACGTGCCGATCTTGCCGCCCTCGCCGAGCCGGGTGCCCGGCCGCAGGTAGGCGAACGGGCCGACGGACGCGCGCGGGCCGATCTCCGCGCCCGAGCCGTGCGTGCGCACCACGGTCGCGCCGGGCCCGATCACGCACGCCGACAGGGTGGTGTCCGGTCCGACGACCGCGCCCTCGCCGACGGTGGTGCCCGCGCGCAGCTGCACGTTCGGCTCGATCAGCACGTCGCGCTCCAGCCGCACGTCGGCGTCCAGCCACGTGGTGGCCGGGTCGGCCACGGTCACGCCCGCGCGCATGGCCCGCTCCACGATCCGGCGGTTGAGCTCCGCGCCGAGCCGGGCCAGCTGCACCCGGTCGTTCACGCCCTCGACCAGCCAGCGGTCGGCCGTCTCCAGCGCGCCGACGCGTCGCCCGTCACCGCGCGCGATGGTCAGCACGTCGGTCAGGTACAGCTCGCCCTGCGCGTTGTCGGTGGACAGCCGGGAGAGCCCGTCGCGCAGCACGGCCGCGTCGAACGCGTACACCCCGGAGTTGATCTCGCTGATCGCCAGCTGCTCGGGCGTGGCGTCCTTCTGCTCCACGATGCCCTCGACCGAGCCGTCCGCGGACCGCACGATCCGCCCGTACCCGGTGGGGTCGGACACCACGGCGGTCAGCACGGTGACGGCGTTGCCGCGCGCGCCGTGCTCGGCGAGCAGCCCGCGCAGCGTGTCGGCGTCCAGCAGCGGCACGTCGCCGTAGGTCACCACGACCGTGCCGCCGAGGTCGGCGGGCATGTCCGAGATCTCGGCCAACGCGGCCAGGCCGCAGCCGACCGCGTGCCCGGTGCCCTTCTGCTCCTCCTGCACCGCCACGGTGACCTTGCGGTCCAGCGCGGTGGACAGGCTGTCGAGGTGGTCGCCGACGGCGGCGCGGCCGTGGCCGACCACGACGGCGAGGTGGTCCGGGTCGGTCCCGGCGGCGGCACGCACGGCGTGCTCCACCAGGGAGCGACCCGCGATGCGGTGCAACACCTTCGGGGTGGCTGAGCGCATGCGGGTGCCTTCACCCGCTGCGAGGACGATCGTGCTGACTGGGGTGGGGACACCCTCTAGCATCAGCGCTCTCCCTAGCTGAGTGCGTGCCTGCAGCGGGAGGGGCCTGGCTTCCCGCCAGGTGCCGATACTAAGCCTCCGAGGGGGGCTCGCCTTCCACGGCCGCAACCTGGCAGCCACCTCGGCGCTTCGCCACGTACATCGCCGAGTCGGCTCGGGCCAGCGCCGCGTGCGCCGTCTCACGCGGTCGCACCGAGATCACGCCGACCGAAAGGGTGACACCCCTGGACAGGTGGGAATCGAGGCCGGCGACGGCATCCACGGCCCGGCCGAGGGCCGCCTCGGCGGCGTGCAGGGGCGCCCCGGGCAGCAGCACCACGAACTCGTCGCCGCCGTAGCGGGCCACCAGGTCGTCACCCCGCAACGCCTGCCGCAGTGTGCTCGCAATCACGCGGAGGACGTCGTCACCCTCGGCGTGCGAGTGCCGGTCGTTGACGACCTTGAACCCGTCGAGGTCCACCAGCGCGATGGCCATCGGGTGGGTCTGCGCGTTGATCAGCGCCGCCAGCCGGTCGTCCAGCGCCCGGCGGTTCGGCAGCCCGGTCAGCGGGTCCTGCAACGCCTGCTGGGCGATCGCGCCGTGCGCGCGCGTCAGCCGTTCGTGGTCGCGCCGGGTGAGCAGGGTGGCGGTGCGCGCCTCCTGCATCATCCACAGCTCCACCTCCAGCGCGTTGGCGTAGGTCTGCAACGCCGAGATCGTGCGCTCGCCGTGCGGGCCGGACAGCTTGGCGTACTCGCGGGTCAGGCACAGCATCAGCGTCGGCTCGGAGGTGTCGTGCGCGAGCCGCTCGCGGGCGTCGTGCAGCACCTGCAACGCCTGCTGCGGCAGCTCCTCCATCTCCAGGCAGCGGGCCAGCGCGATCGACACGATGATCAGCTCTCGGGCGTACATGGCCAGCTCGCGCAGCGTCCACAGCCGTGCGATGTGCTCCGCGCCCGGCTTGGCCAGCGCGTGCGACGCGCCGATCACCGGCACCTGCTCGGCGGCGGTGCGGTCACGCCTGCCGGGGTGCAGCGACTCGCGGAACGGGCCCTCGACGGCGGTGGCGATGGCCGAGGCGGTGGCGAACCGCTCGCCGGCCTCCTCGTCGTTGCCCACCCGCTCCAGCCGCAGGCCCCAGCCGATCAGCAGCCGCGCCCGGTTGAGCAGGTGCACGTAGATCTGGTGCGGGTTGGCGCTGTCCCGGATCGCGTTGTGCGCCCGCGCCAGCACGTCGTCGGCCATCTCGTAGACGCCCAGCTGCACCAGCACCAGCCCGGTGCTCTGCAACGCCGAGGCCAGCAGCCGGTCCCAGGTGCGCTTGTCCATCATCGGGTCGGGGGTGAGGTCCTCCTCCAGCATCGCCAGGCCGCCCGCGACCTCGGTCAACGCCTTGTCCTCGAACCCGCCGAGCAGGTAGCGGCGGCCGCGCAGGGCGTGCGCCTCGGCCTCCAGCACCAGCAGGCCGTGCCGGCGGCAGTGCACCAGCATCTCGTCCAGGACCGAGTCGGACAGGTCCACCAGACCGGGGGTGACGATCCGGACCACCGCCGCCGCGCGCAGGAGCTGGCCGACGATCCGCGGCTCGCCGCGGCCCTGCGCCTCGGCCAGGATCTCGTCGACCTCGTGCGCCGCGTCGAGCTGGTCGGACAGGTGGCTGCTCTGGGCCACGGCCACGAGCTCACTCGCGCGGCCGACCAGCCACGCGTCGGACATCTCGTGGAGCGCCGGCGCCACGTTGTCCTGCTCGTCGACCGCTTCCTCGTGCAGCGACTCACACCCCCATGCAGACGCAGGGCGGCCGGGGCCTTCGTGGCCCGGCCTTCCTCGCTCCGCCACCAGGATTCGAACCTGGACCATCGGAACCAAAATCCGAGGTGCTGCCTTTACACCATGGCGGAACGGCCGGGCTTCACCCCGACCGCGCGAACACATGTTGTCACGAGTCCCCCTCGGAGGTCAGCACCGCCACTCAACTGGCGGCAAGCCGTCGGTGACGTGATCATGACAGCGCGTGTTGCCGCAGGTCAGCGGAGTCGGTGACGTCCGCCACGTCACGGCCGGGTGAACGGCGTGCGGTCCGTCGTCGACGGCCGGCGGTCCCGAGCGACACGTTCGGGACCGCCGTTCGGCACGATTTCGGACAAAACAATCACCCGTTTAACTACTTGGCGTAGCCGATCGGGTACTAGCGGATGTCCGGTCGCGTCCACCGGGTGCGGCACGTGGGCACGGGGGCACGTTCACCGGACGCCGTCGACCGAGCGGAGGAACTCGGTCAGCGCCTGCTCGTAGGTCTCCGGGTCGACGTTCCACGCCGCCGTGTGCTCCGCCGCGGGCACCTCGACGTACCGGAGGGGCCAGCCGAGCCGGTCCGCCGCCGCGGCCAGGTCGCGCGAGGCCTGCACCGGCACGGTGCCGTCCGCGTCGCCGTGGAACAGCAGCGTCGGCGGCTTGCGCGGCGGCGGGTTGGCCCGCAGGTCGAAGCGGTCGAAGTCCAGGTCGACCCGCCAGTCCGAGACCAGTTCCGCGATCGGCACCAGCTGCTCGGGCACGTTCCGGTTGCGCGACTGCAGCTCCAACGTCCTCGTCCAGCTCACCACCGGCGCGTCGAGCACGACGGCGGCCACGTCGTCCACCTCCGCCGAGCGGCCGAGGAACTGGCCGACGATCGCGCCGCCCATCGACCACCCGTACAGCACGACCTGGTGCGCCCCGTGCTCCCTGGCGTACCGGACGGCCGCCTCCACGTCCCGCCACTCGGTGTCGCCGAGGTGGTACAGGCCGTCGGGGGAGCGGGGCGCGCCCTCGTCGTTGCGGTAGGTCACGGCCAGAACGGGTAGTCCCAGGGCGTGCAGCGCAGGCATGACCCGCAACGCCTCGGCCCTCGTGCCGCCCCGACCGTGCACCGCGACGACCCACGTGGACGACGACGTCGCGGGGACCAGCCACGCGGGGGCGTCACCCAGCTCGGTGGGAATCCGCACGTCCGTGAACTCCAGGTCGTGCGCGGTGGCGGGGTCGGTGCTCCACACCGACGTCTCCATCCGCACCCGGGTGCCGTCGGCGGGCGCCATGCCCTGCAGCTCGCGCACCACCGTGCCCTCGGACCGCTGGGTCACCGGACCAACCTTCGCTCCGCCACCCGGCCAAACGAGACCCCACGTGCCGGGCAGCACTGTGACCCTGGACTCCGCCAACGAGACGGTCCCCGAAGCGGACGAAGTGACCGTGTCGCGGTAGCCCGGACGGGCGTTCACGGGGTCGAGCAGTTGGCCGCTGTAGTACCAGCCGAACCCCAGCAGACCCCCGCTGAGCAGCAGGAACACCGCCGCGAACGTGATCAGTGCGAGCCGCAGCCGGCGGCGTCTGCGGACGTTCGGTGAACCCATCACCGAATGATGCACCGGCGTTGATCGACACGCCCGACTTCCTGAGAACACGCCGTGACTTTCGCCCGGGCTATGGCGGGACAAGGCTCACCTAACTTACGCTTCCGTAAGTTACGGCTCCGTAGGTAGCCCCGAACACACAACGAGGTACATGTATGACCAGCACCCTTGAGAGCAGGTCCACGCCGCAGGGTCCGGAGGATCGCGGACCCAAGCCGATGATCGAGGGGCGGCGCGGGCACGTCGAGCAGATCGGCGTGTACGTGTTCGTCATCGTGCCGTTCCTGGCTCTGCTCGCGGCCGTTCCGCTCGCCTGGGGGTGGGGGCTGGGATGGGTCGACGTCGCGCTGTTCGTCGCGTTCTACTACCTGTCCGGCCTCGGCGTGACGATCGGGTTCCACCGGTACTTCACGCACGGCTCGTTCAAGGCCAACCGCGCGCTCAAGATCGGCCTGGCGATCGCGGGCATGATGGCGCTGCAGGGCCCGGTGATCGTCTGGGTCGCCGACCACCGCCGCCACCACGCGTTCTCCGACCGCGAGGGCGACCCGCACTCGCCGTGGCTGTTCGGCCGCGGCCCGGTCGCGCTGGCCAAGGGCTTCTGGCACGCCCACATGGGCTGGCTGTTCGACCGCGACAAGACCAACGCGGAGCGCTTCGCGCCGGACCTGCTGGCCGACGAGGACCTGGTCCGGATCGACAAGCTGTTCCCGCTGTGGACCGCGATCAGCCTGCTCGCGCCCGCCGTGCTCGGCGGTCTGATCACCATGTCGTGGGCCGGCGCGCTCTCGGCGTTCTTCTGGGCGGGCCTCGTCCGGGTCGCGTTCCTGCACCACGTGACGTGGTCGGTCAACTCGATCTGCCACATGGTCGGTGACCGGCCGTTCGCGGCCCGTGACCGTTCCGCGAACGTGTGGGCGCTGGCGATCCTGAGCTTCGGCGAGTCGTGGCACAACCTGCACCACGCCGATCCCACGTGCGCCCGGCACGGCGTCAAGCGCGGTCAGATCGACACGTCCGCGCGGCTGATCTGGGTGTTCGAGAAGTTCGGCTGGGCGACCAACGTGCGGTGGCCGAACCAGCAGCGCCTGGCGCGGATCAGCGCCAAGAAGTAGTTCCGGGGGTCGACCCACCTGCCCCTCGCGGTTCCCGCGGGGGGCAGGTGTTTAGGGTGGTTGAGGTGGCGGGGAGACGGCGCGGCGACGAAACACCGGTGCCGCGCGTGCGGATGACGGGCAAGGAGCGGCGTGAGCAACTGCTCGACGTGGCCCGGGCGTTGTTCGCCGAGAAGGGCTTCGAGGTCACCTCCATCGAGGAGATCGCGCACCGCGCGGGCGTCTCCAAGCCGGTCGTGTACGAGCACTTCGGTGGCAAGGAAGGCATCTACGCGGTCGTGGTGGACCGCGAGATGCAGTACCTGATGGACCACATCGTCAACGCGTTGTCCGGCGGGCACCCGCGCGAGCTGCTGGAACAGGCGGCGTGCGCGTTGCTGGACTACATCGAGGGCTCGACGGACGGCTTCCGGATCCTCGTGCGCGACTCGCCCGTGGCGTCGTCCACCGGCACGTTCTCGTCGTTGCTCAACGACATCGCGTCCCAGGTGGAGTCGATCCTGGGCCTGCACTTCTCGCGGCAGGGCTACGACCGCAAGCTCGCCGCCCTCTACTCCCAGGCCCTGGTGGGCATGGTCGCCCTGACCGGCCAGTGGTGGCTCGAAGTCCGCAAGCCGAAGAAGGACGAAGTGGCCGCCCACCTGGTCAACCTGGCCTGGAAGGGCCTGTCCCACATGGACCACAAACCGCGCCTCCGCACCCGCTGACCGGCGAGTCGAACCCTCCCGTCCCGCGTGTCCTACCTCCAGAACGCGCGAGTCGTACATTCGCGTCGCGCGAGTCGTACGTTCAGAACGCGCGAGTCGTACGTTCAGGACCCCCGAATTCAACACTCAGGTACCCCGCCGCTCGTCGTGAGCGTTGAACTCGGGGTACGCGAACGTAGGACACGCGGGACCTGAAGGTAGGACACGCGGGGGCTGGAGGTTCGACTCGCGGGACGTGGGGGTTCGACTCGCGGGTCAGGGGTGGTTGGTGATGCGGAGGATCTTGTCGTCGGTGCCGTTCGACGTGGTCACGTAGAGGGAGCCGTCGGGGGCCAGTTCGGCGCCGCGCAGGCGGCCGTGGGTGCCGTCCAGTTCCGGTGGGATGGCGACCGAGTGCACGCCACCCTCCTGGGTGACGGTGAACAGCAGCACCTTCGCGCCCTTCAACGCGGTCACGGCCAGCACGCCGTTCAACGCACCCCACTGCTCGCCCACCAGGAACGCGGCGTCGCAGATCGCCTCCGTCGGATCGCCCGACGACCACACGGCGGGCACGGCGTCCGGGAACCGCTCCAGGTCCGTCATCGGCACGTCCTCGTCGTACCCACCGACCGTGCCGCCCCGTGACGGGTCCCAGCCGTAGTTCCCGCCCGCCTTGAGCGCGTTCACCTCGTCGTCCACATCGGGCCCGTGCTCGGCGGTGAACACCAACCCGTCCTCACGCACGGCCACACCCTGAACGTTGCGGTGCCCGTACGTGTAGATCCGGTCCCCGAACGGGTTGCCCGCCACGCCCTCACCGGTGGCCAGGTCGACCCGCAGCACCTTGCCGCCGAGGCTGGCCCGGTCCTGCGCCACGCTGCCCCGCGCGGTGTCCCCGGTGCCGATGAGCAGGTTGCCGTCGCGGTCCAGCGCCATCCGGCACCCCGAGTGACGCCCGCTCGACGCCGTCGGCAGGCCCGCCAGCAGCGGGTCCTTCACCCTGGTCGCCTTCGTGCCGTCCAGCTCCCACGTCACCAGCCGCACGTCGGAGGACGTGTTGAAGCACGTGGTGAACCGACGGCTGGTGGCGAAGTCCGGGTGCACGACCAGGCTCATCAGCCCACCCTCGCCGCGCGCCGCCACGTCACCGAGGTCGGCCTCGACGTCGGTCGCCCGACCGTCCGCGACCAGCGCGATCCGCCCCGGCCGCTGCGGCACGAGCATCCGCCCGTCGGGCAGGAACCCCACGTCCCACGGGTGGCTCAGCCCGGAGACCACGACCTCGACCCGCAACCCCTCGGGCGCGGTCGTGCCGGGCGCGCTGCCCCCGCCACCCTCGGCCGAGCACGCCGAAGCGGCCGCCACCACCGCCACCGCGACGAACCCGACAACGCGACGCATGCCACCCAGCATGACAACCCCCATGTGTGCTCCCCGTTTCACGCGATCGGGTGTCACCCTTCCCGAATCAGAGCCGGCAGCGGGTCCGGCGGCAGCAGGTCCGGCATCGGGTACGGCCGCTCCACCGGCAGCAGCGCCCGCGCGGCATCGAGGTCACCGGCACGCACCAGCCCGTGCACGCGGTGCGCCAGCGACGTCACGTCGGTCAGCCCCACGACCCACTCGTCCACGTACCGCCGCGACGCCTCACCGGCCAACCCCAGCTGCAACGACCGGTACGGCAGCTCACCCAACCGCAGATCGCGCTCCGGGTCCCACTGCACCCGCACGTCCGGCTTCACCCCGCCCCGGACACTGCTCGGCACCGCCGCCCGCACCGCCCAGTCGAACCCCGAACGGGTGATCCGCACGGCCAGCACGCACTCCTGGTCCGGCTTCGTCGCCCACCCCGAGCGGTACATCATCCACAAGAACGACGGCTTGACCCACGTCATCCGCCCCCGCTTGAACGGCGGCACGAAACGCCCCGCCGCCAGCGCCGGCGCGGCGATGGCCGGCGAGTACGCCTGGTACACGGTGACGTGCCGATCGTCGTAGTCGGCCCTGATCCGCTTCTGCTCCACGTACCCAGCGTCACCCGCCGGTCAACCGAAATCACGGGGCACCGCGCGCGGCAGGCCCGTAGGCTGGCAACCGAGAACCCCTCCGGTGGACGTTCGGTCCCGGGCAGGGGTCTGTCCGTGTTTGAGTCCCGGGGAGCCACCGCAATGCCCCAGCCCGGCCCGCTGTCCGGCCTGCTGACCGCTGTCCTGCCCGACAAGGCGCTGCGCGCCCTCGCCGACTCGGTCGGCGTGCCCGACCTCGAACTGGAAGGCCCACCCGCGGCCCGACCACTGGTCGCGGCGGCCCTCGCCAACAGCACACCCGTGCTCGCGGTCACCGCGACCGGCCGCGAGGCCGACGACCTCAAGGCCGTGCTCTGCGACCTCATCGGCCCCGAGCAGGTGGCGCTGTTCCCGTCCTGGGAGACGCTGCCCCACGAGCGGCTGTCACCGAGGGCCGACACGGTCGGCGCGCGCCTGGAGGTGCTGCGCCGCCTCGCCCACCCCGACGGCAACCCGCTCAAGGTCGTCATCACCACGGTCCGCAGCCTGATCCAGCCGATGGCGCCCGGCCTGGGCGACCTCACGCCGGTGCGCCTGGCCGTCGGCTCGGAGCACGACTTCGAGAACCTCCTGGTCAACCTCACCGAGATCGCCTACACCCGCGTCGACATGGTCGAGAAGCGCGGCGAGTTCGCCGTCCGCGGCGGCATCCTCGACATCTTCCCGCCGACCGCCGAGCACCCGCTGCGGGTCGAGTTCTGGGGCGACGAGGTCAGCGAGATCCGCCCCTTCGCCGTGGCCGACCAGCGGTCGCTGCCGCAGGAGGTCGACGGGTTCATCGCACCGCCCTGCCGCGAGCTGCTGCTGACCGCGCAGGTCAAGGCCAAGGCCGCGGCCCTGGCCGAGGAGCACACCGCCGACGCCCACCTGCACGAACTGCTGAGCAAGATCGCCGAGGGCATCCCGTCCGAAGGCATGGAAGCCCTCATCCCGGCCCTGTGCGAAGGCGAGCTCCAACTCCTCACCGACGTCGTCCCCGACGGCACGCACGTCCTCCTCAACGACCCCGCGAAGATCCGCGCCCGCGCCCAGGACCTCGTGCGCACCGGCCAGGAGTTCCTCGAAGCGTCCTGGATGGCCGCGGCCGGCGGCGGCCAGAGCCCCATCGACCTGGACTCCAGCGCCTACCACAGCCTCGCCGACGTGGCCGCGTCCGCCCGCGCGCAGGGCCGACCCTGGTGGACGCTCAGCCAGCTCACCACCGAGGGCGAGGACGTCGTCCGCCTGGAGCTCAAGCAAGTCGAGGCCTACCAGGGCGACATCGACCGCGCCTTCGCCGACCTGCGCGCCCACACCGTCTCCGGCGGCACCGCGGTGCTCGTCGTCCCCGGCGCGGGCACCGCCCAGCGCGCCACCGAACAGCTGCGCGAAGCCGACGTCAACGTCGTCCTCCGGGACACCCTCGACACCGCACCCAAACGCGGCGCGGTCACCGTCGTGCGCGGCGCCCTGGAAGACGGCTTCTCCCTGCCCGAACTGGCACTGGTCGTCCTCACCGAGACCGACCTCACCGGCGGCCGCCACGGCACGTCCACCAAGGACATGCGCCGCATGCCCAGCCGCCGCCGCAACGCGGTGGACCCGCTCGCCCTGCGCCCCGGCGACTACGTCGTCCACGAGCAGCACGGCATCGGCAAGTACGTCGAAATGGTGCAGCGCACCACCAAGGACACCACCGGGAACACCGCCACCCGCGAGTACCTGGTCCTCGAATACGGCTCCAGCAAGCGCGGCCAACCCGGCGACCGGCTGTTCGTCCCCACCGACCAGCTCGACGAGGTCTCCCGCTACGTCGGCGGCGAACTGCCCACCCTGAACAAGCTCGGCGGCAGCGACTGGAAGAACACCAAGGCCAAGGCCAAGAAGGCGGTCAAGCAGATCGCCGCCGAACTCGTGCAGCTCTACGCCGCCCGCCAGGCCGCGCCCGGCCACGCGTTCGCCCAGGACACACCGTGGCAGCGCGAACTGGAAGACGCCTTCCCCTTCACCGAGACCCTCGACCAGATGGCCGCGATCGACGAGGTTAAGCGCGACATGGAGCGCACCGTCCCGATGGACCGGGTCATCTGCGGCGACGTCGGCTACGGCAAGACCGAGATCGCGGTCCGCGCGGCGTTCAAGGCCGTGCAGGACGGCAAGCAGGTCGTCGTGCTCGTGCCCACCACGCTGCTCGCCCAGCAGCACCTGAACACGTTCGCCGAACGCATGCGTGCCTTCCCCGTGAACATCAAGGGCCTGTCCCGGTTCACCGACGCCCAGGAAGCCGAGCAGACCATCACCGGCCTGGCCGAGGGCGACGTGGACATCGTCATCGGCACGCACCGCCTGCTGCAGAAGAGCCTGCGCTACAAAGACCTCGGCCTGGTGATCGTGGACGAGGAGCAGCGGTTCGGCGTCGAGCACAAAGAGCACATCAAAGCCCTGCGCACGCACGTGGACGTGCTCACCATGTCCGCCACCCCGATCCCGCGCACCCTGGAGATGTCGCTGGCCGGCATCCGCGAGATGTCCACCATCCTCACCCCACCCGAGGAACGGCACCCGATCCTCACCTACGTCGGCGCCTACGACGACAAGCAGGTCGGCGCCGCCATCCGGCGCGAGCTGCTCCGCGACGGCCAGGTCTTCTACGTCCACAACCGCGTGTCCTCGATCGAACGCGCCGCCCGCCACATCCGCGAACTGGTCCCCGAGGCCCGCGTGATCACCGCCCACGGCCAGATGAACGAGGACAAGCTCGAAAAGATCATCCAGGGCTTCTGGGAGAACGAGTACGACGTCCTCGTCTGCACCACCATCGTCGAAACCGGCCTGGACATCTCCAACGCCAACACCCTCATCGTGGAACGCGGCGACCTCCTCGGCCTCGCCCAGCTGCACCAGCTGCGCGGACGCGTCGGCCGAGGCCGCGAACGCGGCTACGCCTACTTCCTCCACCCGCCCGAGGCACCGCTCACCGAGACCGCGCACGACCGGCTCGCCACCATCGCGCAGAACACCGAACTCGGCGCGGGCATGGCCGTGGCGATGAAGGACCTGGAGATCCGCGGCGCCGGCAACATCCTCGGCGCCGAGCAGTCCGGCCACATCGCGGGCGTCGGCTTCGACCTGTACGTCCGGCTGGTCGGCGAGGCCGTGGAGGCGTTCCGCAAGCACGCCGGCGCCGACGGCGAGATCGAGGAGGACCTCGCCGAGGTCCGCGTCGACCTCCCCGTGGACGCACACATCCCGCACGACTACGTACCCGGCGAACGACTCCGGCTGGAGGCCTACCGCAAGATCGCCGCAGCCGTCGACGGCGACTCCCTGCAAGCCGTGTGGGACGAGCTCAAGGACCGCTACGGCACCCCGCCGCTGCCCGTCGAACGGCTCCTCGCGGTGGCCAGGTTCCGGCAGACGTGCCGCGCGCACGGCGTCACCGAGGTCGCCACCCAGGGCACGACCATCCGCTTCGCACCACTGGAGCTCAAGGACAGCCAGCTCGTCCGGCTGCGCCGGCTGCACCCCAAGGCGATCTACAAGCCGACCGCCACCACGGTCAGCGTGCCCCGACCGACCGAAGGCGCGGCCGGCGGCCGGATGGGCGCACCGCAGCTGCGCGACCAGGAACTGCTCGATTGGTGCGCCCACTTCCTGGAGTCGTTGGCGGGGACTCCCGTGAGCGGCGTCACGAGGACGTGAGAAGGTACCGGTCGTGAGGACTGTGCAGAGGCGCTTCACCCTGACCGGCGCGGCGGTCGCCCTGGCATCGGCGGCACTGCTGGTGGCCGGCTGCGGCACCGGCCCGAGCCACGTCGGCTCGGCCGCGATCGTCGGCGACACCGTGCTGCCGCTGGAGCAGGTGCAGCAGCGGCTGGACGTCGTGCTCAAGAAGGAGCCCGAGGCCCAGAAGCTCCACGACCAGCGCAAACTCGACCAGGTCGCACGGCAGCTCGTCACCCTCGGCGTGCAGCACGAGCTGATCGAGCAGGCCGCGCGGCGCGAGGGCGTGTCGGTGTCGGAAGAGGACGTGACCGAGTCGGTCGACCAGGCCGGCGGCGCGGAAGTCGCCTCGCAGAACACCGTGTACGACGCGGCCACGTTCCGCGAGCGCGCCAAGGACCAGCTCCTGCTCGTCGAGCTGGCCCGCAAGTACGTGGACCGGATGGAAGTCACCTTCGACTACTTCTTCACCAAGGACAACGCCGAGGCGATCGAGAAGGCCAAGCAGGTCGCCGCCGACCCGGCGAAGATGGCCGAGTTCATCGCCGACGCGCCCCAGGGCGTCGAGGGGCAGGCGTTGTCCAAGGAAGGGCAGCGGGTGCGGTCCGCCGAATCGCCGCAGGCCGCCCAGTCGCCGCTGTTCGGCGTCCCCGCGGGCACCGTGGTGGCGTTCGCGCCCGACCCCAGCAGCGCGCAGTGGATCGTCGCCCACGTGACCGACCGCAAGACCGACGTGCGCGCCTCCGGCGAGTCGTCCACCGAGCAGTTGACGCCGCAGCTGCTGGAGCAGATCGGACTGCGGCTCGTGCAGACGCTGGCGGGTGACCCGGAGATCCAGGTCAACCCCCGGTACGGCCTGTGGGACGGCACGGCCATCTCGCTCGCGCCCAGCGAGGGCGAGCTGAGCGGCTACCAGGCGACGGTCCGGGTCCGGCAGACGTCCTCGTGACCGTTGTCGTCGTAGGCACCACCCCCGTTCTGCCCGCCGCCGCGCTACCCGCACTGCGGGGCGTGGCGGCGGTGTACGCGGGGGAGGGCGTCGACGCGGAGCTGTGGTCGGCCGAGCCCGCGTCGGCGCTGGTCGTCGACCCGTCGGCCGTGCTGATCACCACCAACCCGGACGAACCAGCGGCGGCGGCGCTGATCGCGGCGGGATCTGCCGTGATCCGCACACCGGCCGTGCCGTTGTCGGAGGCGGCGGCGGTGATGGACCGGCTGCGTTCGCCCGGTGGTTGTCCGTGGGACGCCGAGCAGGACCACAAGTCGCTGCGCCAGTACCTGGTCGAGGAGACCTACGAGCTGCTGGAGGCCATCGAGGACGGCGACCGGGCGGCGATGCGGGAGGAACTGGGCGACGTTCTGCTGCAGGTGCTGTTCCACGCGCGGATCGCGGCCGAGGACGCCGACGAGCCGTTCGGGATCGACGAGGTCGCCGGTGACCTGGTGGCCAAGCTGGTCGGACGGCACCCGCACGTGTTCCAGGGGCACGATCCCGCGGTGCACGACGCGACGTCGCAGCAGCACCGGTGGGAAGAGCTCAAGCAGGTCGAGAAGCAGCGCGAGTCGAGTGTGGACGGGGTGGCGACCGGGCAGCCGGCGGTGGCGCTGGCCGGGAAGCTGGCACAGCGGGTCGCGCGGGCCGGGTTCCCGGTCGACCTGCTGCCGGAGGGGGACGACACCGGTAGCACGTTGTTCGCGGTGGCGGCGTTGGCGAAGCTGGCCGGTGAAGATCCGGAGACGGAACTGCGTGCCGTGGCCCGTCGGTTCGAGGCGGACGTGCGTGCCGCCGAGCGGTCGGCGCGGGAGGCCGGGATCGGCGCGATGACCGCTGCCGACTGGCGAGCTCACTGGCCCGGTTGAGCCGGGGCGGCTGAGTCGGGTCGATCGATCCGGGTCGTTCGGGTCTGCGGGTGTCTGCCGCTTGTCCGTTTCAGTGTGGTCCGGCTGGTTCGCTGGTTCGGGTCTCCGTCCGGCCCGATGCATTGGCCACCGATCCGCTTTTGATCCGCTTTTGATCCGTCGCGGCGCGGACATTGCGCGTGGTCACTCGACGGGGCGAAGAGTGCAACCCAGGACAACCCGAATCGCATGTCTCACGTTAGCCGGATAAAACGGCCGGCCCGGCGGCGACATGACCTGGCGGTGACGATGGCAGTAGCGGTGGCGGTAGTGGCGGGTACGGGCGGTAGCGGGCGCGGGGCGGTCGCGCGTGCGGGCTTGGCCTCGGGCGCGTACGGGCGGCGGCCTCGGGGAGGTGGCGGATCGTCGGAGGTTGACCCGAACGCTTCGGACCTGACGACGGTCCGTTGAGGATTGCCGAAGGTTGAGCGCCGAAGGTTGAGGATCGCCGAAGGCATCGAGGGACCGAGGCATCGAGGCATTGAGGCATTGAGGCATGGCGGACCGGTGGCGGCTCGCAGCTCGTCGTGGGTTCTCGGGAAGGTGGGTGGAGATTGTCCGAGGGCGGGTGCGTGGAGTGGGTCACCGCTGGGTGATCGGCGCGCTAACGTCGAAGAGGTGACCGAGGCCTACCTCCGCTTCCCGCACCTGCACGGCAACCTCGTGACCTTCGTGGCCGAGGATGATGTGTGGCTCGCCCCGCTCGACGGCGGTCGGGCCTGGCGGGTGACCGCTGACCAGGTGTCCGTGTCCTTCCCCCGCTTCGACCCGACCGGTGAGCGGTTGGCTTGGACGAGTCGTCGTGACGGGGCGCCGGAAGTCCACCTGGCGCCGGTGGAGGGCGGTGAGGCCACCCGGCTCACCTACTGGGGCGACTACACGACCGGTGTGCGCGGGTGGACGGCTGGTGGTGAGGTCGTCGCGGTCACCTCGACCGGTCAGGCGTCGACCAACCGGAAGTGGGCGCACGCGGTGCCCGTCGACGGCGGGCCGGCGCGGCGGTTGCCGTTCGGGTGGGTGGACGACGTGTCGTTCGGCCCCGACGGGCAGGTGGTCGTCAGCTCGGTGTACGGGCACGACCCGGCCTGGTGGAAGCGCTACCGGGGTGGTGCGGCGGGCAAGTTGTGGGTCGACGCGACCGGCGACGGCGAGTTCGTCCGCATCCTGCCGGAGTTGACGTCCTCGCTGACCTCGCCGATGTGGATCGGGGACCGGATCGCGTTCCAGTCCGACCACGACGGGGTCGGTAGTTTGTATTCGGTATCCCCTGACGGGTCGGATCTGCGGCGGCACACCGAGCAGGAGTTCTACGCGCGCGTCGCGTCCACCGACGGTGAGCGGGTCGTGTGGCAGCACGCCGGTGAATTGTGGATTGTCGACAGTCTGCTGGATGCCGAGCCGCGGCGGTTGGAGGTCAGGCTCGGTGGCCCCCGGACAGCCCGCAGGCCGCGGCACGTGCCGTCGCGGCCGGACGACTTCCACCCGGACAAGACCGGGCGCGCGAGCGTGGTCGAGGTGCGCGGCACGGTGCACTGGGTGACCCATCGGGACGGCCCGGTGCGCGCGCTGGCCGAGCAGCCCGGCGTCCGGGCCCGCCTGCCGCGCGTCGTCGGCGACAACGTCGTGTGGGTGACCGACGCGGACGGCGAGGAGGGCTTGGAGTTCGTCCCCGTCGGCGGCGTCGAGCCGGGCAACGAGCCGCGCCGCGTCGCGGTCGGCAAGGTGGGGCGGGTGCTGGAACTGGCCGTCTCCCCGGACGCGCGCCGGCTCGCCGTCGCCACGCACGACGGGCGGCTGCTGCTGGTCGACGTGGAGTCCGGCGAGGTGCGCGAAGTCCTGAAGGGCGCGAACCCGCACGTCAGCGACCTGGCCTTCTCCCCGGACTCGAACTGGCTGGCCTGGTCGCACCCCGGCCCGCGCCCGTTGCAGCACATCCGGATGACCAACACGACCGACCTGTCCGTGGTGGACGTGACGCCGCTGCGGTTCTCCGACTTCTCGCCGACGTTCACCGAGGACGGCCGCTACCTCGCGTTCCTGTCGGTACGCAGCTTCGACCCGGTCTACGACGCCCACGTGTTCGACCTGTCCTTCCCGACCGGCTGCCGGCCCTACCTGCTGCCGCTGGCCGCGACCACCCCGTCGCCGTTCGACCCGCTGCGCCTGGGCCGGTCGGTCGGCGACGACTCGTCGGACAAGGACAAGGGCAAGGACAAGGACGACGAGAACCCGATCACCGTCGTGGACCTGGACGGGTTGGCCGACCGGGTGGTGACGGTGCCGGTCGCGGCGGCCCGCTACGCGGGCCTGACCGCCGTGAAGGGCGGCCTGCTGTGGCTGCGGTCGCCGTTGCGCGGCGTGCTGGGCGACAACCTGGCCGGCCCGCCGGCCCGCGCCCCCAGGGCCGTGCTGGAGCGGTTCGACCTGGCCAAGGCGCGCACCGAGACGCTCGTGGACGGCGTCGACGCGTTCGACGTGACCGGTGACGGGCAGCGGGTGGTCGTGCAGGACGGTGGTGACCTGCGGGTGGTGCCGACGGACCGGAAGGTCGACTCCGACGACGACGACTCGGTGGACGTCGACCTGTCGCGGGTCCGGGTGGTGGTGGACCTGGCCGCCGAGTGGCGGCAGGCGTACGCCGAGGCGGGCCGCCTGATGCGGGACCACTTCTGGCGCACCGACATGGGCGGCGTGGACTGGGCGGGCGTGCTGGAGCGCTACCGGCCGCTGGTGGACCGGCTCGGCAGCTACAGCGACCTGGTCGACCTGCTGTGGGAGGTGCAGGGCGAGCTGGGCACGTCGCACGCGTACGTGATCCCGGCCCGCGGGCCGCGCGGGCGGGCGGTCGGGTTGCTCGGCGCGGACCTGGAACGCGACGAAGCGGGCGCGTGGCGGGTCGTGCGGGTGATCCCGGGTGAGACGTCGGACCCGGCGGCGCGGTCGCCGTTGGCGGCCCCCGGTGTCGCGGTGCGCGCGGGTGACGCCATCGTGGCCGTGGACGGTCGGCAGGTCGACCCGCTGACCGGTCCGGCGCCGCTGCTGGTCGGCACGGCGGGCAAGCCGGTGGAGCTGACCGTGCGGCCGGGCGGTGGTGGCGAGCCGCGACGGGTGGTGGTCGTGCCGCTGTCCGACGACGAGCCGCTGCGGTACCACGCGTGGGTGGCCGACCGGCGGGCGCGCGTGCACGAGCTGTCCGAGGGCCGGGTGGGGTACCTGCACGTGCCGGACATGACGGGCGCCGGCTGGGCGCAGCTGCACCGGGACCTGCGGGTGGAGCTGGGGCGTGAGGCGGTGGTGCTCGACGTGCGGGAGAACGGCGGCGGGCACACGTCGGAGCTGGTGGTGGAGAAGCTGGGGCGCAAGGTCATCGGCTGGTCGGTGGCCCGCGGGTACACCACGTCGGTCAGCTACCCCGGTGACGCGCCGCGCGGGCCGGTGGTGGCGATCGCGGACGAGTTCGCCGGGTCGGACGGCGACATCGTCAACGTGGCGATCAAGGAGATGGGCATCGGTCCGGTCGTCGGCACCCGCACGTGGGGCGGGGTGATCGGCATCGACATGCAGTACCACCTGGTCGACGGGACGCTGGTGACGCAGCCCCGGTACGCGACGTGGTTCGCGGGGCCGGGGTGGGACGTGGAGAACCACGGCGTCGACCCGGACGTCGAGGTGGTGATCACGCCGCAGGACCGGGTGGCGGGGCGCGACCCCCAGTTGGACACGGCGGTGCGGCTGGCGTTGGAGGCGTTGGCGCTGCGTCCGGCGGCCGTTCCGCCGCAGCTCCCGCCCCTCACCTGATCGAGTCCACCCGAGCGTGTGACGGCGCGGTGGTTGCGGCCGGTGGTCCGAAACCGATCAATGGGTACACGCAAGATCGGGCTCGGGGGGTCGGTTCAGTGAGTCATCGTGAGTTGCCGCGCAGCGGGCGCGGGTGCCTGTCGGCGGTCGTGGGGTTGCCGCTGGTGGCGGTCGGCGGGGTGGCGTTCCTGGTGTTGACGTTCGGCGAACCGGCGTCGCCGCCGGTGGGGTCGGGCGAGGTGCCGGTGACGGGTCGCCAGACGCTGGTGAGCGTGCGGACCAGCGTGCCGCCGGTCCCCGTGCCGCAGGTGGGTCCGCCGTTGTCGCCGCGACCGGCGGACCCGGGCGGGCCGTCCCACTCCGTCGCGCCGCCGGGCGGCCGGGAGCCGCGGCAGGCCACGTCCACCAGGCCCGGTGAGCCACCGCGCTCCGAGACCGCCCGCGGCCGCGCCGAGTCGCCACCGGCCTACGCCGCACCCCTGTCCCCGCGCCCCCCGCGCCCCCCGCGCCCCTCGGCGACGTCCTCGTCGTCGCCCTCCTCCACCCCCGACCCCACCACCACCGCACCCACCGACCCGACCACCACCGAACCGCCTACGACCACCACCACCGCACCCACCACGACACCCCCGGACCCCGCCCCCACCCCGTGAGCGCGCGTGTCCTACGTCCGGAACACCCGAGTTCACCGTTCGGAACACCGTCGTGAGCTGTCCGCGCCGGCTGGAATCCCGCAGGTGCCGGGGGGTGTCGGGTCTGGCGCGGGCCGGTTGCGGGCCGCGGTCACGGTGGTCCGGTCGGTCGGGATCGGCCGCGCACCCCCGTTCAGCACGTAGCCTGGGGCCGTGGTCGTCCCGCCGCCGTCCAAGATCGAGCCGCGCCGTCCGTCGCGCGGCAGTGCCGGCAACTTCTTCGGACGCCTGGCGCTCGTGCTGGTCCTGCTGGCGGTCGTGGCCGGGGGAGCGTGGGCGCTGAGCACGTTCAACCGCTCCGGGCCGGGGCCCATCGCCGACCCGCCGTTCCCGGTGCCGTTCCTGGAGGTCCAACCGGGCGCCGCGGCGCCGGGCTCGGCGGGGGCCGTGCCGTCCAGCGGCCAACCCCAGGCCGCACCCGCCGCGGGCGACGCCGACCCCGTGACCGCGTGGGCCGCGGCGTTGTCGGACAAGACCGACATCCCGGCCCGCGCGCTGCGCGCCTACGCCGTCGCCGACCTGCTGACGCGGACGCAGAACCCGGCCTGCCGCGTGTCGTGGGCGACGCTCGCCGGCATCGGCCGCATCGAGTCGCACCACGGCACCATCGGCGGTCTGCGGCTGGGTGAGGACGGCCGGCCGTCGCGCCCGATCATCGGGATCCCGCTGGACGGCTCACCGGGCGTGAAGGCGATCAACGACAGCGACGGCGGCACGCTCGACGGCGACACCAGGTGGGACCGCGCGGTCGGACCGATGCAGTTCATCCCGACCACGTGGGCCAAGTACGCGGTGCGCGCCAACGGCGACGGCCAGAGCCCGGACCCGCAGAACATCGACGACGCCGCCCTCACCGCCGCCCGCTACCTCTGCTCGGGCGGACGTGACCTGGGTACGGGCGCCGGCTGGTGGGCCGCCGTGCTGGCCTACAACAACTCCACCGAGTACGGCCAGAACGTCTACAGCGGCGCCGACGCCTACGCCCGCGCGAGCCTGGGCTGACCCGGTCAGCCGCGGTACAGGGGTGGGTCGACGGTGAGGCCGAGCTCCGGCAGGCCCAGCCAGTCCAGCTCGACCCCGGCGCTCTCCGCGCGTGCGGCCAGGTCGAGGCGCACGCGGTACGCGGCCAGCAGCAACGCCTGCAGTGAGTCGACGCCGAACGCCGCACCGACGGCCTCGTCACCCAGACCGGTGATCCGGTACGGGCAGCGCCAGTCACCGTTCGTGCTCAGCGGGTCGGGGTGGGGCGCGCCGATCCTGATCACCACGGGCGTGCCGGCACCGGCCTGCACCTGCCGTTCGGCCACCACCTGACCGAGCCCGTCGGCCGTCATCGGTCCCGTTCCACCGCGAGGCGGGCGCTGACCTCGCCCAACGCCTCCTGGTACTCCGGTGACGGGTTCATCGCCGCCGCTATCCGCAGCTGCGTCAACGCCTCGGTCAACCGGCTCTGCCGCTGCAACGTGCGCCCCAGCGCGAACCGCGCGTAGTGGTCGCTCGGATCGAGCTCCAGCACCTTCCGGAACGCCGCCTCGGCACGCTTGAGCTGGGCCGAACCCAGGTAGGCCCGACCCGCGAGCAGCTGCACGCCGACCTGGTCCGGCGCCGCTTCGAGCACGACCCGGAGCTCGCGCAGCGCCTCCAGCGGTCGACGCTCCGCGAGCAGCGCCTCGGCTCGGCGGAACGCCTCGAAGGTGCTGTCCGTCATGGTTCGATCAACGCTACCCGTGCACCCGGTTGCCGTACGACAGCCGACCGGATGACGGGACGGCGTGTCACGCCACCAGGGCCGCGTGCAGCCGGTCGAGCACGGGCTTGATCGACGGGGGTTGCTCCACGTGGGCGTTGTGCCCGGCCCCGGGCAGCACCATTCCACCCGGCTGCGCCGCCGTCAGGTGCTCCGGCGGGCACATGGGGTCCGACTCGCCCGCCGCGAGCACTACCGGGGCCTTGGCCGCCGCCAGCAACCCGGCCACGTCCGGCGCGCCCACCGCGAACGCCGCCGGGTCCAGCGCCGCCCGCCACCCGCCGTCCACCGGCGTCACCCCGGAGTCGTCCAACGGCACACCGGCCAACCGGGCCGCCCACGCCGACGCCTCCTCCCGGGTCTCGAACACCCGGGCCGGCCGCGCCGCCGTCGACGCCGCCTTCGTCAACTCCTGCGCGGTCCACCGCAGCTTGATCCCCAACCCGCCCGCGGCCCGCACGTCCACCCCGAACCACCCGCTGGCCAGCGTCAACGCCACCACGCCGCCCAACGAGTGCCCCAGCACGGCCACCGGCCCCGACGGGACCACCGACGCCACCGACGCCGCCAACGACCCGAACGAGTACCGGGGCAGGGGAGCCGACCGACCGTGCCCGGGCAGGTCGACCGCCAACCACGCGCCGGGCCAGTGCTCGACGGCCGAACGCCACACCGACCCGGTCGCCCCCAGCCCGTGCAGCAGCACCAACAGCGGCCCGTCACCACCGCGCACCACGTGAACCACCGGTGAACACCTCCCCGCCCACGCCCCAACAGGCGAGCCGGGGCCGTCCCACACCTTGCACCAACTAGGCTCGGCATCGATACACAGATGGTCTGACGAGGGAGCGCACGTGGCGGTCATCGAGCAGGTCGGCGCCCGCGAGATCCTGGACTCGCGAGGCAACCCGACCGTCGAGGTAGAGGTGGCGTTGGACGACGGCACGCTGGAGCGTGCCGCGGTTCCGTCCGGCGCGTCGACCGGTGAGCACGAGGCGGTCGAGCTGAGGGACGGCGACGCCAAGCGCTACCTGGGCAAGGGCGTCGAGCGCGCGGTCACCGCGGTGCTCGACGAGATCGGTCCCGAGCTGGTCGGCATCGAGGCCGTCGAGCAGCGCATCGTGGACCAGAAGCTGGTCGACCTCGACGGCACGCCGGACAAGTCCCGCCTGGGCGCGAACGCCATCCTCGGCGTGTCGCTCGCGGTGGCGAAGGCGGCCGCGGCGTCCAGCGGCCTGGAGCTGTTCCGCTACATCGGCGGCCCGAACGCGCACGTCCTGCCGGTGCCGATGCTGAACATCCTCAACGGTGGCGCGCACGCCGACACCGACGTGGACATCCAGGAGTTCATGATCGCGCCGATCGGCGCGGAGACCTTCCGCGAGGCGCTGCGCTGGGGCGCGGAGACCTACCACGCGCTGAAGTCGGTGCTGAAGTCGAAGGGCCTGGGCACGGGTCTGGGCGACGAGGGCGGTTTCGCGCCGTCCCTGTCGAGCAACCGCGACGCGCTGGACCTGATCCTGGTCGCGATCGAGAAGGCGGGCTTCACGCCGGGCCGCGACATCGCGCTGGCCCTGGACGTGGCCGCGACGGAGTTCTACTCCGACGGCGCCTACACGTTCGAGAAGACCAAGCGCAGCGCCGAGCAGATGACCGGCTACTACACCGAGCTGGTCAACGCCTACCCGATGGTGTCGATCGAGGACCCGCTGTCCGAGGACGACTGGGACGGCTGGGTGCAGATGACCGCCGAGCTGGGCGAGCGCGTGCAGATCGTCGGCGACGACCTGTTCGTGACCAACCCGGAGCGGCTGGAGGAGGGCATCTCCCGCCGGGCGGCCAACGCGCTGCTGGTGAAGGTCAACCAGATCGGCACGCTGTCCGAGACGCTGGACGCGGTCGCGCTGGCCACCTCCTACGGCTACAAGTCGATGATGTCGCACCGGTCCGGCGAGACCGAGGACACCACGATCGCCGACCTCGCGGTGGCCGTCGGCGCCGGCCAGATCAAGACCGGTGCGCCCGCCCGCGGCGAGCGCACCGCGAAGTACAACCAGCTCCTGCGCATCGAGGAGGCCCTGGGCGACGCCGCGCGCTACGCCGGTGACCTGGCCTTCCCGCGGTACACGCCGGAGAGCTGATGGCACGACGGGAACGGGAACCCCGGCGTGGTCGCGAGGCCACGCCGAGGTCCCGCCCTGCGCGGGCGCAGGCCCGCGAGGGGCAACCCCGCAAGCCGGGGGCGCGCAAGCCCCAGTCGAGGGCCCGGACCAGGGCGGGCGCGGGCACGGGTGGCGCGTTCGGCATGACCGGCACGCGCCGGGCCGCGCTGCTGGCGATGGTGGTGTGCGCGTTGGCGCTGAGCATCGCCGTGCCGCTGCGCACCTACCTGGCCCAGCGCGAGGAGCTGCGCGGCGTCACGGCCTCGCAGGAGACGTTGCGCGCCGAGGTCGAGCAGCTGGAGCGGCGCAAGCAGGAACTGGCGGACCCGGCGCACGTGGAGGCCGAGGCCAGGCGCAGGCTGCACTACGTGCGGCCCGGAGAGACGCCCTACATCGTGCAGCTCCCCGGCGACGCGGAGCGCGAACTGGAACAGCAGCGACCGGCGACCAAGCCGGCCGAGGACAAGGCGTGGTACGAGCAGTTGTGGGATTCGGTGGCGGCACGATGACGGTGAGCGACGAGGACCGGGCGGCGGTCGCGGCGCAGTTGGGCCGGGAGCCGCGGGGCATGCGGGCGGTCGCCGCGCGGTGCCCGAGCGGGCACCCGGCGGTCGTGCAGACCAACCCCAGGCTGGAGGACGGCACGCCGTTCCCGACCCTGTACTACCTGACGTGCTCGCGGTTGAACTCCTACGTCAGCAGGCTCGAAGGGGCCGGGTTGATGAAGGAGATGACCGACCGCTTGGCGACGGACGAGCAGTTGGCCGAGCGCTACCACCGGGCGCACGTGATGTACTTGGCCGAGCGGGACGCGATCGAACCGCTCGGCACCACCGTCACGGCGGGCGGCATGCCCACCCGGGTCAAGTGCCTGCACGTCCACGTGGCGCACTCGCTGGCCGCCGGCCGGGGGGTTAACCCGTTCGGTGACGAGGCGCTCGACCAGCTCTCGGAGTGGTGGCCGAGCGGGGAATGCGCGTCAACGGTGAAAAACTGACCGTCCGGGCAGTTCTCCGGGTACAAAGCCGGTGCACGCCCGTGACACCGCCGTTCGGATCAGGCAGGCTGGTCTGCAGGCCGGGTGACGAGTCGATGGGGAGTCCGTGGCTGTGCCGAAGTCGAAGCGTCGGGGGCGGAAGAGGACCAAGGTCCATCCGGGCACGATGACGCCGCGGCAATGGGGCTTCGCCGCCACGGCGACCGCCGCGATGCTGGTGCCCGCGCTGCTGCACACCGCCGCACCGCTCGACTGGTTCACCGTCGCCGACCGCGCCGACGTCGAGGCCGTCCCACCCGGTCCGGGTGACGTGCTGGGCACGCTCGCGCTGGACGCGAGGGGCAAGCTCGGCGCCACCGGCAGGCTGCCCGAGACCGACGAGCTCAGCGCCGGGCTGCTCGCCGACGCCGACGACCCCTCGGAGTTCGAGGACGACCTGCCCCCGTTGGAGGGCGGGTTCCTGCGCGAGGGCCAGCACGGCATCCCCGGCGTGATGCTCGACGCGTACATGCGCGCGGCTGACCGGCTGGCCGTGACCACGCCGAACTGCAACCTGGACTGGCCGCTGCTGGCCAGCATCGGCCGCATCGAGTCCGGTCACGCCCGCGGCGGCCGGGTCCGCGAGGACGGCACCACGGTCGACCCGATCCTGGGCCCGGTGCTCAACGGGGCGCCCGGCATGGCCGCCATCCGCGACACCGACGGCGGCAAGTACGACGGTGACCGCACGTGGGACCGGGCCGTGGGCCCGATGCAGTTCATCCCGTCCACCTGGGCCGGCTACCAGGCCGACGGCAACGAGGACGGCCAGCGCAACCCGAACAACGTCTACGACGCCACCATCGGCGCGGGCAACTACCTGTGCGCGAGCAACTCGGACGTGAGCGACCCGGAACAACGGGCCCGCTCGGTGTTCCGCTACAACCGCTCCAACGAGTACGTCGCCACGGTCCTGTACTGGGCGGACGTGTACGCCAACGGCGTGCCGGTGCTGCCGGACCTGGTCGGCTCCGACGACGACTTCGGCCCTCAGCCGGGCAACGGCACCACCCCGGGCAACGGCGACAACAACAACACCTCGCCCCCCGGCAACACCACGCCGCCGTCCTCCGGCACGTCGACCCCGCCGACGACGACCAGGACCCGCCCTGGGGTCACGATCACCATCACGCCGACCGTGCCGACGAGCTCCACCACGCCGACCACGACCCCGACGTGCCCCACGCCGCCCACGGAGACGACCACCAGCACGCCCACGACGACTCCGACCACGACCCCGTCGATCCCCCCGGGCTGCCCCACCCCGACCACCACCACCACGACCACGACGACGACCACCACCACCACGACCGTGGAGACGCCACCGGCCGAGACGACCTCGCTCGGCTCGACCCCCGGCGGCACGTCGAGCGACTCGGCCTCGTCCACCCCGCCGATCACGTCGTCGTCCATGAAGGCCACCTGAGCCGCACGCGCCCACGTCCACCTCTGTCCCGCCGCCGGACGCCCAGGACAAGTCGCTGCCCGCCACCACCCGCTCGTCCACCAAGCCCTTCACCAAAGGGT
>NZ_JBFAQZ010000039.1:0-40083 GCF_040673975.1 Actinosynnema sp. NPDC050801 | reverse complement strand
AGCGTCCCGCCCTGCCTGCCCGGCTTCGTCCAGCCTAAGGCACCCGAACCCATGTCAAATCGGGCCTCGGTGGGGGTGTGCCGGGGCCGTTGTGGGTGGGTTGGTGGTGGGCCTCGGTGCGGGGGTGGCGGGTCACTTGGGGGTGGGGTTCGGGGTTAGGGGGTTGCTTCCCAGCCGGTTAGCAGGGCGGCGGCTTCGCGGGTGCGGGGGTGGTTCTCGCCTTGGATCTCGACCATTTCGGCCAGGACGGTGCGCAGTTCGGCGATCGCTTCGGCACGTTGGCCGCCCTGGTGGAGGAGTTGGGCGCGTTGTTGGCGGATGCGTAGCGCGCGGGGGTGGTTGGTGCCGAATACGGCTTCTACCGAACGGCGCAGGGTGGTCAGGTCGGTGGCGGCGGCGCGGTCGCCGGCGACTCCTCGCCAGAACGTCAGGTTCGAGCGGTAGGTCAGGGTGGTCGGGTGCGTTTCGCCCAGGGCTCGTTCGGCGTCGGTGGCGGCGGTCTCGAATTCGGTGAGGGCTTGGGGCAGGTCGCCCGCGACGGCACGCCAGTAGGCCAGGTTGTGGCGTGCGATGAACGTGTCGTGGTGACCTCGGCCGGCTACTTCTTCCAGGGCGTCGACGGCTTCCTGGTAGGCGGCGACGGCGCCGGCGGCGTTGCCGCTCTCGCCCACCCATCGGCCCAGACCCAGTAGTGCGTGCAACGTCTGCGCGTCTCGGGGGCCGAGTTCCTCCCGCAGCACGTCGACCAGGACGGTTGCCGCCTCACGGGCACCTTCCGTGTCGCCGGAGAGGCCCAGGCAGAGCACGCGGTCGTCTTCGGCGGATACCCGCAACGGGTGGGCGGCGGGTAGGTCGCACGTGTCGAGCAGGGCGGTCAGCTCGACGAGCGCGGTCTCGATGAGGCCCGTCTCCAACCGGTAGGTGGCCTGGTAGAAGCGGGACCAGAGGGTGTCGACGTCGGTCGGGCCGAGGTGGTCGTGGGCGGCGGCGTGGATCTCGGCGAACTGGGCCATGGCGGTGGCCGGGTCGCCGAGGTCGCCGATCGCCCTGGCCACCTGGGTGCGCAGCACGACCACGTCACGGGGTTCGGTCGCGTGGGTCAGGAGGGCTGAGGCGACGTCACGGGCGGCGGCGGGGCGGCCGATGCCGGCCAGGTGCTGGCCCAGTCGGCGGAGGACGGGGTGCATTCCGCTGGTCCACAGGTGTTCGCCGGCGATCGAGCGGAGCACCTCGGCGTTGCGGTACAGCGCCGCGGCGGTGTCCGGGTCGGCCGTCGACCACTCGCGCTCGATCGCGTCGGCGGCGGCGACGGCTACCGCGGCCAGGTCGGGGACCAGGTCACGTGCGGCGCGCTGGACGAGCGCGTGCGCTTCCACCCGCCCGTGGTGGGTGACGAGGTTGAGCCGGTGCAACGCCCGCAGCGCCAGCAGGTTGCGCCCGCCGTCGAGCAGCACGGCTTCCGGGATGCCGTCCGGCGCGAGCACCGAGACCAACCCGAGCACGTCGACCGCGTTGGGGGCCAACGACTGCGCGCGTTCCACCGCGAGCCGCACGGCGCCGGCGACCGTGTCGCGGTGCTCGTCGGCGGGTGACGTCGGCGGGAACAGGTCGGCCACCCGCTGCCGCCGGTCGGCCAGCAGGTCGAGGTAGGCGGTCACGTCGGTGCCCGTGTCGATGAGGAACGCGGCGGCCTGGGACAACGCCAGCGGGAAGCAGCCGAGCGCGTCCGCGAGCGCGGCCAGCCGGTCGGGGTCGTGCCTGGGGTCGACGGCCAGCCGGGCGGACAGGTAGGCGGTCGCCTCGTCCCGGTCGAACATGCCCACGTCGATCACGCGCGCGTCCGGGCGCAGGAGTGTCGCGTCGCGGCGGCGGGTGGTGACGAGGCTGCGGCCCGTGTCGCCCGCGGGCCAGAGGCCGGCCAGCTCCGCCGGGTCGTCCACGTCGTCCAGCACGACCAGCCACGACGTGCCGGTGGACCGCAACCAAGCCAGGAACAGGTCGGCCTGCGCCTCGTCGTCGGCGACCGCGGCGGACTTCAGCACGCGCCACGCGCGGGCGTAGCCGGCGAGCACGGACTGCCTGGTCCGCGCACCCACCCACACCAGCACGTCCGCGCCCGCACGGTGGAACGCGGCGGTGGCCAACTGCGACTTGCCCACCCCGCCGGGGCCGGTGAGCAGCACCTGCCGGACGTCGTCGGTCCGCAACGCCGCGTCGACCGCGTCGGCCAGCTCGGCACGGTCGCGCAACGCCGCCGCGTCGCTGGGTGGCCGTCCCACGACCACGCGCCCTGACTTCGGGGTGGCGCGGCGGTCCTGCTGCGCGGCACGCCACAGCTCGCGCAGCTCGGTCAGCTTCGGCACGCCGCCGGTCGCCATCGCGACGGCCAGCACGCCGTCGAAGTCGCGCGGCACGGACTGACCGCCGACCCACTCCCCCAGCCGCCGGGCGTTCACCGCGACCCGCCGCCCGGACGGCAGCACGACCGCGCTCGCGCGCCGGGCCACCGCCTCGTCGGACACGTCGGGTAACCGTTGCCGCAACCGCGTCAGCGCCTGCGCGAACGCCGCTTTCGGGTCGCTCACCGCCACCTCCCCAGATGATCAGGAGTCTAGAGCCCCGCACCGGCCCGGAACGGGACCCCGCCGACACGCTCCCACCTGCCGAAACGCATCGGGGCGAGTGAGGACCGGGTACGCACGGCGTTACCTTGCGCGGCAGCCGATCAGAGGGAGTGGACGTGGCGCAGCGGGACGGGAACGGCGCGGTGGCGTGGAGGGTGCTGCTGCTCCTCGGGGTACTGCTGAACGGCATCGGCCTCGTGGCCGGGGTGCCGCTGCTGCCGCTGGTCGGCGCACCGCTCGCGCTGGCAGGCCTGATCGGCCTGCTCGCCACCAGGCGCAAGGCGTCCTGAACCTCCGACGCCCTGCCCACCGAAGGCCGCCCCCACGCCAGGGGCGGCCTTCGCCGTGTTGGGCCGGTCGGCCCAGTCGGGCCCGCGACCGTTGACTTTCCGGACGGGGCTCTGCAACGCTGCGAACCGGTTACGCAAGAAATCGACAACTACGCGGAACTTTCTGACAAGATCCCCGGAATTGCCCTAAGAGAAGGGCCTGCACGACGATGTCAACGACGACACGCGCCGGTTCGCGCCTTGCCGCCTCCCTGCTCGCACTGTCCCTCACGGCGTTCACCCTGAGCCCCCCTGCCGCTCAGGCCGCACCGTCGGCCGGGGTGCTCGACCTCGGCACCCCGACCCGCATCGACCAGGTCAGACTGTCGTTGCCGGACGACGAATCCACGTTCGCCGTCCAGACCAGCCTCGACGGCAAGGGCTTCGCCACCCTGGTGCCGTCCGCCCGACGCGAGGGCGACCGCCAGACGTTCGACTTCGACCCCACGCTGGTGCGCTACGTGCGCGTGGACGGCGCGCAAGTGCAGGACATCGACGTCCGCGAGGCCGTCGACGCCCAGCTCGCCGCCACCTACAGCGCGAGCAGCCACAACGACGTCTACCAGGCGTCCAACGCGGGCGACGCCAACCAGGCCAGCTACTGGGAGAGCGCCAACAACGCGTTCCCGCAGTGGCTGCGGGCCGACCTCGGCGCGGCGATCAAGGTCGACCGGGTCGTGCTCAAGCTGCCGACGGCCGGCTGGGGCGCGCGCACGCAGACGTTGGCCGTGCAGCACAGCACCGACGGCCAGAACTTCGGCGACCTCGTCCCGTCGGCCCAGTACGCGTTCAACCCGACCGCGAACAACACGGTGACGATCCAGTTCACCGCGACCACCACGCGGTACGTGCGGCTGCTGATCACCGGCAACTCCGCCTGGCCCGCGGGGCAGGTCTCCGAGTTCGAGCTGCACGGCCCGACCGGCGGTGACACGCAGGCACCCTCGGCGCCGACCAACCTCGCCCACAGCTCGCCGCAGTCCGGCCAGATCCGGCTGACCTGGTCGGCGTCCACCGACAACACCGGCGTCACCGGCTACGACATCTACGCCAACGGCGCGCTGCGCACGAGCGTCGCCGGCACCGTGCTGGCCCACACCGACTCCCAGCCCGACGGCGTCGCGGTCACCTACCACGTGATCGCCAGGGACGCGGCGGGCAACCAGTCGCCACCCAGCAACTCCGTCACCCGGCCCGGCTCGCCCGGCAACGGCACGAACCTGGCCAAGGGCAGGCCGATCACCGCTTCCTCGCACACGTTCACCTTCGTGGCCGCCAACGCCAACGACGACGACGTGAACACGTACTGGGAGGGCGCGACCTACCCGAACACGCTGACCACGCAGCTCGGCTCCAACGCCGACCTCAGCTCGGTCTTGCTCAAGCTCAACCCGTCGTCGGCGTGGGGCACCCGCACGCAGAACGTCCAGGTGCTCGGCCGCGAGCAGAGCGCTTCCGGCTTCACCAACCTTGTGTCCGCGCGCGACTACGTGTTCAACCCGGCCACCGGCAACACCGTGACCATCCCGTTGACCGCACGGGTCGCGGACGTGCAGCTGCGCATCACGTCCAACAGCGGCGCGCCGGGCGGCCAGGTCGCCGAGTTGCAGGTGTTCGGCGTGGCCGCGCCGAACCCGGACCTGACCGTCACCGCGACCTCCTTCACCCCGACCAGCCCGGTGGAGACCAGCCCGATCACCCTGTCCGCGACCGTCCGGAACGCGGGCACGGCCACCTCGGGCGCGACCGACGTGACGTTCTTCCTCGGCAACGACGCCGTGGGCACGGCACAGGTCGGTGCCCTGGCGGCGGGCGCGTCGGCGACCGCCACCGCGGCCATCGGCCCGCGCGGCTCCGGCTCCTACCAGTACACCGCGAAGGTGGACGAGACGAAGAAGGTCGTGGAGCAGAACGAGGCCAACAACGCCCGCCTGCACCCGAGCGCCCTCGTCATCACGCCCGTGCCCAGCTCCGACCTGGTCGGCGCGCTGAGCTGGTCGCCGACCAACCCGGCCAACGGCCAGAACACCACCTTCACCGTCGTGCTGCGCAACGAGGGTTCGATCGCCACCGCGAGCGGCGCGCACGGCGTCACGCTCACGTTGGCCGACGCCACCACGGGCGCCACCGTGCGCACGTTCTCCGGCAGCCACACGGGCACGATCCAGCCCGGCCAGTCGGCGGCGCCGATCACGTTGGGCACCTGGCCCGCCGCCAACGGCAAGTACACCTTGCGGACCGCGGTCGCGGTTGACGCCAACGAGATCGCGGCACGACAGGGGAACAACGTCAGCACCCAGTCCCTGTTCGTCGGCCGGGGCGCGAACGTGCCGTGGGAGCACATCGAGGCCGAGGACGCCGTCACCGCGGGCGGCGCGCAGAAGATCGGGCCCAACCGCACCATCGGCGACCTCGCCGGCGAGGCGTCCGGGCGGCGCGCGGTGACGCTCAACAGCACCGGCTCGTCGGTCGAGTTCACCACCAACGGCTCGACCAACACCCTCGTCACCCGCTTCTCCATCCCCGACTCTGCGGGCGGCGGCGGTATCGGCGCCACGCTGAACGTCTACGTCAACGGGTCGTTCCACAAGGCCATCGACCTGCACTCGCGGCACATCTGGCTCTACGGCAACGAAGCCGCCCCGGGCAACTCCCCCGGTGCCGGGCCGCGGCACATCTACGACGAGGCGAACGTGACGCTGAACGCCACGTTCCCGGCCGGCACGAAGATCAAGCTCCAGAAGGACGCGGCGAACACCACCAACTACGCCATCGACTTCGTCAACTTCGAGAACGCGGTGGCCCGGGCCAACCCCGATCCGGCCAGGTACATCACGCCGACCGGGTTCGGCCACCAGGACGTGCAGAACGCGCTGGACCGGTTCCGCATGGACACCAGCGGCAACCTGCTCGGCGTCTACCTGCCGTCGGGCACCTACACCACCTCGCAGAAGTTCCAGGTCTACGGCAAGCCCATCCGCGTGATCGGCGCGGGACCGTGGTTCACCAGGTTCGTCGTGCCGACCACGCAGGAGAACACCGACGCGGGCTTCCGTGCCGAGCAGTCGGTGAACGGCTCGACGTTCAGCGGGTTCGCGTTCTTCGGCAACTACACGTCCCGCATCGACGGTCCGGGCAAGGTGTTCGACTTCGCCAACGTCGCCAACATCACCATCGAGAACATCTGGGCCGAGCACATGGTGTGCCTCTACTGGGGCGCGAACACCGACTTCATGACCATCAAGGACTCCCGCATCCGCAACATGTTCGCCGACGGCATCAACATGACCAACGGCAGCACGGACAACCGGGTGGCGAACATCGAGGCGCGGTCGACCGGCGACGACAGCTTCGCGCTGTTCTCCGCCATCGACGCGGGCGGTGCCGACGAGAAGAACAACGTCTACGAGAACCTGTCGTCGCTGACCACCTGGCGCGCCGCGGGCCTCGCCGTCTACGGCGGCTTCCTCAACACGTTCCGCAACATCTACATCGCCGACACGTTGACCTACTCCGGTGTCACGATCAGCTCGCTGGACTTCGGCTACCCGATGAACGGCTTCGGCCCGGAGCCGACGACGTTCAGCGGCCTCACGCTGGTGCGCACCGGCGGTCACTTCTGGAACGGTCAGACGTTCCCGGGCATCTGGATGTTCTCGGCCTCCAAGCCGTTCCGTGGCATCCGGGTCAACGACGTCGACATCATCGACCCGACCTACTCCGGAATCATGTTCCAAACCAAGTACACCGGGTCTACGCCGGAGAACCCGATCCAGGACACCGTCCTGACCAACATCTCCATCTCCGGCGCACGACTGAGCGGCGACCAGTTCGAGCACAAGTCCGGTATCGGCGTGTGGGCCAACGAGATGCCGGAGGCAGGCCAAGGACCAGCAGTCGGCTCGGCCACCTTCAACAACCTCAGGTTCAGCAACAACGCCGAGAACATCCGCAACCGAACCTCAACGTTCACCATCACCATCAACCCCTGACCCGCCACCGATCCACCACCAGGGCCCCTCCACCGACAGGACCCCAACGGACCCGGCACACCCCCACCGAGGCCCGATTTGACATGGGTTCGGGTGCCATAGGCTGGACGAAGCCGGGCAGGCCTGGCGGGCGCTTTATCCGCCAGGCCTGCCCGGCTTCGGCCTGCCTGGGGTGCCCGTAAGGGCCCCATGTCAAATCGAGCCGGCCCCAACCACCGCCCCTCACCCCAACCCGCCCACCCCCTCCACCCGCTCCACCTAAACCACCACTCCACCCCGCTCCACCTAATCCATCCGCTCCACCTAAACCACCCCACCCCAACCACCCCCCGTACATTCGAGCCACAACTGCCCAACCCGCAGGAGGTGCCATGGCCGCGCGCCCACTCGACCGATCCGCCGACGCGCCGCTCTGGCGGCAACTCCAGGACGACCTCATCACCCGTCTCCGATCGGGTGATTTCGACACCGGCTTCCCCGGCGAGCTCGCCCTCGTGGACGACTACCGCGTCAGCCGCCACACCGTCCGCCAAGCCCTCCACCAGCTGCGCGCCGACGGCCTGGTGGTCGCCGAACGCGGCCGCCAGCCGCGTGTGAGCCCGGCCTCCGACGTGGAGCAGCCGCTGGACACCCTCTACAGCCTGTTCGCCTCCGTCGAGGCGGCCGGGCTGGAGCAGCGCAGCGTGGTCCGGGTGCTCGACATCCGGGCGGACGGGGTGATCGCCGACCAGCTCGACCTGGAGGGCTCCACACCGCTGGTGCACCTGGAACGACTGCGGCTGGCCGACGGCGAACCGCTGGCGATCGACCGGGTGTGGCTGCCCGCCGACCTGGCCGCGCCGCTGCTCGGTGCCGACTTCACCCGCACGAGCCTCTACGCCGTGCTGGCCGAGCGGACCGGGGTCCGGCTCGACCACAGCCGGGAGACGATCAAGGCCGTGGTGCCGACCGCCGCCGAACGGGCACTGCTGCACTGCGGGCCGGACGTGGCGTGCCTGTCGATCCACCGACTCGGCCGCGCCCAGGGCCGCCCGGTGGAGTGGCGCCACACGATGGTGCGCGGCGACCGGTACACGGTGTCGACCGAGTCGAAGGCCACCCGCAGCCGCTGAACGCGCCCTCCCCTCCTCACCCTCCCCCGACCCTCCCGACCTCACCCTCCCCTCCCTCCCCGCTTCCCCCGCCTCACGCTGCCGCCTTGCCCTCCCCACCCCGTCCGTCCTAATGTACGGACAAATGACGGAGGCACGGATGAACGTCGAGACGATCAGCACCGAAGCCCTGGGCGATCGCGGCTACCTCGTGCACGACGGCGAAAACGCCCTGGTCATCGACCCTCAGCGCGACTTCGACCGGATCGAGGACCTGGCCTCCCGCCTGGGCGTCCGGATCACCCACGTCGCCGAGACCCACATCCACAACGACTACGTCACCGGCGGTCTCGCGCTGGCCAGGCGGCACCACGCCGCCTACCTCGTCGCCGCCGCCGAGGACGTCGCGTTCGACCGCCACCCGGTGCACCCCGGCGACGAGTTCGACGTGGGCTCGATGAGGCTCACCGCCGTCGCCGCCCCCGGCCACACCGAGCACCACCTGGCCTACGTGGTCGAGCACGACGGGCGACGGGCCGTGTTCTCCGGCGGCAACCTGCTGTACGGCTCGGTCGGGCGCACCGACCTCGTCGCCCCGGAGCTCACCACCGACCTGACCCACGCCCAGTACCGCTCCGCCCGCGCGCTGGCCGACCGCGCCGGCGACGACGCGACCCTCCACCCGACGCACGGGTTCGGCAGCTTCTGCTCGTCCGGGCCCGCGGTCGGGGCCGACGCGTCCACGATCGCCGAGCAACGCCGGTCCAACCACGTGCTCACCGACAACGACGAGCACCACTTCGTGCGGACCCTGATCGCGAACCTGACCGCGTACCCGTCGTACTACTCCCACATGGCGCCGCTGAACCGGAGCGGACCGGGAGCGCCCGACCTGTCCGTGCCCGAACCGCTGCGCGCCGACGAGCTCACCGCGCGGATCGGGGCCGGCCAGTGGGTGGTCGACCTGCGCGACCGCGTGGCGTTCGCGGCCGGGCACCTGGCCGGCACGGTGAGCGTCGAGTACGGCCGGAGCTTCACCACCTACCTGGGCTGGACCCTGCCGTGGGACGAGCCGGTCACGCTGGTCGGTTCCGAGGACGACGTGCGCGCGGCCATCCGCGACCTGTCCCGCATCGGCATCGACCGCCCCGCCGCGGCGATGGGCGACGACCCGGCCGCGATCGCCCCCGGCCACCCGGTGGTCGCCTACCGCCGCGCGACGTGGCCGGACCTCGCCGACCGGGTCACCCGGCCCGTCGTGCTCGACGTCCGCCGCCCCGACGAGCACCACGAGGGCCACGTCACCGACTCCACCAACATCCCCCTCCACGACCTGATCCGCCGCCTGGACGAGGTGCCGCCCGGCGAGGTCTGGGTGCACTGCGCCTCGGGCTACCGGGCCGGGATCGCGGCGAGCCTGCTGCACCGGGCCGGGCGCGACGTGGTGCACCTGGACGACGAGTGGGCCGGCGCCGCCACCGCGGGCGTACCGATCACGACACCGTGACCTCGCTCATCCTCGCCCTCGTGGCCGGAGCCGCCGTCGGCCTGTCGCTCGGCGCGCTCGGCGGCGGTGGCAGCGTGCTCGCCGTACCCGCGTTGATCTACCTGATGGGCTTCAGCCCCGACCAGGCCACCACCGCGAGCCTGGTGGTCGTCGTGGGGACATCGCTGACCGCGTTGACGACGCACGCCCGCGCCGGCGCCGTCCGCTGGCGGCTCGGCGCGGTGTTCGCCGCCGCGGGCATGGTGCCCGCCGTCGCGGCCGGCGTGCTCACGCGGCACGTCCCGGCCGCCTTCGTCACCGGTGCGTTCAGCGTCGTGGCCGCCGCCGCGGCCACGTCGATGCTGCGCAAGTCCCGCGCACCCGCGGGAGACGTGCGCCCGGTCCGGGCCGCCGGCGTGGGCGCGGGTCTGGGTGCGATGACCGGTTTCCTCGGCGTGGGCGGCGGTTTCCTCACCGTGCCCGCCCTGGTCGCGGTGCTGTCGGTGCCGATGACGGCCGCCGTCGGCACCAGCCTGCTGGTGATCACGGTCAACGCCGGCGCCGCGCTCTCCGCCCGCCTCGGCGACCTGGCCGTGCTGGACTGGACGCTGATCGGCCCGTTCGCCGCCACCGCCCTCCTGGGCGCCTGGGACGGCAAGCGGCTCGCGGGCAAGGTCCGCACGACCACCCTGCAACGGACGTTCGCGATCACACTGCTGGCCATCGCGATCCTCATGGGCACGGACTCCGTGCGCCACGCGCTGAGCTGACGCAACGCTGAACTGCTGAACTGGCGCACGCTCAGCTGCCGCACGCTCAGCAAACGCACGCTCAGCAACGCACGCTCAAGCTCACCCACGCTGAGCCGACAGACGCTGAGCCGACGCACGGGGACGGCCCCTGGCCGGGAGAGGGAACCAGGGGCCGTCGCCGATCAGGCAAGGAGGTCAGCCGACCTTGCCCACGCCCGCACCGCCCTGCACGACCGACTTCACGCCGGAGCACGAGTCGAGCACGTAGCCGTACGGGATCGCCTTGACGCTGCCACCCTGGTCACCCGAACCCGAGTTGACCATGTGGTTGTTGCGCGCGACCAGGTTGGCGGGGTCGGAGCTGCCCTCGCCGCGGTGGAACGGGTCCCTGGTGTTCTCGAAGTAGTTGCACTCCACGAGCACGCCCGCTTCCTCCGTGGAAGCCACACCGTACGACGTCACGCCGCCGTAGTAGTTGTTGTAGACGTGCACGGGGTTGCCGAAGCGGACCCGCGGGTGGCGCTGGTTCGTGCCGTCGAACCAGTTGTGGTGGTAGCTGACCCGCAGCTTGCCGCGGTCCTCGCTGCCGTTGTCGTCGCTGTGGCCCAGCAGCATGGACTTGTCGTGGGCGCTGATCTTGTTCCACGACACGGTCACGCAGTCGGACGCGCGCTTGATGTCGATCGCGCCGTCGTAGCCGTTGCGCAGGCTGTTGTGGTCGATCCAGACCCGGGTCGAGTACTGGACGTTGATCGCGTCGTCCTTCCAGTCCCTGAAGTTCAGGTTCCGGATGATGACGTTGGACGCGTTGGCGACGTTCAGCCCGTGCCCGGCGATGGTCGCGCCCGAGCCGACCCCGATGATCGTCTTGTTCGAGGCGACCTTGGTCATGCTGGACAGCGTGATGGTGCCCGACACGCGGATGGTCTGCGTGGTGGTCGACTTGGCGGCGTTGATGAACGCCGTGGCGTCGCTGACGGTCACCGTGCCACCACCGGAGCCACCGGAGGTGCCACCGCACTGCGTACCCCAACCTTCGAGGTTGAACGACGCGGCGTTGGCCGAGGGCACCATGATCACGGACGCGGCCAGGGCCGTCGCCGCGAGCAGCGCGCGGGAAGTCTTGCGAGACATGCGGTTTCCTCCATACGACTGTGGATGAAAAGGGAACCGGCGGCGGTCGAACGGGGCGGTGACCAGGGCTTACATCGGACTCACCACCTCTCCGCGGTGTGCTTGCGGATGTGCTCGACGTCGAACTCGTCGCCGAGACCGGGAGAGGACGTCATGGCGACGTACCCGTCCGCGTCGAGCGGGTCGGCGATCGCGAGCCGGTGGGGCGGCACGCGGTCGAAGTCGTGCAGCGGGTGCAGCAGGCCGCGCTCGTACCAGCGGCCGTTGTCCGTCCCGCCGAGCACGGCCAGGCTCGCGGAGCCGTCACCGTGGATCTCGCAGTCCATGTTGAACGCCTCGGCCAGGTGCAGCGCCTTCACCGTCGGCGAGATGCCGCCGACGTCGGTCGGACCCGCGCGCAGGATGTCGCACGCGCCGGAGGTGATCCACTCGGCACGGCTCAGGTGCTTGCCCCAGGCCACCTCCGGCCCGATCACCGGGATGGACAGCTGCTCGGCCAGCCACCGGTAGGAGCTGATCGACGCCTCCTCCATCGGCTCCTCGAACCAGTAGAAGTCCAGCTCCTCCAACGCCCGGCCCAGCTCCAGCGCCTCGGTGCGCGAGTACCAGTGGTTGGCGTCCAGCATCAACGCCACCTCGGGCCCGACCGCCTCTCGCACCGCCTGGCACGCCGCGATGTCCGCGCGCACGCTGGGCGCGCCGGGCACCGGCGGCATCCACGTGTGCAGCTTGATCGCCCGGTAACCCCGCTCCACCAACTGCTTGGCGAACGCCGCGTAGTCGCCGGGGGTGCTCAACCCGCCGGGCATCTCGTCACCGCACATCGTGCTGGCGTAGGCCTGGATGCGGGACCGGGCGCCGCCGAGCAGCTTCCACACCGGCTGCTCGACGCGCTTGCCCACCAGGTCCCACAACGCCGTGTCGACGTAACCCAGCGCCCGGTCCGTGAACCGGCCGTGGGAGCCGCGCTGCTTGCGCGCCATCTTGCGCCACAGCCCTTCCCGGTCCCACGGGTCGGCGCCGATCAGCACGGGCTTCACGATCGAGTCGAGCACGGCGGGCCGCAGCTGGTCCGGGTGCACCTGGACGCGTCCGACGACACCGTCGGAGTCGGTGATCTCCAGCAGCGCCTCGCGGACCTCGTGCTCGGGGCTCGGGTGCCGGTGCCCGTGCGGGTCCACCGCGGTCCACGCGGTGGTCGTGAACACCGACACCTCGACGCGCTCGATCACTTCCTGTCCTCCCACTCCTTCTGCGCCTCGGTGAGCTTCTTCGCCATGTCGTCCAGGAACTGCTGGGCGGAGAGTTCGCCGAGGAGCACCTTCTGGTACTGGGGCTCGCTGTCGGTCTTGGTGATCGACGAGTACTGCGGGAGGTAGACCGGCGCGGGCACGAGCACGGTGTCCGAATCCTCCAGCACGCCGAGGGCCATCTTCACGTGCGCGGCCTTGTCGATCCACGCGGCGCCGCGCACGTCGGTGTTGGCCGGGATCTGGCCGACCTTCTCGTTCCAGTAGCTGTTGGACTCCGACGAGGTCAGGAACTCGGCGAACTTCCACGCCGCGTCCTGGTTCTTGCTGTTGTTGAACACCGCGAAGCCGTCGGTCGGGTTGGGCACGACGGTCCGCTTGCCGCTCGGGCCGATCGGCAGCGGGATCGCGGCGACCTTGTCGCCCAGCGCCTTGGTCACGTCGCTGTAGGAGCCGAGGTTGTGGTGCATCATCGCGACCGAACCGCCGGTGAACTGGGCGATCATCTGGGTGAAGCTGTTGTTGACGTCGGCCTCGGGGGTGGCCACCTTGTACAGGTCGGCGATCTTGTCGACCAGCTCGGCGTTGGCCTTGTCGCCCAGCGTGCTCTTGCCGTCCTTGAAGAAGTTGTCGACGCCGGAGTAGGCGTACGCCTCGGTGATCAGCTGGAACACCGAGCCCGCGCCACCGCGGATGGTGTAGCCGTACTTGTTCGCCGCCTTGTCGGTGAGCTTGGTGGCGGCGGCGATGAACTCGTCCCAGGTCTTCGGCGCCTCGATGCCCGCGTCCTTGAACCAGTCCGTGCGGTACCAGATGATGTCCATGTTGGCCGACGACGGCACGATGTAGAGCTTGCCGTCGGGCGCGGTCTGGCGGACGGTCTCGACCAGCGAGGGCAGCAGCTTGTCCTTGAGCGCGCCGCCGTTGATGCGGTCGTCCAGGGGCGCCAACGCCTCCTGGCCCACCAGGTGCGCGAGGTACGAGGTGGTCACGCCACCGACGTCGGGCGTCTCACCGCCGGCGATGGCGGTGTCGTACTTCTGCTGCACCGACGCGCTGGGGATGCCGACGTACTCGACCTTGATCTTCGGGTTCGCGGCCTCGAACCGCGAGATCAGCTCCTTGTAGATCGGCTCACGGGCGGGGCCGCCGTTGTTGTCCCAGAAGGTGATGGTGACATCGCCGTCGGCGCCCGCACCTCCCTCGGACGAGCAGGCGGACAGCGCCAACGCGGCGGCGACCACGGCGACCAGCAGTTTTCTCATGATGCTCCCTATCCCTTCACAGCCCCGGCGCTGAGCCCCTGCACCAGGAACCGCTGCACGACGGCGAAAACCAGGACCACCGGTACGGCCGCGACCACGCCACCGGCGGCGAGTGCTCCGAAGTCGGTGTTGAACTCACCCAACGTGTAGCTCAGGCCGACCGGCAGCGTGAACTTGTCCTGCCGCGTGGCGAACATCAACGCGAACAGGAACTGGTTCCACGCGCCGATGAACGCGAACGACCCGACCGCCACCAGGGCGGGCTTGAGCTGCGGCAGGACGACCGCGAAGAACGCGCGCAGGCGCGAGCAGCCGTCCACCATGGCGGCTTCTTCGAGCTCCACGGAGATGTTGCGGATGAAGCCGCTCATCAGGATCAGCGACAGCGGCAGCTGGAACGCCACCTCCGCGATGATCAGGCCGGTGAGGCTGTTGAGCAGCCCCAGGCCCTTGAAGATCACGAACAGCGGGATGAGCATCATCGCGCCGGGGATGAACTGGCTGCACAGCATCGCCAGCAGGAACACCCGCTGGCCGCGGAACTTGAACCGCGCCAGCGCGTAGCCGCCCATCACCGACAGGATGGTCACGAACACGAGCACGCCCAGGCCCATGACCACGCTGTTGTAGAAGAAGATGCCGAACCCGATGTCGTTCCACACCGTGTCGAAGTGCTCGAACGAGATCGGCCACGGCACGAGCTGCGTGGAGCCGGCCGGGCGCACCGCGAACACCAGCATCCAGTAGAACGGGATGAGCGTGAACAGCAGGTACAGCACCAGCGGCACGTGGATCATCCACGGCTTGCCGGGTTCCTCGGCCACCGCCCGGCGTCGCCGCTTGGTCGGCTGCCTGGGCGGCGGCGGGGTGTCCACCGGGCGCCTGGTCAACGTCTCGGTCATGCTCGGCTCCCGAACTTCGACACCCGCAGGTACGCGATGGAGAAGAACAACAGGATCAGCAACCCGGCGACGGTGAGCGCCGAGCCGTACCCGAAGTTGTGCGAGTCGACCGCCTGCCGGGCCACGTACAGCGGCAGCGTGGTGGTCTGGTTCGCCGGACCGCCGCCGGTGAGGGTGTAGATGAGGTCGACGTTGTTGAACTCCCACACCGCGCGCAGCAGCGTCGACAGGATGATCGCGTCCTTGAGGTGCGGCAGGGTGACGCTGGTGAAGCGCCGCCACCGGCTCGCGCCGTCCACCGACGCCGCCTCGTAGAGGTCCTTGGGGATGCTCTGGAGGTCGGCCAGCAGCAGGATCGCGAAGAACGGCACACCGCGCCACAGCTCGGTGACGACGAGGGCGTCGAACACCGTGTCGGGGTTGCCGAGCACCGAGGTGCCCGGCGAGCCGATGCCCAGCTCGGAGAGCTCCTGGAAGATGCCGGTCGACGGGTTGAGCAGCAGGATCCAGATGCCCGTGGTGAGCACGCCGGACACCGCCCACGGCGAGAACACCAGTGCCCTCGCCATGCCCCGGCCGATGAACGTCTCGTTCACGATCAGGGCCAGCACCAGTCCGAGCAGCAGTTGCAGCCCGACCTCGACGAACACCCACTTGGCGCTGAACGCGAGGCTCTGCCAGAACAGCGGGTCGTCGAACAGCATCTGCTTGAAGTTGTCCAGCCCCGCGAAGCCGTTCTTCCACGGCTGCGTGACGTTGTACCGCTGGAGGCTGTAGTAGACGACGCTCCCGATCGGGTAGACCAGGAAGATCGCCATCAGCACCAGCGTCGGTGCGATCAGGGCATAGGGCGCCCACGTGCGAGTCCTCATGCGGGGTTCCAGTCGCCGAGGTACGCGCGGAGGGTGTGCGCGGCGGCCTGGTCGGCGGTGAGCTGCGGCCGGTCGACACCGGCCGTGGCGCCCGCGCCGGAGTTGCGGAACTCGGCGAACCGGGCGTCGCGCCAGGAGAAGCCGGACATGTCGGTCCACGGCGCGGTCTTCACCGCCGCGGGCAGCTTCGTGTCGCGCACCACCACGGACGCGATGGCGTCCGGGTCGCCACCGGGGTGCCACGGGCGGCCCAGGTAGTAGGTGCCCGCGGGAGCGTCGCTGAGCACCGTCGAGTTCATGATCAGGAACCCGTGGGGGTTGTCCCGGCGCGTGCTGGCGGCGGTGATGTAACCCGCCACGTATCCATTGGGGTGATCGCCACCCCGGTCCAGCGCCCGGATGGTGACCTGGTCGAACACCGCCGTGGCGCGGCCGAAGATGAAGTCGACGTCGCCGACGATCTCGCCGCCCCGGTAGTACTGGCGCGCCCGCGTGCCCACGGCGCGCGTGTCGGCGTACAGGGTGTCTTGGTGGCCGAGGAACCGGACGCGGTCGTAGTACTGCCGGTCACCCGTGGCCTTGACCGCGACCGCCTGCGTGCCGGTGATCTCCGGGTGCGCGGCCCGGTCGAACGAGTTGCTGAACGTCAGGTCGCGGGCGGTGAACCCGTCCGCCTCGATCGTCGCCGTGGCCGAGCCGGTGGTCCCGTACGTGGTCCCGTCGGGCTTCTTGGTGCCGTTGGCGTTGTCGTAGTCGATCACGACGTCGCGCGCGGTGCCGGTGGAGCCCTTGAGGGTCAGGTCGCGCTTGGTCGCGGGCACCCGGACCACCTCGCGGTACACGCCCTTGCCGATGGTGACGGTCGTGCCGGCGGGCGCGGCGTCGATGGCGGCCTGCACCGTGTCGAAGTCGGTGCCCTTGGCCACGTGGTACCGCTCCCGGCCCTGCGCGCCCGCCTTGAGGTTCTTCACCCGCGAGGCGGGCTCCAGGCCTCGGACGAGCGTGGGCGTCCACCCGGCGTCGCTGCCGAGCTGCGCGGTCGGGTTGGCCGCGTTGAACGCGTCCAACACGTCCACCGGCCGGCCGTCGACCAGCGTGCCGAGTTCGGTGATGGCGGTGCCGCCCCAGTTGTAGATCAGGTCCTCGACCGCGCCGCCGCCGGACAGCTTGACGTAGTTGTTCTCCACGTACAGCTTCGACTGCACGCCGACGCCCCAGGCGTAGCTGAACGTGGGTCCGGGCTCGTACAGGTTGTTGTAGACGTGCACCTGGCCGAACCGCACCCGCGGCAGCCGTTCCTCGACGTTGCGGAACACGTTGTGGTGCACGGTCACCCGCAGCTTGCCCGGGTCGGTGGTCGAGGTGTTGGACGAACCGATCAGCATCGTCTTGCCGTGGTCCTCGAACAGGTTGTACGAGGCGGTGACCAGGTCGGTGCCGTTGGTCATGTCCAGCGAGCCGTCGTGCTGCTGGTAGGGGCGACCGAAGTAGCTCGGCGCCGCGCTGTCGGGGTGCGGGTGGTCGGTGAACGTGTTGTGGTCGACCCACACGTTGGTGGCGCGTTGCAGGGACACCGCGTCGTAGTCGGAGTTCCAGTTGCCGTCGGCGCCGTCGGTCGGGTCCCACTGCGGGAAGCAGTCGCGGGTGTCGCGGAAGGTGAGGTTGCGGATGATCACGTTCTGCACGCCGTGCACCCGCACGTTCGCGCCGGTGATGCCCGCGCCGCGGCCGTCGCCGACGATCGTGGTGTCCGAGCCGACGTTGAACGCGATGGCCGCCGCCTGGCGGCGCGCCGACGCCGCGCGGGCGTCCTCCAGCGGGCCGCTCGGTTCGTTCTCACGCCCCCAAACGGCGGGGTCGTATGCGGCCAAATAGCCCGCGAGCGTGTAACCGTCGGTGGCATATGTTGCGCAATCAACCCTGACGTCGATGACGCCGCGCACCTTGATGAGGCGGGGCGCGGGTGCCGCGAGGGCCGCCCGCAGTTCCGCCGCCGTACGCACGACGTGCTCGGTCGTCGCGGCCGATCCACCGGTGGTGCCCGCGCCGCTCGACGCCCAACCGTCACCGGGCTGGAGAACCTGTCTGCCCAGGTCATGACCTGCGTGCGCGGGTGCCGCCGCGATCACGCCAAGGGCGCAGGAGAGCACGAGCGCAGTACTGAGTATCCGCATGACGAGGGGCCTTCCCCGGCGAATTTGTTCATACATGTGAACTCTATCCAGAAGTGCGAACAGAGTATTGCGAAAATGTCCGCCACACGTCAACGACGTAACTTCGTTCGACCGCCGTTCGACGGCTGTTCGACGATCATGTTCGACAGTCCGTCGAATTCGAGTCGATTTCGATGGCGCGACCGGAGCACAGCGGGCGCGGCACAGCGCGCAACCGCCTCCGGCCCGGGTCGGGCCGGAGGCGGCGCGGTGGTTCTCGATGTCCCGTCAGACGGGCGGTGTGAAGGCGGCGATCCCCGCCGACAACGCCCGGGCGTGCGGGTTGCCGGGGTAGCGGTCGGCCAGGTGGCGCAGCGGACGCAGCCGGTCGGCGACGCGGGTCGAGTTCACCGCGGTCGCCGCGGCCAACGCCCGCCCGCCCACCTCGGCCGCGTGGTCGAAGTCCCGGTCCACCAGGTGGTTGACGGTCAGGGCCACCAGGCTGAACGCGCGGCTGCGGGTCATCTCCTCGGGGTAGCCCGCCACGGCGGCGCTCAGCGAGTCGATCGCGGTCGAGGTGTGCGACGGGTCCACCGTCCGGGCCAGTTCGGTCAGCACCACGCCGGTCAACCCGCACAGGTCGGACTCGTCGAAGAAGCGCACCCACCCCGGCGCCGGACCGGACGGCGTGCGGGCGAACTCGTCGTGCGCGAGGCGCAACAGCCGCATGGCCTCGTCCCGGTCGCCCAGGCCCGCGTGCGCCCAGGCCTGGTTGGCGTGCAGCATGGCGACCGCCCGCCGTGAACCGGCCCGGCGGGCCGCGGCCAGGCCGGACGAGAACACCTCCAGCGCTTCCCGCCGCTCGCCGCGGTGCAGCCGCAGCCGTCCGACGCGGTAGTGGATGTTGGCCTCCAGGTCGTGGTGGCCCGCTTCGGCCGCCAGGTCGAGCGCCCGGTCCCAGTGCCGCGTGGCGGCGTCGTCCCGACCGGTGTCGAAGCACGTCCAACCGGCCAGGTTGCGCAGGTCGGCCAACGCCACCAACAGCCGCCTGCGCACCGCGCCCGCGACCTCGGCGTCGAGGAGCCGGTCGGACCGCGTCGCGGAGGCGACCACCGCGTCACGGCACGCGCCACCACCTCGCCGGTAGTCCACCTCGCGCAGGCGTTCGGTCTCGGCTTCCAAGCGCTCCACGTCCTCGACGCCGATGCGTGCCGGGACGTGCTGAGGTTCTGCCATCGCCGCACCTCGCAATTCCACTAGAGCGGTGGAGGGGATCCATCAGGGCCGTGGCAACGGGTACCCAGGGTGACATCGTCGCCACCGTCCGTGGGATCCGCCGAGAAGGTGCGCATTGGCCCCCTGCGCCGACACCCGCCGTGGGGCCAGAATCGAGGGGTGATCGCGTGCCACGCGGACCCGTGGCCGATCCAGGACCGGTGGCCGGTGGCCGGTCCCGGCGCGCACCCTCCGCGCCCCTCCCCCCACCAGCAGCTCCGACGACGTGGCTGCGTCGACAGGAGTGACACCCGATGCGAACCAAGTCATCGAACGCCCGCAACCTGCGGTTGGCCGACGGACGGCGGGTCCGACTGACGCCCGTGACGCCGGCCGACCGCGACGAGCTGGCCGAGGCGTTGCGGCGAGCGGACGCGGACACGCTGTTCCAGCGGTTCTGCGGCGCGGCACCGCCGCTCACACCCGCGCTCCTCACCCATCTCACCGACCTGGACCACGTGCGCCGCTGCGCGATCGTGGCCCGTGACCCGTCGGGCCGAGGCGTGGCGATCGCCCGCTACGAGGCGACCGCGGAGCCCGGCGAGGCCGAAGTCGCCGTGGTGGTCTCCCCGCCGTGGCGCGGCGCGGGCCTGGCCACCTCGATGGTGGTCCGGCTCGCGTCCCTCGCGCTGGTCAACGGGTTCGACCGGTTCACCGCGACCCACCTCGCCGGCCACCTCGCCGTGACCCGCATGCTGCGCTCGGCCGGCGCGGCCAGGATCAGCGGCGGGTCCACAGTGGACTGGTCGGTTCCGCTGGCCCGACTGTGAACCGGCAACACCGTTCGTCCGATCGACCACACGGCCCCCGTTGGGGACAATGACCCATCCGCGATCGAGGAGGTCCGCTCGCAGTGCCCCGTCCCGTGCGTGACGACGAACGCCGACCGAGACCGATCAGCACCATCCTCCCCGAACTGCGGCGCGGACGCGGCCTGACCCAGTACGACCTGGCGGAACGGCTGCACGCGGCGTCCGGCAACGTCAGCATCACCAGGGAAGAGGTGTCGCGCTGGGAACGCGGCAAGCGCATCCCCGGCCCGTACTGGCGCGCCTGGCTCGGCCGGGTGCTCGACACGCCCCAGCAGGAGTTGGAACAGGCGGCCGCGATCGCCAGGCGCACCCGCCGGAGCCGCTGAGCTGCTGTGGCGCTGAGGCGCTGAGGCGCACGCTCCCGCGCGGTCGTGATCGGGACGGCCGACCCCGGCCGCAGCGGGTGTTCAGCGCGTGGCCGACTCCGCCCGCCACCGCGCCACGACGTGCTCGACGTCGAACGGCATCAGGTTCAGCGGCGGACCCGACATGGGCTTGCGGATCGCCTCTTCGATCTTGGCGTTGATGTCGGCCAGGATCGAGCGCACCTCGGCCTCGGTGCGCGCCCGACCGGCGGCCTCGCGCGCGGCGGCCGCCTCCTTGCGCAGCAACAGCGTCGGCGGGAGCGCGGTGCCCTCCTCGCGGCGCAGCTTCTCCTTCACCCACCACAGCTCGTCGTGCGGCTCGTGCAGCCCGCGCAACGGCTTGCCCGCGCCCGGCAGGTCGTCGAAGTCGCCGCGGTCCTGCGCCTCGCGGATCTGCCGGTCGATCCACGTCTCGAACCCCATGCCGGCCGGTTTGCGCTCGGTCATGACGCACCACCCCTCTTCGAGGGTACCGGCGCGGGTCGGGGTCTCGCGGTTGTGCCCGGGGTGGGCACAACCGCGAGGTCCGGTCAGGAGAGCGTGCAGATCGGCCCCGGTGTCCAGCCGGTCGGGTCGCCGCTGCCGTTGAACCCGATCTTGATCGTGCCGGCCGGCGGGATGGCGCCGTTCCAGGACGTGTTGGACACCGTCACCGCCGCACCGCTCTGGGTGAAGGTGCCGTTCCAGCCCTGGACCAGGGACATCCCGGCCTTCAGCGTGAACCCGACGCGCCAGCCCCGGCTCGCCGAGCCGCCGCCGTTGCGGAGGGTGATGTCCACCTGGAAGCCGCCCGGCCACTGGTTGACGATCTTGATCTCCACGTCGCACGACCCGCCCGGGACGGAAGTCGTGGTGGTGGTCGTCGTCGTCGTTGTAGTAGTAGAGGTGGTGGTGGACGTCGTGGTCGACGTGGGTGTGGTGCCGTTGAGCGCGGACACCACCGCCGGGAACCACTTGTTCGCGATCTTGCGATCACCGGACGCGTTCGGGTGCACACCGTCGTAGGTGTCACTGGCGGTGTTGAACCCGGTCCACTGGTCCACCACGGTGATCGGTGACCGGGCGGTGGACTTGCCCGCCGCCCAGCCGGTGATCGCCGCGTTCAGGTCGACCACCCGCTGCGGGCACTCCGCGCACGCGCTCGCCGCCATCGGGATGATCTTGGCGACGACCACCTTCATGTCCGCGTTGTTGGCGCGCATCTGGTCGACCAACTTGCCGTAGGCCGCCAGGATGGTCGCGGTCGACCGGTTGCTCCACACGTCGTTGGTCCCGAAGTGCATGAGCACCACGTTCGGGTTGGTGGCGGCCAGCCACCCGACGAGCTGGTTCTGGTCGGCCACCGCGGTGACGAGCGCGCCACCGTGCCCCTCGTTCTCGCCGTCGTAGGCGAACCCGCAACCGTCACCGGCCCGGGTGCCCACGAAGTCGATGCCCGTGTGCCCGGCGGCGCGCAGGTCGCGGTCGAGCAGGGCCCGCCAGCAGCCCGGCGACCCCGTGATCGAGTCGCCCAGCGCCATGATCCTGGTGGGTGCGGCGGCCTCGACCGCCTGGCCCGGCGCGGCGACCAGGACGCCGATGAGCGTGGCCAGCGCGCCTATGAGTGCCGCGACAGCGGTTTTCCTCGACATCGTCGACTCCTAGGCCGTGGTGCAGCTGGCGCCGTTGAGGGTGAACGCGGTGGGCGCCGAGTTGGTGCCGTTCCACGACCCGATGAAGCCGAAGGCGACCGAGCCGTTCACCGGGATGGAGCCGGTGTAGGCCACGTTGGTCGCGCTCAGCGTGGAGCCGGACTGGGTCGTGGTGGCGCCCCAGGACTGGGACACGGTCTGGCCGTTGGCCCAGGTCCAGCGCAGCGTCCAACCGTTCACCGCGGTGGTGCCGGTGTTGGCGATCTTCACGTCGCCCTGGAAGCCGCCCTGCCACTGGCCGGCGACCTTGTAGGTGACCGCGCAGGACGCGGGGCCACCGCCGCCGGTCTGGGTGGTCACGCTGACCGTGCCGGAACGGGTGGAGCGGTTGCCCGCCGCGTCCCGCGCGTAGACGGCGAAGGTGTAGGAGGTGCCTGCCGACAGACCGGTGACGGTCGTCGACGTGGTGGCGGAGCTGCCCGCCGCGGTCTCCGCGGTGCCGCTGACGCGGACCACGTCGTAGCCGCTGACGCCGATGTTGTCGGTGGAGGCGGCCCAGGACAGGGTGGCGCTGCTCGACGTGACGCCGGACGCGGTCGGGGTGCCGGGCGTGGACGGCGGGGTGGTGTCCGGGCCGGTGCCGCTGTCGTAGACGGTGGCCTGGCGGGAAGTGGCCTTGATGCCGTTCGCGCCGTTGATCGCGCGCTGGCCCCACGGCGTGAGCTGGGCGGCGTTGAAGCCGGTCACCATGTCGAGGTACTCGACGCCGCCGCCGTTGCCGGACCACGACCACGCCAGGTAGCCCAGCTTGAGCGACTGGGTGGTGGCGAAGATCGTGTCCTCGTCGGGGTTTCCGTCGGAGTGGTCGTTGCCGAACTCGCCGACCACGATCGGCAGCTTCGCCGTGACGAACCGGTTCAGGTAGTCGGTGATCTCGCCGGCCGTGTCGAACACGCCGTACATGTGGATGGAGAACACGGTGTTCTTCCGCGGGTCGGCGGCGAACACCGAGGCGGCGTTGTCGCGCATGGTGAAGCCCCAGTCCTGGCCCCAGTTCGGCGCGTCGACCATGATCGTGTGCTCGAAGCCCGCGGCGCGCAGGGACGTGATGGCGTCCTTGGTCGCCTGGGTCCAGCCGGCGTGGCCGTTGTTGCCCCACGGCTCGTTGCCGATGTTGAGGATGACGTACTTCTCCTGGCCGGCCATGGCGCTCTGGATGCTCTTCCAGTACTCCACGGCGCGGGCGAGGCTGACCGCCCCGCTCTGCTCCTGGTAGCCGGTGGTGTCGTGCACCTCCATCACGCAGATGAGCTTGTTGGCCTTGCACTGGTTGATGACGTTGGTGACGTCGGCGGCGGTGTTGAGGGTCCACCGGTCACCGGAGCTGAGGACGACCCGGACGGTGTTCGCGCCGGTGGCCTTGATGTCCTTGAGCGCCTGCGTGGTGCGGTCGGCGTACCAGGTGTGCGCGTGGTTCACACCGCGCATCACGAAGTCGTTGCCGTTGGCGTCGAGCAGACGCCCGTTGCTGACGGTGAACCCGGCCGCGGCGTGCGCGGGCACGACCGTCAGCAGGGACAGGACCAAGGCGCCGATGGCGGCCGTTATGAGGGCACCGACCAAGGCGAATCGCTTGCGCATGGATGTACCTCGCGTAGTTGTCGACGTTGACGTAGCGAGCGCAGGGCAGCGCACCTGCCTCCGGCAGGCCCCAACACCAAAGCAATTAACCGCTTAAGTGTCAACGGTGTCATTCGACCTCGAACGCCATTCCCCGGACTTTCACGGCCACGCGGCGGCACACCGGAATCGACCCGTCTGGGACCGCTCCCAGAAGGCCTTTGCGCAAGTCTCCTACACAACCGCCCCCACGCCAACCCCTCCGCCCCCCGCGAGTCCCACCCCCAGCTCGCGCGAGTCGAACCTCCAGAACGCGCGTGTCCTACGTCCACGTCGTGCGTGTCCTACGTTCAGAACACCCGAGTTCAACGCTCAGAACACGCGACCTGGGGTTTTGCCGCACGACGGCGCGAGCGAACGCGAACGTAGGACATGGGGGTCCTGAACGTAGGACACGCGCGTTCCGAACGTAGGACACGCCCGTTCCGGAGGTAGGACACGCGCGTTCTGGACGTAGGACACGCGCGTTCTGGAGGTGGGACACGCGCGGGGTGGGGGTTGGACACGCGCGGGGTGGAGGGTGGGCTCTCGCGGAGGTTAGGGCCAGGGCCAGGTCAGGGGGTGGGAGGTGGGGGGTGGGAGGTGCTGGAGCGGGGGACCAGTTCGGGATCCGAGGTCTTGACCTGTTCGGCCGGGGCGCCGTTGATCACGTCCAGCAGCAGGCGCACGGCGGCGGCGCCGCGTTCGGCGATCGGCCGGCGGACGGCCGACAGGGCCGGGCGGACCAGGCGGCACAGGGCCGAGTCGTCCCAGGCCACCAGGGACAGCTGGTCGGGCACCGTCAGGCCGAGCTCGTGCGCCACGCCCAGCGCCGACACCGCCATCACGTCGTTGTCGAACACCAGGGCCGTGGGCGGGGTGCCGCTGGTCAGCACGCGCCGGGTCACGCGGGCGGCGGCCTCGTCGGAGTAGTCGGCGTGCACGACCCGCGCCTCGGCCAGGCCCAACCGCGCGGCGGCGGTGGTGAACGCACGGGAGCGGGTCTGCGTGTGCACGAACTTCGTCGGCCCCGCGACCCGCACGATCCGCCGGTGCCCCAGCGCCACCAGGTACTCCAGCACCTCCACCACGGCCAACTCGTCATCGGTCCACACGCACGGCAGGTCCGGCACGACCGGCTCACCCAGCACGACGGCGGGCAGCCGCAGCTCCTGCACCAGCTCCACCCGCGGGTCGTTCTGCACCAGGTCGACCAGCAGCACGCCGTCCACCCGCCGCTCGCCCCACCACCGCCGGTACGCCGCCAGCTCGGCCGCCGAGTTGTCCGTCACCTGGAGCAGCAACGACGTCGGTCCACCCGCCAGCGCGCCCTGGATACCGGAGATCAACTGCATGAAGTACGGCTCCACGCCGATCACCCGCGCGGGCCGGTCCACGACCAGCCCGATCGCGTTCGCCCGCCCGTCGCTCAACGACCTGGCGGCGCTGCTCGGCACCCAACCGAGGCGGTCGGCGATGTCCATGATCCGGCGACGGGTCGGCTCGGAGACGCCCGGCCGGTTGTTGAGCGCGTACGAGACCGCGCCGGTGGACACGCCCGCGGCCTTGGCGATGTCCGAGATGGTCGGTCGCTTGCCTACCACCCGCGCCCTCCTCGGTCGGTGATCATCGAGTCTAGACCGCTGACAGGACGGCCTCGCCCGGTAGGGTAATTAAGCGCTTAACGGATTACGAAAGGGGACCGCCGTGCCCTGGTTCGACCTCTCCGAACGGGAACTCGCCCAGTACCGGACCGACACCGCCGAACCCGACAACCTCGACCTGTGGTGGAAGTCCCGGCTGGAGGAGGCCCACGCGGCCGCGTTGCCGCCGGTGCTGACCCCGTACGCGGCCGACGCCTACGGACCGCTCTCGGTCTGGGACGTCGAGTTCTCCGGCTACGGCGGCGACCGGGTGCGCGGCTGGTACATCCGCCCCGCCGGTTCCGGCATCGAGTCGTTGCCCACGGTCGTCTGTTACATCGGTTACGGCGGCGGGCGCGGTCTGCCGTCGGAGCACGCGTTGCTGCCGTCGGTCGGGTACGCGGTGTTCGTGATGGACACCCGCGGCCAGGGCGGCCGGTGGACGCTCGGCGCCACCCCGGACTCCGGCTTCGCGGGCCCCGAGTACCCCGGCGTGATGACGCGCGGCATCGCGAACCCCGAGACCTACTACGTGACGCGGTTGATGGTGGACGCGGCCCGTGCCGTCGAGGTGGCCGCTTCCCTGGACGGGGTCGACGAGACCAGGCTCGCGGTGTCCGGCGGCAGCCAGGGCGGCGGGCTGGCCCTGGCCGCGGCGGCGCTCAACGGCGAGGCGGTGAAGGTCTGCCACGCCGACGTGCCGTTCCTGTGCGACTTCCAGCGGGCCGTCACCCTCACCGGCGAGGAGCCGTACGCGGAGATCGCCAACTTCCTGGCCCAGCACGTCGACCTGATCCCGGCCGCGCTCGACACGCTGCGGTACGTGGACGGCGCGTTGCTGGCCAAGCGGATCACCGCGACGTCGTTGCTGAGCGTGGGCCTGATGGACGAGGTGTGCCCACCGTCCACTGTGTACGCCGCGTACAACGAGATCACCGCACCGAAGGAGATGGCGGTGTTCCCGTTCAGCGGCCACACCACGCCCCGGGTGCACGACGAGCGCAAGCTGCGCCACCTGCGCGCGCACCTCTGAGAACCTGTCGGCAGGTGTGGGGCCGGCGGCAGCGGCGGTGTCGGCGCCGCGTGCGGTCGGCCCGGCCGCTCACCGGGTCGCGCGCGCGGCGGTGACGCAGGCCCGGAGCAGCCGGTCGTTCTCCGGGGCCGCGCCGCCGGGATAGGCGTAGCGGCGCCGGTTGTAGCCGTACGCCAGACCGCTGCGGGGATCCGCGAGCGCCTGGCTGCCCGCGGCGCCGCTGTGCCCGAACGCGCCCTGCCCCAGGAACGGGTAGAACTCCGCCACGGCGCTGAACCCCAGCCCGAAAGCCTTGTGCACGCGCGAAACGAGGTCGTACCCGATCGACTGGATCTGCGCGAACTCCGCCACGGTGTCCGGCTTCAGCAGCGGTGACCGGCCGTTCAGGCCCGTGGTGGCCGCCGCGTACATGCCGGCCAGACCTCGCGCCGAGGCGACACCGCCCGCCGACGTCTGGCCCTGCGCCCTGACGATCCGCTGGTTCGGGAAGTCCCACAGTTGGGGTGCGTCGGGGCGGTGTTCGTTGAACGCGATCCCGCCCAGGCTCTCGACCGCGGTCACCTCCGCGTCGATCTCGGCCTGCTGCTCCGGTGTCGGCAGCATCGGCAACGTGGTGGCGAAGCGCGGCTCAAGCTCTTCCGGCAGCCCGAGGTGGAAGTCGAGACCGTACGGCGCCCGGACCCGTTCCTCGAACAGCTCCTGGATGCTCCGCCCCGTCACGCGCCGCACCACCTCGCCGGTCAGCGCGCCGATCACGTACGCGTGGTACCCGAACGCCGCGCCCGGCCGCCAGTACGGCCGTTGGCCCGCGAGCCGCGCCGCGATCAGCCGGTCGTCGGCCAGTTCTTCCAGGCTGAACCCGGTGTCCGCGCCGACCAACCCCGCGCGGTGCGAGAGCAGCTCCCGCAGCGTGGTGTCCTGCTTGCCCTCCGCCGCGAACTCCGGCCAGTAGTGGCCGACCCGCTGGTCGGGATCCAGCACGCCGTCCTGCACCAGCAGCGCCACCACGAGGTACGCCGCGCCCTTCGTGGAGGAGAACACCCCGGTCAGCGTGTCGGCGGTGAACCCGGGACCCACCCACAGGTCCACGACCAGTTCGCCACGCACGTAGGCGACCAGCTGGCCCGCGTAGTCCTCGCGCTCCCCGGCGACGAACTCCGCGAACTCCTCGCGCACGCCCTCGTACCCCGCAGCGACCGTGCCAAGCATGTGGTTCCTCCTCCGGCACCGTGACCCGCGGTCACGATAGTCCGGTGCGCCACCACTTCGTGCTCCGCGCGGGTGGCAACGCGGTTCGGCGGGGCGTGAGGGGACCACCGCCATAGTCCCCTCACGCCCCAGCCCGGTCAGTGGACTCGGCGGCTCTCCGAGGGCCTCGGGCTGCTCGGCCCGAGGCCTCCCGTGTCCACGACCAGCTCTTGGGCCACCACCGTGGGGCCGACTCGGCACCCGTGCGTGTGCACGAGCAGCGCCGGCGGCACCCGCGGTGGCACCAACCTCATGGTCACCTCATCGTGACGCGGTGGTCACCGGGGTCACCAGCACGCGGTCGTGGCCGACCACGCGCGGCTCGCCGGTGAGCCGCACCGAGTGCTCCCAGCGGATGTCCTTGCTCGAACAGCCGACCTGCAGCACGACCTCGCCGGTCTCGACCACGCGGCGGCCGTCGCGACCGGTGAACGAGGTGCGGTCGGCGTGCAGCCGGAACGTCACCCCGGTGGCCTCGCCCGGCTCCAGGTCGACCCGCGCGAAGCCGACGAGCTGGCGCACCGGGCGGGTGACGCTCGCGACCGGGTCGTGCAGGTAGAGCTGGACGACCTCGGCACCGGGCCGGTCACCGGTGTTGCGCACCAGGCACGACACCTCGACCTCGCCGTCGGACGGGAACTCCTGCCCCGCGGCGAAGTCGGACAGCTCGAACGTCGTGTACGACAGGCCGTGCCCGAACGGGTAGGCGGGCGACGGGTCGACCGAGCTGACCCCGCCCGGACCGCCCAGCGGCGGGTGCAGGTAGGTGGTCGGCTGGCCGCCGGAACCCCGCGGCACCTGCACGGGCAGCTTGCCGGACGGGTTGACGCGCCCGCTGAGCACTCCGGCGACCGCGCCCGCGCCCTCTTCACCGGGGAAGAAGGCCTGCACGACCGCGGCGGGCCGCGAATCCGCTACCGCGGCGGGCCGCGAATACGCTCCTGCGGCGGGCCGCGAATCCGCTACCTCGGTGGCCTCAGGATCCGCTACCTCGGTGGCCTCCGGATCCGCGGCGGGTCCGATGTACTTGCCCAGCGCGTACGGGCGGCCGGTCAGCAGCACCAGCACGACCGGCACGTCCAGCGCCAGCAGCGCGTCGAGCAGCTCGCCCTGCACGCCGGGCAGGTTCAGGTCCTCGGCGTCGCAGCCCTCGCCGGACGTGCCGCGGCCGAACAGCCCGGCCCGGTCGCCGAGCACGGCCAGCACCACGTCAGCCTCGCGGGCGACCGCGACGGCGTCCTCGATGCCCGACCGGTCGTCGCCGTCGACCTCGCAGCCCTTGGCGGTGGTGACCGCGGCGCCCGGGAACTCCTTGAGCACGGCCTGCACCATCGTGTCCATCTCGACGCCCAGGGCCACCTCGGGGTGCTGGACGCCGACGTGGTTGGGGAACGCGTAGCAGCCCATCAGCGCCAGCAGGTCGTCCGCGCACGGCCCGACCACGGCGAGCTTGCCCGCGTCGCGCAGCGGCAGCACGTCGGCCGCGTTGTCCAGCAGCACCACGGAGCGCTCGGCCATGGTGCGGGCCAGGTCGCGCAGGGCGGGCGGGTCGAGGTCGACCGGCTCGCCGCGCAGCACCGCGGGCGACTCCGGCTGCCAGCCCTCGTCCAGCAGGCCCAGCTCGCACTTCTGGGTCAGCACGCGGGTCACCGCGAGGTCCACCAGCGCCTCGTCCACCTGGCCGGACCGCACCAGCTCGGCCAGCGGCTCGCCGTAGCAGCGCACGCTGGGCAGCTCGACGTCGATGCCGGCGGCCAGCGCCAGCGAGGCCGCCTCGCCCGGCGAACCCGCGATGCCGTGCGCGGTCTCCAGGAACGACACCGCGAAGTAGTCCGCGACCACCACGCCGGTGAAGCCCCACTGGTGCCGCAGCAGGTCGGTGAGCAGGGCCGGGTCGGAGGCCGGCGGCACGCCGTCGACCTCGGCGTAGGAGTTCATCACCGAGCGGGCGCCGCCCAGGCGCAACGCCATCTCGAACGGCGGCAGCACCACGTCGGCGAACTCGCGCGGGCCCATGTGCACCGGCGCGTGGTTGCGCCCGCCGCGCGAGGCCGAGTAGCCCGCGAAGTGCTTGAGCGTGGCCACGATGCCGCTGGACTCCAGGCCCTTGGTGTAGGCCGCACCGAGGAGACCGACGAGGTACGGATCCTCGCCGATGGTCTCCTCGGTACGTCCCCAGCGCGGGTCGCGCGACACGTCGAGCACCGGAGCCAATCCCTGGTGGACGCCGACGTCGCGCATCACGAGACCCACCTCGCGTGCCATCCGCTCGACCGTCTCCGGGTCGAAGGAGGCGCCCCACGCGAGCGGGGTCGGGAAGACGGTGGCCTGCCAGGCGGTGAAGCCGGACAGGCACTCCTCGTGCGCCATGGCCGGGATGCCGAACCGGGTGTTGGCCACCAGCTTGCGCTGCGTCTCGGCCAGCACCTTCGCGCCGACCAGCGGGTCGATCGGTCCGGTGCCGAACACGCGGGTCAGCTGCCCGAGGCCGGGCTTGGTCAGCTCGTCCCACGGCGGCAGCGGCTCGGCGAACTCGTGCTGCGCGGGTGCGACCTCCTCGCCGTCGGAGATTCCCACCCACACGCCCACCAGCTGGGCCAGCTTCTCCTCCAGGGTCAGCTCGGCCAGCAGGGCGGCGACGCGCTCTCCGGTCGGCTTACCGGGATCGGCCCAGGGGTTCAGCACGGCGGCTCCTTCGTTGACGATCGGACGACGAGTTCGGTGGCCAGTTCCACGCGTTCGGTCTCCACGGGGCGACCGGCGATCAGGTCGGCGAGCATCCGGCCCGCGTGGCGGCCCATCTCGGTCAGTGGCTGGCGCACGGTGGTGAGAGCGGGCGAGGACCACACCGCGACCGGCAGGTCGTCGAAACCGACCACGCTCAAGTCGTGCGGCACGGACAGCCCGACTACTCGGGCCGCCTCGATCACCCCTAAAGCCTGCTCGTCGTTCCCGGCGAAGATCGCCGTCGGCCGGTCCGGCAGCGCCAGCAGCTCGGCCGCGCGGCGGAACCCGCCCTCGTGCTTGAAATCGCCGTGCTTGACCAGTTCCGGGTTGAACGCGATGCCCGCGCGGTCGAGCGCGGCCCGGTAGCCGTCGACCCGCGCGCGGCTGCACAGCATCCCGGCGGGTCCGCCGATGACGCCGACCCGGCGGTGGCCGAGGCGCAGGAGGTGTTCGGTGGCCGACAGGCCGCCCGCCCAGTTGGTCGCGCCGACGCTGGGCACGTTCGGCTGCGGCAGGTCGACGGGGTCGATGACCACGACGGGGATGCGGGAGTTGGCCAGCACGCGGCGGTCGGCGGCGGTCAGCTGGGAGGTGACCAGCAGCGCTCCCGCGCGCCTGGCCTCGACCAGCGACGCCGCCCACGACGTGTGCTGACGGGGTTTGTCCGTGGACGACACCACGACGTGCAGTCCGGTGTCGACGACGCCGCGGATGATCTCCACCGCCCAGGGGCTGTCCAGGGCGGTGAACACGAGGTCCACCAGCAGGTGCCCGGAGGCCCGACGGGACCCCACCGGCACGTAGTCGTACTCGGCGAGCAACTGCCGCACACGAGCCCTTGTCTCCGCGCCGACGTCGTCCTTCCCGTTGAGGACTTTGGACACCGTCGGGAGAGACACCCCCGCTGCTGCGGCAATCGTGGCCAACGTGGCTCGACGCATGTCCCGATAGTATCGAAACTCGATCGAAACACAAGAGTGACCTCCTGACGTGCAGAAACATGAGTCAGACACGCCGAATGGTGACGCTTGACACCGGTTGGACACCCGCCTAAGGTCTGCGCAAGTCGTGGATGTTTCGAAATATTTCGATGCCGCGAACAAATCCGCAGCGTGGCAGAAGGGTGGCGGTCGCATGTCCCGCCGTTCATGGGTGCGTCCCCTCATCGCGATGGGGCTCGTCGCCGTGACAGCAGTGGTGTCCGCGTGTGGTACGTCCGGTCCGGGCGAGACCAACGCGGGCGCACTGAAGATCTGGGCGCTTGAGGACCCGGTCCTCAACAAGATCGAGAACAAGTCGATCGACTCGTTCAAGGCGGGCGGCGGCAACGCCTCGCTGGAGACGTTCGGCAACGACCCCTACAAGCAGCGCCTCCGGGTTGCCATCGGTTCGCCGCAGGCCCCCGACCTGTTCTTCAACTGGGGTGGTGGCAACCTCAAGGAGTACGTCGACGCCGGCAAGGTGGCCGACCTGACCTCGGTGCTGGAGGAGAACAAGGCCGCCAAGGACGCGTTCATCCCCAGCGTGCTGGACGGCGCGAAGCTCGGCGGCAAGTACTACGGCGTGCCGATGCGCGGCATGCAGCCGGTGCTGCTGTTCTTCAACAAGAAGGTCTTCACCGAGGCGGGCGCGCAGCCGCCGAAGACGTGGGACGACCTGCTCTCGCTGGTCGACACCTTCAAGGGCAAGGGCATCACCCCGATCGCCCTCGCCGGCAACCAGGCGTGGACCGAGCTGATGTGGGCCGAGTACGTGCTCGACCGCGTGGCGGGTCCCGAGGTGTTCAAGAACATCCGCGACTCCGGCCCCGCGGGCTGGAAGGACCCGGCCGTGGTCGAGTCCCTCACCAAGCTCAAGGACCTGATCGACCGGGGCGCGTTCGGCAGCAGCTTCGCCTCCGTCGGCTACGACGCCGGTGGCGCGTCGACCATCATGGCGCAGGGCAAGGCCGCGATGCACCTCATGGGTTCGTGGGAGTACACCAACCAGCTCGACCAGAGCCCGGACTTCGTGAAGAACGGCGACCTGGGCTGGGTGGCGTTCCCGTCGATCCCCGGCGGCAAGGGCGACGCGGCGAACCTCGTCGGCAACGTGAGCAACTTCTACTCGGCGACCCAGGACTCCAAGAGCCTCGACGCGGCGAAGAAGTTCGTCACGAGCGAGCTGCACAAGGACTCCTACGTCGAGGCGCTGATCGAGGCCGGTGACGTCCCGCCGGTGGTGGGCGCCGAGGAGAAGCTCAAGAAGTCGCCGAACCCGGAGTACGCGTCGTACATCTACGAGCTGGTGCTGGACTCGAAGAACTTCCAGCTGTCCTGGGACCAGGACCTGCCCGCCGATGACGCCACGTTCATGCTGACCCAGCTCCAGGAGTTCTTCCTGGGCAAGGTCTCGCCGCAGCAGTTCGTCGACGCGGTGGCCGCGCGCTGATGTCGTCCCAGCGGCCTTCGGCCTGGTATGCCGTGCCGGCGTTCGGATTCTTCGCCCTGTTCGCCGCGTTGCCCATGCTGCTCGTGATCTACCTGAGCTTCACCGCTTGGGACGGTCTGGGCACGCCCGCGATGAACGGGGGCGAGAACTGGTCCCGGCTGCTCGACGACGCCGAGGCGCGGGCCTCGGTGTGGCGGACCCTGGTGCTGATGGTCGTGTCGTGGCTCGTCCAGACCCCGATCGCGTTGCTGATCGGGGTCTGGGCGGCCGGCAAGCAGCGGTCCCGGGCGGTGCTCAGCTCGATCTTCTTCCTCCCGCTGCTGCTGTCCACGGCCGCCATCGCGTTGTTGTGGCAGGCGCTGCTCGAACCGAACTTCGGCGCGTTCGTCGACGGACCGCTGTTCCTGGGCGATCCCGACATCGCGCTCTACACGGTCGTGCTCGTGATCTCGTGGCAGTTCATCCCGTTCCACACGCTGCTCTACCAGGGTGCGGCACGGGCGGTGCCGCCCTCGCTGTACGAGGCGGCCACCATCGACGGCGCCTCGCGGGTGGGCAAGTTCCGGCACATCACGCTGCCGCAGCTGCGGTACACGATCGTCACGTCGTCGGTGCTCATGCTGGTCGGTTCGCTGACCACGTTCGACACCGTGCTGATCCTGACCAACGGCGGGCCGGGCACCGCGACCCGCATCCTGCCGCTGCACATGTACATCACCGGCTTCAGCGGGTTCGAGATGGGCTACGCGAGCGCGATCGCGGTCGTGCTGGTCGTCCTCGGCACCGCGTTGTCGCTGGTGGTCATGCGCTGGAGCGGGTTCCGCCAGATGAGCAGCCAGCAGGAGGGGTCGTGAAGTCTCGTCCCAACTGGCCCGCCGGGATCTTCGCCCTGGTGTGGCTGGTGATCGTCGTCGGGCCGCTGCTCTACCTGGTCACGGTGTCGCTGCGCTCCCGCGCCGAGTACCTCGGCAAGAGCGTGTGGGAGATGCCGGACGCGTTGTCCCTGGACAACTACGTCACCGTGCTGACCGGCGGCTTCGGCCAGTACCTGCTGAACAACGTGATCGTGACCGTCGCTACGGTGGCGATCGTGGTGCTGGTGACCGTGCCCGCCGCGTACGCGGTGGTGCGCAACACCAGCCCGTTCGTGCAGAAGGGGTTCACCCTGCTCCTGATGGGGTTGGCGATCCCCGCGCAGGCCACGATCATCCCGGTCTACCTGATGATCACCCGGATGCAGCTGTACGACACGTTGACCGCGATCATCCTGCCGACGGCGGCGTTCGCGCTGCCGGTGGCGATGCTGGTGCTGGTCAACAGCCTGCGCGACGTGCCGCGCGAGCTGTACGAGGCGCAGGCGATCGACGGCGCGGGCCCGATGCGAGTGCTCGTGTCGCTGGTCCTGCCGCTGGCGCGACCGGCGATCATGACGGTCGTCGTCTACACGGCGCTCAACGCGTGGAACGGGTTCCTCTTCCCCCTGGTGCTCACCCAGTCGGAGTCGTCGCGGGTGCTCACCCTCGGGTTGTGGGACTTCCAGGGGCAGTTCGGCACGAACGTGCCCGCGCTGCTCGCGGCCGTGACGCTGTCCGTGCTGCCGATCTTCGTGGTGTACCTGATCGGGCGGCGCTTCCTGCTCAGCGGCCTCACGGCCGGGTTCGGCAAGTAGGTCAGGTTTTCTCCGGCTCGTTGGCTTGGGAGGAACGTTCATGCGCAAGGTCGCACTCGTTCTGGCCGTCGTCGGATCGTTGGCCGCTGCCGTCGCACCCGCGGCGGCAGCGGCGCCGGAGCCGACGCTCCGGCAGCTCGCGGCACGTCACGACCTGGGCATCGGCACCGCCGTCGACATGGCGGCGCTGGCGAACGACCAGGTGTACCGGGAGCGGATCGCGTCGGAGTTCAACAGCGTCACGGCCGAGAACGTGATGAAGTGGGAGGTCCTGGAACCGACCCGCGGGCAGTACGACTGGGCTCCGGCGGACGAGCTGATCGCGTTCGCCCGGGCCAACCGGCAGAGCGTGCGCGGCCACGTGCTGGTCTGGCACAACCAGAACCCGTCGTGGCTGTCGAGCCTGCCCGCCACCGAGCTGCGCTCGGTGCTGAAGAACCACATCCAGACCACCGTCCGGCACTTCAAGGGCAAGGTCTGGCAGTGGGACGTGGTGAACGAGGCGTTCAACGAGGACGGGACGCTGCGTGACACCGTCTGGCTGCGGGCTCTCGGCCCCGGCTACATCGCGGACGCGTTCCGGTGGGCCCACGAGGCCGATCGCGGCGCGCTGCTGTTCTACAACGACTACAACGTCGAGGACGTCAACGCCAAGAGCGACGGCGTGTACAACCTCGTCAAGCAGCTGAAGCGGCAGGGTGTGCCGATCCACGGCGTCGGCGTGCAGGCCCACCACACCGCGGGCTACGCACCGCAGACGATGCGGGAGAACCTGGGTCGGTTCGACCGGCTCGGGTTGCGCACCGCGGTGACCGAGGCCGACGTGCGGATGGTGATGCCGTCCGACTCGGTGAAGCTGCAGGCCCAGGCGAACGTCTACAGCACGATGCTCAAGGCCTGCCTGCTGACGCCGCGCTGCCTGTCGTTCACGGTCTGGGGGTACACGGACAAGTACTCCTGGGTGCCCGGGTGGTTCGAGGGTGAAGGTGCGGCCAACATCCTCGACGAGAACTTCGCCGCCAAGCCCGCCTACCGGGCCATGCGCGACGACCTCTCGTTCGGCGGCACGCGCCGCCGGGGCTGACCCGACCGGGCTCGGGCCCGCACACTCTCCCAGCGGGCCCGAGCCCCTCCCGGAACCAGCCTTCGCCTCCCCGAACGCCAACTCACCGAACCTAAACGCCCAACTCACCGGTCCTGAACGTACGACTCAACGGACCTGAACGTTCGACTCGCGCGAGAGTCCTACGTTCACGCCGCGCGAGTCGTACCTTCAGGTCGCGCGTGTCCTACGTTCGGAACGCGCGTGTCCTACGTTCAGGTCGTGAGTGTCCTACGTTCAGGACCCCCGAATTCAACGCTCAGGACATCTCATTTGGTGGTCCGGTGCGTTCTGCGTTGCGGTAACGTGAGCTGAACGGCCGGTGGATCAACCGGATATTCGACACTTTCGACTCAAACGTCGATTGTTTCGAACGTGTTACGCGGCCGCCAAGTGACGAACAACCCACCTCCGCTCCCCCGCGTCTAGCGGCCGGAACTGGGCGGAGCTGTCGTAGACTGCCCCCATGCCGACCAAAGCCGACCCGTCACCCTCGGATGGCACAGCCTCGGGCAAGATCACCATCGCTGCCATCGCGGCGGAGGCAGGGGTCTCGGTTCCGACTGTTTCGAAGGTCATGAACGGTCGCGCGGACGTCGCGCCGCACACCCGGGAACGGGTCGAGGCGATCATCCGGCGCCACGGCTACCAGAGGCGGGCGGACGAGCGGTCGCGGCGGTCCAACCTGGTGGAACTGATGTTCCACGAGCTGGAGAGCGCCTGGGCCCTGGAGATCATCCGCGGTGCCGAGCAGGTCGCCGCCGAGCAGGGTCTGGCGCTGGTGCTGTCGGAGTCCCAGGGCAGGCTCACCCCTGGTCACGGCTGGCTCGAAGGGGTCATCGCGCGCAAGCCGCTGGCCGTGATCTCCGTCTTCTCCGACCTCACGTCCTCGCAGCTGGCCAAGCTGCGCGCGCGTGACATCCCGGTCGTCGTGGTCGACCCGATCGGCGAACCCCAGCTGGAAACGCCCTCCATAGGAGCCACCAACTGGAACGGCGGCCTGACCGCCACCCGGCACCTGATCGAACTCGGCCACCGGCGCATCGCCATGATCGGCGGTCCGGAGCGCGTCCTGTGCAGCCGCGCCCGCGTCGACGGCTACCGCGCCGCGCTGGAGACCGCGGGCCTGGCGTTCGACCCGGACCTGGTCCGCTACGGCGACTTCCACGTCGAGTCCGGGCGCGCCCAGTTCGCACCGCTGCTCGACCTGCCGGACCCGCCCACGGCCGTGTTCGCCGGGTCGGACCTGCAGGCCCTCGGCGTCTACGAAGCCGCACGCGCCGCCGGTCTGCGCATCCCGGAAGACCTCAGCGTCGTCGGCTTCGACGACCTCCCGGTGGCGCAGTGGGTGGGCCCGCCGCTGACCACGGTCCGGCAGCCGCTGCAGGACATGGCCGCGGCGGGCACCCGTCTCGCCATCACGCTGGCACGTGGTGAAGAGCCCGAACACCGCCGAATCGAGCTTGCCACCACGCTGGTGGTGCGTCAGAGCACCGCCGCGCCACGCTGACGAGCCGCCTCTAGTGGTGGTGACCCGGCTTCTGGACGTAGGTGCACCCCTCCGCCTCCGCGGGCAGGGTGTGTCCCACGTCCTCGCCGGTTCCCACCGGTGTGCAACGCAGTTCGTGCAGTCCCAACAACTCCAAGCCGAGCGTGCCGCTCAGCGCGAAGCCGTTGCCGAACCCGAAATCCGGGTTGTCCGACACCTCGCCGGACGACATCGCTCCCTGCCACGAGCGCTGGAAGTCGGCCAGCTTCTCGCGCTGGAACACCACCAGCCCGAGCCGTTGGTACGGCCCCGCCTCGCACGTCGCCCACTCGGCCACGTACGGCGCGTAGAGCGCCGCCCGCAACGGGCCGACGAAGTCGGCGAACTCCTCCATCGTCCGCGGCACCACGTCGTCGCACTGCCCGGTCTTCTCCCGCACCCAGTCCCCCACCTCCGACGGCGTCGCCAGCGGCGGGCCGAGGGCGTTGGAGCCCAGGCCGGTGGAGCCGGTCGCCGCCGAAGAGCAGGCGACCGACCCCACCAGGAGCGCGACCAGGGCCGCGCATCGCCAGAACATCAGGCCGCGGCGCACAGAGCGCCGTTGAGGGCGAACGACGTCGGGTTCGTCGGCGTCCCCTGCGACGAGCCGTTGAACCCGAAGCTCACCGTCTGGCCGGGCTGGATGTTCTGGTTCCAGCTGGCGCCCTTCGCGGTGGCCTTGCCCGACGCGACGGCGACCTCCGCCGACCACGCCTGGGTGATGCCCTGACCCGTCGGGACGTCCCAGACCAGCTGCCACGCGCTGACCGCACTGGTGCCCGTGTTCTTCACCGACACGTTCGCGGTGAAGCCACCGGACCACGAGCTGGGCACGCTGTAGGTCACCGCGCACGCGCCCGGGGTCGTGCCACCGGTGGTGGTCCGGACCGACACCACCGCCGAGGGGGGCGAGGTGTTGCCCGCCGCGTCCCGTGCCACCACGTAGAACTGGTACGCCGTGTCCGCGGTGAGGCCGGTGACCGTGGCCGTGGTGCCCGAGCTCGTCGCGACCGCCACGTCGGTGGTGCCCGCCTCGCGGTACACCTGGTAGCCGCTGACGCCCTGGTTGTCCGTGGCCGCCGACCAGCTCAACGCCACCGAGTTGGAGGACGCGGTCGCGGTGGGCGTGCCGGGCGCCGTCGGCGCCTGGGTGTCACCGCCGCCGCCACCGGTGAAGTTGACGTCCGAGCAGCTGTAGAACGCCTCGGGGCTGTCGCTGCGCTGCCAGATCGAGTAGATGATGTGGCGGCCGCTCTTGTTGGGCAGGGTGCCGTTCCACGAGTACTCGCCGCTGCCCAGCGGCGGGTTCGTGATGCTGTCGAACGGCACGGGCTCCAGGTCCGACCACTTCAACGGCTGGGTGACGTCGAAGCCGTCCCGGGTGACGTACTGGTCCCACCTGCCGGGGTGCGGTGCCCAGGCGTTGTACTTGAAGTTGATCGACGCGCCCGCCCGCAGGGTCGTCACCGGCCAGTCGCTGCGGGTCAGGTTGTAGGCGTCGTACTTCGTGGTCGGCCCGCACAGGTCGCCGTCGGCGATGATCTCGCGGTGCCTGCCGCCGGCCAGGCTGATCAGGTTGCCGTACCAGTCCCACAGGGGCTGCTTCCCACCGATCTGCACCGCGGCGACGCACGCCGGGTTCGTCGGGTTCAAGTCGCCGCCGCCGCCACCGATCCTGCCGTCCTCGTAGCAGGCGTAGGTGCGGCTGGGCGGATAGGTCATCGACCCGTGTGCCACCGCTACGCCGCTCTGGACGAAGACGCTGGTCACACCGACGATACCGAGCGCGGCAACAGCCAACGCCCCAAAGCGCTTGAGTCGCAAGGACCTCTCCTTCAGATCGACGGTGATCTGTGAACCATGAAACTGGGAGCGCTCCCAGAATCACGATCGCATTACTGGTGACGCCACGTCAACGGCTCGTTTCAACTGGTGGCCACCGGGTACCGCTCGACCATGCGGATCGCGGTGGTCGGTCAGATAGCCCGTGACCTGGTGTTGGTGGTGCCGGAGGTGCCCGGATCCGGGGGCAGCGCGGGGGTGCTGGAACGTCGCGAAATGCTCGGCGGGAAGGGCGCGAACATCGCCCGGGGCACCAGGCAGCTCGGCGCAACGGCGGCGCTGGTGGGCGTCGTCGGGGACGACCGGGAGGGCCGCCTGCTGGTCCAGCAGCTCGGCGCGGACGGCGTAGCGACGACCGCGGTGGTGTGCCGGGAGGCCACCCGAACGGCGCTCATCGTGGACGTCGTGTGCGACGGCGAGTACCGGTACCTGGAGGACATCCCAGGTCCGACCTTGGTCACACCGCAGGACGTCCTGGCCGCTTCGGCGATGCTGGCCGGGGCGGACGCGGTGGTCGTGCAGCTGGAGCAGCCGGCCGAGGCGGCGCTGGCGGCGGTCCGCGCGGCGGGCGGGTTGGTCGTGCTGGACGGCGCGCCCGACGGGCACGACGCCCAACTCCTGGCCGCTGCCGATGTGGTGCGGGCCGATCACGGGGAGGCGGAGGCGTTGACCGGCCTGTCGATCACCGGGACGGAGGCGGCCGTCCGGGCGGGGCGCGAGGTGCTGGGGCGCGGCCCGTCGGTGGTGGCGCTGGAGGTGCCGGGTGAGGCGAACGTGGTGGTGTGGGGCGAGGACTCGGCGGTGATCCCGTTGACGGCGGAGGAGGTGGCGGACCCGACCGGAGGCGGTGACGCGTTCGTGGCCGCTCTGACGGTGGCTTTGGCGCGCGGTGACGATCCGAGGGACGCCGGTCGCCTTGCCACCGCTGCCGCGGGTCGTGCGGTTCGCCATCCTGGGGGGCGGACGGATCTCACGGGTCTGTCGGATCTCGCGGTTCGGTCGGGGTCGTCGGGCCTGTCGGGGTCGTCGGGCCTGTCGGGCAGGGTTTGAGCGAGGGGCCCGAGCAAGGGTCGGAGCGTCAAAGATCAAAGATCAAAAGCGTCCTCGCCGGACGGGCAGATCAGCAGGATGACAGGGCCACGCGGTCCACTCCCGAACCAGCGTGGTCCGGGCCTCGTGTCATCCCGCCGACCTCCACAAGGGCAACCACACGTGTCAAGGGGGCGGCAAGACACCCACAACCCGGCAAACCTGAACACCGCCCCCTTG
>NZ_JBFAQZ010000038.1:15825-47351 GCF_040673975.1 Actinosynnema sp. NPDC050801 | reverse complement strand
CCCGGCACTATTCGCCCGGCGCCCAGTCCGGGCCCCCCGGCCGCGCAACGGCCGGGCAGGCACGGCGGGGAAAAAGCGTCCCCGCCGTGCCTGCCCGGCTTTGTCCAGCCTAAGGCACCCGAACCCATGTCAAATCGGGCCTCGGTGGGTCGGCGGCGGGTCCGTTGAGGTCCTTGTGGGGGAGGGCCTTGGGGGCGGGTGTGTCGGGTGGGGCTGCGGGGGTTAGTGGGGCCAGGTGGTGGTGAAGAACAGGTCGGGGCCGTCTTCGCCGTTGCGGTCCAGGTGTTCGGTGCGGGTCAGGCCGGCTTTGGTCGCGACGTGTTGTGACGCGGTGTTCGCCGGGCGCACCCTGGCTATCACGGGGAGGTCCGGCAGGTGTTCGCGAGCCCAGGCCACCACTGCGTGGGCTGCTTCTGAGGCGATGCCCTGGCCCCAGGCCGCCGGGGCGAACCGGTAGAACAGGTTCAGGGCGGGGTGGTCGTCCAGGTGGACCGACTTGATGCCGCAGAAGCCGAGCACGGTCGGGTCGTCGTGGCGGCGGACCACCCAGTAGCCGAAGCCGGAGGCGTGCCAGTGTCCGAGCCACCGGTCGAGCAGGCGAGCGGCCTCGTCGGGGGTGGTCAGCGCGTCCGAGGGGTTGTGGGCGCAGGCCGACGGGTCGTGGTGGATCTCGTACACGGCCTGTACGTCGCCTGCTGTCGGTGGCCGCAAGGTCAGCCGGTTGGTGCGTAGGCGCGCGTTGTCGTCGGTCACTGCATCGGCGGGCGGGAGGCGGCCAGTTTCAGCCACTTCACCAGCATCACCACGACGGCTATGACGGCCAGGATCAGGCCCAGGCCCGGACCGGGGCCGGGGTGGTGGCCCGTGGTGGTCTGGGTGGTCCAGATCGACAGCACGCCTGCCACCGAGGCGGCGAACGAGGCCAGTGCGCAGGTCCAGGCCAACGCCCAGCGGCGGACGGTGAGGGTCAGCGCTGGGAGCAGGACGCCCACGACTATCGCCATGTAGGCGAAGACTCGGGGGAGTCCGGGGCCCTCGCCGGACACGATGCTCAAGCCCTGGATCCCGTCCACCCAGGGCAGGATCAGCGACACGAGGATCGCCAGGGCGGCGATGGCGATCGTCAGGGCGCCGGCGCCGGGGTCGAAGCGCTTGGCGGCGGAACGGCCGACCCCGTCGATCTCCTCGCGCAGGCCGGCCAGGTCGTCCGGGTCGTTCTGGCTCATCCGACCGCGCACCCGCCGACGGCCGCGGGCTGGGGGGCGGGCTTGCCGAAGGACGGCAGGCCCAGCGTCACGCCGGGGGTCTTCGGCTTCAGCCCCGCTTCGGACCGGTCGCCCGCCTTGGTCCGGCGGTGCGAGAGCAGCGGGCCGTCGGCGATCAGGTTGTGCGGCGCGCCGTAGGTCACCACGGTCTCCACGACGTCGCCGGGGCGCACCCGGGCGTCACCGGGCGTGAAGTGCACCAGGCGGCCGTCGCGGGCACGGCCGGTCATCCGGTGGGTCTCGGCGTCCTTGCGGCCCTCGCCGGAGGCGACCAGCAGCTCGACCCGGCGCCCGACCTGCTCGCGGTTGAGTTCGTGGGCGATGTCGTTGACGAGCGTGACCAGGCGGTCGTAGCGCTCCTGCACGACCTGCTTGGGCAGCTGGTCGGGCAGGTCCGCGGCGGGTGTGCCGGGGCGCTTGGAGTACTGGAACGTGAACGCGGAGGTGAAGCGGGCCTCGCGGACGACGTCCAAGGTGGCCTGGAAGTCCGCTTCGGTCTCGCCGGGGAACCCGACGATGATGTCGGTGGTGATGGCGGCGTCCGGCATGGCCGCGCGCACGTTGTCCAGGATGGACAGGTACTTGGTGGTCCGGTACGAGCGGCGCATCTCCTTGAGCACGCGGTCCGAGCCCGACTGCAGCGGCATGTGCAGGGAGTGGCACACGGCGGGCGTCTCGGCCATGGCGGCGATGACGTCGTCGGTGAAGTCCTTCGGGTGGGGCGAGGTGAACCGGACCCGTTCGAGGCCCTCGATGCCGCCGGTGGCGCGCAGCAGCTTGCCGAACGCGAAGCGGTCGCCGAACTCCACGCCGTAGGAGTTGACGTTCTGACCCAGGAGGGTGACCTCCAGGACGCCCTCGTCGACCAGCGCCTGCACCTCGGCCAGCACCTCGCCGGGGCGGCGGTCCTTCTCCTTGCCGCGCAGCGACGGGACGATGCAGAACGTGCACGTGTTGTTGCAGCCGACGGACACCGACACCCAGCCGGAGTAGGCCGAGTCGCGGCGCGCGGGCAGCGTCGAGGGGAAGGTCTCCAGCGAGTCCAGGATCTCGACCTGGGCCTCGCGGTTGTGCCGGGCGCGTTCCAGCAGCACCGGCAGCGAGCCGATGTTGTGCGTGCCGAAGACCACGTCGACCCAGGGGGCGCGTTTGACGATCTCGCCCTGGTCCTTCTGCGCGAGGCAGCCGCCGACGGCGATCTGCATGTCGGGGTTCGCGGACTTGGCGGGCGCGAGGTGGCCGAGCGTGCCGTAGAGCTTGTTGTCGGCGTTCTCGCGCACGGCACAGGTGTTGAACACGACGACGTCCGGCGTGGCGTCGCCCGTCGCGGGCGTGTAGCCCGCGTCCTCCAACATGCCGGCCAGGCGCTCGGAGTCGTGCACGTTCATCTGGCAGCCGAACGTGCGGATCTGGTAACTGCGAGTCACTGCACCTAGTCCTTCCGTCGGGTCCAGCGTAGAGCGTGGACGTGCGACGATGCGCAGGTGTCGGGAACGCTGCTGCGGTTGCACGCGGTCGGGGCCGCATTGGCCCTGGCCACCCTGTCGTTGACCGCGTGCGGTGACGACCTGGACCAGGTGAAGCTCACCATGGCGGCAGGCAGCCCCGGCGGCGTCTACCACAAGTTGAGCATGGCGCTGGCCGACGCGTGGACCCGGGACCCGGGCATCCCCCGCCCGCAGGTGGCGAACACGGCGGGCTCGGTGGACAACCTCGACCGGCTGCGGGCCAACCAGGCGCAGGTCGGGTTCTCGGCGGCCGACGCAGCGGAGGAGAAGCAGAAGGGCGACGCGGCGCACAAGCTGTACGCGTTGGCGCGGATGCACGACGACTACCTCCAGCTGATCGTGCGGGACGACCTGCCCGCGACCAAGCTGGCCGACCTGAAGGGCCTGCGGGTGAGCGTGGGCGCCCGCGACTCCGGGGTGTGGCTGATCGCCCAACGGCTGCTGGCGGCGGCGAAGATCTCGCCGGAGGCCGACCTGAAGGTGCAGTACATGGACCTGCCGACCAGTGCGAACGCGATGCGCGACGGCGCGCTGGACGCGTTCTTCTGGTCCGGTGGCGTGCCGACGGACGCGGTCACCACGCTGGCCACCACGGTGAAGCTGCGGATGCTCGACCTGGGCGACGTGCTGCCGGAGCTGCGGGAGGACTTCCCCGTGTACGGGTCGGCGACGCTGCCCGCCTCGGCCTACGAGCAGGTCGGGGGCGGCCCGGTCGTCACGCTGGTCGTGCGCAACTTCCTCCTGGTCAACGACACGATGTCGGACGACGTGGCCGAAGCCCTGGTCAGAGGCCTGTTCCAGGCTCAGCCGGAACTGGTCGCGGCGAGCCCGGTGGCCAGGTCGATCGAGGTGAGGTCGGCGATCGAGACGACACCGATCGAATTGCATCCCGGCGCGATGCGCTATTACCGCGACGTCAAGGTTTAACCCGCGCTTCGTCAGCCCGACGGTGGAAACCTCCCGCGTGGCCACTCGCCCAAGTCGGGGTCAAGGGCTTGTTCCGGGCGACCTGTCCGGCGCTAGGCCGTTAGCGTGATAAGCGGCGCGGCACAGCGACGGTCCGCGCGAGGTCCGAGAACCGATACGGGGAGCTCATGTCCGTTGAGTCGGTACGCGCGCGCTTTTACGCAGCGTTTTCTTCTTCCATCACCCGACCGGGTCGATTCCCTCGGATAAGGGTGGGTATCGCGTTGCTCGCCGTATTGGCGGGCACCGGTTTCGACGCCTCGCCGCGGTGGCCGACCCGGATCCAGGTATTCGTGGCCAACAGCGGTTCCGACAACGTCACCGTGTACGACACCCGCCTGGGTAAAGTGACGGCCACCATCGGGGTGGGCGATTACCCGGCAGGCGTCGGCGCGCACCCGTTCGGTCACCGGGTCTACGTCACCAACGAGTCGTCGAACACCGTCTCCGTGATCGACCCCCGGGCCCTCGCGGTGATCGCCACCGTGCCCGTCGGGGCCAACCCCTTCGGCGTCGCGGCCACACCCGGCCACGCCTACGTGACGAACTTCGGCTCCGACGACGTCACGGTCATCGACGTCGCGACGAACGCGCCCGTGGCGACCATCCCGGTCGGGAGGTTCCCGCACAGCGCCGTGGCCAGTCCCGACGGCTCGCGGGTCTACGTGACCAACAACGGCGGCGACAGCGTCACGGTCATCGACACGTCGACGAACGCGCCGATCGCCACCATCCCGGTCGGCGTCTTCCCGTCGGGCATCGCGATCTCCCTCGACGGCAAGCGGCTGTACGTGGCCAACACGGGCAGCGACACGGTCACCGTCATCGACCCGGGCAGCAACCGCCCCGTCGAGACCACCCCGGTCGGGTCCGCGCCCCTCGGCGTCTCGGTCACCCCCGGCGGCCGGGTGCACGTCGCCAACACCGGGTCCGGCACGATCAGCATCCTCGGGCCGAGCGGCAAGCCCATCGAGGTGGTCAAGGTGCAGCGGATGCCCGAGGGCTCCGGGGCGGCGCCCGACGACAGCTTCGTCTACGTGACCAACACCGGCTCCGGCACCGTGTCCGTCATCGACGCCAAGAGCGGCAAGCCCGCCGACCCGTTCCCGGTGGGCAAGCAGCCCGAGGGCGTGGCCGTCACGTCCTGACCGGTTCAGGCGGCCGGGAACTCGACCACGACCCTGAGGCCGCCCTCCTCGGGCGACTCCAGCCGGACCTCGCCGTCCACCCGTTCCACGATCTGCCGCACGAGCGCCAGGCCGAGGCCGGAGCCCTGCACGTTCTGGTGCGCCGGGCTGCGCCAGAACCGGTCCGTGGCGCGGTCCAGCTCGTCCGGTGCGAGGCCGGGCCCCTCGTCCTGCACGGTCAGCCGGACCACGCCGTCGCGGCGGCGGACGTCGACGCGCACCAGCGTGCCGTCGGAGGTGAACTTCAGCGCGTTGTCCAGCAGCGCGTCCAGCACGGTCTCCACGCCGCGCGGCGGCACGAGGGCCGTGCCGCCGGGCTCGCCGTCGAGCACCAGGTGCACCTCGCGGGCCGCGGCGGCCGGCTGCCAGGCCGACAGGCGGCCGGCCACCGCCCGGTCCACGTCCACCGGCACGGGGTCGACCGACGGCGCGCCCGCCCGTGCCATGGACAGCAGCTCGTCCAGGATCCGGTTGAGCCGGTTGGCCTCCTCCAACGCCGCCGCCTGGTGCGTGACGCCCTCGCCGACCACGTGGTCTTCCAGATTGGACAGACGCAGCTTCAACGCCGTCAGCGGGTTGCGCAGCTGGTGGGAGGCATCGGCGACGAACGCGCGTTGGGCCGCCAGCGCGTCGCCCACGTTGGCCGCCATCTGGTCGAACGACCGCGACAGCTGCCGCAGCTCCGGCGGCCCGTCGGACGAGCCGACCGGCTGCACGGGCTGCCCGGACACGACCGCCGCCAGCAGCCGCCCGGTGGCGTCGTCCAACCGCCGCACGGGCCGCAACGTCCACCGGACCAGCGGCAACGCCACGAACACGCCGATCGCGAGCACCAGCAGGCTCGACGCGAGCAGCACCGACCACCACAGCAGGACCTCGGTCCGGGTCTTCCACGTCGGCGAGAACGTCACCACCGCGCCCCGCACCTCGCCCGCCTCCAGCACCGGCTCGGCCAGCACCAGCTCGGTCGACTCCCACGGCATGACCAGCTCCGGCGCGACCGGCTGGCGACCGGCCAACGCGCCGCGCACCAGGTCGGCCACCTCGGGGGAGGACACGTCCACGCCGTCGGCGGAGGCCGCCACCACCTGCCCGTCCTGGCCGAGCAGCGCCACCCGGATGCCGTACAGCTCGTGGTACCGGCGCAGCTCGGCCTCCAGCACCTCCGGCTGGTCGTCGATGAACGGCCGCTGCGCCACGGACGCGAACCGCGTGGTGTCGGTGAGCCGGTCCAGGAACATCTCCTGCTGCTCGGTCTGGGCCACGCCGCGCCCCAGCGGGACGCCCATGCCCAGCAGCACGAGCACGACCAGCGTCAACACGATGCCCAGCAGCCGCGACCGCACTCAGCCCCCGCTCAACCGGTACCCGACACCGCGCACCGTCTCCAACAACGAAGGACGCCCGAGCTTGGTCCGCAACGTCGCCACGTGCACGTCCAGGGTCCGGTTGGCCCCCGCCCAGGTGCGTCCCCACACCTCGGCCAGGATGCGCTCCCGGGTGCACACCGCGCCACCCGCCGCCACCACCAGGGCCAGGACCTGGAACTCCTTGCGCGACAACGCCACGGGTTCGCCCGCCACGGTGACCTCGTGCCGACCGAGGTCGACCCGCACGTCGGCGACCTCGAAGACCTCGGTCCCGGTGCCGCCGACGCCGACGGGGTCGCCGCGCCGCCGCCGCACCGCGTGCACCCGGGCCACGAGCTCACCCACGTCGTAGGGCTTGACCAGGTAGTCGTCCGCGCCGGCGTGCAGCCCGAGGATCCGGTCGTCGATCTCGCCGCGGGCCGACACCACGATGATGGCCACGTCACTCGCCGCACGGATGTGGCGGCAGAGCGTGACACCGTCCACATCGGGCAAACCCAGGTCGAGCAGCACCACGTCGACCCCGGTCAACCGATCGAGCGTCCCCCGACCGGTAGCCTGCCGGTCTACCGTGAAACCGCGCCGGGTCAGCGCCGGTACCAGCGCTTCTGCCACGCGGTCGTCGTCCTCGACCAACAGCACCCGCACCGTGGAGCCTCCCCGATAAGTGTCGCCACCCTGTGACAGAGTTGAGACCCTAAGTCTTGCTCAACCGCCTGGACTGGTGTGGGCATGCACACCTAGGTTTCCGCCATCGCTCAGGAACCCCTACTGGAGGACTGATGACCGCCGCCACTCCTGCTCCGCCGATGATCCGGATGGCGGGCGTGGACAAGTTCTTCGGACCTCTGCACGTGCTCAAGGACGTGACGCTGGAGGTGCCGAAGGGGCAGGTCGTCGTGGTGCTCGGGCCGTCGGGCTCGGGCAAGTCCACGCTGTGCCGCACGATCAACCGGCTTGAGCCCATCGAGTCCGGCGTGATCGAGGTGGACGGCCAGCCGCTGCCCGCCGAGGGCAAGGAGCTGGCCCGGCTGCGCGCCGACGTCGGCATGGTCTTCCAGTCGTTCAACCTGTTCGCCCACAAGAGCATCGTCGACAACGTGATGCTCGCGCCGGTGAAGGTCCGCAAGACCCCGGCGGCCCAGGCCCGCAAGACGGCCATGGAGCTGCTGGAGCGGGTCGGCATCGCGAACCAGGCGGAGAAGTACCCCGCCCAGCTCTCGGGCGGGCAGCAGCAGCGCGCGGCGATCGCCCGCGCCCTGGCGATGCGGCCCAAGGTGATGCTGTTCGACGAGCCGACCTCCGCGCTGGACCCCGAGATGGTCCAGGAGGTGCTGGACGTGATGACGACGCTGGCCAAGGAGGGCATGACCATGCTCGTGGTCACCCACGAGATGGGCTTCGCCCGCAAGGCCGCGGACCGCGTGATCTTCATGTCCGACGGCGAGGTCGTCGAGGACTCGACGCCGGAGGCGTTCTTCTCCGCGCCGAAGTCCAACCGCGCGAAGGACTTCCTTGGCAAGATCCTGACCCACTGAAGTCCCACGACCGCGGCGCTGAGCCTGGCGCCGCTCTACCGAAGAAGAGCAGGAGAACGACGATGAGGGTTCGCACCCTTGCGGTGGCGCTGCTGGCCGGCGGCCTCGCCCTGACCGCGTGCGGCAAGGAGGGTGGCCCCGGCGAGACCGGCTCCGCCCCCTCGCAGCAGGTCGCCGCAGACGTGAAGGTCGACGGCTCGCCGACGTTCGACAAGATCAAGGCCCGCGGCAAGGTGATCATCGGGGTCAAGGAGGACCAGCCCGGCCTGGGTTACAAGGACCCGACCAGCGGCAAGTTCACCGGCTTCGACATCGAGATCGCGAAGCTCGTCGCGGCCAAGCTCGGCTACGGCGACGACAAGATCGAGTACAAGGCCATCCCGTCGGCCGGTCGCGAGCAGGCGCTGATCAACGGTGACGTGGACTACTACGTCGGCACGTACACGATCAACGCCAAGCGCAAGGAGCAGGTCGCGTTCGCCGGCCCGTACTTCACCGCGGGCCAGGACCTGCTGGTGAAGAAGGACGACAACTCGATCACCGGCAAGGACGCGCTCAAGGGCAAGAAGGTCTGCTCGGTGACCGGCTCCACGCCGATCCAGAAGGTCAAGTCCGAGGGCCTGACCGAGCCGGAGAACATCGTCGAGCTGCAGAACTACTCGCAGTGCGTCGAGCAGCTGGAGCAGGGCGCGGTCGACGCCGTCACCACCGACGACGCGATCCTGAAGGGCTACGCCTCGCAGTCGCCCACCACGCTGAAGGTCGTCGGCCAGACGTTCTCGAACGAGCCGTACGGCATCGGCCTGCCCAAGGACGACAAGGCGCTGCGCGACAAGATCAACGACATCCTGCAGGCGGCCCTCGACGGCGGCGACTGGCAGACGGCCTACGACGTCACCCTGGGCAAGTCGGGCTCCACGACCGACAAGCCCGTGCTCGACCGCTACTGATCACGTCCGCGGCCGGTCGTCGGTTCTTCCGGCGGCCGGCCGCACCACACCCACCTAGCCGAGGAAGCCGATGGACGTCCTGCTCGACAACCTCGACCTGTACGGGCCCGGGTTCCTCAACACCGTCGAGCTGTTCCTGATCGCCGCGGTCGGGTCGCTGGTGTTGGGGACGATCCTGGCGATGCTGCGGGTCGCGCCGGTCCCCGTGATGCGGGTCATCGGCACCGCCTACGTGACGATCGTCCGCAACACCCCGCTCACGTTGGTGTTCTTCTTCTTCGCCTTCGCGTTCCCGCTGCTCAAGATCGTGGACGCGGACACGTTCGGCGGCTCCGCGTCCGGCTACTACTTCACCGCCGCGCTCGCCGCGCTGATCCTCTACACGGCCGCGTTCGTGTGCGAGGTCGTGCGGTCGGGCATCAACACGGTGCCGGTGGGCCAGGCGGAGGCGTCCCGCGCGCTGGGGCTGACGTTCGGCCAGATGCTGGGTTCCGTGGTGCTGCCGCAGGCCACCCGCGCGGTCGTGCCGCCGATGATGAGCACGATGATCGCCCTGCTGAAGAACACCACCATCGCGGCGGGCTTCTCGGTGTTCCAGGCGGGTTCCATCAGCGCCAACCTCTCCGAGCGCGGCGAGAGCCAGTTGATCGGCCTGCTCTGGGTCGCGGCGTTCTTCGTGGTGCTGGTGATCCCCATGACCCTGCTGCAACGCAGCCTTGAGAAGCGGTGGAGCATCGCCCGATGAGCTCGGTCCTGTTCGACGTCCCCGGGCCCCGGGCCCGGCTGCGCCACCGCCTCTACGCGGTCCTCGGCGTCACCCTCCTGGTCGCGGCGATCGGCTTCGTGGTCCTCCGGTTCGCCCAGAGCGGCCAGTTCGACGGCCAGAAGTGGACCTGGATCCAGTACGAGAAGGTGCAGACCGACCTGCTCGACGCGCTGCTGAACACGCTCAAGGCGTTCGGCGCGGGTGCGGTGCTGGCGCTGCTGTTCGGGGCGGTCTTCGCCGCGGGCCAGATGTCGGACCACAAGGTCATCCGCGTGCCGTCGATGCTGGTCGTCGAGCTGTTCCGGGCCGTGCCGCTGGTCGTGCTGATCTTCGTGTTCCACTACGGCCTGTCGTTGGGCGCCCCGTTCTACTCGGTGGTGCTCGGCCTGACGCTCTACAACGGCTCGGTGCTGGCCGAGGTGTTCCGCGCCGGCGTGCTGTCCCTGCCCCGCGGGCAGAGCGAGGCCGCCTACGCGGTGGGCATGCGCAAGACCCAGGTGATGAACTACGTGCTGCTGCCGCAGGCGGTGCGGGCGATGCTGCCGGCGATCATCAGCCAGCTCGTCGTGCTGCTCAAGGACACCGCGCTGGGCTTCCTCATCACCTACGAGGAGCTGCTGCGCTACGCCCGGTTCATCGGCAGCATCTTCGAGTTCGGCCGGCCGCTCGTGCCCGTCACGATCGTGGTGGCCGCGATGTACATCGCGATGTGCCTGCTGCTGACGTGGCTGGCGACGTACCTGGAGAAGCGCAACCGGCGCGACAAGAAGGTCATCGAGCTGGAGAGGAACCCGGCCGAGGACGTCGTCGCGGCGGCCGTCTGATCGTGGTCGAGGGGTCTCCGCCGTGCTCGTGGCACGGCGGAGACCCCTTGTCGTCAGTAGCGGTCGTCAGTAGCGCAACAGCGCGCCGACGCCCTCGCTCAGGCCGGTGGCCTCGGTGACGACCACCTGCGCGCCGGTCGCCGCGGCGGCGGTGCCCAGGGCCTCGTCGGCGCGGTGCTCGCCGATGTGCTCGACGCCCAGGCCGCGCAGTTCGTTCTCCTTCAGCGCGAGCTGCGCCGGGTCGTCGCCGGACCAGACGGTGCGGTCGCCCAGCGCCGGGTCGGACACCAGCAGCGCGGCCACCTTCGCCTCGCGCAGCGCCTCCACCACGGGGGCGAGGCCCTGCACCGCGCGGCCGTGCGGGCGGCCCGCCTCGGCGGTGAACTCCTCCACCACGTCGTTGTCCAGGTCGAACTGGTACTGGGCCACGAGCGAGCGCACGGCGTCGTCGAACGCGGCGTCGTCCCCGCCCTCGGCCAGGGTCGCGCCCTCGACCTCGATCAGCACGTCCCGGCAGCGCGGGCTCAGCTCCTCGCGCACCTCGGTGCGCGCCTGCACCTCGCCGCCCAGGACCAGCAGCCGGGCGTCCAGGTCCGTCACCAGCCGGTGGGCTTCAGCGGCCACCAGCGCCGCGTTGCGCCTGGTCGTCTCCTCCACGGCCTGCTGGAGCCGCCGGTGCGACCAGCCGCCGCCGGGGACCTTGTGCAACGGGTGCCGGTCACCGTGCACCTCGTCGTGCACCTCACCGCTCCGCTCCCCGCGCCCGTCGTACCCGTGCAGGTCCGCGCCCGCCCGGTCGACCAGCACGATCACGTGCGGCACGGTGGGTTCGGTCCAGGTGGCCAGCGGCAGCAGGTGCGGCAGGTCCGACCAGCGCACGACCTCGCGGCCCGGCGGGCGCGGCAGCACCCGGTCCAGCAGCAGCCTGCCGTGCGCCGCGATCAGCGCCCGACCGGACTTGCCCGGCACCGGCGTCAGCGCCGCTTCCTGCATCGCGTCCAGCGTCGCGTCGTCCGCGCCCTGCCCGGCCAACTCCTCGCGCGCACCGCGCCAGCGCAGCTCCATGGCCTTGGCCGCGTCCTCGGTGTCGTGCGAGACGTCCAGGTAGACCGACGCGAACGGGCCGCGTTGCCGGACCAGCTCTCCCAACGAAGACATGTCCATGGGCCTCGGCTACCCGCTCGCGCGCCGCGTAACCTCGGGGGCATGGTGGACGAACCGGGTGCGATCACCAGGGTGCAGCAGACCGCCGTTGACCACCTCCTGAGGGTGGGCATCAACGGTTTCGGGCCGTTCAAGGGCGCCCGTCAGATGGCCGTGGAGGCGTTGGACAAGGGGCTGACGCCGGAGGAGGCGATCAAGCACCTGATCCGGACGCACGTGGCGGCGGCCGGCGTGCAGGGTTTCGCGACCAACATCGGCGGCCTGATCACGCTGCCGGTGACGCTGCCCGCGAACCTGACCGCGTCGTACCTGGTGCAGACGCACCTGATCGCCTCGATCGCCGCGGTGCACGGGCACGACCTGGACAGCGACGAGGTGCAGACGGCGATCCTGGTGTGCCTGCTCGGCAACGCCGGGACCGAGCTGCTGAAGAAGGCGGGCATCAGGGTGGGCGCGAAGCTCACCATGAACCTGATCGAACGCATCCCCGCGCAGCTCATCCGGGAGATCAACAAGCGCGTCGGCTTCACCCTGCTGGCCAAGTACGGCACCTCCAAGGCGACCGTCACCCTGGCCAAGGGCGTACCGCTGGTGGGCGGCGTGATCGGTGGCACGTTCGACGCGGTGACCACCCGCGCGGTGGGCGCCTTCGCGGCCCGCTTCTTCACCGAGCACGAGGACGCCCCGGCGGTCGTGGACGGCACCGTGATCGACGGCGAGATCGTCTCGATCGTCGAGAACCGGGAGTAGCCGACCGCATCGAGTGAACCTCGCGGGTCGGCGTGGTAGATCCGCACGTCGCTGTGAGTCGTCGAACGCGGCTCCGCCCCGAAGTGGGTGGTCGGGCTGATCGTCGTGCTGCGCTGGTGGGGCAGGTGCGGCCGGCGCGAGGGGTGTTGTTGCTCATGTCCTGCGTCGTGTTCGCGTGGTCCGCGGGTGTACCCGATTGGGTGGCGGTCGTGGTGCTGGTCGGTACGACGGGTACCCAGGTCGTCGGCGAGATGCCGCACGACGCCGGGCCCGCGGGAGATCGGGTTCGGTCTCGCGCCGGCCGACGGGCAGGGTCGGTACCAGGGGTTCTGCGGCACGGGCACGGCCGTCGCGCGCACCGTCGGACCGCTGCTGCCCACCACCCTCCCTGGGCGGTGGGGTGGTGGGCCGGCTGGTGCTCGGCGCGCTGTTCCGCACCGCTGCGCCGGCCATGACGCCCGCCGTCGCGCGGCCGTGACCCCGGTCCGCCGATAAAACGGTTGGCGTTGCCGCGGGAAGCACGCTAACGTCATGACCATGTTCTTCCAGATCGACCTCTGAGGACTTCTTCCTCCAGCGCCGCACCGGCCTCGGGCCGTGCCGCGCCCTTCTCCTGGTGGCCCTAGCGGCTCTTCACGCGACCCTGTCGATCCACGGGTCGTAGCCCTTTGCACGCCTCGGACAACGAGGAGGCGATCGCATGCCCACCATGCGCAACGAACCGCCACACGACGGTCAGCCGACCAACCGAGCCGCACGTCGCGGCGCACGCTCGTCCGGCGCGGTGCAGCCGCGCTTCGGCGGCGGCGGTCGAGCTGTCGTCAACCCGCGCCAGTACGCCATGCGGCGTCGCTGACCAGCGACATCGCCACACCTCAGGAGGCAAACATGACCGACCAGGACGTTCCGCAGGCCGATGACGGCGAGCAGGACCAGCCCGAGCAGCCCGCCGTCCCGCTCAACCGCGCGGCCCGCCGCGGTCACGCCGAGAAGAACGACAGCGTGAACAAGGCACCCGGCCGCCCGCACCAGAACACGTTCGTCGGACGACGCGTGTTCCGGCGCACGAGCGGCGGCTGAGCGACGAGCACCACGCGGCCGCTCGACTAGTCTCCGGTGCGCGATGAGCGCACACCTGGTGAGCCCGGAGCTGGTCGGGCGGTCGGCCGAGATCGGGCACCTCGCGGGCGCGTTCGACCACGCGCCCGCGACGGTGCTCGTCGGCGGTGAGGCGGGCGTCGGCAAGTCCCGGCTCGTCCACGACTTCACCGCGGCGCTCGACGCCACCGTGCTGCTCGGCGGTTGCGTCGAGCTGGACGGCCTGCCGTTCGCGCCGTTCGTCGCGGCGCTGCGCGGTGTCGCGGTGACCGACCGGGAACGCGCCGACCTCGCGCCGGTGCTGCCCGCCTCCCGCGATGACGCGGCGGCGGGCGACGAGGCGCGCCCGCGCCTGTTCGAGGGCGTGTTGTCCTTGCTGGGCAGGCTTTCCGCGCAACGCCCGGTGGTCCTCGTGGTCGAGGACGCGCACTGGCTGGACCGCTCCAGCCGCGACCTGCTCGACTTCCTGGTGCGCAACCAGCGCGCGGTGCCGCGCTCGGTGGTCGTGGTGACCTACCGGTCCGACGAACTGGGCGGCCCGGTGCGGCCGTTGCTGGCCGAGCTGAGCCGCGTGCCGTGGGTGCGCCGGTTCGAGCTGCCGAGGCTGTCCGCCCGCGACGTGCGCGCGCAGCTGCGCGGGATCCTCGGCGAGGAGCCGGACCCGGTGGCCGCGCGGGAGGTCTTCCGGCGCAGCGAGGGGAACCCGCTGTTCGTCGAGGCGTTGGTGGACGCCGGCGCGGAGCTGCCGCTGGAGGAGCTGCTGCTCAGCCGGGTCGAACGGCTGGCGCCGGACGCCGTCTCCCTCGTGCGCGCCGCCGCGGTCGGTGGCAGGCGCGTTTCCCACGAGCTGCTGAGCCGGGTCCACGACGTGGCGCCGATGCGGTCCATCGTGGACGGCGGGGTGATGGTCGTGGACGGCGACGGCTACGCGTTCCGGCACGCGTTGATCCGGGACGTGGTCCACCGGCGACTGCTGCCCGGCGAACGGGCGGAGCTGCACGCGCGGTACGCGGCCGTGCTGCCGCGGTCGGCCGCCGCCGAGTTGGCCCACCACCGGTACGCCGCCGGTGACGTGCCGGGCGCGGTGTCCGCCGCGTGGGAGGCCGCGGGCGCGGCCCGTCGGGCGTCGGCCTACGCCGAGCAGCTGGCCATGCTCGACCGCGTGTTGTCCTTGTGGGACAACGCATCGCACCTCGGCGTCGACCGGCTGACGGTGCTGGAGGCGGCCGGTGAGGCGGCGAGCCGGGCCGGTGAGCACGAACGCGGTGAGGAGCTGACCACCGAGCTGCTGGCCGGGCTGGACCCGGAGGCCGAGCGGATCCGGTACGCGGCGGTGCTGGAGCAACGGGGTCGGTTGCGGGCGCAGCTCGGCCGGCCGGGCGCGTCCGAGGACCACCGCGAGGCCGTGCGGCTGGTGCCGGAGGGGCACCCGATCCGCGGCTACCTGCTCAACTCCCTGGCCGCCCGGCTGATGGCGATCCCGCTGCCCGACGAGGCGCGTGAGGTCGCGCAGGAGGCGTTGGGCGCGGCCCACCACTCCGGTGACGACCCGTCCGAGGCGGCCGCCCTGATCACGTTGGCCGTGCTGGACGCGCGGCTGGGCGACCTCGACGCGCAGCTGCCCAGGCTGCGGCGGGCACGCGCCATCGCGGAGAACGTCGCCGCGCACCGCGTCCGGCTGCGCGCGCTGCACTGCGAGTCGTCGCTGTCGGAGGCGTACGGGCGGATCGCGGCGGCCGAAGAACTGGCCAGGCTGGGCATCCGGACCGCCCGGGAGCTCGGCCTGGCCCGGTCCGCGGGCGCGTCCCACGCCGTGGACCTGACCAGGGCGTTGATCGCGGCCGGTCGGTGGGACGAGGCGCTGGAGTGCGTCGAGCACGCCCTCGACCACGCGCCGCCCGCCGTCCACCACGCGCACCTGCTGTGCCTGGCGGGGTTCGTGGACGTGCGCCGCGGTGCGGTCGACCGGGCGCAGTGGGCGTTGACGCGGGCCCGTGAGCTGGCGGACACCCCGTTCCTCCAGGACCCGCTGCAACTGCCCCGGCTGGAGGCCGAGGTGCGGTTGGCGCAGGGCCGGGTGGGGGAGGCGGCGGCCGTGGTGCGGGCCGCGTTCGAGCTGCCGCACGCGCGGGTGGCGTCCCGGTTCTCGTGGCCGTTGGCGGCGTTGGGCGTGCGGTCGGGCCTGCCCGCGCCGGACCTCCCGGTGGCCGGTCCCGTGCAGGCGGCGTGGGCGTTGACGTGCCGGGGCGAGTGGCGTGCCGCCGTCGCCGCCTGGGAGGCGTTGGGGCAACCGCTGTGGCACGCCGAGGCGTTGTACGGGCTGGCCTCCGGGACGCGGGACGCCGACGCCCTGCGCCGGGCGGCGGAGCTGGCCGACGGGCTGGGTGCGACGCCGTTGCGCGACCGGATCGCCGACCTGGCCCGGCGGGCGCGGGTGACGTTGACCGGCGAGGGTGGGGCGCAGCGGGCCGCGTTCGGGTTGACCGCGCGTGAGGTGGAGATCCTGCGGCTGGTCACGGACGGTCTGGCCAACCGCGAGATCGCCGAGCGGCTGTTCATCTCGGTGAAGACGGCGAGCGTGCACGTGTCGAACATCCTGGGCAAGCTCGGCGTGGCCAACCGGGTCGAGGCGGCGGCGACCGCGCACCGGCTGAGGCTGTTCGAATAGGGCTCGTGCCCGATGCCCCAGGGGGTGCCTTAGACCGACCGTTGACGGCATGGACATCTTGGGTATCGCCGGGAGCATCCGCGGCCAGTCGTTCAACCGGAGGTTGCTGGCCCCCGCGCGGCACGAGTTGCCGGACGGTGCGCGGTTGACGCGGTGGGACGGGTTGGCGTCCGTGCCGCCGTTCGACGAGGACGCCGAGCACGGGCCGGTGCCGCCCGCGGTCGCGGCGCTGCGGGAGGCCGTCGCGTCGGCGACCGCGCTGCTGATCGCGACGCCGGAGTACAACCGATCGCTTCCCGGGCAGTTGAAGAACGCGCTGGACTGGGCGTCCCGGCCGCACGGCGCGGGTGTGCTGACGGGCAAGCCGGTCGCCGTGGTCGGCGCCAGCCCCAGCCCGCACGGTGCCGCGTCGGCGCAGGAGGACCTGCGGAAGGTGCTGACCGCCGCGGGCGCCTCGGTGGTCGGTGCGCCGGTGGCGGTCGGGCACGCGTTCCGCCGGTTCGACGAGCACGACCGCCTGATGGACCACGAACTGCGTGCGGCGCTGGCCGGGGTGCTGGCGGAGCTGACGGGCCGGGTGGTCGCGTGACCGCGGCGCTGACCCGGACCCGGTGGGGCGCGGTGCTGGCGGTGTCGTCGGGCGTCGTGCTGGCGGCGCTCGACCTGACCGCGGTCGCCGTGGCGTTGCCGGTGATGGGCGCGGACCTCGACGCCGGGCCGACGGTCACCCAGTGGGTGCTGCTGGCCTACAACATCCCGGTGATCGCGCTGAGCCTCCCGGCCGGGCGGTGGCTGGACCGGGCCGGGCACCTGCCCGCGTTCCTGCTGGCGGTCGGTGGGTTCGGGGTGACGAGCCTGCTGATCGCGATCGCGCCGAACGCCGGGCTCGTGCTGGCCGGGCGGGCGTTGCAGGGCGCGTTCAGCGCGTTGATCGGCGCGGTCACCATGCCGATCATCGCGGCCAACGTGCGTCCGGAACACCGGGCGCGCGCCATGGGGATGGTGCTCACGCTGATCCCGTTGAGCGGTGTGGCCGGGCCGGCGGTGGGCGGTGTGCTGACCGACCTGTTCGGCTGGCGGTCGGTGTTCCTGGTCAACCTGCCGGTGGTGGCGGTCGCGGTGCTGGTGGGGCGGCGGGGGATCGCGGCCGACGGTCGCGGCCTGCCGCGACCGGACCGACGGCTGCTGGTCGAGTCGGTGGTGCTCGGCGCCCGCGTGGTGCGGCGGCCGTCGTTGGCGTTGCCCTTGGTGGCGCTGCCGCTGGTCGTGGCGGGAATCGGTGCGCTGAACTTCGTGGTGCCCTACCTGTTGGTGGACCTGCCGTCGCGGACGGTCGGGTCGGTGCTGCTGGCGATGTCGGCGGGCATGGCGCTGGTGTCGCCGATCGCCGGGGTGGTCGCGGACCGGTGCGGCTACCGGGAAGTCGCGCTGGCGGGCACCGCGGTGATCTTGATCGGTACGGTGCTGTTGCTCCGAGCGGGTGATGATCCGTGGGACCTGGCGTGGCGGTTGGCGGTGATCGGCATCGGGCACGGGCTGTTCGCCGGACCCAACGCGGCGGTCCTGCTGGAGCGGACGCCGGCGGAGCTGATGGGTACCTCCGGGGGCGTGACGACGCTGGTCCGCACGGTGGGCTTCTCGATCGGACCGGCGTTGGGCGCCTCGCTGGGCGGGTTCGGCCAGACGGTGGTGGTGCTGGTGGCGATCACCGCGCTCGGGGTCCTCGTGACCGCGGCGCAGCTCAAGGTCGGCTGAGCGCCCGGTGCTCCTATCGGGCGCGGGCTCTGCCGATCACGTGCTCGGAGAACTAGCCTGAGCTGGGTAGCACCGGGTCCGGCGGAGATCGGGAGGCGCCCATGAGGATCGCTGACGTCTTGCGGAACAAGGGTTCGGCCGTGGCCACGGTCGAGTCGAGAGCGTCGGTCGCGGAGCTCGTCGCCGCGCTGGCCGAGCACAACGTGGGCGCGATGGTCGTGATGGGACCTGAGGGCGTCACGGGGATCGTGTCGGAACGCGACGTCGTGCGGAAGCTGAACGACCGGGGCGGCGAGCTGTTGGGCGCGCCGGTGTCGGAGATCATGACGAGCGAGGTGTTCACCTGCACGCCGCGCGATTCGGTCGACAGCCTCACGGTGTTGATGACCGAGCAGCGCATCCGGCACGTGCCGGTGGTCGACGACGGCCGGTTGGTCGGCATCGTCAGCATCGGGGACGTGGTGAAGAGCCGGATCAGCCAGTTGCAAGAGGACCACGACCAGTTGACCGCGTACATCCAGGGGTAGCCACCGGCCGCGCGGGCGCCCTCGGGTGCCCGCGCGGCTCGGCGACCGCTAGTGGTCCCGGCCGCGGTGGTAGTGCCTGCTGACCCTGGCCCGGTTGCCGCACGACGGCTTGCACCACTCCTGCCGGGGGTGCGCCTTCACGAAGTACCGGATGCACCTCGGCCCGGCGCACGCGCGCAGTTGCGCCCGCGTCCCGCTCGCCAGGAACTCGATCACCGCCGTCGCCACCGTCGCCAGCAGGCGGTCGCCGTCGTCGGCCGAGTCCAGGTAGCGCACCCGCGGCTGCTCGTCCCACTCCAACCGCGCCGCCCGGGGCACGCGGGCGGCGGCCTCGTTGACGACTTCCAGCGCGCGCTCGAAGGTCATCAGGTTGGGCGTGTCCAGGCGTTCGACGGCGTGCGCCGCGTGCGCGAACAGGGACCGCACGGCCCAGCGCAGCTCGACCAGCCGTTGCCGCAACGCCTCGTCCGCCTCCACCCCGGCCCACGCGGTGCAGCCCTCCGGGGTGGCCAGGTCGTCCGCGATCCCGCCGTGCCCGTCGTGCCGGACCGTGCTCGCGAACTCCAACGCCAGTGCCACCCCGGCGATTCTAGTGATAGGTTCCCTAACGCACTTGAGTCGTCAAACCATTAGGGGGAGTTGTGCCGATCCAGGGGAACGCGCTGGACGCCCACCGCAGGCTGGCCGCCGTCATCGAAGACCTCACCGACGAGCAGGTGGCCGAGCCCTCCGCGCTGCCCGGCTGGACGCGCGGGCACGTGCTGGCCCACCTGGCCAACGTCACCGTCGCGTTCGCCGGTCAGGCCGAGCACGAGGGCACGAAGGTCGAGCCCTACCCCGGTGGGCGGCCCGCCCGGGACGCCGCGATCGAGGCGGGCGCCGGGCGTTCGGCGGCCGAGCACCGGGCCGCCATCGCCGACGCCGCCGCCCGGCTCGCCAAGGCGTGGGAGGACGTCCGCGACTGGGACACCCCCGTCTACTACCGCGACGGCACGCTGACCGGAACCGCGTACGGGGTGTGGCGGGAGGTCGAGATCCACACCCGCGACCTCGACCTCGGCCCGGTCACGTGGTCGCCCGAGTTCTGCGACCACGTCATCGGCTTCCTGTCCTCGCGCGTGCCCGACGGCGTCCGGCTCACCCTCCAGGCGCCGGAACGCCGGTGGGTCGTCGGCGCGGGCCGGGACGTCACCCTGACCGGCTCGGCCGCCGACCTGACCGCGTGGCTGGCCGGTCGTGAGCCCGAGGGCCCGATCACCGGCGACCGGCCGGACCTCGACCCCTGGCCGTAGTCGCCGGCCTGTCACACCCCGGGCGCGGCCGTCGTCCGAGGGGTATGGCATTCCTCCGCACCGGACTGTGGTTCCTCGCCGTCACGCAGGCGGCCGTCGGCGGCTGGGCGCTGTTCGCGCCGCAGGGGTTCTACGACGGGTTCCCGGCTCCAGGTCACCACTGGGTGGCCATGTTCCCGCCGTTCAACGAGCACCTGCTGCGCGACTTCGGCAGCCTCAACCTGGCGTTCGGGGTGGCGCTGGCGTTCGCCGCCACCGACGTCCTCCTGGCCCGTGCCGTCCTGGTGTCCTACCTGGTGTTCGCCGTGCCGCACCTGGTGTTCCACCTGGCACACCTGGACCACATGCCGGTGGTCGACCAGGTCGGCAACGTGGCGACGCTGGGGCTCGGGGTGGTGCTGCCGGTGGCGCTGCTGGTCGTCGACGCGCGGCGCAGGACCGCCTCTGCTGCTCCGCGAACCAGGGGCAGATAGGTTCGAGTGATGCTGCACGAGATAGCCGAAGCCACCAGGGGCTTCCTCGGCCTGTTGGACGACGGGCAGCGCGCGGCCGCGGTGCGGAGCACGTCCGACGACGAGCTGCGCACGGGGTGGGCCTACACGCCCGGCCCGCGGCCCGGCGTGGTCTACGGCGATCTCGGGCGTGACCAGCGCAAGGCCGTGCACCGGTTGCTGTCGTGCGTGCTCAGCCCGCACGCCTACGCGCAGACGACCGCCATCATGGCGTTGGAGGACGTGCTGGACGACCGCGAGGGCGGCACCCGCGACCGGCACCAGGGCGACTACTGGACCGTGCTGCTGGGCGAGCCGGGTGACGAGCCGTGGGGTTGGCGGGTCGAGGGACACCACCTGTCGGTGAGCGTGGTGGTGGCCGACGGGCGCGTGTCGGCCACACCGTTCTTCCTCGGCGCGCACCCGGCCCGCACCACCTACCGCGGCCACACGGTGCTGCAACCGTTGCGGCTGGAGGAGGAGTTGGCCCGCGAGCTGCTGGACCGGATGGGACGCACGGCACGCGGGTTGGCCGTGGTCGCCGACGTGCCGCCGCCGGACCTGAAGACCGGCAACGCGCGCCGGGTCGGTGACCTCGAACCCGTCGGCGTGACGCCCGCGCAGCTCGACCGCGCGTCACGCGGACTGCTGGTCGGCCTGGTGCGGTACTACTTCGACCGGTTGAACAGCGACCTGGCCGACGAGGAGTTCGACGCCCTGGACCTGGACCGGCTGCACTTCTCGTGGGAGGGCTCGGACAAGCGCGGCGCGGGCCACTACTACCGGATCCAGGGACCGGAACTGCTCATCGAGTACGACAACACCGACAACGACGCCAACCACGCGCACTCGGTGTGGCGTCGGCGGTCCGGTGACTTCGGCACGGACCTGCTGGCCGCGCACCGCGCCTCGGCGAGGCACGAGTGACCCCCGAGGAGGCGATCGCGGAGCAGGAGCGGCTCCGGCCGCGGGTGTCGACGGAGACCGACCCCGGCCTGGTGGTGCGGCACGTCGCCGGGCTCGACGTGTCCTACGCCGACGACGACCGGCTGGCGGCGGCGATCGTGGTGCTGGACGCGGAGTCGTTGCAGACCGTGGACTCCGCGGTGGTGATCGGCCGGGCGGACTTCCCGTACGTGCCCGGCCTGTTCGCGTTCCGCGAGCTGCCGTCGTTGCTGGAGGCGATGGAGGAGTTGACCGTGACGCCGGACCTGCTCGTCTGCGACGGGCAGGGGTTGGCGCACCCGCGGCGGTTCGGGCTCGCCTGCCACCTCGGGGTGGTGACCGACCTGCCGAGCGTCGGCGTGGCCAAGACGCCGATGGGGCCGTTCTCCATGCCGGACGACGTGCGCGGGGCGCACACCGATCTCGTGGACGGCGGCGAGGTCGTGGGACGGGCGTTGCGGACCCGGGAGGGGGTCAAGCCGGTGTTCGTGTCCGTGGGGCACCGCATCGACCTCGACCGGGCGTGCGCCGAAGTGCTGCGGCTGTGCGTGACGCGGATCCCGGAGACGACCCGGCGTTCGGACGCGTTGGGTCGGGCCCGGCTCAAGTAGGTCCGCGCGGGTAGGCCCGCCCGGGTAGGTCAGTCGGGTGGGTCAGGTCGGGTGGGTCAGGCCAGGTGGGCCAGCTCGGGGTGCCGCCGGGCGTAGGTGTCCAGCAGGCTCCTGGCGGTGGCGACCGAGTCGACCAGCGGGTGCAGCGCGAACGCCTTGAGCGCGGCCGCGCGGGTGCCCTCCATGACCAGCCGGTCCACCGCCTTGACGGACGTGACGAGGCCCGCCGCGTGGTCGGGCAGCGGGCTCACCGGCAGCGGCCGCGCGCCCGTCGCGTCCACCTCGCACGGCACCTCGACGATCGCCTGGTCGTCCAACGTGGACAGGGTGCCGTTGTTGGGCACGTTGAGGATCAGCGTGGCCGTCTCGTTGTCCGCGATGGCGCGCATGAGCGCCATGGCGACGTGCTCGTACCCGCCGCCTTCCAGGCTGTCGCGCTCGCGCTCCTGAGCCATGTACGTGGCTTCGCGTTCCAGGCGCGTGGTCTCCCAGTCCACGTCGCCGTCGTAGAAGCGTTGTTGTTGGTCCAACAGGAAAGCGCCGCGGTTGTCACCGACCGCTTCACGGGTCGAGTAGTAGTAGTGCAGGTATTCGTTGGGGATGACACCGAGCGCGCGCAGCCACTCCGCCCCGAAGAGCCGGCCCTCCTCGAAACCCGCCAGGGCCGCATCGTCGGCCAGCAGGGTCGGCAGCAGGTTCTCCGTGCCCAGGTGGACGCCTTGCAGCCAGCCGAGGTGGTTCAGGCCCGCGTAGTCGAACGTCGGGTCGTCCCCGTCGGAGGTCGTGGCGAGGTCGAGCGCCTTGGCGACGCGGCGGCACAGGCCCAGCGGCGAGTCGCAGATGCCGATCACGCGGTCGCCCAGGTGGCGGGCCATGACCTCGGTGATCAGCCCGGCGGGGTTGGTGAAGTTGACGACCCACGCCCGCGGCGCGAGTTCGGCCACGCGCCGGGCGATCGCGTCCGCCACGGGAGCGGTGCGCAGGCCGTACGCGATGCCGCCCGCGCCGACGGTCTCCTGGCCCAGGACGCCGTGCGCGTGGGCCACCTCCTCGTCGATCGCGCGTCCGGCCAGGCCGCCGACCCGGATCGCGGAGAACACGAAGTCCGCGCCGCGCAACGCCTCGTCCAGGTCCGTGGTGGCGGTGACGGGTGGGCCGCCGCGCAGGACGGGCACGATCGCGTTCAAGCGGTGCGCGTCCACGTCGTGCAGCACGAGTTCGGTGATGTGCTCGTCCAGCGCCTTGTGCACGAGCGGCACGCGGAAGCCGCCGCCGCCCAGGATGACCAGCCTCATGCCTCCCATCCTGCCTCGGCGAGCAGGGTCACGAAGGCCGACGTGAGCGGGTCGGGTGCTTTGTGCGCGTAGGCGACCAGGGTCCTGCGCACCGGGGGGTCGGTGCGCAGGACCGCGCCGTCGAAGGTCTCCGGCAGGATGTTGCGCGGCACGAGCGCGGGGCCCAGCCCGGAGGCGGCCAGCACGGGCGCGGCGGCGGTCTGCTCGGTGCGGACCACGGCGGCCGGCTGGAAACCCTCCGCCGCGCAGGCCGCGTCGACCAGGTCGGCCAGGCCGTTGCCGGGCGCGTAGTGCACCCAGCCGACGTCGGCGAGCGCCCGCAGGCGGATCGGCTCCCGGTGGCGGGTGTCGGGCGGCAGCACGACCACGAACTCCTCCACGCCGAGCCGCTGCTGGAAGCCGACCCAGCTCGCGGGCTCGGGGCCGAGCGCGATGTCGGCCTGGCCGTCGGCCATCGCCTCGCGCAACTCCTCGGCGTGGCGGTGCTCGAACAGGCGGATGCGCACGTCGGGGTGCCGTGCGCGCCAGAGCCGGAGCACGGGCGGCAGCACGCCGAGGGTGAGCGAGTAGAGCGTGGCCACCCGCAGTTCGCCGCACTCCAGACCTGCCGTGCGTCGTGCGGCGGTGAGCGCGCGCTCCGACTCGGCCAAGGCGGCACGGGCGTGCGGCAGCCAGGCGCGGCCGGCGGGCGTGAGGCGGACGGCGCGGGGCAGCCGGTCGAGCAGTCGGGCGCCCACGGCGCGCTCCAAGGCCCCGATCTGGTGGGAGAGGGCGGGCTGGGTGACGTGCAGCAGTTCGGCGGCGCGGGTGAACGAGCCCTCGTCCACGACGGTGATCAGGTACTCGTACTGGCGCAACGTCATGAGATCAGTTTATGGGTTCGAGAAAGAACATGCCTTGGACTTATCGGCCCTGGTCATCCGATGATCGGAAGATGACTTTGACCGAAGACGCCCGCGCGGTGCTGGAGAAGTTGGCCGGCGCGCCGGGGCTGGAGGAGCTGTCGGTCGTCGAGGCTCGTCGGGCGCAATGGGGGTTCCTGGCGCTCCAAGGGCCGCCCGAACCGGTGGCGCGCGTCGCGCACCTCTTCGTGCCCGGACCGACGGCCGACCTGCCCGCGCGGATCTACTACCCCGAGGGCGGCGGGCCGTTCCCGGCGATCGTGTTCCTGCACGGCAGCGGGTGGGTGACCTGCAACCTCGACGTCTACGACGTGGCGTTGCGCGCGTTGGCCAACGCCACCGGGCACGCGGTGTTCGCGGTGAACTACCAGAAGGCCCCGGAGCACCCGTTCCCCGTGCCGCTGGACGACTCGTACGCGGCGACGCAGTGGCTGTTCGAGCACGCGGCGTCGGTGGACGTCGACCCGGCCCGGATCGGGGTCATGGGCGACAGCGCGGGCGGCAACCTCGCCGCCGCGGTGGCGTTGCGGGCCCGCGGCACGCTGGACCTCTCGTTCCAGGTGCTGGTGGTGCCCGCGTTGGACGTCGACTTCACCACCCGGTCCTATGTGGATCACGAGACGGGCTACGGGCTGTCGGCGGCGACGATGCGGTGGTTCTGGTCGCACTACCTCGGGTCGGACCCCGTCTCCGAGCTCGCCGCGCCGCTGCGGGCGTCGGTGGACGGCCTGCCGCCCGCGTTCGTGGCCGTCGCCGAGCACGACCCGGTGCGCGACGACGGCGAGCGGTACGCGGCGAAGCTGGAGGCGGCCGGCGTGCCGGTGCGGTGGCGGGAGTTCGCGGGCACGATCCACCCGTTCGTGCTGATGGACGGCGTGCTGGACACCTACCGCGTGCTGCTGGGCGAGCTGCGGACCTGGCTCGGTGCCCGGTGATGCCGCCCGCGTTGCTCGCGCTGGCCGTCGGCGCGTTCGGCATCGGCACCACGGAGTTCGTGATCGTGGGGCTGTTGCCGCAGGTGGCAGGGGATCTGGGGGTGTCGATCCCGGCCGCCGGGCTGCTCGTGTCCGGGTACGCGCTCAGCGTCGTGGTCGGCGCGCCGCTGATCACCGCGGGCGCGTCGCGGCTGCCGCGCAAGCAGCTCCTGGTCGGTCTCATGGCGTTGTTCGTGCTGGGCAACCTGGTGTGCGCGGTGGCCGACGACTACGCGGTGCTCATGGTGGGACGGGTCGTCGCCGCGCTGTGCCACGGCGCGTTCTTCGGCGTCGGGTCGGTGGTGGCGGCGGGGTTGGTCGCGCCGGACCGGCGGGCGCGGGCGATCGCGATGATGTTCACCGGGTTGACCGCGGCCAACGTGCTGGGCGTGCCGGCCGGCACCGCGCTGGGCCAGGAGTTCGGGTGGCGGTCGACGTTCTGGGCGGTGACCGCGCTGGGCGTGGCCGGGTTGGTGGGGATCGTGGCGCTGGTGCCGGCGCAGCCCGCGTCGACCGGGCTGCGCGGCGAGCTGGCCGTGTTCGGGCGGCCCGGGGTGTGGCTCGCGCTGGCGACCACGGCGCTCGGGTTCGGCGCGGTGTTCGCGTCGTTCACCTACGTCGCGCCGATGATGACCGAGGTGGCCGGGTTCTCGCCGGGCGCGGTGACGTGGCTGCTGGTGCTGTTCGGTGCCGGGTTGTGCGTGGGCAACGTGGTCGGCGGGCGTGCGGCGGACCGTCGCCTGATGCCCAGCCTGTACGTGTTCCTGAGCGCGCTCGCGGTGGTGTTGGCAGTCTTCGCGTTCACCGCGCGGTGGGCGCTGCCGGCGGCGGTCACGATCGCGGTGTTCGGCGTGTTCGGGTTCGCGACCGTGGCGCCGTTGCAAGCCAGGGTGCTGGAGCAGGCCGCAGGCGCGCCCGCGCTGGCGTCGGCGGCGAACATCGCCGCGTTCAACCTCGGCAACGCGGCGGGCGCGTGGCTGGGCGGTGTGGCGATCGACGCCGGGCTCGGCTACACCGCGCCCAACTGGGTGGGCGCGGCCATGGCGCTGGCCGCGCTCGGCGTGGCGGTCGTCGGCGGTGTCAGTGACCGAGCGCGTCGATCTCGGCCAGCAGTGACCGTTTGAGGTCCTCGGGCGCGAACGCGGCCCGCACCCCGGTGCGGGCCAGCTCGGCCAGCTCCGACTTGCCCAGCCCGAACACCTCGTGGCACAGCAGGTACTCGCGGTCCAGGTCGGTGTGGAACATGCCGGGGTCGTCCGTGGCCAGGGTGATCGGCACGCCGGCGTCGAGCAGCCTGGGCAGCGGGTGGTCCCCGATGTCCTTGACCGCGCCCGTGCGCAGGTTCGAGGTCGGGCAGACCTCAAGGGTGATCCGTTCGGCGGCCAGCCGGCGCAGCAGCTCGGGGTCGTCCACCGCGTTGATGCCGTGGCCGACGCGTTCGGCGTGCAGCTCGTCGAGGGCCTCGCGGACCTGGTCCGGGCCGGTGGTCTCGCCCGCGTGCGGCACGCAGTGCAGCCCCGCGTCCCGGGCCGCGGTGAACGCCTCGCGGAACGCCCGGCGCGGCGCGTCCGCCTCGAACCCGCCGAGCCCGAAACCGACGGTGCCCGCCGGTCGGTGCGTCACCGCGTACTCCGCGCTGGTCAGGCCGAAGTCCCGGTCCCACAGCCCGGGGATGTCGAACACCCAGGCCAGCTCGACGCCGTGCTCGGCGCGTGCCCGTTCGCGGCTGGTGGTCAGGGCGTCGTCGAGCTCCTCGGGGGCGATGCCGGCACGCAGGTGGCTGGTCGCGCTGACGGTCACCTCGGCGTAGCGGACGTTGCGCCGCGCCTGCTCCTCGGCCAGCCCCAGCACCAGCGCGGCCACGTCGTCGCCGGTGGTGACCAGGTCGTTCACCGCCGCGTAGACGTCGATGAAGTGGCCGAAGTCGGTGAACTCGTAGAACCGGAGCAGTTCGGCCTCGTCGGTCGGGACGTCGTGCCCGGGGTGGCGGCGGGCGAGGGTGAGGACGGTGGCGGGGGAGGCTGACCCGACGAGGTGGACGTGCAACTCCACTTTGGGCAGCGCGGCGATGAAGTCACGCATGGCCGGGCGAGTCTGCCCGGGTCCGGCGTCGCTGGTCAAGGGGCCGTTCGTCGGGTCTTCGATCTCTGTCCATTGTGGACTTTGGACACCCTTGACAGGGGTTGTGGCGCGGGGGATGGTCAGCCCGAAACCTGTCCTACACATGATGGGGGTTCGGTCGTGAAGGGTGCACGGAGAGCCGCGGTGCTCGCCGCTCTGGTGACGTTGCCGCTGGGCCTGACGCCCGCGGTGGCCGGTGCCGCGGCGGAAGGCCCGGTGTTCGTCGGCGGCGAGGCGCAACCCGTCTTCGACCCGAAGGACGTGGTGCGCGAGAGCCTGTGGGTGCGCGCGCCGGTCGACAGCGACCGCGACGGGCGCGACGACGAGGTCTACACCGAGGTGGTGCGCCAGAAGGCAACCGACCGCGGGCTGAAGGTCCCGGTGGTGTTCTTCAACAGCCCGTACTTCTCCGGCGGCAACGACGTGGCCAACCACAACGTCGACCTGGAGCTGTACGTGCCCAACCGCCGCGGCGGGTACGACAAGCGCGACGGGTCGCTGCTCAAGGCCGAGGCGGACGAGCGGATCGCCGCCGCCGTCGGGCCCAACCCGGCGCCGATCCGGTCCGGGCGCTACGAGGACTACTTCATCTCCCGCGGCTTCGCCATGGTCTACGCCGAGTCGCTGGGCACCGGCAAGTCGACGGGCTGCCCCACCTCGGGCGGGCACAACGAGACCGTCGGCTCCAAGGCCGTGGTCGACTGGCTCAACGGCCGCGCCACCGGGCGTGACGCGGCGGGCGCCCCGGTCGTGGCGGGTTGGACCACCGGCAAGGTCGGCATGATGGGCGTGTCGTACAACGGCACCCTGCCCAACGCCGTCGCCGCCACCGGGGTCGAGGGCCTGGAGGCCATCGTGCCCATCGCGGCCATCTCCAGCTGGTACGACTACTACCGGGCCGACGGCGCGGTGGTCGCGCCCGGCACGTTCCAGGGCGAGGACCTCGACGTGCTGGCGGAGTACGTCTACACGCGCGCCGACCGGGAGGTGTGCAAGCCGGTGATCGCCGACGTGGCGGCCCGGCAGGACCGGGTGACCGGCGACTACAGCGAGTTCTGGGACGAGCGCAACTACGTCAAGGACGCGTCGGAGGTGCGGGCCGCGGTGCTGGCCGTGCACGGGTTGAGCGACTGGAACGTCAAGGTCAAGCACGTCGCGCAGTGGTACGAGGCGCTGCGGCGGCACGGCGTCGAGCACAAGATCTGGCTGCATCAGTCCGGGCACACCGACCCCGACACGCTGCGGTCGGTCGAGTGGCGGCGCACGATCAACAAGTGGTTCAGCCACTACCTGTACGGCGTCGACAACGGCATCGAGCGCGAGCCCAAGGCGACGATCCAGCGCGAGGACAAGACCACGTGGGTGGACGAGGCCGACTGGCCCGCACCCGGCACGTCGACCGCCCGGGTGTACCCGTGGGCGGGCGGCACGGCCAAGGGCGCGTTGCGCTTCGAGTCCGTGCCGGGCAACGCGGTGGTGGAGTCGTTGCGCGACGACTCGTCCAAGCTCGCCGAGCACCTGGTCGACCTGCCCCGCTCCGGCAACCGGCTGTCGTACACGACGGGCCCGACCTCGGCGCCGGTGCGGTTCTCCGGTGTCGCCAGGGTCGACCTGGCGATCTCGTTCGACCGGCCCGCGGCCAACGTGACCGCGCTGCTGGTGGACCGGGCGCCGGACGGCACGTCGCACGTGATCACGCGGGGGTGGACCGACCCGCAGAACCGGGTGTCGCCGTCGCGGACCAAGCCGATCGAGCCCGGCAAGCAGTACCGGGTCGAGGTGGAGCTGGAGCCGAACGACTACGTGGTCCCGTCTGGTCACCGCGTCGAGTTCGTGCTGATCTCGTCGGACTACGACTACACGCTGCGGCCGAAGCCGGGTGCGGGCCTGTCGATCGACCTCACGTCGACGGTGGTGGAACTGCCCGTGGTCGGCGGCATCACCGCGTTGCGCCGATCGGTTGGTTAGGAAGTAATTCACGAACACAACACTTGGTAACTCTTCCACTGAGGCGGCCGGGCGTGGTCGGATGATCACCCCCAGTCGTCAAGGAGGTGGCAGATGAGCCGACGCGTGTTCGTCACGGCCTTGGTGGCGCCGCTGATCGGCCTCGTCCTCACGCAGGGCGAGGCCGCGGCGGCGCCGAACTTCCAGATGCCGTTCCCGTGCAACCAGGTGTGGGAAGGCCAGACCCGCACCAACCACAGCCCCGCGAACTCGGTCGACTTCAACCGCGCGAACGACGACGGCGACCCGGTGGTCGCGTCGGCGGCGGGCAGCGTGACGAGGGTCGCGAACGAGGGCAGCACCAGCTACGGGCGGTGGGTCGAGATCGACCACGGCAGTGGGTGGCGCACCCGGTACGCGCACCTGTCCGTGCAGAGCGTGTCCGTCGGCCAGTCCGTGCGGATCGGCCAGCGGATCGGCAACGTGGGGACGACCGGTGGGTCCAGCGGGCCGCACCTGCACTACGAGCAGAGGCTCAACGGCGTCGACCAGAAGATCAAGTTCAACGGGACCCAGATCTACTACTGGGGCTCGCGCAGCTACACCAGCCGCAACTCGTGCGGCACCAGCGGTGTGACCGGCACCGTCGGCACCGACAGCGGCGCGTCGGTGACCATCCGCTCGGGTCCGGGGACGCAGTACGCGGCCGTGGGGTCGGTCGCGAACGGCGCGTCGGTGACGATCAGCTGCCAGGCGCAGGGCGAGACGGTCACCGGCAAGTACGGCACCACCAACCTGTGGGACAAGATCGGGTCGGGGTACATCTCCGACGCGTTCGTGTACACAGGTTCGGACGGTCAGGTGGCCCCCGACTGCTGAGTTCCCGCAGGTGACGGGCCGCTCCCCGGAGGTGGGGGAGCGGCCCGTTCCGAGTTGTCCACAGGTTGGCGCCGGCCGCCGGCCCCCGTCGCCGCCGTCCGCCATGGTCGGACCCATGACCAAGCTGCTGCCCCCGACCCGACTGCGCGACCCGGGCGACCTGATCGCCGCCGTGCCGCACCTGCTGGGCTTCCACCCGTCCGACTCGATCGTGCTGATGGTGGTGCGCGACCACGACATAGCCATGACCCTGCGCGTCGACCTGCCGCCGCCGGGGGTGCCGAACCGGGTCGCCCACCAGCTCACCGCGCCGCTGGCCGGGTTGCGCGAGGTCGACGCGGTGGTCGTGGTGATCGGGGGCGGTTCGGGCGACCCGCCCGAGGACCTCCCGCACGACGCGCTGGTCGACGCCGTGGACGAAGCCCTGTTCGCCGCCGAGGTGCCGCTGCTGCTGGCGGTGTGGACGCGTGCGACGGCGAAGGGCGAGCGCTGGTTCGACTACCACGACGCGGGCACGGCCGGTTCCGTGCCGGACCCGTCGAGCACGGCGTTCGCCGCGGCGTCGGCGGCGGGCGGCCACATCACCTACCCGAGCCGTGCGGCGATGGGCGAGCTGCTGGCCCCCGACCCGCCGCAAGCCCTGTCCCGGCGGGCCGCCCTGCTCAACCGCCTGGCCGACCTCCCGCCGGAGGAGGACACCGTGCCGGCGCGGCACCGCGACCTGATCCACGCCGAGGTGGTCCGTGCCGCGGCCCGCAAGCGCCCGTTGACCGACGAGGAGGTGGCCGACCTGGCGCACGCCCTGTCGAACCCGCTGGCCCGGGACGCCAGCCTGGCCTACTGCACCGGGGAACACGCCCGGAGCGCGGAAGTCCTGTGGACCGAACTGACCAGGGCGAGCCCGGCACCGGAACGGGCCGAACCCGCCACCCTGCTCGCGTTCTCCGCCTACGTCAAAGGCCTGGGCACCCTGGCCGCCCTCGCCCTGGACCGGGCCGAACAGGCCTACCCGGGCCACCGCCTGGCCGGACTGCTGAGGGCGGCCCTGGACGCCGGCCTCCCCCCGAACCAGATCCGCGACCTCGCCGAACGAGCCGCCGCCACCGACTGGACCACCCCACCCACGAGCCCGGCCCGACAACCCTGACCCCCACCGCCCCGTCCCTGACCACCCTCCGCCGGCGCCCTCCGCCGACCGCCGACCACCTGACGACCTGGCCAGCCCGGGTCGCCAGTCGGACCAGGTCGCCGGTCGAACCGAGTCGCCACTCGACCGAGCTGCCGGATTGCAGGACCGCCTACCGCCGACCCGGATCCGCCGCCCGACGGATCGCGAGTTGTCCCGCGTCGTGGGCTCGACCGGGTCAGCGGTTGTCGGCTGCCAACCGCCCGGCTCCCAACCGCCCGACGGCCGGGCAGGCCTGGGCCGCTGGTGAGCGCGGATTGCGGGTTGCCGCCTTCCCCCTGCCGGCGGTCCGGCCAGCCGGATCGAGGCTCAGGCCGGGCCGGTCGCTGCAAGCCGCTCGCCATCGCGGACGGTCGGGAGGTGGTCAGCCACATCCCGGGCGACTCCGGGCCGGCGGGGTGGTGCCGGAGCGCGGGTTGCGGACCACTAGACGCGCGCCGACCCATCAGACCGCCGACCCATCAGACCGCCGACCCATCAGACCGCCGACCCATCAGACCGCCGACCCATCAGACCGCCGACCCATCAGACCGCCGACCCATCAGAC
>NZ_JBFAQZ010000038.1:0-15727 GCF_040673975.1 Actinosynnema sp. NPDC050801 | reverse complement strand
ACCGCTGAACCCGCCGACCCGCTGAACCAACCAACCCGCTAGACCCGGCCACCCGCGGCGGGGAGTAGAGGCACTGACCCCCTCTAGACGAGTTCCGGTCGCTGCCAGGGCTCGCCGAGCACGTGTTCGGCCAGGAACGCGAACACCGTCTCGTACCAGACCTTGGCGTTGCCGGGCGTCAGGATCCAGTGGTTCTCGCTCGGGAAGTACAGGAACTTCGCCGGCACGCCGTGCCTCACGAGGTCGAAGTAGAGCCGCTGCCCCTCGCCGATCGGAACCCGGTAGTCCTTGTCCCCGTGGATCACCAGCATCGGCGTCTTGATGTCCGCCACCCGCAGGTGCGGCGAGTTCGCCATCACCTGCTCCTGCTGCCGCAGCGGGTCGCCCATCTCGCGGATCCAGTAGTACGAGTCGTCCGTCGTCCCGGTGAACGCGTCCAAGTGCCACAACGACGCGTGCGTCACGATCGCCTTGAACCGGTCGGTCCGGGTGGCGATCCAGTTCGCCATGTACCCGCCGAACGACCCGCCCATGGCGGCGGTCCGCGCATCGTCGATGTCGTCGCGTCGCACCGCCACGTCGGTGATCGACATCAGGTCCGTGTACGGCTTGCCGCCCCACGCGGCCCACCCGGCACGCACGAAGTCGTGCCCGTACCCGGTCGACAGCGCCGGGTCCGGCAGCAGCACGGCGTAACCCCGCGCGGCCATCAGCCACGGGTTCCACCGCCAGCTCCACCCGCTCCAGCTCATCACCGGCCCGCCGTGCACCCACAGCAGCAGCGGCGCGGGCTGCTCGGCCGACGCACCGGTCGGCAGCACCAGCCACGCCCGCACGGTCCGCCCGTCCTCGACCACCGTGTCGATCTCGGTCAACGTCCCGGGCACCGACTCCACCGCACCGGGCGCGGGCAGCGGCACGGCCTGCTGGTCCACACCGGACGCCGACAACCGCACCGGCTGCGGCGGGTGGTCCCACGCGCTGCGCAGCGCGTACACGGCGGCACCGTCCGGGCTGACCCGCACGTCGGTGAACGCACCGGACGCGGTCAGCTTCACCACCGACCCGGACGCCAGGTCGAGCCGCCAGACCGGCTGGTGGCCGCGGTGGCTGCTGGTGAAGTACACCGCGTCACCGGTCGGGCTCACCACCGGGTGTTCGGGTTCCTCGGCGAAGTCCGCCGCCAACTCCTCGACCGCGCCCGACTCCAGGTCGACGCGCACCAACGTGTTCGCCCACGGCCTGTCCGAGGTCGAGTCCAACGCCCGCACCGCGATCACGCCCGACGAGTCGGGCAGGAACACCGGTTGCAGGAACGAGTGCCCCTCCAGGTCGGCCAGCACCCGGTCCGTCGCGCCGTCGGTCGAGGTCAACCGCAGCCGGATCCGCGTGCCGTAGGACGCGCTCACCTCGACGCTCTCGGGGTGCACCACCCACCGCCCGTCCGGGCTGAGCGCGGGCGAGTCCGCCAACCGCGAGGCGGCGTTGGGCCTGAGGTCGACCAGGTCCTCGGACTGGTCGACGCGCTCGCTGTCCACACCGACCGGCGACGTGGTCGCCAGCAGCCGGGGGAAGCTCGGCCCGAGGTCGGCGTCCCAGTACCGCACCGGGTACGACTCGTGCAGGATCGCGGTCACCCCGGCGTCCTCGCGGGCCTTGCGGTGCTCCTCGTCCTGCTCGCCGAACTCCACCGTCGGGTGCGCGCCCGCCGCCAGCAGCACCGTGCCCGCGTCCCGCGCCACCGCGAACTCCGACACCCCGCCGGCCGGGCGGTACAGCTCACGCGCCTCGCCCGCGGCCGGCAGCAACCACAGCGCAGCCTTGTCCTTCGGCTTGCCCTCCGACGGCTTGGCCTCCTGGTCGGGCCGCGCCGAGAGGAACAGCAGCGTGCCGTCCGGCGTGAACGCGGGCGCCGACTCGCCCTTCGCGCCACGCGTCAACCGCCGCGCGGGACGCTCACCGGCCGGGTCGACCTCCCACAGCGACCCCTGCCACGCCTTGCGGTCCGGCGAGAGCGTCGCCACCACCGTGACCAGCCGCGTGCCGTCCGGCGACAGCGCCAGCGAAGAGATCCGCGGCATTTCCGTGAACGAGGTCAGGTCCCCGAACCCGGCCTCGGTGATCTTGCCTGTCATCACGCCCCCTGTTGTGACCGGGTGAAGTCCCACGCGTCGCGCACGATGCCGACCAGGTCCACCCGCTCGGGCCGCCAGCCCAGCTCGGTGCGCGCCTTCTCGCTGGAGGCCACCAGCACCGCCGGGTCACCGGCCCGCCGCGGCGCCACGTCGGCGGGGATCGGGTGCCCGGTCACCTCGCGGCACGCGTCGACGACCTGCCGCACCGAGAACCCCAGCCCGTTGCCCAGGTTGTAGATCCGGTGCTCGCCCGCCGCCGCGTGCGCCAACGCCCGCAGATGGGCGTCCGCCAGGTCCACGACGTGGATGTAGTCGCGCACGCACGTGCCGTCCTCGGTCGGCCAGTCGTCGCCGTAGACCTGCACCCGCTCGCGCTTACCGGACGCGACCTGCAGCACGATCGGGATCAGGTGCGTCTCCACGCCGTGCCGCTCGCCGAACCGCCCGTACGCGCCCGCCACGTTGAAGTAGCGCAACGACACGGCGGCCAGGCCGTGCGCGGCGGCGTAGGACGTGATCGCGTGGTCGATCGCGAGCTTGGTCGCGCCGTAGGTGTTGGTGGGCCGGGTCGGCGCGGTCTCCGCGATCGGCACCTGCTCCGGCTCGCCGTAGGTCGCGGCCGTGGAGGAGAACACCAGCCGGGACGTGCCGTGCTCGCGCATCGCGTCCAGCAGCCGCAGCGACGTCACCACGTTGCCCTGCCAGTACTTCGCCGGGTCCTGCATGGACTCGCCGACCAGCGACTTGGCCGCGAAGTGCAGCACACCGTCGAAAGCCGCGCCGCCGACCCCCTCGGCCAGCACGTCGCCGATCGCCTCGTCGATGCCCGCCTCGACCAGCCGGGCGCCGTCGGGCACCGCGTCCGCGTGCCCGGTGGACAGGTCGTCCAGCACCACGACGTCGTGCCCGGACTCCACCAACCTGGCCGCGCAGACGCTGCCCACGTACCCGGCACCGCCCGTGACGAGCAACTTCACCTTGCGAACCCCGCTCTCAGTGTTCGATCAGATCATCCGGCACAGCGCCTAGTGATCCCGGCCCGCGCCCGCCGAGGGCACGGCCGTGAAGGTCCTCGGCGTCGTCCAGCCGCGCTCGGCGAACGCCGCCAGGACCCGCCGCACCACCTCGTCGTGCCGCTCCACCGGCACCAGCGCGATCGCCGACCCGCCGAAACCGCCGCCGATCATCCGGGCGCCCAGCGCGCCCGCCGCCTTCGCCGCGTCCACGGCGGCGTCCAGCTCCGGCGCGGACACCCGGTAGTCGTCGCGCAACGACGCGTGCGAGGCGTCCAGAAGGGGCCCCAGTTCGGCCAACCGGCCGGACCGCAGCAGCTGCACCGCCTCCAGCACCCGCTCGTTCTCGGTCACCACGTGCCGCGCCAACGGGCGCAGCTCCTCCGGCAACCGTGCCAGCGCGCCGTCCAGCTCGGTCACGTCCACGTCCCGCAGCGCGGGGACACCCAGGATCGACGCGGCCTCCTCGCAGCCCGCGCGCCGGGCGCCGTAGCCGCCGTCGGTGTGCGAGTGGCTGGCGCGCGTGTCGACGACCAGCACCTCCAGACCGTGCTCGGCCGCGTCGAACGGCACCTGCTCGGCCTTGAACGAGCGCACGTCCAGGAACAACACGTGCGCCTCGGCGCAGCACAGTGACGCGGTCTGGTCGAGCAGGCCGGTGGGCGCGCCCACGAAGTCGTTCTCCGCGCGCTGCACCCAGCGCGCGATCTGCGGCAGGTCGTCGGCGGGGTGCTCGGCCAGCCCGAGCAGCGCGAGCGCGACCGCGCACTCCAGCGCGTGCGACGACGACAGTCCCGCGCCCGCCGGCACGTCACCCGCGATCACGAGGTTCGCGCCACCGGTCACGCCCTGGTCGCGCAGCACCCAGGCGACACCCGCCGGGTAGGCGGCCCAGCCGCCGACGACACCGGGTTCGAGGTCGGCGACCGCCACCGGCGCGGCCTGCTGCACCACGCCGTCGTCACCGACCGTGGCCACGTGCAGCCGCCCGTCGGACCGGGGCGACGCGGCCACCGCGGTCCGGTGCGGCAGCGCGAACGGCAGCACGAAGCCGTCGTTGTAGTCCGTGTGCTCCCCGATCAGGTTCACCCGGCCGGGCGCGGACCAGACGCCTTGCGGCTCCGCGCCGTGCAGCCGGGTGAACGCGGCGATCGCGCGCCGCGTCGGGCTCACCGGGCCTGCACCAGGACGGCGTGGGCCACCGCCGGGTCCAACTCGGCGACGGTGCCGTTGCCCCGCACCTGGATGACCTTCGCCCCACCGAGTGAGACGACCTCGACCGTGCCGCCCGGCACCACGCCGGCGGCCTTCAGCTCGGCCATCAGGTCGGGGTCGAGCTGCACGTGCTCGGCGATCCGGCGCACCTCGACGCGACCGCCGCCGCGCCGGGCCACCTCGTCGACGCGCACGAGGTCCGCCTCGGCCGCCGGCGCCGGCTCGCCGTCGCCCAACTTGTCCAGACCGGGGATGGGGTTGCCGTAGGGGGACGTGGTGGGGTTGCCGAGGAGCTTGACGAGCTTGCGTTCGACCGCCTCGCTCATGACGTGCTCCCAGCGGCACGCCTCGCTGTGCACGTGCTCCCACTCCAGGCCGATGATGTCGACCAGGAGGCGTTCGGCGAGCCGGTGCTTGCGCATGACCGCGATGGCCAGGTTGCGGCCCTGCTCGGTGAGCTCCAGGTGGCGGTCGTCGGCCACGATGACCAGACCGTCGCGCTCCATCCGGCCGACCGTCTGGCTGACCGTCGGACCGCTCTGCGCCAACCGCTCGGCGATACGCGCACGCAGCGGCACTACGCCCTCTTCTTCGAGCTCGTAGATCGTGCGGAGGTACATCTCGGTAGTGTCGATGAGCTCGTTCACACCCGCTCCCCTTCGTATGGCGTCAATGCTAGTCGGCCGGTCACGGGTGCAGGATGGTGCCGTGCATCCACTGATCAGCACCGAAGCCCTGGCCTCCGCGCTGCACGGCGCCGAACCCCCGGTCGTCCTCGACGTCCGCTGGCGACTGGGCGGACCGCCGGGACGTCAAGACTACGAGGTCGGGCACGTTCCCGGTGCCGTCTACGTCGACCTGGACACCGAGCTGTCCTCGCCGCCCGGCGCGGGTGGCCGCCACCCGCTGCCCGACCCGGCGTCGCTGCAGGCCGTGCTGCGGTCCGCCGGGGTCCGCCAACATCACCCGGTCGTGGCGTACGACGGCGGTGACGGCTCGGTCGCGGCGCGTGCCTGGTGGCTGTTGCGGTGGGCCGGTCACCCGGAGGTGGCCGTCCTGGACGGCGGCTTCGCGGCGTGGACCGCCGAGGGCCGCCCGGTCGACGCGCGGACGCCGGCACCCGCGCCCGGCGACATCGTCGTGCGTCCCGGCGCCATGCCCGTGCTGGACGCCGACGGGGCCGCCGCGTTCCCCGCGTCCGGCGCGCTGCTCGACGCCCGCGCGCCCGAGCGCTACCGGGGCGAGGTCGAGCCGGTCGACCCGCGCGCCGGCCACATCCCGGGCGCGCTCAACGCACCGACCTCGGGTCACACCACCGACGGCCGCTGGCTGCCCGCCGCCGCGCTGGCCGAGCGCTTCCAGGCCATCGGCGTCTCAGCCGACCGCCCGGTCGCCGCCTACTGCGGATCGGGCGTCACCGCGTCGTCTGTGGTGCTGGCCCTGGAAGTGGCCGGCATCACCACCCCCGACGCCCCGGCACCGCTCTACGCCGGCTCCTGGTCCCAGTGGTCCTCGAACCCCGCGAACCCCGCCGCCACAGGCCCCAACGCCGGCTGACCACCGGCGAGGTCACCTCGTCTTTCCCCCCACCCGAGCCCGACCCCGCGAGGTCACCTCGCTCGTCCACCACACCAAACGGAACCACCACGCGAGGTCGCGTCGGTCGTTCGCGTCCTCATTTCCCGGCGATCACGCTTTTCGATCGTCGGGAAATCAGGGCGCGAACGACCGACTTCCGGGCGGCCGAGCCCGCCGTCTGCGGAGCAGCGGCCATCAAACACAGCTCAGCGGCGATCCAACACACATCAAGCGTTGGGGATCTTCTCGAAGCCCTTGGTGGCCAGCGCGAGGGCGACCTTGCAGGGTTCGAACTCGTCGATCGGCGTCACGGTGACCTGGAACGCGGGCGTGATCTCGTCCGGGTCGTCGGTCAGCATGACCAGGATGGTGCACTCGCCGTCCTGCTTGACCTCGTACGCGGTGTTGCCGCCGACCTCGATGGGACGCGCCTCACCCTCGTACTCGGCGAAGTTCAACATGAACAGCACCACGGCGTACGGGTCCTCCGTGCTCTGCACGCAGCCCTTCTCGCCGCCCTTCGCCGCGCCGATGGCGGCGGTCACCTCCTCGGGCGTGAGGATGTCGCAGTCCTCGTAGCCCTCGGTCTTCTTCTTCGTCGCGATCTTGACGTCGCCGTTCGGCTTCTTCGCCTCGGTCGTCTTGGGCGCGCTTGCCTTGTCCGACGTCTTGGGCGACGAGGTCTTGGTCGAGGACGGCTTGCCGGAGGCGGTCTTCTCACCGGTCGACCCGCCCGCCGCGGCGACCGGGCTGCCGGTGACCGAGGTGGCGCAGGCCGACAGGCCGAGCGTGAGCGCCAAGGCCAGCACAGTGGTCAGGGCGGGGACTCGTCGCAGGTGCATGTCTTCTCTGACCCCGTTCCGACGTGCGGGGTTCCATCCTCGATGGCCGCAATCCTGGCCCGCGTCGTCTCGGCAGACTCTAGGTCCACCCGCGCCGCCCGGACGTCCGGGGCGACCAACCTGTGATCACACCACCGCCCGCCGCGTGGGTTAGGTTGCCGACATGGGCAAGGCAGCGGCGGTGGTCTGGGACGAGTCCTTCCTCGGCTACGACCTGGGTGGCGACCACCCGCTCAACCCCGTGCGGCTGGACTTGACCGTGCGGTTGGCGAGGGGCCTGGGCGTGCTGGACGGCGTCGACCTCATCGCGCCCGTCCCGGCGACGGACGTGGAGATCGAACGCGTCCACGAGCCGTCCTACCTCAACGCCGTGCAGGCCGCGCCGATGGCCGGTTGGGACGTCGGCCACGGCCTCGGCACCGCCGACAACCCGGTGTTCGCCCGGATGCACGAGGCGTCCGCGCTGGTCGTCGGTGGTTCGCTGGCCGCCGCGCGCCGGATCGCGTCCGGTGAGGCGGACCGGGCCGTCAACATCGCCGGCGGGCTGCACCACGCCATGCGCGACCACGCGGCCGGGTTCTGCGTCTACAACGACTGCGCGGTGGCCATCTCGTGGCTGCTGGACAACGGCTTCGACCGGATCGCCTACATCGACACCGACGTGCACCACGGCGACGGCGTGCAGGCCGCCTTCTACGACGACCCGCGCGTGCTCACGGTGTCGGTGCACCAGAACCCGCTGAGCCTGTGGCCGGGCACCGGCCGGCCGGCCGAGCTGGGCGGCGAGGGCGCGGAGGGCACCAGCGTGAACCTGGCCCTGCCGCCCGGCACCGGTGACCGGGCCTGGCTGCGCGCGTTCGAGGCCACCGTCCCGTCCCTGCTGCGCGCGTTCCGGCCGCAGGTGCTGGTCACCCAGTGCGGGGTGGACACGCACCGGGAGGACCCGCTGGCCGACCTCGCGCTCACCGTGGACGGCCACCGCGCGATCTACCGCCGCCTGCGCGACCTGGCCGAGCAGACCGCGGACGGCCGTTGGCTGGCGCTGGGCGGCGGCGGGTACGAGCTGCTGCGCGTCGTGCCGCGCAGCTGGACGCACCTGCTGGCCACCGTGCTGGACCGGGACGTCGACCCGAACGCGCCGCTGCCCGCGGACTGGGTCGCCCACGCCTCGACCGTGGCGCCGAACTGGCCGCTGCCCTCCTCCATGACCGACGACTCCGACACCGCGTTCGAGCCGTGGGGCGGCCAGCTGGACACCCCGGTCGACCTGGCGGTCATGGAGACCCGGCGGGCGGTGTTCCCGCTGCACGGCCTGGATCCCGACGACCCGAGGGACTGAACGTGGACCCGTTCGACTACCCGAGGCACTGGGAGGCCGACGTCGTGCTCAGCGACGGCGGCACGGTCCACCTGCGCCCGATCACGCCCGACGACGCCGAGAAGCTCCTCGCGTTCCACGGCAGGTTGTCCGAGCGCACGCGCTACTTCCGCTACTTCGGCCCCTACCCGCGGATGCCCAAGCGCGACCTCGACCGCTTCAGCACGGTCGACCACGTCGACCGGGTCGCCTTCACCGCGCTGCTCGGCGACGACATCGTGGCCGTCGGCCGCTACGACCGGCTCGGCGACAGCGGTGGACCTGCCGGCTCGGCCGGGGGCAGCTCGGCCGAGGTCGCGTTCGTGGTCGAGGACGCCCACCAGGGCCGCGGCCTCGGCTCGATCCTGCTGGAACACCTCGCCGCCGCCGCGCGGGAACGCGGGCTGAGCCGGTTCACCGCCGAGGTGCTCGCCGAGAACGGCCAGATGGTGCGGATCTTCCGGGACGCGGGCTACGGCGTGAGCCGCGCGTTCGAGGAGGGCGTGGTGCACCTGGAGTTCGACATCGACCCCACCGAGGAGTCGGTGGAGGTGGCGCGCGCCCGCGAGCAGGCCGCCGAGGCGCGCAGCGTGCACAACCTGCTGCACCCGAAGTCGATCGCGGTCATCGGCGCGTCCACCGACCAGACCAAGATCGGCCACGCGGTGCTGACCAACCTGCTCGCGGCCGACTTCGCCGGTCCGGTGTACCCGGTGAACGCCGAGCACCGGTCCGTGCGCGGCGTGCGGGCGTACCCGTCGGTGCTGGAGATCCCGGACGACGTGGACCTGGCCGTGGTCGCGGTGCCCGCCGCGGGCGTGGACGAGGTGATGGACGCCTGCCTGGCCAAGGGCGTGAAAGCGCTGGTCGTGGTCACGTCCGGGTTCGGCGAGACCGGTCCGGGCGGGTTGAGCGCGGAACGCAGGCTCGCCGCCGAGGCACGCGCGCACGGCATGCGGGTGGTCGGCCCGAACGCGCTGGGCGTGCTGAACACCGACGCGGGCGTGCGCCTCAACGCGACCCTCGCGCCGCGGCTGCCCGCCCGCGGCCGCACGGGCTTCTTCTGCCAGTCCGGCGCCCTGGGCACCGCGATCCTGTCCACCGCCGCCGAACGGGGCCTCGGCCTGTCCACGTTCGTGTCGGCGGGCAACCGCTCGGACGTCTCCGGCAACGACCTGCTCCAGTACTGGGAGACCGACCCGGCCACGGACGTGGTGCTGCTGTACCTGGAGTCGTTCGGCAACCCGCGCAAGTTCGCCCGGCTGGCCCGCAGGCTCGGCCGCACCAAGCCGATCGTGGCGGTGAAGTCCGGTCGGCACGCGGTGACGCCCGCGTTGGCGGCGACGTCGGTGCCGGTGGACGAGTCGAGCGTGCAGGCGCTGTTCGAGCAGGCGGGCGTGATCCGGGTGGAGTCGCTGGCGCAGCTGTTCGACACCGCCCTGCTGCTGGCGCACCAGCCCCTGCCCGCCGGGCCGCGGGTGGCCGTGGTGGGCAACTCGACCGCGATCGGGCTGCTGGCCGCGGACACGGCGCTGGCCCAGGGCCTGGAGCTGGCCGGTGAGCCGGTGGACGTGGGCGCGCAGGCCGGGCCCGAGGCGTTCGCGGCGGCGGTGAAGGAGGCGTTGGACAACCCGGACGCGGACGCGCTGGTGGTCGTGTTCGTGCCGCCGCTGGCGGTGCCGGGGACGGCGTTCGCCCGGGCGTTGCGCGAGGTCGTGGAACAGGGCGGGCGGACCAAGCCGATCGCGTCGACGTTCCTCGCGGTGGAGGGCGTGCCGGCGGAGCTGGCGGTGCCCGGTCCCGGCGGTGCTCCCGGTCGGGGTTCCGTGCCGTCGTACCCGAGCCCGGAGCGCGCCGTGCTCGCGTTGGCGAGGGTGACGCGTTACGCGCGTTGGCGGTCCGCGCCGCAGGGGACGTTCGTGCGGCCCGACGGCATCGACTCCGACGCCGCGCACGCCATCGTGGCGTCGGAGGTGCTGGACGGTGAACGGCTGCTGGACGACGAGACGACCGTGCGGCTGCTCGCGTGCTACGGCGTGGAGGTCGTGCCGTTCCGCGTGGTGACGTCGGCGGACGAGGCGGTGCGCGCGGCGGGGGAGCTGGGCTACCCGGTGGCGATGAAGGCGACCGACGACCGGTTGCGGCACCGCACCGACCTGGTCGGCGTGCGGCTCGACCTGTCCGGTGAGGAGGCCGTGCGCACGGCGTACGCGATGCTGGCCGGGATGTCCGACCGGCCGGACGTGTACGTGCAGCGCATGGCGCCCAAGGGGATCTCGTGCGTGCTCGGGCTCCAGGACGACCCGTCGTTCGGCACGCTGGTGTCGTTCGGGCTGTCGGGCCTGGTCAGCGACCTGCTGGGGGACCGGGCCTACCGCGCGGTCCCGCTCACCGACGCGGACGCGGCGGCCCTGGTGCGCGCGCCCAAGGCCGCGCCGCTGCTGGCGGGTTACCGGGGCGACGAGCCCGCGGACCTGCCTGCGTTGCAGCAACTGGTGCTGCGGCTCGCCGCGCTGGCCGAAGACCTGCCCGAGGTGCGGGAGCTGTCGTTGGAACCGGTGTTGGCCAGCGCCGCCGGGGCGTACGTCAGCAGCGCGCGCGTCACGCTCGGCCCGCCCCCGTCCCGGCATGACACCGGTCCCAGACGGCTCCGCTCACCCGGCGGGTCCCGTTAGCGCGGTCGTGGTCCCGATGCGCAACCGTCATCCTTGACCGATCCGGTGTCCCCTATCTTCCCCGCGGCTATGGATTAACCGCTTTGAGCCGCTTAGGTTTCCCGCGTCTGCGAGGAACTCCCGAAAAGGGGAAGAATGGCTCTGGCACCGCTGCGCGCCCTCGTTGTGGCGTGTTCCGCCGCGCTTGTCCTCACGTCGTGCTCCACCGGTGACGACACGACCGTCGCCGGTAAGGCGGACGGCTCCAACGAGCTGACCATCGCCGTGGCGTACGACCAACCGGGGCTCGGTGTGCGCCGCATGGACGGCACCTACCGCGGCTTCGACGTCGACGTGGCCCGTTATGTTGCAAAAGAACTGGGTGTGGAGGATTCCGGCATCAAGTTCACCGAGGCGACGCCGTCGGAACGGGAGAAGTTGCTCACCACCGGCGCCGCGGACCTCGTCGTGTCCAGTTATTCGATCACCGACAAGCGCAAGGAGGTCATCGACTTCGTCGGACCGTACTTCGTGGCCGGGCAGGACCTGCTCGTCCGGTTGACCGACGACCGGATCACCGGCCCGGAATCGCTCAACTCGGGCGGGCTGAAGCTGTGCTCGGTGGCCAACACGACCTCCGCGCAGTACGTGAAGGACCAGTTCGCGCAGTCCGTGCAGCTCGTGGAGTACCCGAACTTCAGCGACTGCGTCACCGCGCTGCTGGCCGAGCAGGTGGACGCGATGACGACCGACGACGTGATCCTCGCCGGCTACGCCGCGCAGAACCCCGAGCTGCTCCGCGTCGTCAACAGACCGTTCAGCAAGGAGGAGTACGGCATCGGCATGCGCAAGGGCGATCCGACCAGCAGGTCCAAGGTGATCGCGGCCGTTCGGAAGATGATCGACTCCGGCGAGTGGCGCAGGTCGTTGGAGGCCAACGTGGGGGCCTCCGGTTACGCCATTCCCGAGCCGCCTGCGGTGCTCCCGTGATCTGGGACCCACCCCGTTAGCGGTCTGACCGGCGCGGATCGCCCCGTAGGCTCGAATCGTGCATGCCTCGCATTACGTGCCCCAGTACCGCGCGGACGGGCCGGTCTGCGCCGGCATCCCCGAACACGGCCGCATCCCCCGCTACTACGCGGTGAAGACCGAGCTGCAGCGGCTCGTCGACGCGCTGGGGGAGGGCACGGCGCTGCCGTCGGAGCGGGACCTGGCCGAGCGGTACTCGGTGTCGAGGGTGACGCTGCGGCAGGCCGTCGGGGAGCTGGTGCTCGAAGGCAAGCTGCAGCGCAGGCAGGGCAGTGGCACCTACGTCGCGCCGCCCAAGCTGGTGCAGCCGCTGTCGCTGCTCAGCTACACCGAGGGGATGCGCCGCCAGGGCGTCGACCCGGCGCGCAGCGTGATCACTGTCGAGCACCTGCCCGCGGACGACGTGCTGGCGGCCGACCTGCGGATCGGGCGGGGCGAACCGGTGGTCCACCTCGAACGGGTGCTGCTGGCCGACGGCGAGCGGATCGGGCTGGAGTCGACCTACCTGTCGCAGGCGCGGTTCCCCACCCTGCTGGAGGCCTTCGACCCGACCACGTCGCTGTACGAGTGCCTGACCGGGCGGCTCGGGGTGGTGTTCGCCGAGGCCGAGGAGCGGGTGGAGACGGTCCTCGCGACGCCGCGCGAGGCGTTGCTGATCGGCACCAACCCGGCGCTGCCGATGTTGCTGCTGCACCGCGTGTCCCACGACGACGCCGGCGAGCCGATCGAGCGGGTCCGTTCGCTCTACCGGGGCGACCGGTTCAGCTTCGTCGCCCGGCTGCGGGCGGAGTGAAGGTCGCATAACGGTGTAACCCGCGTGGTCCCGCGGCCGTGACCGAACAGTCCACAAAGGACATTTCAGCCCCGGTCGGCCGCCGCGGTGGGTCGCGGGCCGCCGAACGTTAGCGAATCTTGCCCTGGAACCGCCCATTGGCAGTAATTTGGGCGTGCCCTGGCGGATGTACCGTTGGTGCCCTGGGACGTGAGTCCTCCTCACCCGCATCGTCGCGGGGGAAGCGGGGGTGGCGCGGTGGCGTTCAAAGAGGAGTTCCTGACGGAACTCGAAGACTGCTTGCGCGGGTACGGCGCGGTGCCGGTGATCAACCCGGAGGCGCTGGCCCGGTTCATCGACTACGTGCGCCGACTGCCGGACGACGACTCGCGGCTGCGTTGCCTCGAAGGCGTCGACCAGGGTTCCGGGTCGTTCTGGAACAACCCGGCGGTGTGGTGGGAGCAGGTGCCCCGGTTCGGCGTCGGATCATCGGACTGCTCGGACCTGCTCGACCGGATGCTGGACGAGGCGATCAGCGACGAGATCGACGTGCTGGAGATGGAGATCCGGGAACTACCTGGGTGAGGACGTGAAACACCCGTTGTGCACCTGGGTCGCCAGACGCACAACGGGGAGCTTCACCTGGTGGGGATCACACGGAGAGCAGGCGGTCGAAGAACGAGCGGTAGCGCTTCAGGGCCTGCCGCAGTTCTTCGGTCTGCACTTCGTCGCCCCGCTGCCACTGCTCTTCGAGGGCGTGCTTGTGGTCGGTGAACGTGGTCGCGAGGGTCTGCATCACCTGGGCGACCAGTTCGTCGGCCCGCTGCACCGCCTCGCGCGGGTCGTCGACGAAGTCGGCCTGCAGGGCGCGCCACTCGGCCTGGTAGTCGGCCGCGTCGTCCGTGGTGAACAACGGCGCGTCACCAGCGGTCGTGGAAGTCCCGTACAGCTCCGTCGGCTCCGAGGTGTGCTGCTCCTGGCCGGTCCGCTCGTGGTCCGGCTGCTCGTGGCCGACCGGGTCGTTGCCGACCGGGCCGTGGCCGACCTGCTCGTCGTCGGTCCGGGTCGGGTCGACCTGGTCCCGGTCCACCGGCTCGCGCTCGACCGGTTCGTACTCGGACCCGGCCTGCTCGTGCGCGGCCTGCTCGTGCGCGGTGGGGTCGTGGTCGGCCGGGTCGTGGTCGACCGGCTCGCGAACGGCCGGCTCGTGGTCGGCGTGCTCGTGCACGGTCTGCTCGTGCACAGCCGGGTCCTGTGAGACCGGCTCGCGCTGAGCGAAGTCCTCGGTGGTCAAGTGTTGGCGTTGGTCCGTCATCACCGCGCCCCTTCCCGGTGGTCGCCGAGCAAGTCTTCGAACACGGTGCGGTAGTGCACCATCGCGGTGCGCAGGTCTTCGGTCGACGCCTCGCCGCGCTCCTGGCGCTCGATGATCGAGTGCGCCTCGCGGTAGTGGTCGAGCGTGCGGGCGTGCTCGACCGACAGCAACGTCGCCTGGCGCTCGTACCCCTCGGTGGGGTAACCGCGTTCGGCCATGAGGTCGGTGACCAAGTGGTCCGCCTGGCCCACGGCCTCGGTCGGCTCGTCGACGAACCGCTCCTGCACCTTGGTCCAGTTGCGGGTGTAGCTCTCACGCGTCACGGGGTTGAGCGCACGCAGTTCCAGCTTCGAGTGCTCCCGCTCCCGCTCCGCGAGTTCCCGTTCCGCCGCCATGCGGCTGCCGTTGCGTTCGAGGGCGCGCTCGTACTCGGGGCCGAACTTCGAGCGCAACCGCTTGCGCTGCAACAAGAACTTCAGCAGCACCGCGATCGCGGCCAGTACGACCAGCACGACGACGATCACGCCGATGGTGGTACCGGTGGACATCTGCGCCTCCTTGGGCTCTGATGCCCACCGGCTACCCCTCCCGAGGCCGATTTGAAACCTGCTCACCTCTTGACAACGTGGTCGGCCTCGGTTTCCTGCTCTAGCGGGCCACCGCCTTGCGGTACTGCCGGATCGCCAGCGGCACGAAGATCAGCAGGAAGACGGCCACCCAGATCAAGGTCATCAGCACCGGGTGCTGCAACGGCCACACGTCCGCCGGGGGTGCCATCTCGTTGGTGTTGCCGAACAGCTCGCGGGCCGCGGCCGTCACCGCCGACACCGGGTTCCACTCGGCGAACGTCTTCAACGGCCCGGGCAGCCTGCTCTCCTGCACGAATGTGTTCGCGATGAACGTCAGCGGGAAGATCGCGATGAACGAGGCGTTGTTGAACACCTCGGGGCTGCGCACCATCAACCCGACGATCGCCATGCCCCACGACACCGCGTAGGCGAACAGCAGCAGCAGGGCGAACCCGGCCAGCGCCTCCAACGGCGACGAGTGGATCCGCCAGCCGACGATCAGACCGGTCACCGACATCACCACGATGACGATGACGTTGTTCGCCAGGTCGCTGGTGGTCCGCCCGATCAGCACCGCCGACCGCGCCATCGGCAGCGACCGGAACCGGTCGATCACGCCCTTCTGGATGTCCTCGGCCAGCCCGGCGCCGGTGATGGTCGCACCGAACACCACGGTCTGCGCGAAGATGCCCGCCATCAGGAACTCGCGGTAGTCCATGCCGGGGATGGCGATGGAACCGCCGAACACGTACGCGAACAGCAGCACGAACATGATCGGCGACAACGTCGAGAACACGAGCAGGTCCGGGACCCGCTTGATCTTGATGAGGTTGCGCTTGGCGACGACCACTCCGTCGCCCAAGGCCTCCGTGAACGCGCTCATGCTCCCTGCTCCCCCTGCTTCTCCTCGGTGCCGGTCCCGGCCGCGTGCCCGGTCAGCGTCAGGAACACGTCGTCCAGCGTCGGCCTGCGCAGGCCGACGTCGAGCACCTTGACCGACTCGGCGTCCAACCTCCGGATGCCGTCCACCAGCACGTCGGCGCCACCCGACACCGGCACGGTCAGCCGGTGCCCGCGGTCGTCCACCGAGATCTCGCCGATCGCCAACGGGGCCAGCGCGGCCTTCGCCGTCTCGGCGTCCTGCGCGGAGCTCACGGTGAGCTCCAGTCGTTCGCCGCCGACCTGGTCCTTCAACTCGTTCGCGGTGCCCAGGGCGATGACCTTGCCGTGGTCGATGACCGCGATCTT
>NZ_JBFAQZ010000037.1:0-49814 GCF_040673975.1 Actinosynnema sp. NPDC050801 | reverse complement strand
CTCGTGAGGGTGTGGGAGAGTAGGACGCCGCCGAACAATTCTTCAGCCTTCAGGGGCATCCGTGGATACGGGTGCCCCTGAAGGCTTTTTGCGTTACGGTCGTTTCGTGGTCGAGGTGACGAGACATGACGACTTAGCCGAGTTCTGGGCGCTGACGGGCGACTTCTACAACGCCGACCCCGTCTTCCACACCATCCCGATCGCGGCGGTCGACCGTTGGCTGCACCACCCCGACCCGGACGACGAGCCGCCGTTGCTGGTCACTGTTTCCGAGGACGGTGTCCTGGTCGCCGCGGCCCTGCGCACCCCGCCGTGGCCCTTGACGCTCAGCGGTGTCGGACCGCGGTGGGTGGAGGCCGTCGCGGACGCGTTGGCGGGTGAGGTGGAACTCCCCGGCGTCAACGGTCCTCGCGAGTCGGTCGAGCCGTTCGTCATCGCGTGGGCCGCCCGCACGGGGTGCAACGCCCGGGAGCACATGGCGCTGCGCCTGTACCAGCTCGGTGACCTGATCCCACCCGACGTCCCCGGCGCCGCGCGACTGGCGACGGAGGACGACATCCCGTTGCTGAGCCGCTGGCGCTTGGACTTCAGCGTCGAAGCGACCTCGCAGGTCCACGACGAGGGCAGCGCCGAACGCGCGGAGCGGATGACGCGCGTCAGCCTGGCCGCCGGGAACGGCCACCTGGTCTGGCACCACGGTGACATGCCGGTGGCATGGGCGGCGGCGAACGCCCCGGCGTCCGGCATGTCGCGCATCGGCCCGGTCTACACCCCGCCGGAGCACCGCAGGCACGGTTACGGCGCGGCGGTCACCGCGGCCTGCGCCTCGTGGGCGCAGCAGAACGGCGCCGAGCACGTCGTGCTCTACACCGACCTCGCCAACCCGACGTCGAACTCGATCTACCAGCGGATCGGGTTCCGGCCGGTGGTCGACTCGGCGGAGTTCGTGTTCACCCCGGCCGGTGGCTGAGCAGGTCACCCGGCTGGCAGTCCAACGCGTCGCACAGGGCGGTGAGCGTGCTGAACCGGATGGCCCTGGCCCGCCCGTTCTTGAGAACCGACAGGTTGACCACGGTCACGCCCACGCGGTCCGCCAGCTCGGTCAACGTCATCCCGCGCTCGGCCAGCAGCCGATCGAGGTGCACCTGGATGGTCACACGGTTCCTTCGAGGTCCTCACGCATCGCCGCACTCGTCCGCATGATCTTCGCAAGGGACAGCATGCCCAGCCCGGTGGCCACCGCCCACCACGGGACGTCCCACTCGCTCGTCAGTAACGAGAGGTCGGCGTCCGGCAGGACGTGCGACAGCAGCCGGACCTGGGCGGCGGCTTCGCCGAGGGTCGCGACAGGCACGGCGACGAGCGTGAACCACCCGAGGCGGCGCAACCGGTCCGCGGTCACGACCGTGTGGACGCCCTCGACGGCGCCGCGTTCGAGCAGGCGCATGAGCAGGAAGAGCAGGGAGGCGTAGCTGATCATCGGCAGCACCAGGTCGGCCAGGCCGAGCACCCGGTCCCAGCCGCCGGGCCGGTTGACGCAGACCCGCAACGACTCCGCACTGAAGTGGGCGACGTCGCCGCGCAGCTTCGTGCCCATCAGCTCGGTGCCCAGCTCCGAGGTGAAGCACAGGGACGTCCCGTAGGAGGCGAACGCGACCAGCAGCACCGCGACCGCCGACACGACGGTCGTCGCCGACCACATGAGTCGGATGAACCCGGTGAACGGCTGCAACGGGTTGCGGAGCGCGCTCACACGGTTCCTTCGAGGTCGGCGCGCATCTCCGCACTCGTCCACATGATCTTCGCCAGCGACAGCAGCGCGAGGCCGGTGATGACCGCCCACCAGGGTGCTTCCCAGTCACCTATGAAGGACAGGAAGCCCGCGTCGAAGGTGACGGCGGCGTGCACGAGCGTCGTCCGTGCGACCGACTCGACCATCGCCGCCGCGGGCAGCACCCACAGCAGGTAGTGCCCGAGCCGGTGCACGCCGGTCGCCGTGCCGACCGTGTGGATGCCGTGGCGCGCGGCGTCACGCAGCAGCTTCAACAACAGAAGCAACGCCGCGATCTGGGCGAGCGGTGTGGTGCCTTCGGCCAGGAAGCTCAGCGCGTGCTGCCACGGTGCCGGGTCGTCGACGCACAACGTGACCCGGTCGACCTGGTCGACCCGCACGCCGGCGGCCAGGTCGACGCCCTCGGTGTCGTGCGGCCAGTACTTCGCGGTGAAGCAGACCGGGTCGAACAGCCCGACGGTCAGTCGCACCGCGGTGGCGAGCCCGAACGCGCCCAGACCCACCGCCAACGCCGCGCCGACCACGCCGGTCAACGGCTCTAACGGATTCCCCCTCGACATGACATGGCCCCCGCATATCGTTTATCGATGTTATCGAGAAACGATACCGCCGAGGACTTCCCGTGTCACGGGCCGGTTGCGCGCGTGGGAGGAGAACACCAGCGAGGTGGTGGTGTCGCCGTACCGCTGGGCCTGCTCCACGAACTCCTCCAGCTCGACCATCGACCGGCACACCACGCGCAGCAACCAGCAGTCGTCGCCGGTCACGTGGTCGGCGTCGCGCACCTGCGCCATGGTCACCACCCGTTCCCGGAACCGGGGCGTGTCCAGGCTGCGCACCCGGACCCGCACGATCGCCTCGATCGGCAACCCGAGCCGCTGCGGGTCGACCACCGCGACGTACCCGGTGACGATCCCGGCCTGCTCCAGCCGTCGCACGCGCTCGGTGGTGGCGGGTGCGGACAGGGAGACGCGCTTGGCCAGCTCGGTGAACGTCATCCGACCGTCGCGCTGGAGCAGGTCCAACAACTTCCAATCCAGATCGTCCAGTTCCACCGTGGAATCGTAAGCCGGACCCCGGCAACGCCTGGAGTTCTCCATGGGGGAAGAACACGCTGGTCAGCAACGATCTACCCATGACCAACACGCTCCGCTTCCCCGCCGCCGAGCCTGCTGCTGCCGCCGCGTTCTTCGCCGCGGAGCTGGCCTTCGAAGCCGACCCGGACGACGTGGTCCGCGACCTGGAGGCAGGCACGACCGAGGGCTTCCGGTTGGTCGAGACGCGCAGCCCCGAGGCGTTCGCCCGTCTGCGCATCCCGGGCGCGGTCAACCTCCCGCACTGGGACGTGGACGAGACGACGACCGCCGGCTGGGACCGCGACCTCGTCTACGTCTGCTACTGCGAGAGCTTCGAGTGCAACGCCGCCACCAAGGGCGCGCTCAAGCTGTCGCGGCTCGGGTTCAAGGTGAAGCGGCTCGCCGGCGGCATCACGACCTGGCACGCGTCGGGCTACCCGGTGGAGGGCGACGCGGTGGAGGGCGACGCGGTGGAGGGCGACGCGGTGGAGGGCGACGCGGTGGAGGGCGACGCGGTCGGGGGTGGTGCGGTCGCGGGTGGCGGCGCCGGCCTGCACCGCATCTCGTGTGACTGCTGAACTACCCTCGGCCGGGTGACGCGCATTCTCGTGCTGCAACCCGGCCACGACGACCCGCCCGGCCGCCTCGGCGAGTGGATGACCGCCGCCGGGGCGGTGCTGGACCTGGTCAAGCCCTACGAGCAGCCGGTGCCGGACTCGCTCGACGGCTACCAGGGCGTGGTGTGCCTGGGCGGCGCGATGGGCCCGCTGGACGACGCGGAGCACCCGTGGCTGGCCGACGTGCGCAAGCTGCTGTCGCACGCGGTGGCCAAGAGGGTGCCCCTGCTGGCGATCTGCCTCGGCGCCCAGCTGCTGGCCGCGGCGACCGGCGGGCAGGTGCGGCGCAACCCGAAGGGCCCCGAGATCGGGATGGGCCTGGTGGCCAAGCGGGACGCGGCGAGCGGTGACCCGCTGTTCGGCGAGCTGCCGTGGACGCCGGACGTGCTCCAGTTCCACCACGACGAGGTGGCGCTGCTGCCGCCGACCGCGTTGCTGCTCGCGTCCTCCCCGAAGTGCGCCAACCAGGCGTTCCGCGTCGGTGACCGCGCCTACGGCGTGCAGTTCCACATCGAGACCACCCCGGAGGTGGTTCTCCAGTGGGCCGCCGGGTACCCCGACGGTGTGGCCGGTGTGCTCGACCCGGATCGGCTCGCCCGGGGGCACGAGGACATCCGGGAGGTGTGGCAGCCGTTCGCCGAACGATTCGTGCGCCTCGCGTCGGGTGAGCTGACGATCCACCGGAGCCTGCCGTTGGTGTGACGAACCTCCGCTGATGCGAGTGTTCATCGAGCGGACCGGTAGCGTTCACCTACGACTGTGTCGGTTCAGCCGGAGGAATCAGCGTGGATGCCTCGCTCCTCGTCATCATCGTGGTCATCACGGCGTTGGTCTTCGACTTCACCAACGGCTTCCACGACACCGCGAACTCGATGGCGACCTCCATCGCCACCGGCGCGCTGCGGCCGCGCACGGCCGTCGCGTTCTCCGCGGTGTTGAACCTCGTGGGGGCGTTGCTGTCGGTCGAGGTCGCCAAGACCATCTCCGGCGGCATCGTGGACGACGCCCGGATCACGCCCGCGATCGTCTTCGGCGGGTTGATCGGCGCGATCATGTGGAACCTCGTGACCTGGTACGTCGGCCTGCCGTCGAGCTCGTCGCACGCCCTGTTCGGCGGTCTCATCGGCGCGACCTGGATCGCGGCGGGCGCGGACGCGGTGCACTTCGCGAAGGTCGTGGACAAGGTCGTGGCGCCCGCGATCGCCGCGCCGCTGGTGGCGGGCATCGTGGCGATGCTGGCCACCTACCTGACCTACCGGCTGACGAAACGCGCGCGCAAGTCCGTGACGGACCGGGGTTTCAAGGCGGGCCAGATCGCGTCGGCCGCGCTGATGTCGTTGGCGCACGGCACGAACGACGCGCAGAAGACGATGGGCATCATCACCCTCACCCTCATCACCGCCGGGACGCTCGCGCCCGGCGCGGAACCACCGCTGTGGGTGATCCTGAGCGCGGCGATCGCGATCGCGCTGGGCACCTACCTGGGCGGTTGGCGGATCACCAAGACCCTGGGCTCGGGCCTGACCACGATCGAGGCGCCGCAGGGCTTCGCCGCTCAGACCAGCGCGGCGACCGTGATCATGGCGTCGTCGCACCTGGGGTTCGCGCTGTCCACCACGCACGTCGCGTCCGGCGGCATCATGGGCTCGGGCCTGGGGCGCCAGCTCGACGGCGTGCGGTGGGGCGTGGCGGGTCGGATGGCGGCGGCGTGGGGGCTCACGCTGCCGGCGGCGGGGCTGGTCGGCGCCCTCGCGGGCAAGATCGCGTCGCTGGGCACGGCCGGCGTGGTGGCCGTGGCGGTGGTCGGCATCGGGGTGTCGCTGGTGATCTGGCTGCTGTCGCGCCGTGAGCCGGTGCGGCCCGAGCACGTGGTGGACGAGATCGCGGCGCAGGCCGAGACGCACAAGGTGGCGGTGTGAAGATCGACTGGGCGGCGTTGGGCGCCGTGTTCGGGGTGAGCCTCGCGGTGGTCCTGGGGCTGGTGCTGCTGTTCTCCGGCGGGCTGCGCGCGTGGTCGGCGCGCGAGGCGGCGCAGGAGCGGCAGGCGTCGGCGGCGTTGCCGACGGTCGCGGCCGTGGCCTGCCTGCTGGCGTGCGTGACCGTAGTGTTGTTCGGCATCTACTTGATCGTGGCGGGCTGAACCCCGCTCCCGCCCCACGGGCCGACTACGGTGTTCGACGATGACCGATCCAGCTCGCCTCCCCACGTCCCCCGCGCGGTTCGGCCTCACCGAGTCGCACAGCGGTGAGCACCTGCGTGCCGCCGGCTGGTGGGAGGGACGCCGGCCGAGCGAGGGCAACGAGCCGGTGCTGGTGGCGTTGTCCCGCAGCCCGGACCCGGACCTGGCGCTGCGCGGGATCGACCGGCTGCGCGTCGCGCTCGGCGACCGGTGGCCCGAGCTGGACCAGGCGTTGCGGGACGGCGAGGCGTTGCGCGGGCGGCTGCTGGCGGTGCTCGGCTCGTCCACCGCGCTGTCGGACTTCCTGATCGCCAACCCGGACCGCTGGCACGGCCTGGTCGACGCCGAGCCGGTGGACGCCGGGTCGTTCGCGCCGGCGCTGGTCGCCGCGGTCGACGGGCTGACCGGCCCGGACGCGGTGCGGGCGTTGCGGCTGGAGTACCGGGCGCTGCTGTGCCGGGTCGCCGCCGCGGACCTGGCGCACGTGGTCGAGCCCGAGCAGCGGTACGTGAACTACGACGACGTGGCCAGCCTGCTGTCGGACCTGGCGGTGGCCGCGTTGCGGGCCGCGCTGGACGTCGCCGCGCGGCAGGTGCCCCGGTCGGACGAGTGCAGGCTCGCGGTGATCGCGATGGGCAAGTGCGGCGCGCGGGAGCTCAACTACGTCAGCGACGTGGACGTGGTGTTCGTCGGCGAGGGCGACCTGGCGGTGGCGACCCGGTTGGCGAGCGCGGTGATGCAGGTCGCGGGCCAGGCGTGCTTCGAGGTGGACGCGGCGCTGCGGCCGGAGGGGAAGGCGGGCGCGCTGGTGCGCACGCTGGACGGCCACGCCACCTACTACCAGCGGTGGGCGCGGACGTGGGAGTTCCAGGCGCTGCTCAAGGCCCGGCCGGTCGCCGGTGACGAGGAGCTGGGGCAGCGGTACATGGACGTGGTGCGCCCCCTGGTGTGGACGGCCGCGGAACGGGAGAACTTCGTGCCCGACGTGCAGGCCATGCGCCGCCGCGTCGAGGACCACGTGCCCGCGGGGCTGACCGACCGGGAGCTCAAGCTGGGCCGTGGTGGGCTGCGGGACGTCGAGTTCGCCGTGCAGCTGCTGCAACTCTTGCACGGGCGCGGTGACGAGGAGCTGCGCAACTCCACGACGACCCAGGCGTTGGCCGCGTTGGGGCGCGGCGGGTACGTGGGCCGCACGGACGCCGCCGACTTCGGCCGCGCCTACCGGTTCCTGCGCACGCTGGAGCACCGGTTGCAGTTGCAGCGGATGTTGCGCACCCACCTGTTCCCGGCCGACGACGACGTGGCGGCGCTGCGGTGGCTGGCGCGCGCGTCGGGGTTGCAGGGCGAGGGCGGGCTGTCGGAGAGCCAGGTGCTGCTCGCCGAGTTCCGCAAGCGCGCGAACCAGGTGCGCAGGCTGCACGAGAAGCTGTTCTACCGGCCGCTGCTCCAGGCCGTCGCGAACGTGCCCACCGAGGCGCTGCGGTTGACCACGTCGCAGGCGGCGGCGCGGTTGGCGGCGTTGGGGTACGCCGCACCGGACGGCGCGTTGAAGCACATCGAGGCGCTGACCAGGGGGGTGTCGCGGCGGGCGCGGATACAGACCGCGTTGCTGCCGGTGCTGCTGGACCTGTTCGCCACCACCCCGGACCCGGATCGCGGGCTCCTGGCGTACCGGAAGGTGTCCGAGGCGTTGGCCGAGACGCCCTGGTACCTGCGGCTGCTGCGGGACGAGGGCACGGTCGTCGACCGGTTGGCCGCGTTGCTGGGCACGTCGAAGCTCGTGCCCGACCTGCTGGTGCGCGCGCCGGAGGTGCTGCCGCTGCTGGCCGACACCGAGGCGCTGGTCGGCCGCGACCCGATGGCCATCGGCAACCCGCTGCGCAGCGCCGTGTCCCGGTACAGCGACCTGGACCGCGCGGTCACCGCCGCCCGGTCGCTGCGCCGCCAGGAGCTGCTGCGGGTGGCGTCGGCGGACCTGCTGGGGCTGGTGCCGCTGCGCACGGTGTGCGTGTCGCTGTCCGAGGTGTGGGTGGCGGTGTTGCAGGCTGCGTTGGACGCGGTGGTGCGGTCGGCCGGTGAGCGGCAGGCGTCGATCGCGGTCATCGGCATGGGTCGGCTCGGCGGGCGTGAGCTGGGGTACGGCTCGGACGCCGACGTGATGTTCGTGTGCGAGCCCGCCGAGGGCGTGAGCGACCCGGACGCGGCCCGGTACGCGTCGTCGGTGGTGGAGCAGGTGCGGCGGCTGCTCAGCGCGCCCAGCCAGGACCCGCCGTTGCAGGTGGACACCGACCTGCGGCCGGAGGGCAGGCAGGGGCCGCTGGTGCGCACGCTCGACTCCTACCGGGCGTACTACGCGCAGTGGGCCGAGCTCTGGGAGGCGCAGGCGCTGCTGCGGGCCCGGGTCATCGCGGGTGACGCGGAGCTGGGCAGGCGGTTCATCGAGATGACCGACCCGGTCCGGTACCCGGCGCGCGGGTTGGACGCCGGCGCGGTGCGGGAGATCCGGCGCATCAAGGCCCGCGTCGAAGCCGAACGGCTGCCGCGCGGCGCCGACCCGTCCACCCACACCAAGCTCGGTCGCGGTGGGCTCGCCGACGTGGAGTGGACCGTGCAGCTGCTGCAGTTGCAGCACGCGTTCGAGGTGCCGGGCCTGCGCACGCCCTCGACCGTGCGCGGGCTGCGTGCCGCCACCGAGGCCGGGCTGGTGTCGTCGGACGACTCGTCGGCGCTGATGGACTCGTGGGTGATGGCGACCAAGGCGCGCAACGCCGTCGTGCTGGTGAAGGGCAAGGCCGGTGACCAGCTGCCCACGGCCGGGCGCGACCTGGCCGCGGTGGCGTCGGCGATGGGGCACGCGGGCGACCCCGGCGGGTTCCTGGACTCCTACCGGCGCACGACGCGTCGCGCGCGGGCCGTGATCGAGCGCATCTTCTACGGTTCCTGAACACTGGGGTTCGTGAAAGCGATCGCGCAGAACGAATTCGGAGATGCCGAAGTCCTCGTGGTGCGGGAGCTGCCGGACCCGCCGATCGCCCTGGACCAGGTGCTGGTCGAGGTGCGTGCCGCCGGGGTGAACCCGGTCGACCGGCTGGTGCGCATGGGGTACGTGGCGGGGACGATGCCGCACCACTTCCCGCTGGTCCCCGGCTGGGACGTGGCCGGGGTGGTGCGGGCCGTGGGGCCCGCGGTGGACGGGTTCGCCGTCGGCGACGAGGTGTTCGGCTACCAGCGCAAGGACCACGTGCAGCACGGGACGTACGCGGAGCTGATCGCGGCCACCGAGCGCGGGTTGGCGCACAAACCCGCGTCGTTGTCGTTCGAGGAGGCGGGCGGGCTCGCGTTGACCGGGCTGACGGCGTTGCAGGCGCTGCGCAAGGTCGAGGTGTCCGAGGGTGACACGGTGCTCGTGCACGCCGCCGCCGGCGGTGTCGGGCACCTCGCCGTCCAGGTGGCGCGGATCCTCGGCGCGGCACGGGTCATCGGCACGGCGTCGCCGCGCAACCACGACTTCCTGCGGTCGCTCGGCGCGGAGCCGGTGGCCTACGGCGACGCGCTGGTGGACAACGTGGCCGAGCTGGTCGGCGGCGACGGGCTGGTCGACGTGGCGTTCGACTGCGTCGGCGGCGCGGCGCTCAACGACTCGCCCGCGCTGGTGCGCGACCCGGCCCGGATCGTGTCCATTGTGGATACCAACGTGCTGGAGCTCGGCGGGCGGTACGCCTACGCCAAGCCCGTGCGGGCCGACCTGGAGTGGCTGGCCCGGTACGCAGGTGCCGGTGAGCTGAAGGTCGAGGTGCAGCAGACGTTCCCGCTGGCGCAGGCCGCCGACGCGCACCGGCTGCTGGAGGGCAAGCACGTGCGGGGCAAGGTCGTGCTGACGGTGTGACCTGCGTTACCCGGTGGTGGGAGGGCCCTCGCCCCTTGCTCGTGGGCGAGGGCCCTCCGCTGCCTCACTCCTCGTCGACGGTGGGCACCGTGGTGAGCAGTTCGACGATCCACTCCTCGACGAGCGTGTCGTCGGACTCCTCGTCCTGGACGAGGCGGTTCGACACCCGGACACCGAGGCCGAGCACGTCGGCGGCGCCGATCGCCTCGATCGCCTCGGCGGCGGAGTCGAAGATGTTGGTGGACAGCACCTGGGCGGGGGTTGCGACGTCATCAGACACGGCGCGACCCTAGCCGTCCTCCTCGAAAGGGGGACGGGCAGCCCTACCTGTATCGACGGTGTGGTGATCGGGGGCTACGCACCGTCGAACTGGGGGCCGTGCGCATTGACTATTGGTGTTCCTTATGTCGAGACTATCCGCACTCCTGGGGGAGATTCACGTTCGCACGCGTGCGCCCGGACGAAGGACGTCATGGACGACGAGACCCACCGCAAGAAGAGCAGCGCGGTTCTGAAGATCAGCTTGGTCGTGCTCGGAGTGCTGGTGCTGCTCGGGGTGATCCAGGCGGTCACCGCCGGCACTGTCGGCGTCGGCGCCTTGAGCGTCACCCTGCGCGAAACCTCTTCGACGGTACCCACCTCGCAGACGACGACGTCGGACGACACCATCGGCCTGGACGGCGCGGTGGGCACGGAACCCTCCCCCGGGTCGTCGGAGCCGTCCCCGGAGTCCGCCGAGACCCCGCCCGGTGCGGACGCCAAGGTCCTGACCGGGTCGTGGAAGCAGGCGCGCGGGCTGCTCACGGTGGAGGTCACCAAGGTGGAGAACCTGGGTGGCCGCCTCAAGGTGTTCGTCACCGCCATAAACGCCAGCACCGCGAAGATGGACCTGCCGGTGGCGTCCGTCTCGGCGGTGGACGACACGAAGCGCGACTACGGCGCGTCGGTGTCGACCAGCAGGTGGCCGGTGTCGATCGCGAAGAACTCCAGCATCAACGGGTTCCTGGAGCTGGACCGCAGGGCCGGTGCCGACAGCGGCACGTTCTCGCTGACGTTCGCCGGGATCATCGGCCAGCTCGCGCCGACCGGCGGTGCGGTCACCGTGACCGGTATCCCGATCCCCAAGTAGGTGGACGTCCTCCCGGGTGTCGTCCTGGGGCTGCTCGGTCTGCTGGGCCTGTGGCTCCTGCTGATCCTCGCGCTGCTCGTGATCCGGCCGCGCGGCGCCGCCCTGTCCCTGGCCGTGCGCCTGCTGCCGGACGTGCTGCGCCTGGTCGCCCGCCTCTCCCGTGACGACCGCGTGCCCCGTTCGGCACGGGTGCGGCTGTGGCTGCTTCTCGCCTACCTGGCCCTGCCGTTCGACCTGGTGCCCGACTTCATCCCCGTGCTGGGGTATGCCGACGACGCGATCGTGGCCGGCTGGGTGCTGCGTTCGGTGATCCGCGCCTCGGGTCCCGAGGTGGTGGCCGAGCTGTGGCCGGGGACCCCGGAGGGCTTGGTCGTGCTGCGCAGGCTGACGAGGACCTAGGACTCCGCTCCGGACCGTGATCGAGCCGCGTCGGGTATCAGTGGTGGGGTGATCTACCGGATGCGGATCTACACGGCTGTCCGCGAGAACCTGCCCGCGTTCCACGAGTTCTTCCGCGACTGGCTGCTGCCCGTGCAACTGCGGCACGGTGCCCGCCTCGTCGGCCGCTGGGAGACCGACGACGACCGGGTGGTGGCCGTGTGGGAGTACGACTCCCGTGAGGCTTACGAGCGCGTGGAAGCCGCCGTGCGTGCCGACCCGGACTCCCGTCGCGCTCAGCAGCACCGCACCACCCTGCCGCCGTTGTTCACGACGAGGGAAGAGGTGTTCATGCACGATCGATCCCAGTAGTCGCACAGCAAGTCTCCGACGGTGTCCGGCTTGGTGCACCCTGCCTCAGCTCGCCCTCGGACAACCCCGACAGGTCCACCTACGGCCGTGCCAAAGCCGAAGGCCGGGTGACTGGAGCAGTCACCCGGCCTTCGGCCTGTGGAGGCATCGGATGGGACGTCAGACCATCGAATCGCTGGTCAGAGCCCCACGTCGATCACACGTCGTAGTAGAGCGCGAACTCGTAGGGGTTCGGGCGCAGGCGCAGCGGGTCGATCTCCTGCTCCCGCTTGAACGAGATCCAGGTGTCGATGACGTCCGGCGTGAAGACGCCGCCCTCCAGCAGGAACTCGTGGTCCGCTTCGAGGCTGTCCAGCACCGCGTCCAGGGACGCCGGCACCTGCTTGACGTCGCGAGCCTCCTCGGGCGGCAGCTCGTAGAGGTCCTTGTCGATCGGGGCCGGCGGCTCGATCTTGTTCTTCACGCCGTCCAGGCCGGCCATCACCATGGCCGAGAACGCCAGGTACGGGTTGCCCGACGAGTCGGGGCAGCGGAACTCGATGCGCTTGGCCTTCGGGTTGTTGCCGGTGATCGGGATGCGCACGCACGCCGATCGGTTGCGCTGGGAGTAGACCAGCGACACCGGGGCCTCGTAGCCCGGCACCAGGCGGTGGTAGGAGTTCACCGTCGGGTTGGTGAACGCCAGCAGCGACGGCGCGTGGTGCAGGATGCCGCCGATGTAGTGGCGCGCCGTGTCCGACAGGCCCGCGTAGCCGGACTCGTCGTGGAACAGCGGCTGGCCGTCCTTCCACAGCGACTGGTGCGTGTGCATGCCCGAGCCGTTGTCGCCGAACAGCGGCTTCGGCATGAACGTCACGGTCTTGCCGGCCTGCCAGGCGGTGTTCTTGATGATGTACTTGAACAGCATCAAGTCGTCCGCGGCGTGCAGCAGCGTGTTGAACTTGTAGTTGATCTCGGACTGCCCGGCGGTGCCGACCTCGTGGTGCGCGCGCTCCACGGAGAAGCCGTTGGCCTCCATGTTGAGCACCATCTTGTCGCGCAGGTCCGCGTAGTGGTCGGTGGGCGTGACCGGGAAGTAGCCGCCCTTGTACTTGACCTTGTAGCCGCGGTTGCCGCCCTCTTCCTCACGGCCCGTGTTCCAGGCGCCGGAGATCGAGTCGATCTCGTGGAAGGACGCGTTCGCGGTGGTGTCGAAGCGGATCGAGTCGAAGATGTAGAACTCCGCCTCGGCGCCGAAGTACGCGGTGTCCGCGATGCCCGACTCGGTGATGTACTGCTCGGCCTTGCGCGCGATGTTGCGCGGGTCGCGGCTGTAGGCCTCACGCGTGAACGGGTCGTGCACGAAGAAGTTGACGATCAGCGTCTTCTCGATCCGGAACGGGTCGAGGCGCGCGGTGTACAGGTCGGGCAGCAGCAGCATGTCCGACTCGTGGATCGACTGGAAGCCGCGGACCGACGAACCGTCGAACGCGAGGCCCTCGGCGATGGCGTCGGCGTCGAACGCGGCGGCGGGGAGCGTGAAGTGCTGCATCACGCCGGGCAGGTCGCTGAAGCGGACGTCGACGAACTTCACGCCCTCGTCCGAAATGTACTTCAGGACCTCGTCGGGATTCTTGAACACCCTCGTCGACTCCTCTGCTGCGGTGGGGGCGTGGTTGTACGCCGCTGCGTGGTGCGGCCTGCCATCGTGGCGAAACTAAGACCGTGGTGTTGCCCAGCCGTCACCCACGTGTTTCGCCAGTGTTAACGGGCGGCCCGGGTCGGGCAACCCGACCGCGCCTCCTCACCCGCTGAGCACGGCCTTACTCTGGTGGGGTGAGCAAGTGGACCGGTTCGTGGCTGTCAGGACCCCGCTCGGCGCTGGAGCCCGGCGCCGACTCCGGTGACGGTACCGGGCAGCGGTGGCGTGGCGAACGACTCGGCCTGCCCCAGTCCGGTGTCGGCTCGGTCGCGTCCACAGGCCGCCGCGCGATCGCCATCCTGGTCGACTTCGCCCTCTCGGGTGGCGTGGCGGGCCTGTTCACCATGCCCGACCTGCCGCGGAACTGGAGCCTGCTGGCCTGGTTCTCCATCACCGTCATCGCGGTCGGCTTCTTCGGCTTCACCCCTGGTCACGCCCTGTTCGGGCTGCGGGTCGTGCGGATGGACGGCGCGCAGACCGTCGGCCTGCCCCGGGCCGCGCTGCGGACCGTGCTGATCTTCCCCGTCATCCCGGCCCTGGTGTGGGACGCCGACGGCAGGGGCCTGCACGACAAGGCCGCGGGCACCATCGTCGTCAACGCCCGCTAGACCAGGCCGGTCCACGCCACAGGCCCGCTCCGAAGATCTTCGGAACGGGCCTGAGCTGCGAAAACGACCGTCAGCGACGATGCGGTGGCACCTCAGCGGCGACGCATGGCGCGCTGCACGTTGCGCATCTTGGCGCCCTGGGGCATCGGGCCCTTCGGCAGCGCCGCGCCGCGGCTGGCCAGTGCGGCCAGTCGGTTGTCGATCGTGTCGACCTGCGCGGTCGAGATGTTGCGCGGCAACTTCATCAGGTGGCTCTGCAGCCTGCGCAGCGGGACCTGCCCGTCCTCGGTGCCCACGACGACGTCGTAGATCGGCGTCTCGCCGATCACCCGCGCCACCCGCTTCTTCTCCTGCGCGAGCAGGTTCTTGACCCGGTGCGGCGCGCCCTCGGCGACGAGCACCACGCCCGGCCGGCCGAGCACCCGGTGCACCATGTCACCGCTGGTCGTGCCCGCGACGGCCTGGGTGACCCGCCACTTGCCGCGCAGGTTGTCCAGCGCCCACGCCGCGGCACCCGGCTGGCCGTCGGCCTTCGCGTACACGGACTTCTGCACCCGGCGGCCGAACACGATGACCGCGAGCAGCGCGCCCACCGCGATGCCCATGGGCAGCAGCACCCACTGCATGTCCCAGATGAGGCCGATCAGGAACGCCGCGGCCGTCGCGCCGAGCACGCACGCCAGCATCAACGGCACGAGCGCCTTGTCCTCGCGGCGCTGCATCTTGAACGCCTCGAAGATCTGGCTGCGCTTCGCCTTCGATGCCGCGCGCCGAGCCTTCGCCGCTTCCTTGGAGGCCGCCTTGGCAGCCGCCTTGTCCTGCTTACCAGCCATGCCCACCAGGATACGGCGCGCCGCGTCGCCCCATGACGGGAGTACTCGCTGTGCTCTGCGAGGATGCAGCGCATGGACCGGCTGCTGGAGGGACTGGACCCGGAACAGCGTGCCGCCGTGGACGCACCCCGCGGCCCGGTCTGCGTGCTCGCGGGTGCGGGCACCGGCAAGACGCGCACCATCACCCACCGCATCGCCCACCTGGTCCAACGCGGGCACGTATCCGCTGGTCAAGTCCTCGCCGTCACGTTCACCGCACGTGCCGCGGGCGAGATGCGGACCCGGTTGCGCGCGCTGGGCGTGCACGGGGCGCAGGCCCGCACGTTCCACGCCGCCGCGCTGCGGCAGCTGCGCTACTTCTGGCCGCGGGTGGTCGGCGGCGAGCAGTGGCAGCTGATCGACCGCAACAAGCTGCGGCTGGTCGCCCAGGCCGCCAACCGGACGGGGCTGTCCACCGAGTCCGACTCGCTGCGGGACCTCGCCGGCGAGATCGAGTGGGCCAAGGCGTCGCTGGTCGCGCCCGACGACTACCCGGCCGCGGCGGGACGCACGAGCCGCGACACGCCCGCGCCCGCCGAGCAGGTCGCGCAGGTCTACCGGACCTACGAGGAGCTGAAGAACCAGGCGCAACTGCTCGACTTCGACGACCTCCTGCTGCACACGGCGGCGGCGCTGGAGGAGCACGGCGAGGTCGCCGAGGAGTTCCGCGACCGGTACCGGTGCTTCGTGGTGGACGAGTACCAGGACGTCACGCCGCTCCAGCAGCGCGTGCTCGACGCGTGGCTGGGCGAGCGCGACGACCTGACCGTGGTCGGTGACGCGAACCAGACCATCTACTCGTTCGCGGGCGCCTCGCCGCGTCCGCTGCTGGACTTCCCGCGCCGGTTCCCCGAGGCCGTCGTGGTGCGGCTGGAACGCGACTACCGGTCGACGCCGCAGGTGGTGCACCTGGCCAACGAGGTGATCAAGTGGGCGCGCGGCCGGCCCGCGGGCTCACGGCTGCGGCTGATCGGGCAGCGCCCCGAGGGGCCGGAGCCGACGTTCACCGAGTTCGACGACGAGACGCTGGAGGCCGCGGCCGTCGCGCGGCGGGTGAAGGCGCTGCTGGACGACGACGGCGTGCCCGCCAGCGAGATCGCGATCCTCTACCGGGTCAACGCCCAGTCGGAGGTCTTCGAACAGGCGTTGGCCGAGGTGGGCGTGCCCTACCAGGTGCGCGGCGGCGAGCGGTTCTTCCACCGCGCCGAGGTGCGGCAGGCGATGGTGGCGCTGCGGTCGGCGGCGGTGCACCAGCCGACCGGCGAGCTGCCGAAGGTGGTGCGCGAGGTGCTGGCCGGCATCGGCCTGACCGACGAGCCGCCCGCCGGCGGGACGGCGCGGGAGAAGTGGGAGTCGCTGCTCGCGCTGGTCGAGCTGGCCGAGGAGCTGGTCACCACCGTGGACGCGGCGGACCTGCCGAAGTTCGTCGCCGAACTGGAGCTGCGGGCCGAGGCGCAGCACCCGCCGACGGTCGAGGGCGTCACGCTCGCGTCCCTGCACGCGGCCAAGGGCCTGGAGTGGGACGCGGTGTTCCTGGTCGGGCTGGTCGAGGGCACGTTGCCGATCCAGCACGCCGACGGCGACGACGCGGCGATCGAGGAAGAGCGCCGGCTGCTGTACGTGGGCGTGACGCGCGCCCGTGAGCACCTGTGGATGTCGTGGGCGCTGGCGCGGGCCGCCGGCGGGCGTCGTTACCGGCGGCGCAGCCGGTTCCTCTACGGGCTCGTGCCCGACGACCACCCGGCGTCGCGCACGGCCAAGCGCGAGCCGCTGCAGAAGCGGCCCAAGCCGCAGTGCCGGGTGTGCGGGTCGGCGCTGGTCGACTCGCGGGCGATCAAGCTCAGCCGGTGCGCCTCGTGCCCGTCGGACCTGGACGAGGAGCTGCTGGCGAAGCTGCGGGCGTGGCGGGCGGACCGGGCGCGCGAGCTCAAGGTTCCCGCGTACGTGGTGTTCACCGACGCGACGCTGGTCGCGATCGCCGAGCAGCGGCCCGAGGACGTCGCCGGGCTGGTGTCCATCTCGGGCATCGGCGCGGCCAAGCTCGACCGCTTCGGCGACGACGTGCTGGCCCTCGTGCGCGGCGGCCGTTGAACCTCCTCGGTGGACCGCCGTTGAACCGCGGTTGACCTTGCGTTGATCCGCGCGGTCGACCCCCGCGACCCGCCGGCGAGCGGTAGCGTCCGTCCGAGTGGTCGTGCCCTGGCGCTCTGTGCAGGGCAAACGCAGAATCTTCACTCAATCGACAGGTATTTGGAAAAACCGGTTGCACGCGTCGTGCGCGGAGTCATAACCTGCTGAGGCCGGGCGCGAAGCGCCCGCTGGGGATTCAAGAGCAAGCAAGCAGTCAGTCGAGCCACCCGAGGAGGTGACCGGTCGTGAACACTCCCACGTGCTTCGAGACGCCCGGTTACCTGATGTCCGGGGTGATCTTGGCTGCGAGCGCTGCTCACGTCGCGGGGGAGAAGTCTGCCCGCGATCGCCGCGCCCTCAAGTGGGGTGCCGAGCGAGTTCAGCTGATCCAGGTGCCGACGCCGCACGCGTCGACCGTTGTCCCGACTCAGAACGTTGCGCCGTCCGCGCACGAGCGAAGTACCTGACGCACTAAGTCAGGCCACTCAGCTCACGAAGGCCGCGGACCCGTAACCGGATCCGCGGCCTTCGTGCTGTTCAAACCCGTTTTCGACCCGCACCACCGCTCCACCGGCAACACGTTTCGCACGACCAACCCCCATGCAACACCCTTGACAGGAGTCCACCTGATGTTGACCGCGACCGTCCCCATAAACGGGACGTTGTCCACCGAGCCGGAGCTCTCCGGGGCGGGTGTCGCCACCTTGATCGACACCGCGCCCGACGCCGGCTTGGAACTTCCTTGCCGTACCAACAACCCCGACCTGTGGTTCGCCGACGCGCCGGCGGAGCTGGAGGAGGCGAAGAGGTTCTGCGCCACCTGCCCCGTCATCGCGGAGTGCTTGGCCGGTGCGCTTGCTCGCCACGAGCCCTGGGGGGTCTGGGGCGGCGAGATCTTCGAGCGCGGAGCCGTGATCGCGCGGAAGCGTCCCCGTGGACGCCCCCGCAAGGACGCAGCACCAGTTGTTCCCGCGGCGCCCGCCGCGACCGTTGTCCGGGGGGCTAACGACCAGGAGGCCGCCGCGTGACCACGTACCGATCCACCACAGACGAAGCGATGCTCATCGAAGTGAATCCCAAGGGGAACCCCATGCTGCTCGAAGAAAATCTTGCCCGATCACGAATGCATGACGCGGAGATATTCGCGCGACAGCATCGGCTGGCCCACCGGCTCGTCGTCGCCCGCAGGTGGCGTCGGCTGGCCGGTTGGGCCCAGCGCCGGGCGGTCCTGAAGGCCCGCGCGCTCTGATGCAGGCAACGGCCCGCCCTCCCCGTTCCGTGACGGGGAGGGCGGGCCGCGCCGTGTCCGGACCAGCGCGGCCCGCCCCCGCCGTGCACCGCTGGGCGAGGTCGGGGGTATTTCGATCGGAGGGTTCGGCGCGCCCTGGGTACCGTCGACGTGTGGCCGCTCACTCTCACCACCATGCCCATACCCACGACGGGATCGACTGGTCGTCCCGGCTGAACTCGCTGCGGCAGGCCGACGAGCTGGACGCGGAGTCGCGGCGGGTGGTCGCCCGCAGACTCGTCCGCGCGCTGCCCGACCAGCCGACCGTGCTCGACGTCGGGTGCGGTGCGGGCGGGATGAGCGTGGCGCTGGTCGAGGCCCTGTCCGCGCGCGGTGGCGGCACCGTCGTGCTGGTCGATGCCGTGCCCGAGCTGCTGGACGCCGCGACGAACGCCGCCCGCTCGGCCGCCGCCTACGAGACGGACACGACCACGGCGACCGTGCGCGTCCGGCCGGTCCTCGCCGACCTCGCGACCGAACGGCCGGTGGAGATCGCCGGGCCCGCCCAGCTGGTGTGGGCGTCCAACGTCGTGCATCACCTCCCTGACCAGCGTGCGGCCGTGGTGCGGTTGATCGAGGCCGTCGCACCCGGCGGGTGGTTGGCGCTCGCCGAAGGCGGGTTGAGCGGCAAGTTCCTCCCGTACGACCTGGGCGTCGGCGACCCGGGCCTGCAGGAACGGCTGTCCGCAGCGCGTGCCCAGTGGTTCGTGCGGATGCGCGAGAACACCACGGGCTCCGTTCGCATGCCCGGCGGGTGGAACCTCGTGCTCGCCGAAGGAGGTCTGGTGGACGTGACCGCGTTCAGCTACCTCATCGACCACCCGGCACCGCCCAAGCAGGCGGTGCGCGACTGGGCGGTGAACCAGCTGAAGTGGTACGACGAGGTCGTCGGCGACCTGCTGCACCCGGCTGACCGCCGCACCGTCAGGCAGCTGCTCGACCCACAGGACCCCTCCTTCCTCGGGTTGCGCGACGACGTGTTCCTGCTGACCGCCGACACGGTGTACCTGGGCCACAAGCCGTGACCGACGCGTGCGCCCGCTGTGGACGGACGCGATCATCCGTCACCGACCCCGCCCAGCTCCTGGCCTGGGTGAGGGAGCGCGAACGTGGCGTCGACCAGTGGTTGTGCCACGTCTGCGCGCGGGCGCACGTCAGGGACATCGAGGGCAAGCTGCCCTCCGACTACTGGTCCGGCTGAGACCGCACCACCGCCGCCGGACCGGCCAGCGGGCTGGGCGTGGGCGGGCTGGGCGTGAGTGGGCTGGATGTGAGTGGGCTGGGTGTGAGTGGGCTGGCTGGTGCGAGTGGGCTGGAGTCGTGCCAGGCCTCCGGTGGTGCGGGCTAGTAGTGGTGGGCGGGCGGCCGGTCGGCGGGGGTTCGGTGGCGACGGCTGTGGCCGTCGGTCGGCGGCGGGTGAGTCGTCGGTGCGCTGCGGTGGGTGTGGCTGTCGGTGAGTGGCGGGTGAGCCGGCGGTGGGTGCGGCTGTAGGTGAGCCGGCAGTGGTGCGGCCCCTGGTGGGCAGCGGTGGGTGCGGCCTGTGCTGAGTGGTGGGTGATCCGTTGGGTCGGTCAGGCCGTGTGGGTGGGTGGGTGGTGCGGGTTTGGGTGGGTGGCTTTGCGTCTGGCCTCCGGTGGTGCGGGCTGGTGGTGGTGGGCGGGAGGTCGGTTGGCGGGGGTTCGCTGGCGGTGGCTGCGGTGGCTGCGGTGGCTGCGGTCGTCGGTGCGCAGCGGCGGGTGAGTCGTCGGTACGCGGCGGTGAGTGCGGCTGTGGGTGAGCGGCGGGTAGAGGGCAGTGGGTGTGGCCCGTGGGTGGGTGATGGGTGAGCCGGCAGTGGTGCGGCCTGTGGCGGGCACTGGTGGGTGCGGGCCGTGCTGAGTGGCGGGTGAGCCGTTCGGTCGGTCGGGCCGTGGGTCGGTGGCGGTGGTGCGGCTGTGGGTGGTGGCGGGTGAGGCGGCAGTGGTGCGGCCGTGCAGTGGTGCGGCCGTGATGGGCAGCGGTGGGTCGGTGTCAGTGGAGGAGGGCGGTGAGGAGTTTCAGGGCGGTGCGCGGGGTCGCCGTGCCGCGTTTGGCTCCCGCGTTCAGTTCCGCCGTGAGGCCGGCGATAGTGCACAGGCCCGAGCGGACGGCGGTGGCCAGCAGGTGGTGTTGGCGCAGGGCATCAGGCTCGTGGCGGGCGGCGTCGAGGACGGCTCTGGTCGGTTCCGCCAGTGGCAGGCCGGCTTGCACCACCACGTCGGGTGGTCGCGTGGTGCGTTCCAAGAACACGTGGTCCACGCAGGAGCGGCGGGTGGTGGCCGGTTGCAGCAGGTGCACGCGACGCGGGGGTGGCAGGGCGGGCAGGCCGTGGGCGTGCAGGGCGTCGACGCCGGTGACGACCGCGCGCGGGCCCGCGTAGGCCAGGGCCGCCCGCAGGCGTTGGTCGCGGGTCGGCGTGCCGGGACTGAGCAGCAGCACGCCCGGCAGGATGCGCTGCCACGGCCCGCCGGGGCGGCACTTGAGGTCGATGACGTAGCCGGGGACGCCGGCCGCTCTCAGGTCCGCTGCCTTGATCACTTGGTCCATGGGGTCGATCTTCCGGCGGTTCCGGGGACCGGTCCACGGGGTGTGTGTGATCTGTGGATAAGTAGACTGCCTGTGGACAACTCAGTCGTCGAAGCCTGGCTGCCACCGTGCCACGATGGCCCTGGCCTGCACGTTCGCGTCCAGCTGGCAGAGGATGCCCGTCGCGCCGAGCGTGACCCTGTGGATAAGCAGGTACTGCGGCGGCAGGTTCAACGACCTTCCCGTTTGCGAATCCGGGCTGCGGAGGTCGCCGACGCGCTCTGCCTGCTGCTGCAACCACCGGCGGGTGAAGTGGAACGTCTCCGTCCGCAGCGGCTCCACGAACGGTCCCAGGTAGTTGAGCACGTCCTCGGCGTGCAGCTCGGTCCCCGGCCGGATGAACCGCTCCGACCGCAGCAGCTCCACCAGGTCCGCCGACCGGCCGTCCAGCGCCAGCCTGGTCATCAGGCCGAGCGTCTTGGGCAACCCGTCGGGCAGCCGGGCGACGGCGCCGAAGTCGAGCACGCGCAACCGGCCGTCCGCGCCGAGCATGAAGTTGCCGGGGTGCGGGTCGGCGTGCAGCAACCCCGACCGGCTCGGCGCGGAGAAGTGGAACTCCGACAGCAGCTGCCCGGCCTGGTCGCGCTCCTCGCGCCCGCCCTCACGGATGATCTTCGACAGCGGCGTGCCGTCGGTCCACTCGGTGACCATCACCTTCGGCGCGCTGGCCACCACCCGCGGCACCAGCACCCGCTCGTCGCCGTCGAACGCCTTGGCGAAGATCCGCTGGTTGCCCGCCTCGGTCCGGTAGTCCAACTCCTCCAGGTACCGGTCCCGCAGCTCCTCCAGCAGCGGCTTGACCTCGGTGCCCGGCATGATCGCCTGCAACACCCGGCTGAACCGCAGCAGCTGCTTCAGGTCGCTCTGCAACGCCTCGTCCGCGCCGGGGTACTGCACCTTCACCGCCACGTCGCGGCCGTCGTGCCACACCGCCCGGTGCACCTGACCGATGCTCGCCGACGCGGCGGGTGAGTCGTCGAACGACGTGAACCGCTTCGCCCACCCCGCGCCGAGCTGCTCGGCCAGCACGCGGTGCACGGTGCGCGCGGGCATCGGCGGCGCGGCCGTCTGCAGCTTGGTCAGGGCCTCGCGGTACGGCTCGGCCAGCTCGTCCGGCACCGCCGCCTCGAACACGCTCAGGGCCTGGCCGAACTTCATCGCGCCGCCCTTGAGCTGCCCGAGCACCGCGAACACCTGCTCCGCCGTCTTCGCCGACACCTCGGCGCTGACCTCTTCGGAGCTGCGGCCTGCCAAGCGCTTGCCCCAGCCGCCGACCACCCGGCCGGCCACTCCGAGCGGGAGGCTGGCCAGCTTGGCGGTGCGCTGCACGGCCTTGCGCGGGATCTCGCTCACCCGGTGATTCTCCTCCCGCCCGTCACGTGGTCGCAGTGGTCACCGCCCCTGCCACCCCCCTCTTACAAAACCTACACAGCCCCACCTGAGGGCGGATCACGTCGCGGTGCGGCACTCGCAACGCGGGTGCAACGGCGCGATCCGGTGCTCGACCAACCCGGCGAACGCGTCGACCTCCAGCGTCGCGTCCCAGGTGGGAGGCCTGGTCCCGGTCGGCTCGGCGTGGTCGAGGGCCAGCAGCGCCTGCCCGACCGCCACGCCGGCCGTCGCCGTCACGGTCGCCAGGTCGGCGTGCTGGGCCCGGTCGACCAGCTGCGCGGCGATCATCGGCCACGCCGGGTCCGCGTCGGCCTCGTGCCGGTCGGCGCACCTCAGGCAACTGCTGCGACCCGGCACGACCAGCGGCCCCACCACGCCCAACCCCTCCCGGACCCGTACGGCCAGGTGCGGTGTGCCGTCGGCGACCAGCTGGTGCAGCAGTTCCGGCGCGGGCACCAGCACGTCGGCCAGCACCACCAGGTCGGCACCGCGCCCCACCGGCCGCACGGTCCCGCACGCCCGCCGCACGGCGTCCTGCGCCGCCTCGGCGCGCGGCCGGCCGACGTCCGATTCGACGTAGCCCGATCCGGTGTCCTCGGGCCCGACACGTCCTCGCGCGACCACTCGAACGTGTGCCACGCCGGAGGCGGCCAGGAGCGCCGCGACGGTCACCGCGAGCCGCCCCTCGCCGTGCACGACCACGGAACGCGCGGCACGGGCGGTGGGCAGTCGGACGGCGCAACGGCGGGTGCGCAACGCCCACCCGGTCACCTCGGCGGCCAGCCGGGGGTGCGGCACGGGCACGGACTCCTCGACCAGCCCGGCACTCGCCAGGCCGTGCAGGACGCCCGCGAACTCGGCCGCCTGCGGACCGTGACCGGAGAGCTGTTCGCGCAGTTCGGCGAGGGTGTCCCGGCCGTCGAGGCCGAGCAGGACGGACGCCATCGGCTCGGGCACGTCCTCGACCAGCATGGCGTGCCGCGGATCGGTGCCGATCTGCACCACGTCGTGACGACGGCGCAGCAGCGGCAGGCCGGGCAGGACCCTGGGGCGGTTGGGAAGATCCACACCGGCAGCCTGCCCGCACCGGGCGGCACGGCAAAATGCCTGTCCACAGGCTTGCCGGTTATCCACAGAGGCCGCCGAGGGCCTTGACGGGAGGCCGGGCGCCACGAGGGCCCGGCCACCCGTCCGCGATCAGACCTTCGCCTTGCCGAGGATGCGGGTCACCGTGGTTCCGCAGACGGGGCACTTGCCCTTGGCCATCCTGCGGTTGTTGCTCTCGTGCACCTCGCCCGTGAAGTCGCGCTTCTCACGGCACTTGACGCAGTAGCCGTTGTAGGTCTCGGCCACGGCTTCCTCCTCGCTTCGAGAGTGCGGAGCGATCTGCGCCACACTCGGGGGTTGCGCTGAACGCTACCTCCGGGAACCCGCCTCCGCTGCACGCCGCGTCGATCGTGTCCAGCCGCCTTTCGGTGGAACCTGCTGGTCCGTCCCTCCACAGACCGCCGCTTGGCGGCCGCGGATTGTCGGTCCCTGGCCTTACCGTGAACGCCATGCCCGAACCGCAGGTGGAGGTGCGGCGCAGCGCCCGGCGCCGTCGCATGGTGAGCGCGTACCGCGAGGGGGACACGGTCGTGGTCCTGCTGCCGGCTCGCATGAGCAAGAGCGAGGAGAAGCACTGGGTGGCGGAGATGCTGAGCCGCCTCCAGCGCAGCGAGACCCGCCGGCGCTCACCCACGCGCACGTCCGACTCCGCGCTGCTGGCGCGGTGCGAGGAGCTGGCGGAGCGGTACCTGGACGGCGTGCAGCCGAGCAGCGTGCGGTGGGTGCCGCCGATGCGCACGAGGTGGGCGTCGTGCACGCCGAGCGAGGGCACGATCCGGATCAGCGAACGACTGCGCGACGTGCCCGCGTGGGTGCTCGACTACGTGCTGGTGCACGAGCTGGCGCACCTGGAGGTGCCCGGGCACGGCAAGGACTTCTGGCTGCTCGTGCACAGGTACCCGAAGGCCGAGCGGGCCATCGGGTACCTGGAAGGCCTCTCGGCGGCCGCGGGTCTGGGCATCACCGAGGAGGACTGAGAGGGGTTCGCTAGGAGTCGCCCTTGCCCGGTTCGTCGCGCTGGTCCGGGCCGTCGGCCTTGTCCTGCACGTCCTTGTCCTGCTCGCTCTTGTCCTGCGCGTCCTTGTCCTGCGCGTCCTTGTCCTGCGCGTCCTTGTCCTGGGCGTCCTTGTCGCGCAGGGTGCGCTCCAGCTCGGCCATCGGGTCCTCCAGCGCCTTGCGCGTCTGGCCGAACCGCTCGGCGAACTCCATCGGGTCGTCCAGGTCCTCCGCCGTGGGCACCAGGTCGGGGTGCTCCCAGACGCTGTCGCGCTGCTCGATGCCGTGCTGGTCGGTGAGCAGCTTCCACAGCGCCGCCGCCGACCGGTGCCGCCGGGGCCGCAGCTCCAGGCCCACCAGCGTGGCGAACGTCTGCTCCGCCGGACCACCGGACGCGCGCCGCCGGCGCAACGTCTCCCGCAACGCCTCGGCACCGGGCAACCGCTCGCCCACCGCCTCGTTCACCACCACGTCCACCCAGCCCTCGACCAGGGCCAGCAGCGTCTCCAAGCGGGTCAGCGCGGCCTTCTGCTCGGGTGTGGTCTGGGGTTCGAGCATCCCCGACTTCATCGCCTCTTCGATGCTCGCCGGGTTCGCCGGGTCGATCTGCCCGGCCAGCTGCTCCAGCGCCGAGGTGTCCACGGTGATGCCGCGGGCGAACTCCTCCACCGTGTCCAGCAGCCGCTGCCGCAGCCACGGCACGTGGCTGAACAGCCGCTGGTGCGCCGCCTCACGGGCGGCCAGGAACACCAGCACCTCGCTGGCGGGCCGCTCCAGGCCCTCGGTGAACTTCTCGATGTTCTCCGGCAGCAACGCGGCCGTGCCCTCCGGCCCCAGCGGCAAGCCGACGTCGGTCGACGTCAGCACCTCCGCGCCGAGCTGCGCCAACGCGCCACCGAGCTGCGAGCCGAACGCCATGCCGCCCATCTGCCCGAGCATCGACAGCAGCGGGCCGGCGGCCTCCTTGGCCTCGGCGGGCATCGCGTCGACCCACGCCCCGGACACGCGCTGCGCCACCGGGTCGCACAGCCGCTGCCACGTCGGCAACGTGCGCTCCACCCAGTCGCGCGCGGTCCAGCCCTGTGACGTGCGGGCGCCCGCGGGCAGCGCGGTCGCCGGGTCGAGCCACATCTCGGCCAGGTGCACGGCGTCGGCCACGGCGGTGTTCTGGTCCGGGCCGAACCCGGTGGTCGTGCCGCCCTTGCCGGTGAGCTGCTGGAGCGCGATCTGCTTCGCGAGGTCGTAGTTGACCGGCCCGGACGTCGTGCCCGCGTTGCTGAACATCGCACCGAGCTGGCTCAGCATGGCGCCGAGCTGGTTGAAGTCGAAGGGGTTGTCCCCTTGGTCTCCGGGTTTCCGGTTGCGGTCGTCGGGGTCCTGCGGGCCGAACCCGAAGGGCAGGTCACTCATGGGTCCACGGTACGCGGCACGCGAGCCCCACGTGGGACCGGTTCGCCGGCAGCGTGACACCGTGGTCGTACCCTGTCGGGCGTGACCGAAGGCACCGACACCGTCGTGGACCAGGCACCAACCCCACCGCACGCGCCGCGGCGCGGCCTGACCCGGCGGACGTGGACCCTCGTGGTCAGCCTCGCGGTCGTGCTGGCGCTGGGTCTGCTCGGCGGGTTCGCCCGCGTGCCCTACGTCGCCCTGGGGCCCGGGCCGACCTACGACACGCTGGGCCAGGTCAACGGGGGTGACGTGGTGTCGGTGGACGGGCAGGAGACGTTCCCGACCGGCGGCACGCTCACCATGACCACCGTGTCGCTCATGGACGACGTGTCGCTGTTCGGCGCGCTCGGCCTGTGGATCAGCGGCCGGCACGCGCTCGCGCCGCGCGAGGAGTTCTTCCGGCCCGGCGAGTCCGAGCAGCAGGTCCGCGACCAGAACGTGAAGGCGTTCCAGGACTCGCAGTCCAGCGCCGAGGTCGCCGCGCTGCGCTACCTCGACTACCCGATGAAGGTCGTCGCCGCCGAGATCACCAAGGACACCGCGGCGGACACCGTGCTCCAGCCCAACGACCGGCTGCTGGAGGTCAACGGCAAGCAGATCGCCACCGCCGACGACGTGCGCTCGGCGTTGGAGGGCACGAAGCCGGACGACCGGATCACGCTGACCTTCCAGCGCGAGTCCGAGCGCAAGACCGCGACCGTCACCCTCGGCCGGACCGAGGGCCGTGAGTCCGGCTTCCTCGGCGTGCTGCCGCTGGACCGCGCCGACGTGCCGTTCGACATCAAGATCAGCCTGACCGACGTCGGCGGCCCGTCCGCGGGCCTGCTGTTCGCGTTGTCGATCGTGGACAAGCTCACGCCCGGCGAGCTCAACGGCGGCCAGTCCGTCGCGGGCACCGGCGAGATCAACGACAAGGGCGAGGTCGGCCGCATCGGCGGCATCGGCTTCAAGATGGTCGCCGCCCGCGAGGGCGGCGCCGCCGTGTTCCTCGTGCCCGCGGGCAACTGCGAAGAGGCCAAGCAGCACGCCCCGGAGGGCCTGCGCCTGGTCAAGGTCGAGAAGCTGACCGACGCCGTCCAGTCGCTCGAATCGCTCAGCAAGGGCGGCGACGCGCCGACTTGCTAGTTGGTCCGCGACCGGACCACCACGCGAGGTCGCGTCGATCGTTCGCGACTCATTTTCCGGCGATCACGCTTTTCGATCGTCGGAAAATCAGGCGCGAGCGATCGACTTCCAGGCGACCTCGCCCGCCGTCTGCGGAGCAGCGGCCAATGTTAGGGCCGGAGGGTCTCCAGCAGCGCACGCGTGAGGTTCGGGGCCAGTTCGGGGTGGGCCACGACCTCCTCGGGCACCTCGACGTTGCCCCGCAGTCGCAGCACGCACGCCGCCGAGCCGTCCCGCAGCACGGCCGCCACCAGCCTCGCCTCGCGGCGCTGCGGGTGCTCGGCGGCGAACCTGCGCGCCTGCTCGTCGTCCAGCTCCTGCTGCGTCAGCTCGGCCTCGGCGTCCGGCGGGAGCACCACGATCTCCTGCGCCAACGCGCACCCGTGCACGACGTCGGGCCAGACGATGCCGGCCAGCGCCCGGTCCAGCTCGTCGTCGGGCAGCGACTCCTGCGCGATCGGCGTCAACGGCGACGCCTCGGGGTCGAGCTGGCCCGCCAGCTCCGGCTGCTGCGCCAGCAGCTCGGCGGTCGGGACCAGCGCGAACAACTGGGTCGGCTGGTTCCACCCGGCGGTGGACACGAACTCCTCGACCTCGCGGGCGACGGCGGGCAGCACCACGGGTGGCGTTTCACTGGCTGACACGTGCGCCATGGTCCCATCTGGGTAAAGGCAAGACCGAACGGGGAACCCTCGGCGGCCTCCGTAGAGTTGGACAGAACGTACGAACGCCACTACCGCGATCCAGGAGCGTGCCCCGTGGCCACACGGCCCCCGGTCGGACTGCCCAGGCTGTCCCGTCGCAGCCGGATTCTGCTCATCGTCGGTGCGGTGGTCCTGGTCGGTCTGATCACCGGCTCAAGGCTGCTCGGCACCTACGTCAACTGGCTCTGGTTCGGTGAGGTCGGCTTCCGCAGCGTCTACGGCACGGTGCTCACGACCCGGTTCGGGTTGTTCTTCGCCGTGGGTCTGCTGGTGGGCGGTCTCGTCGCGATCAACCTGATCCTCGCCTACCGCTCCCGGCCGGTCTTCGTGCCGGTGTCCGGGCCGGACGACCCGGTCGCGCGCTACCGGGTCGTCGTCAGCAGGCGGCTGAAGCTGTTCGCCATCGGCCTGCCGGTGCTCGTCGGGGTCATCGCGGGCACCTCGGCCCAGGGCGACTGGCAGATCGTCCAGCTGTTCTTCAACGCGACCTCGTTCGGCGTGACCGACCCCGAGTTCGGCCACGACATCGGCTTCTACGCCTTCGAGCTGCCGTTCTACACCTGGGTCCTGTCGTGGCTGTTCATCGGCACGGCGGTCGCGTTCGTCGCCGCGGTCGTGGCGCACTACCTGTACGGCGGCATCCGGCTCGCGGGTCGCGGCGGTCAGCTCTCCGGGCCCGCGCGCACCCACCTGGCGATCGTGGCGGGCGTGTTCATCCTGCTCAAGGCGGTCGCGTACTTCTTCGACCGGTACATGCTGCTGTTCTCCGACCACACCAAGTTCGACGGCGCCAGCTACACCGACCTCAACGCGGTGCTGCCCGCCAAGCTGATCCTGCTGTTCATCGCGGTCTTCTGCGCGATCGCGTTCTTCGCGGGCGCGGTGTTGCGCAACCTCCAGCTGCCGGCGATCGCGACCGTGCTGCTGGTGCTGTCCTCCATCCTGGTCGGCGCCGCGTGGCCCGCCGTGCTGGAGCAGTTCTCGGTGCGCCCGAACGCCATCGAGAAGGAAGCCGAACCCATCGGCCGCAACATCACCGCCACCCGGCAGGCCTACGGGTTGACCGACGACAAGGTGGAGAGCAAGCCGTACGCGGGCAAGCAGAACGTCTCGCTGGACGAGCTGAAGAACGACCAGGCCACGGTCGGCAACGTCCGACTGCTCGACCCGGCCGTCATCTCCAAGACGTTCACCCAGTTCCAGCAGCTCCGGCCGTTCTACGCGTTCCCGGAGAAGCTCGACGTCGACCGGTACAAAAAGGACCAGGAGCTCCAGGACTACATCGTCGCGGTCCGCGAGCTGAACACCGCGGGCATCCCGCAGGGCCAGCGCGACTGGATCAACCAGCACCTCATCTACACCCACGGCAACGGCATGGTGTTCGCCGAGGCCAGCAAGGTGAACTCGCCCGCGGACGAGGGCGGCAACGGCGGCTACCCGGTGTTCGAGGTGGCGCAGGTCGGCCAGGACGGCAAGGTCCAGGCCGGTCCGTTCGGGGTGGAGCAGCCGCGCACCTACTTCGGTGAGCTGGGCCTCCCGGGCGACTACGCCATCGTCGGCGGCCGGGGCGAGGGCGCGCCCGGCGAGTACGACACCGACGGCTCGTCGTACACCTACAGCGGCAAGGGCGGCGTCCGCATCGGCGGCCTGTTCAACAAGATGGTCTTCGCCGCCGCCTACGGCGAGCGGAACATCCTGTTCAACTCGGCCATCGGCGACGACTCCCGGATCATCTTCAACCGCCACCCGCGCGAGCGCGTCGAGGCCGTGGCGCCGTGGCTGACCGTGGACGGCGACCCGTACCCCGCCGTGGTGGACGGCCGCATCACGTGGATCGTGGACGGCTACACCACGCTCGACGACTACCCGTACGCCCGGCGGACGCCGCTGGGCGACGCCACCAACGACTCGCTGCCGGGTGTCGCGCAGCAGCCGAACCGGGAGATCAGCTACATCCGCAACTCCGTCAAGGCCACTGTGGACGCCTACGACGGCTCGGTGACGCTCTACGAGATGGACACGAAGGACCCGGTCCTGAAGGCGTGGATGGGTGTCTTCCCGGGCACGGTGAAGGCCAACAGCGAGATGTCGCAGTCGCTGAAGGAGCACCTGCGCTACCCCGAGGACCTGTTCAAGGTGCAGCGGGAGATGCTGTCGGAGTACCACGTGGACAACCCGCGTGACTTCTACTCCGGCGTCTCGTTCTGGGACGTGCCGTCCGACCCGACCATCGACAACGCCACCACCGTCGAGGCCCAGCAGCAGGGCGTGCAGCAGCAGCGCGACCGGCAGCCGCCGTTCTACGTGCTGGCCGGTGACCCGACCGGTGATTCGAGCAAGGTCAGCTTCCAGCTGACGAGCGCGCTGGTGCGGCTCAACCGCGAGTTCATGGCGTCGTACGTGACCGTGCGGTCCGACCCGGACAACTACGGCAAGATCAGCGTGCTGACGTTGGACAACGAGGCCAAGGGTCCGCAGCAGATCCAGACCACGTTCCTCACCAACGGCGAGGTCAGCAGTGAGCTGAACCTGCTCACGCAGCGGCAGACGAAGGTCGTCTACGGCAACCTGCTCACCCTTCCGGTGGGTGGCGGCCTGCTCTACGTGGAGCCCATCTACATCGAACGGGCCAGTCAGAACACCCAGTTCCCGCAGCTGTTCAAGGTGCTCGTGAGCTTCGGCGACAAGGTGGGCTACGCGCCGACGTTGAGCGAGGCGATGGAGAAGGTGCTGTCCGGCTCCTCCGCCCAGGTGCCGCCGGACAACAACGGCCAGCCGCCCACCTCCACACCGTCCACGACGCCCACGACACCGGGCAACGGGCAGCAGGGCGGCACGGAGCTCCAGCAGGCCGTGCGGGACATCCAGTCGGCGCTGTCCCGCATCCGGTCGGCCCAGTCCAGCGGTGACTTCGCCGAGCTCGGCAACGCCTACAAGGCGCTGGACGAGGCGACGAAGAGGTTCGACACGGCCAGCGCGGCGTCGACGCAGTCGCCGTCGTCGGTCCAACCGTCGCCGACACCGACGAGCTGACCTGCACTGATCGGTGAATCGGGTGGCCTCGGACACGTTCCGGGCCACCCGATTTGCATATCCCGGTAACCCCGGCGTAGAGTTCTAAATGCAGCGCGGGGTGGAGCAGCTCGGTAGCTCGCTGGGCTCATAACCCAGAGGTCGCAGGTTCAAATCCTGTCCCCGCTACAAAGTGGGAAAGCCTTGTTCACGGATAACGTGGACAAGGCTTTTTCGCATTTACACCGGGGGTCCGACCCCCGGGCCCCCGGGCAGGAGGGCTTCGCCCCCTGCACCCCCGACCGGGGGCGTTGCCCCTGGACCCCCTGCTGGTCGCGGGGGTGCGGACCGCGCAGGTTGCCACGAGGGGCCGCTGGTTGGCGAGGGTGGGCACTGCGGGCTGTGCAGGTGGGGACTCTCGGTTGTGAAGGTGGGACCTGGGGATATGGGGGTTAGAGGGGGGTGGTGAAAAGTGGTTCCGGGGGCGTGTATAGTTGTCCTTACAGCGCGGGGTGGAGCAGCTCGGTAGCTCGCTGGGCTCATAACCCAGAGGTCGCAGGTTCAAATCCTGTCCCCGCTACCACGTGAAAGGCCCCCGGAGTTCCGACTCCGGGGGCCTTTCGCCTTCCCACGGCACTCAGGTCATGTTCTCGGCCCAGTACTGGGCGCAGGTGAGCGAGCAGACCCGGCCTTCGCCGCTGACCGTGCGGTGCCTGCGGATCTGCTTGCCGCACACCATGCACTCGTCCTTGCCCGCCTGCTCCGGGATCGTGCCGGACGCCCAGGCGCGGGCGTTGCGGACTACCTTCGTCCCCGTCGTCCATTTGATGCCCACAGTTGACCTCCCAGTCGAACGAGCACAGTCGAACGAACACCCGCCGTAATGGTCCCACCACCCGACGTATTTGCCACGTCGAGAGCCGGACATCACCGGGTTGTGCTATCCGCCGGGAAGCCCCGGGGGTGGGCCGGCAGCGCCGCGTGACCCGGCGCTGCCGTTCGAGTGAACGCAGAAGTGCGGTTTCCCTTGCGCCTCAATGGATTTCCACTCCGCGTGGACAGGCGCGGTCAAGCGGCCGAACGCGTGGCGTTGATCAGCGGGCGGTTACGCAGCGATGCTTTGCGTTGCTCCGCTTGGCCCAACTCCACTAGCCCGTGATCAGCCACAGTGGACAGAACGGCTGACCATTGTGGACAGCGGCCGGTGAGCGTGGCACCGTTGGTGGGGTGTCGGACCTGAATGCTACGGCGGCGGCCCTGCTGGGGCTGCTGCACGACGGACCCAAGACCGGTGGCCAGCTCGTGGCTGAGGCCGGAGAGCGCTTCGGCGCGTTCTTCAGCGTCACCCGCAGCCAGGTCTACCGCGAGCTGCCCGCGTTGGCGGACGCGGGCCTGCTTCGCCTCGGCAAGCAGGGCCCGCGCTCCAGCCAGCAGTACGTGCTGACCGCGGCGGGCAAGAAGGCGTTCAAGAACTGGCTGCTCTCCGAGCCGGGACCGGACCACCTCCGCAGCCCGCTCATCCTGCGGCTGGTGCACGCGGGCTCGCTGACCGCCAAGCAGCGGCAGGGGCTCGTGGACGCCGCTCGGGCCAGTTACGGCGCCGAGCAGGAGGCCGCCAAGACGGCGGTCAAGACCGCCGAGGACGCCTACGCCAAGGCGGTCGCCGAGTTCGGCCTGGCCCACGCCAAGGCCGTGCTCAAGCTGCTCGACGCCATCCCCACGGCCTGAGGCGCGCCCACCGGTCGCACTCGGCGACCGGTGCCGGCGTAATCTTGGGACGTGAATCCCGACGTCGAAGCAGACATCAAGGACCTCTCCGCCACGCTTTCGAGCATCGAGGCGGTGATGGACCTCGATGCGCTGCGCGCCCAGGTCGACGAGCTGGAGCAGGCGGCGGCCCGGCCGGACCTCTGGGACGACCAGGAGCAGGCGCAGAAGGTCACCAGCCAGCTGTCCCACAAGCAGGGCGAGCTGCGTCGCATCACGAACCTGCGCGACCGCCTGGACGACCTGTCGATCATGTACGAGCTGGCCGAGGACGAGGGCGACGCGGGCAGCCTCGCCGAGGCCGACACCGAGCGCGCGAAGCTGCGCGAGGAGATCTCCTCCCTGGAGGTCCGCACGCTGCTGTCCGGCGAGTACGACGGGCGCAACGCGCTGGTCACCATCCGCGCCGAGGCGGGCGGCATCGACGCGGCCGACTTCGCCGAGATGCTGCTGCGGATGTACTCGCGCTGGGCCGAGCGGCACGGCTACGGCGTCGACGTGTTCGACACGTCCTACGCCGAGGAGGCGGGCATCAAGTCCGCCACGTTCCGCGTCACGGCCCCGTACGCCTACGGCACGCTCAGCGTCGAGCAGGGCACGCACCGCCTCGTGCGCATCTCGCCGTTCGACAACCAGGGCCGCCGGCAGACGTCGTTCGCGGGCGTCGAGGTGGTGCCCGTGGTCGAGCAGACCGACCACGTCGACATCGACGAGAAGGACCTGCGGGTCGACGTCTACCGCTCGTCCGGCCCCGGTGGCCAGGGCGTCAACACGACCGACTCGGCGGTGCGCCTCACGCACATCCCGACCGGCATCGTCGTCTCCTGCCAGAACGAGCGCTCGCAGCTGCAGAACAAGGCCACCGCGATGGCCGTGATGCAGGCGAAGCTGCTGGAGCGGCAGCGGCAGGAGGACCAGGCGAAGATGGACGCCCTCAAGGACACCGGCTCCAGCTGGGGCAACCAGATGCGCTCGTACGTGCTGCACCCCTACCAGATGGTCAAGGACCTGCGCACCGAGCACGAGGTCGGCAACCCGTCCGCGGTGCTCGACGGCGAGATCGACGACTTCCTGGAAGCGGGCATCCGCTGGCGCAAGCAGCACCAGTCCTGATCGGTCAAGTGGCCGACTGGCTGGGAGGAGCCGGGTGAGACGGAGGCTTTACCCAGGCCACGAGTACACTCGCGCCTCGTGATTCGCCTCGAACACGTGTCCAAGGTCTACAAGAGCTCAGCGCGTCCCGCCCTCGACAACGTTTCGGTCGAGATGGACAAGGGCGAGTTCGTGTTCCTCATCGGGCCTTCCGGTTCCGGGAAGTCCACGTTCCTGCGGCTCCTGCTGCGGGAGGAAGTGCCCAGCAAGGGCCGCGTGTACGTGTCGAACTTCGACGTGGCCAAGATGTCCCGGCGCAGGGTCCCCCGCCTGCGCCAGTCCATCGGCTGCGTGTTCCAGGACTTCCGCCTGCTGACCAACAAGACCGTGGCGGAGAACGTCGCGTTCGCGCTGGAGGTCATCGGCAAGCCGCGCAACACCATCGTCAAGGTGGTGCCCGAGGTGCTGCAGCTGGTCGGCCTCGACGGCAAGGCGGACCGGATGCCGCACGAGCTGTCCGGTGGTGAGCAGCAGCGGGTGGCGATCGCCCGCGCGTTCGTCAACCGGCCGCTGGTGCTGCTGGCCGACGAGCCGACCGGGAACCTGGACCCGGACACGAGCCAGGACATCATGTTGCTGCTGGAGCGGATCAACCGCACCGGCACGACGGTGGTGATGGCCACCCACGACCACTCCATCGTCGACTCCATGCGCCGTCGCGTGGTCGAGCTGGACAACGGCCGGATCATCCGCGACGACGCCCGGGGTGTTTACGGCGTGGGCCGCTGAGCCCGAAGCCGCCGGACCCCCTCATCCCCCGACCCTGAGGAACGTTCCCCCCGATGCGTACCAGCTTCGTGTTCAGCGAGGTCGTCACCGGCCTGCGCCGGAACGTCACGATGACCATCGCGATGATCCTCACGACCGCGATCTCGCTCTTCCTGCTCGGCCTCGGCCTGCTCGTCGTCCGCATGGTCGACAAGATGCAGGACAACTACCAGGGCAAACTGGAAGTCGCGGTCCTGCTGACCAACGACGTCAGCGCCAACGACAAGGACTGCGCGCAGCAGCCGTGCGCCGGCCTGCGCAGCCAGCTGGAGACCACGTCCGGGGTCAAGACGGTCGTCTACGAGAACCGCGAGAAGGGCTTCGAGCGGTTCAAGCGGATCTTCGAGTCGCAGCCGGAGCTGGTGAAGCTGGCCCGCCCGGAGGCGATCCCGGCCACGTTCCGGGTGAGCCTGGAGGACCCCGAACGCGCCGACGTGATCGTGCAGGCGTTCACCGGCAAGGCGGGCGTGAAGGCGGTGAACGACCAGGGCGAGTTCCTGGCCAGGCTGTTCGACGTCCTCAACGGAGCCAGGGACGGCGCGCTCGGCCTGGCGGCGTTCCAGGCGCTGGCCGCGCTGCTGCTGATCTCGAACACCATCCAGGTCTCCGCGTTCACCAGACGCACGGAGGTCGGCATCATGCGACTGGTGGGCGCGACCCGCTGGTACACCCAGTTGCCGTTCCTCATCGAGGCGGTGGTGGCGGGCATCATCGGCGCCATCGCGGGTGTGCTGTGCCTGGTCGCGTTCAAGGCCGTCGCGCTCGACCGGGTGTTCGGCGACCTGTTCAGCTCGGGCATCCTGCCGCAGGTCGGCATGCTGGACATCCTGGTCATCTCGCCGATCCTGCTGGGTGTGGCGATCGTGATCTCGGCGTTGACCGGCTACGTCACGCTGCGCCTCTACGTCCGCCTGTAGCGTTCCGGCAGCCCATAACCGCTGGCGCGCTCACGTAAGGTTTCGGTCATGGTCAAGGAACGCGGTCAGAAGGTGATCGCGTCGAACCGCAAGGCTCGGCACGACTACACCATCCTCGACACCTACGAAGCGGGTGTCGTGCTCGTCGGCACCGAGGTGAAGAGCCTGCGCATGGGCCGGGCGTCCCTTGTGGACGCCTTCGGCCAGGTGGACGACGGCGAGATCTGGCTGCACGCGCTGCACATCCCCGAGTACGTGGCGGGCACCTGGACCAACCACGAGGTGCGGCGCAAGCGCAAGCTGCTGCTGCACAAGAGCGAGATCGAGCGGCTGATCGGCAAGACCAAGGAGAGCGGTCTGTCGCTGATCCCGCTGTCGATGTACTTCAAGGACGGGTACGTCAAGATCGAGCTCGCCCTGGCGCGCGGCAAGAAGTCCTACGACAAGCGGCAGGACCTGGCCAAGCGGGACGCGCAGCGGGAGATCCAGAAGGCGCACGGCCGCGCGTTGAAGGGGCGGTACTGACCCTGTCGCTCCCCGGTCTGGTCGACGTGCACGTGCACTTCATGCCGCAGCGCGTGCTGGACAAGGTCTGGGCGTTCTTCGACGAGGCGTCGCGGCACTACGGCGTCGACTGGTCGATCCGGTACCGGCTGCCCGAGGCCGAGCGGCTGGCCGCGCTGCGGTCGTTCGGCGTGGTCGCGTTCGCGCCCCTGGTGTACCCGCACAAGCCGGGCATGGGCGAGTGGCTGACCGACTGGGCGCTGGACTTCGGCTCGCGGGTGGACGGCGCCGTGCCGACCGCGACGCTGTACCCCGAGCCGGGCGTCGAGGCGTACGTGTCCCGGGCGTTGGCGGCGGGCGCGCGGTGCTTCAAGGCGCACGTGCAGGTCGGCGGCTACGACCCGCGTGCGCTGGACGGCGCGTGGGGCCTGTTGGCCGAGGCACGGGTGCCCGTGGTCGTGCACTGCGGGCACGGGCCGGTGCCGGGCGCGCACACCGGGCTGGACGTGTTCGAGGACGTGCTGCGCCGGCACCCGTCGCTGGTGGCGGTGCTGGCGCACGCCGGGATGCCGGACTACCTCGGCGCGCTGGACCTGGTCGACCGGTACGCCGGGGTGCACCTGGACACCACGATGGTGGGCGTGCCGTTCACCGAGGCGCAGGCGGCGCTGCCGCGGGACTGGGCGGCCCGGCTGGTGGACGTGTCCGACCGGGTGGTGCTCGGCTCGGACTTCCCGAACATCCCGTACGACTACTCGGTGCAGCTGGACGCGATCGAGAGCTGGGCGGCGGCCGACGACCGCCTCGGCGAGCCGTTCCTGCGGGCCGTGCTGCACGACAACGGCGCCAGGCTGCTCGGCATCAGCCCAGGTTGAGGTAGGCGAGCACGGCGCGGACGCGGCGGTGCTCGTTGGTGCTCGGCTCCAGGCCGAGCTTGGCGAAGATGTTGCCGACGTGCTTCTCCACCGCGCCGTCGGACACGACCAGCGAGGCCGCGATGGCGGCGTTCGACAGGCCCTCCGCCATCAGGCCGAGCACCTCCCGTTCACGCTGGGTGAGCGAGTCGACCGGGTTGCGCTTGGACCGGACCATCAGCTGCGTGATGACCTCGTGGTCGATGCTCGTGCCGCCGTCGGCGACCCGCCGCACCGCGGCCACGAACTCCGACACGTCGGCCACCCGCTCCTTGAGCAGGTAGCCGACGCCGTTCGCGCCACCGGCGAGCAGCTCCACCGCGTACCGCTCCTCGACGTACTGCGAGAGCACCAGCACCGGCAGGTTCGGGATGCGCTTGCGCGCCTCGATCGCGGCACGGAGGCCCTCGTCGGTGAACGTCGGCGGCATCCGCACGTCCACCAGGGCCAGGTCGGGGCGGTGCTCCTCGATCGCGGCGAGCAGGGCGTCCCCGTCCTCCACCGCCGCGACCGTCTCGATGCCCTCGTCGGCCAGCAGGCGCTCGACACCCACTCGCAGGAGGACCGAGTCCTCCGCGATCACCACGCGCACGGCAGCTCCGTCCGGATCACGGTCGGCCCGCCGATCGGGCTCACCACGACGATCACGCCGTCAATCGTCGCAGCCCGGTCCGCGAGGCCCGCGAGGCCACCACCCGGGCGCACCTCCGCGCCGCCGCGGCCGTCGTCGGTGACCTCCACGACCACGGAGTTCTCGGTGCGGGACACCCGCACGTGCGCCCTGGTCGCGCCGGAGTGCTTGGCGATGTTCGTCAGCGTCTCGGCGACGGTGAAGTACGCGGTGCTCTCCACCGCCGTCGGCGGGCGCGGATCGACGTCCACCTCCACCTCGACCGGGATGGGGGAGCGGGCGGCCAGCGACGACAGGGCCGCGTCCAGGCCGCGGTCGCCCAGCACCGACGGGTAGATGCCGCGGGCCAGGTCGCGCAGTTCGGAGATGGCGAGCTTGGCGTCGGCGTGCGCCTCGGCGATCAGCTCGCGGGCGCCGTCCGGGTCGGTCTCCATCTTGCTGCGCGCCCGGCCCAGGCCCATGGCCACCGCCACCAGCCGCTGCTGCGCGCCGTCGTGCAGGTCCCGTTCGATGCGCCGGCGCTCCGCCTCGGCCGCCTCCACGCCGCGGGCCCGGCTGGCGGACAGCTGCTCCGCCTTGGCGGACAGCACGCCGTAGCGCGACGGGCCGAGCATGGCCTGGGCGAGCACCACGTGGGCCTGGCCGAGGGCCTTGAGCAGCCGGTACGCGATGACGCCGAGCAGCAGGCCCAGCACGCTCACCGGCAGCGCCTTGACGAACGAGTCGATCAGCCACACGTTCCCCTCGCTGAACGTGACTTCCCAGGTCACCGGGAGCCAGTGCAGGTAGAGCGGCAGGAACACGGTGCCCGCGACGGCCGACCACAGCGCCACGGTCAGCGAGAACTCGACCGCGCCCAGCGGCAGCATGACCAGCCAGTAGGAGACGTCGCGCCACGTCGCCGGGTCCTTCGCGATGGCCTTCGCGCGGGCGGTGGCGCCCTCGGGCAGCGGTCGGTACGGGCGGGGGATGTCGACACCCAGGGCCGCCCTCAGCCACGCCCGTTCGGCCGTCGCCGCGCCGCGGGCCAGGACCAGGGTGAGCACGCCCAGCGGCACGCCCACCCAGACCACGGCCGTGCCGATGCTCACCGCGCCCAGGGTCACGAGCAGGACGAACCAGAAGAGCCCGGTGACCAGGTTCAGCAGGAAGTACCCGCTGATCCGGCCGATGCCCGGGTTGACGCGCGTCACCATGTTCCCCACCTTCACGCCCGATGTACCCGACCAGCATCGCCCGGTCGTGTGGCCCGAACCATCAGGTACGCCGGTCAGCGAGGGGTGGGGACAGCCCTACCAACCTAACGGGAATGACCTCGGGTGCGCGGGGCGTTATGCTGTGCGGGTTGGCTCGAAAGACCCACGACACGGGGGTGAACGGTTTCGACTTTGTGCGTTGATTCAAGGGAAGCGTGCCGGTGCAGGCGAGAGACCACCGTAAGCGTCATCGCAAACCAATAAGCGCCGAGTCTAACGACCAGCGCGCGTTCGCCCTCGCCGCCTGAGGCTAGGAGCGACGCTGTCGGCCCGGGGGCGCCTCCGCTCCGGTCGCCGGCATCAGCTAGGAGGCTCACCTCCGTTCCCGGCCACGGGGAACGGTGGGGACACCCACAGTGGCTGGGCTCATCACGGTGACTTGTCCGCGTGATCACCGGGGCCGAGTAGAGATTTAGCGGACTGCGCACGGAGAAGCCTTGATGAAGCGGCAGAGGACCCGGGTTCGATTCCCGGCACCTCCACTCGGGCGAGACGTGTCCGCGGAACGCGCGGACCGTCTCGCTCCGGATTTTTTCCGGGGGTGCAACCCCCGGGCCCCGCCCGGAGGGCTTCGCCCCCGGACCCCCAGCGCGGTGGTCGCGTTCGGTGCGACAGTGGCGGCGGGTCAGCGGTCGTTGAGGTAGGTCTTGATCAGGGTGGCGACCAGGGTTGGGTCGTCGGCGACGACGGAGTGGGTGGCGTCGACGTGGACCACCTCGATGTTCGGTGGCAGGGTGGCGACGTCGCGGGCCAGGCCTTGTTGGTACGCCTCGAACAGGGGGTGGCCCGGTACCGGCTTGGTGGCCAGTGCCAGCAGCATGGGGCAGCGGAGGTCGCGGAAGACGTCGAAGCAGTCGAGGTCTTCCAGGGCCTGCTGCAAGTCGGGTTGTCCGTAGCCGCGGAACTGTTCGCGGAGCGCGGTGATCTTGTCGGCGACGGCTGTCGGGTCCAGGTAGCGCTGTGGTTGGGTCGGCACGCCGTGGCCGTCGATGTTGATCAGAGCCGGGCACTCCGGGTGGCGTCGGCCCCAGAGCGCGGCGACCATGCCGCCCATGGACATCCCCAGCACGGCGGGGTTGTCGGTGGCGTGTGGTTCGATCCGGTCCAGGACCGATTCCCAGTCCCACGGGCCTTCCAGTGGCAGTGGGACGAGGTCGTGCACGCCGTCCAGTGCCGCGACGATCGGGTCCCAGTCGGACGGTGAACCGCCCGCGCCGTGCAGTGCCAGCACTCTCATGCGCCCAACCTCGCTCTCACCGAGGCGACGGTCACGCCGCCGCCGTCCGAGTTCCGCTCCAACTTCCCGCGCCGCACGAGGTCGTGGACGCCCTGCTTGGTGACGCCGAGCATCGCGCCGGCCACCGAGTACGACACCGCCTGCGCCGCCGGGTGACCCATCCGCCGCGCCACGACCTGGCCGAGCGGCGTGCGCCACCAGTCGGCGGGCGGGTCGAACGGCGCGTCACCGGGGTACAGCGCGCCGACGAGCCGCGCGATGGCGTGCACGGCCGCCGAGTCGTCGTCGCCCCGCATGGCCGCGGCCAGCTGCCCGGCCACCGCGTCGACGCGCGACGGCAGGTCGCCGACGTCGTCGAAGAGGATCTCCAGCGGGTCGAGCAGCCGGGTGCGGATGATCGTGGCGATCTGCTCTTCGAGCAACGCGACCACCTCCTTGACGACCATCGTCAAGTACTTGACGCGTTCCGTCAAGTAGTCAGCGGCGGGCGGGGTGGGCGGTCATCGGGTCCTCCGGCCAGCGGTGCTTGGGGTAGCGGCCCCGCAGTTCCGACCTGACCCGCGGGTAGCCCGTCCGCCAGAACGACGCGAGGTCGCCGGTCACCGCGGTCGGCCGACCCGCGGGTGAGAGCAGGTGCAGCACGATCGGCACGCGTCCGTCGGCCAGCCGGGGCGTCTCGGTCCAGCCGAACACCTCCTGCACCTTCACCGGCAGCACCGGGTCGTGCCCCGAGTAGTCGACCCGGATGCGTGAACCCGAAGGCACTTCCAGCCGGTCCGGGGCGAGGTCGTCGAACCGCGCGGCGGCGGGCCAGGGCAGGAGTCGGCGCACGACCTGCTCGCCGCTGATGCGGGCCAGGTCCGCCTTGCGCCGCGCGTCGCCCACGTCCACCACGGCCAGCAACGCCTCGTCGTCCACCGACGGCCACGGGTCGCCGACCACGCGGTGCAGGAACGCCATCCGCTCCCGCGTGCGCAACCCGTCGGCGTCCCACCGCAACAGCCCCGAGCCCTCCGTGCGCAGGCCTTCGAGCAACGCCCGCCGGATCGCCTCGCGGTCGTGCAACGGCTTGCTGGACAACGTGATCGCGCCCAGCTTGCGCAGCCGGTTCGCCACCACGTCACCGTCCCACCGCACGTCGTCCTCCCACGACAGCAGGGACGACGCGGCCGTCACGGCGAGCTCTTCGTCGGCGCGTGCGGCCAACCGGATGCGACCGTGCGCGCGGCCCGCCTCGCGGTCGGCGACGGCCACGGCGAGCCACTCGGAGTCGGCCAACCCGCTGCCCGGCGGCAGCTCCACCGCCGTGCCACCGGCCATCAGGTACACCGGCGAACCGGGGGAACGCCTGCGCGCCAACCGTTCCGGGTGGGCCAGGGCGACGACCAGTGCCGGGTCGCCCGAGCCCTTGCCGGCGCCTTCGACCATCGCGGCCAGGCGGCGGACCTCGCGCGGGTCCGCGTCACGGGTCGACAGCTCGACCCCGGGGTTCGCCCGGTCGTCGTCCAGCAGCGCCACCACCTCGGCGGCCCTGCGCGCGCCCACGGCCGCCGCGCCGTCCAGCAACGCCCGCGCCAGCCGGGGGTGCAGGCCGAGGTCGGCCATCCGGCGGCCCCGGTCCGTGGCGCCGTTCGAGTCCAACGCGCCGAGCGCGCGCAGCACCGAACGGCCGGCGTCCAGGGCGCCCTGCGGCGGCGCGTCCCACCAGTCGAGGCCCTCGCCGTCCGGCACGCCCCAGCAGGCCAGCTCCAACGCCAGCCGGGTCAGGTCGGCGGTGCGGATCTCCGGCTCCGGGTAACGCGGCAACGTGCTGTGCTCGTGCGCGGGCCAGCACCGGTAGACCCGGCCCGGCGCCTCACGCCCGGCGCGGCCCGCCCGCTGGTCGGCCACCGCCGCGCTGACCCGGACCGTGGCCAGGCCGGACAGCCCCCGTCGGTGGTCGACCCGCGGCACCCGGGACAACCCGGAGTCCACCACCGCCCGCACGCCCGGCACGGTCAGGCTGGACTCGGCGATCGCGGTGGCCAGCACGACCCGTCGCCGGGCGCCGGGGCGCAACGCGTCGTCCTGCGCGGTGGTGGCGAGGCGGCCGTGCAGCGGCAGCACGTCCACGTCGTCGCCGATCAGCGCCGCGCACCGGCGGATCTCCGCCACACCCGGCAGGAACGCCAGCACGTCGCCGTCCACCTCGGACAACGCCCGGCGGACGGCCCGGGCGACGGTGGCCTCGACCCGTTCATCGCGCGCCGGCGGGACGTGCTCGACGTCCAGCGGGAACGTCCGCGCCCGCACCCGGATCACCGGCGCGTCACCCAGGAGCTGCGCCAACCGGTCGGCCGCCACGGTCGCGGACGTGGCCAGCAGCCGCAGGTCCGGCCGCAGGCCCGCGCGGGCGTCCAGCAGCAACGCCAGCAGCAGGTCCGCGTCCAGGTGCCGTTCGTGGCACTCGTCCAGCAGCACCGTGCCGACGCCCGCGAGCTCCGGGTCGTGCTGCAACCGCCGCACCAGCAGGCCCGAGGTGACCACCTCGATGCGGGTGTTCCGGGACGTCCTGCGGTCGCCGCGCACCGAGTAGCCCACGGTCTGGCCGACCGGTTCGCCGAGCAGGCTCGCCATCCGCGCGGCGGCGGCACGGGCGGCCAGGCGACGGGGTTCGGCCACGACCACGCGACCGTCCAACGCCAGCGGCACCAACGTCGTCTTGCCCGTGCCGGGCGGCGCGACCAGCACCGCCGAGCCGTGCGCGGTCAACGTGCCCGCGATCTCGCCGAGCAGCGGGCGGATCGGCAGGTTCGGCAACTCCACGGCACCCAGTGTTGTGCCACTGTGGACCCATGGGGAAATGGGGTGTCCTCGGCGCGGCGGTGACCGTGGCCCGCGCGGCCGTGGCGATCAAGGTCTGGCAAGAGGTCAAGCGACTGCCCGCGACGCAGGCCGACGCCGGTCCCGTCACCGTCGTCGTGCCCGCGCGCGACGAGGAGCGCGCCATCGACCGCTGCCTCACCGGCCTGCGCGAACAGGACTACGCGGACCTGCGGATCGTGGTGGTCGACGACGCGTCGACCGACCGCACCGCGGAGATCGTGCGGCGGCACGCCTCCGAGGACCCGCGGGTTCGGCTGGTGAGCAGTTCCGGGCCGCCGTCGGGGTGGGCGGGCAAGGTGCACGCGCTGCACGTGGGCACCGCCGACGCCGGCACCGACTGGCTGCTGTTCGTGGACGCCGACACCGAGGCCGCGCCCGACCTGGTCGGCAGGCTGCTCGCGGGCGCGCGGCGCGACGACGTCGACCTGGTCTCCACCGCCGGGCGCGCCACCGGGCCGAGCGTCGGGTGGTGGCTGCTGCTGCCGCCGGTGAACCAGCTGCTGTTCGAGACGACCACGGTGGACGGGCGGCGTGGCATGGCGTTGGCCGTCGGGCACTGCATCCTGGTCCGCCGGTCGCGGTACGAGCAGGCGGGCGGTTGGGCCGCGATCGCCGGGTCGCGCGCGGACGACGTGGGCTTCGCCACCCTGGTCCGCGACTCCGGCGGTCGGACCCGGTACGTGGACGGGTCGGACTCGCTGACCACGTCCGGGCTGGACACGTTCGGCGACACGTGGGCGTCGATGCGCAAGAGCATGGTCGCCGGTACTTCCCTGTACGCGAAGGGGCCGGCCAGCGCGTTCCTGTCCCTCGGGTCGACCGGGCTCGCGCACATCGCGTACGGGGTCGTGCCGGTGGTGACGGCGTTGCGCGGGTCCAGGTCCGGGGCGCTGGCGTGGCTGGCGCAGTCGGCCGCCGAGTGGATCTACCTGAAGCGCACCGGGCAGCCGCGGGCCGCGGCCGTGCTCGCGCCGCTGGCCTACGTCACGTTCGGCGCGATGACGCTGGAGGCGGCGTGGCGGGCGCTGCGCGGCACGACGAAGTGGAAGGACCGGGACGTGCAAGGCTGAGACCGTGGTTGACCCGCTGCGCGACCCCGACGACCCCGAGCTGCTCGACCCGTACCGGGCCCGCGAGCTGGCCGGGCTGGTGGAGGCCGTCCGGCTGACCTCCGGCGCCGTCCGGTACGGCAAGGTGGGTCGCGTCGGCGTGGCCCAGGTCGTGGTGAACCGCGACAACCCGCTGCCCGGTGGCAACCACGCGTGCGCGCTGTACGGGTCGTCGGCCGAGGTCGCGGGCACGCTGATGCGGTTGGAGCAGACGTTCGCCGACGTGGGGCGGGCCGAGGCCGTGCTGTACGCGTCGCCGACCACGGTGGCCGAGATCGAGGGCATCGCCGACGACACCGGGTGGCACGCGGTGGAGGAGTCGCTGGCCGTCGTGCACCAGGGCGAGGTGCGGCGGTCACCGCTCGTGCGGCCGGCGCGCGACACGGACCTCGACGGCATCGCCGAACTGCTGGCCGACGACCTGGGCGTGGACGGGCCGCGGCTGCTGCGGCACCTCGGGCAGCGGCTGGACGACCCGCGGTGCGTGTTCGTGGTGGTGGACGACGGTGGTCCGGCGGGTGAGGACCGGATCGGCGGGTTCGCGTCCGGGTTCGGCGAGCGCCGGGTCGGGTTGGTCGAGCACGCCGTGGTGCGGCCGGCCCGTCGGCGGCGAGGGCTGGGCCGGGCGTTGGTCGAGGGCGTGGTGGCGGAGCTGCGGGAGGCGGGGGCGATGCTGGTGGCGTCCCACGTGGCGGAGGGCGGTGCGGGGGAGCGGTTCGTCGAGGCGTGCGGCTTCGACGTCTGCTACCCCGTGACCGCCTACGCGCGCAGGGTCGACGAACTGCTCGATTGAGTAATTAGTTGTCGCACCGCATATCCTTAGCACAGCTAACGGAGAACGGAAGGGGCGCACAGTGCTGGGGACCGGGTCCGACGTGCAGGTCAAGCCCCGGCTACCCGGCGAGGTGTGGGTCCTCGTCGTGGCGAGCTTCATCATCGCCCTCGGGTTCGGCATCGTGGCGCCCGTCCTGCCCGCCTACGCCAAGAGCTTCGACGTCGGCACGTTCGCCGTGTCCGCGGTGGTCAGCTCGTTCGCGCTGGTCAGGCTCCTGTTCGCGCCCATGAGCGGCCGACTGGTCAACCGGTTCGGCGAGACGTGGGTCTACATCGTCGGCATCCTGATCGTCGCCGTCGGCACCGGCGCGTGCGGCTTCGCCACCGCGTACTGGCAGCTCATCGTGTTCCGGTCGTTCGCGGGCATCGGCTCGACCATGTTCACCGTCGCCGCCGTCGGCCTGCTGATCCGCATCACGCCCGCCCCGATGCGCGGCCGGGCGTCCGGGCTGTGGGCGACCGGGTTCCTGCTCGGCAACATCGGCGGCCCGATCGTCGGCGCGGCGCTCGTGGAGATCTCCATCCAGGTGCCGTTCGTGACGTACGCGGGGGCGTTGGTGGTGGCCGCGCTCGTCGTGTGGTGGTACCTGCGCCGGTCCACGCTCGCCGCGTTGGACAACTCGACCGAGCAGGTGACGATGCCGGTGCGCGCGGCCGTGCGGCTGTCGGCGTACCGGGCGGCGCTGGCCTCCGGGTTCGCCAACGGCTGGGCGGTGTTCGGCGTGCGGATCTCGCTGGTGCCGCTGTTCGTGGTGGAGGCGCTGCACAGCACGCCCGCCATCGCGGGCATCTCGCTGTCGGTGTTCGCCGCGGGCAACGCCGCCGTGCTGATGATCTCCGGCAAGCTGTCCGACACCATCGGCCGCAAGCCGGTGGCGATCGCGGGGCTCGCGGTGTCCGCGATCGGCACGGTGTGGCTCGGGTTCAGCGTCGGCGTGCCGATGTTCATGGTCGCGTCCCTGGTCGCGGGCATCGGCGCCGGCCTGCTCAACCCGCCGCAGAACGCCGTCGTGGCCGACGTGATCGGCACCAAGGCCAAGGGCGGGCCGGTGCTGGCCGCGTTCCAGATGGTCGCCGACTGCGGCGCCATCGTCGGACCGCTGCTCGCCGGCGTGCTGGTCGACCAGTTCTCGTACCAGGCGGCGTTCACCCTGACGGGTGCCATGGCCGCGGTGGCGATGGTGTTCTGGCTCTTCGCCCCCGAGACCCTGCCGCGGGAGGAGGAGACGCACGTCGCGTCCGACGTGGCCGGTGAGTCCGGGTGCCTGGACGAAGGGCCCGAGGTGCCCGTCGGCGAGCGCGTGGCGGGCCGTCCGCGTCAACCGGACGCGTGAGCGCTCAGGTTCCACTCAGCATCCCTCGGTAGCCTGCGGGCGGGTTTTGACCGGGAGGGCAGTGCGGTGGGTGGCGCGGAGCGCAACGCTCGGAAGAAGAAGCAGCAGCAGCGGGCGACCAAGGCGGTGGTCTCGGCGCGTGGTGCGTCGAGCGACCGGACCAAGGTCATCATCGGCGTCGTGGTCGTCGCCGTGCTCGCGGTGGCCGTGATCGGCGGCGTCATCCTGAGCCGGTCGGGTGGTGACGACACGTCGTTGGCCGAACCGCCGGCGGTCACCGGCATCTCCGCGCCGATCGCCCGCGACGGTGGAGCGGTCGTGGTCGGCAAGGACGACGCGAAGGTCACCATCGACCTGTACGAGGACTTCCTCTGCCCCGCGTGCGGTGCCTTCAAGAAGGCCTACGGCGACCAGGTCAAGCAGGAGATCGAGTCGGGCAACCTCCGGGTGCGCTACCACACCCTGCCGTTCTTGATCAAGTACTCGTCGCCGGAGGGCTACTCCCGTGACTCGGCCAACGCGGCCTTGTGCGCGGCGGACGAGGGCAAGTTCTGGGAGTACCACGAGGCGTTGTTCGCCCGGCAGCCCGAGGAGGGCGGTCCGGGGCACACGAAGGACGAGCTGGTGAAGCTCGGCACCGACCTGGGCATCACCGGTGACGCGTTCAAGCAGTGCGTCGACGGTGGTGCGCACGAGCAGGACGCGCAGGCCGGGCTCGACGCGGTGAAGGCGACCGGCAACTTCAAGGGCACCCCCACCGTGATGAAGGACGGCAAGACCATCGACTGGGACGACCGGAACTGGTTGACCAACCTGGTCAAGTAGCCCGGCCGGACCCTCGTCGAGCAGCCACGACGCGGTAGGGGCACCCCCGATTTCGTCCCCGAGGGGCCGGTGTTGTACGGTATTGCCACACGAGAACGGCGGCCCCAACCGCCGGGAAACGTGCAGGCACGGGGCTGTGGCGCAGCTGGTAGCGCATCACACTGGCAGTGTGAGGGTCAGGGGTTCGAGTCCCCTCAGCTCCACAATCGAATACAGCATACGAATCGCCCGCTGACCTGCGGTAATGCAGGTGGCGGGCGATCTTGTTTTTCCGTCCACTGTGGACTGCGACGGCCGGTCTGGAGCAGATCTGGAGCAGGCGGTCGCTCCGCACGAAATGTTGTCAGCGTTGTGCTCCAGGTCTCGGTGACCCGGCCGGGTGATTCTGCCGGTGACTTTTCGACGGCCGTAGCGGCAGCCGATGCCCGGCTCCGGTGTACCGACCCTGCGATGGTCCCGAACGGCCGTCAACGGGCGCGGCGTTGGCCGAGCGGTTCGCGCAACGACCGGTGTCGCCGCGTGTGCCGAACATGTGCGACCCGCAGTGCGGGCCGAGTTGTGGCCCGGCGTGCAACCCTGCGGGCAACTGCACGCCCAAGGGAAAATGCGTCCCGACCGAGTACTGATCAAGGACAGCCATGCTTGCCCGCCGCGCGTACATCCCCGATGACCTACTGCCCACCGGCGCGCCGGATGCACGACCGTGGCCGCTCACCGTGCCGTGCGTGGCGCAGATGGCCGAGGAAGGCATGGTCTTCGAGCGGCCGATCACCTTCCTCGTCGGGGAGAACGGTTCGGGGAAGTCGACCCTGGTCGAGGCGTTCGCCGAGGCGTGGGGACTGGACGCGCGCGGCGGGCGAGCGGGTCGCAAGTACGTCAACGACCGGCCGAGAACGGTGCTGGGTGACCTGCTCCGCTGGGAGACCACGGCTGCGGGCGCCCGGCAGAAGAGCGGGCCGCGGACCAAGCGCCGGGGATACTTCCTGCGGGCCGAGACGGCGTTCGGGTTCATGGACGCGGTCAGCGGGATGCGCGGCTACTGGGACGAGGACACCAGCGAGATGAGCCACGGCGAGGGTTTCCTCACCGTGCTGTCGACCATGTTCCGCGAGCCCGGCTTCTACCTCATGGACGAGCCCGAGGCGGCGCTGTCGTTCACGTCCTGCCTACGGCTGGTCAACCTCCTGTACGACCTCGGTGAATCGGGGGCGCAGGTGATCTGCGCGACGCACTCGCCGGTCCTGGCCGCCACGCCGGGCGCCGACATCATCGAAGTGGGCGACCACGGGTTCCGGCGGACGAAGTGGGAAGACCTCGCACTGGTCGACCACTGGCGTCGGTACATGAACAACCCGGCCGCCTACCTGCGGTACGTCACCGAACAGTGAAAGGGCCCGAGGTGCCGGTCGACACCAGCGAAGCCGACGCGCGGTTCCGGCAGTGGATGCGCGGCAACCTCGACCGCGCTGCCGAACACTTCGGCGTGGTCGTGACCGGGGACCCGCTGCTCGGCTGGCACGACCGGTCGATCAGCACTCCCGTCCGCAAGGGCGACGCCGAGTACTGGCTGCGCGTCGTGTCCGAGGACAAGCAGTGGATCGCCGGCGACTTCTGGACGGGCAACTTTGACGCGAACGTCCTTGCCGACCTCGCCAAACCGCGCGTCCTGGACGTGGTCGAGTGGGAGGAATGGCGACAGCAACGCGCCGAACTCATGACCCGCATGCCTGGCCAACCTTGCTCACCCACCGACGCACTGCGCACCGCGGTCGAACTGCCCGACGAGTGGTGGGCCGAGCTGCGCCGCACCACCAACACCGTCGCGGCGACACCGACCGCACGCGTCAACAGCAGCCAGGACAAGATCACCGACCGGATCATGCAACGCTTCGGCGACGCCGTCGACCCCACCGTGCCCGAATGGGAGACCGTCCACGGCGATGTCCACTGGGCGAACCTGCTGCGTCCACGGTTCGGCCTGCTCGACTGGGAATGGTGGGGACGCGGACCCGCGGGCACCGACGCGGCGACCCTGCTGTGCTACAGCCTCCTGACGCCCACGATCGCGCAGCGAGTACACGACGTCTACGCCGACGTCCTGGAGACGGACGCGGGTCGGTTCGCGCAGCTCTACACCATCGCCCGGCTGTCGCGTCGCATCGGCGGCGGAGAGTTCCTCGACCTCGTCGAACCGCTCGAAAGACACGCACGAACGTTGCTCGGTCACTGAGGATCTCTTCACGCTGGTGGTCTTCTCACGAAGGCGGTCGGCGGAGAAGACCTTCCCGTCGAGGACCACGTGGCCCAGTCCCTCGTCCTCGGCGCGTCGCAGGGCGTCGTGCGGGTCCGAGATCTGGTCGGCGAGCACGGTGACGGTCTCGTCGTGGTAGCGGTGTGCGTGGTGGCCCTGCTGATGCTGAATCCGGCGCTTGCCGTAGTAAGGAGGCGAGGGCGTCCACTGCCGCTTGGTCGAGGGCGTCGGGGTCTGCTGCACGGATTGGTGACATCTGAGTTGGCTTGCCGTGATGGTGAGCTGGGAGGATGTCGCTTTCGCCTGCGCCATATGGATTGAGGGGCGGGCAGCTCAGCCGGGCCGACCGTTGGTGGGTTTGGGCGTACAACATGGTCGGGTGCGGCTACGGGTGGCCAGAATGTCGATCAGGACGTCGTCGAGGGTGGCCTCGGAGTGCATGACGACCGGCTCGTCGGCGTGGTTGCCGCCGTTGAAGTGATAGATGAGGAGACCACGCATCGGCTACGCCATCCTGCGCCAGGAGCTGTCACCGACCTCGACGACGGCCTTGTCCCAGCGGTCCTGCAGGCATTGGAGCAGGCGGCTGGTGACTTCGGGGGCGACGTGGGAGTAGGTGCGTTGGACGGGGTCTTTGAGGATGTGGCCGAGTCGGAGTGACTGGGCGATCTCGGGGATGGTGTCGGCGATCATCCAGGTCTTGTGGCTGTGGCGCAGTCCGTGGAAGGTCAGGCCGGGCTTGACCGGTTGGAGGCGCAGGACTGCGCGGGGCTGGTTGAGGTTGCCGTCTGCGGCGGGGCGCATGGCGCGTTTGCTGAAGTTGCTGCGGCGCTGGAGTGCACCTTCGGGGGTGGTGAAGACGTGCGGGTGGACGTGGTTGTCCAGGTGCGCCCGCAGAAGTCGGACGAGTGACGGGTTGAACCGCCCCGGGTTCGGTGGAGACTCGATCAGTTGACTGCTCCAGCCGGGGTTGGCTGGTGTTGACGGTAGTAGACGGCCTCGACTTCGGTG
>NZ_JBFAQZ010000036.1:0-56448 GCF_040673975.1 Actinosynnema sp. NPDC050801 | reverse complement strand
TCATCCTTCTGTCGCAAGAGCGATGATCAACCAAGGGCTGCTTCCATGATCAACCGGGGTGTGCGTCACCCGTCCGGGACCTTAAACGGCAAGCTCAGGCGCGGCGTGCGGCCCAGACGGAACGCTTGGTGCGGACCGCGAGGTCGTCGCGCCGCAGGAGGCTGTGCGGGCTGTCGACGTCGAGCAGCCGGTCGAGCGCGACGAGGTCCTCGGTGTCGAGTTCGGCCGCGACCGCGCCGCGAACGCGTTGCAGCGCACCGAGGGCGTACTGGCCGACCGCCGCGTTGCCTGCGCCCTTGACGTCCACGTCAACGATGAGCTCGCCCTCCACCACGAACCCGGCGGCGGTGAGCATCGGTCCCCAGTCGGCGCCGCGGTGGGGCAGGTGCCGGGCGTGGAGCCGGTCGCCCACGGCGTGGACGCGGTCCTCCAAGCCGGGCCGGTCGGCGGGTGCGGTTGCGGGCAGGAAACGGGGCAGGCCCGCCATCTCGACCACGACGAACAGGCCACCGGGTGCGAGCAGGTCGTGGACGGAGCGCAGGGCGTGGTCGGGATCAGCCATGTGGTGCATGGAGCCCGCGGCCCACACGAGGTCCGGGGCGCCGAGGTCGGGCCAGGTGACGTCGTCGAGGTTGGCGAGCACCGTGCGCACGCGCCCGTCCACCCCGCGGGCGCACGCCTTCTCGCTGAGCCGCCGCAGGTGGCCGGGCGAGGTGTCCACGGCCGTGACGAGGGCCTCGGGGAACTGGTCGAGAAGGGCGAACGTGCCGGCTCCGGTGCCTGAGGCGAGGTCGACGAGCCGGCGCGGGCGGCCGTGCAGGGGCAGCCACCTGATGATGTCGGCGGTGTGCTCGGCGAGGACTTCCGCGTCCAGTTCGAGGATCTCCGCCTGCGCGCTGTCCGCTTCGTGGTGATGGTGGCCGTGGCCGTGGTGGCCTTGGTGCTGGGCATGCGCGTGCGTCATGCTGCCACGTTAGAAGCGTTATGCCTTTTACGTATACGACCTTGCGTATTACGCAAGAAGTTGGGCTCGCGCAATGCTGTGGGCGCAAGCAGTGCCGTTATGAGCCGTTGTCCTCGGAGTCTTCGTTCTCGCGATGTCCGCGACGGGCGTCCCGGTCGAAGATGAACATGACCTCGCACGGGCGACCTTCCGCGCCGATGGCGTGCGGCATCATGGTCGGGAACTCGGCGGCACGATTGGTCTCGACGCGGAAGCGGCGGTCGCCGAGCAACAGGGTCGCGGTGCCGGACAGCACGACGAGCCACTCCCTGCCGGGGTGGGCGCGCATCTTGGCGGGATTGTCCGGCGGTGGCTCGGTCAACCGCCTGCGCATGACGCTCATGGCCGGGTCACCCTTCATCGGCCAGCTCAGGCCGTTGGCGCCGTGGTTCATCGGACTGATGACCACATCGTCCGCCGCGTTCTCGACCAGCTGGTCGAGAGTGGTGTCCAAGGCGCGGGCCAAGGCGACGAGCTGGTCCAGCGCCAAGCGGCGCTGACCGTTCTCGATGCGGCTCAGCGAGGACTGTCCCAGGTGGACTCGCTTGGCCAATTCCTCCAGGGACAGGCCCTGCGCGACCCGCAGTGCCCGGATCCGCTTGCGCACGAGGCCGTCCAGCGCACCTTCTTCTTGCGTCATGGGCAAGATGGTATGCCAGCGCCGCAAACCCTGCTTAGCATCGTGGCAGATGGCCCGGAACGACCGACGTGCCCGGCGTGCGGGTGGCCGGCAACGCCACCGGCTGATCTTCACCTCCCCCACCACTCCCGGCGTCCGGGCACCGCCCGGCGCCGTGATCCCCATGCCCGTTTGAGAGGAACCCATGAGCACCAACCAGCCCGCACAGGGGGCTGCCACACCGGACGCGCGTCAGTTGCGCACCATCCTCATCTCCGTGTCGATCTCGTTGATGGCCGTCGTCGCCTCGGTCTCGGGCCTCAGCGTCGCGCAGACCCACATGGCCGTCGAGTTCGAGGCCTCGCTGGGCACGGTTCTCTGGATGATCAACATCTACACCCTGACCCTGGCCGCGCTGCTGCTGCCGCTCGGCGCGCTCGGTGACCGCCTGGGCCGCAAGCCCATGCTGACCGCCGGGCTCACGTTGTTCGGCATCGCCAACGTGGCGGCGGCACTGGCCCCGACCGCCGAGGTCATGATCGCGGCCCGCGCGATCAGCGGTATCGGCGCCGCCGTCATCATGCCGATCACCCTGGCCGTCATCACCTCCACCTTCCCCGAGGAACAGCGCGGCAGGGCCATCGGCGTGTGGACGGCCGTCGCGGGAGGCGGCGGCGTCCTGGGCATGTTCCTCTCCGCGGTCTTGGTCGACATCGCCGACTGGCGCTGGCTGTTCGCGCTCCCGACCGCGCTGATCGTCGTGGCGCTCGTGACGACGGTGAAGTCGGTGCCCGCCTCCCGCGAGCGCTCGGTCCACCCCTTCGACACCGTCGGCGCGCTGCTCTCCACCCTCGCCGTCATCAGCCTCATCTTCGTGCTGCAGGAGGGACCCGAACGCGGCTGGACCGTCCCCGAGACGGTGATCAGCCTCGTCGTCGGCACCGTCGCCGGCATCGGCTTCGTGGTCTGGGAACTGCGCCGCCGCGACGCCTCCCTGCTGGACGTGCGCCTGTTCCGGGACCGCGGGCTGGCGAGCGGTTCGCTCACGTTGCTCGTGGTCTTCGGCGTCCAGGCGGGCACCGGCGTGGTGCTGTTCCCGTTCTTCCAGGCCGTGCTCGGGTGGTCGGGAGTGGTGTCGACGGCGGCCCTGATGCCCATGGCGATCTCGATGATGGCGGCCTCCGGCCTCGCGGCCAAAGCGGCCGAGCGCATCGGCTCCCGCGCGACCATGACCACCGGCGTCGCGCTGGCCGGCGTGGGGCTGGTGCTCATGGCGCTGTTCGTCTCGGTGGAGGGCGGCTACTCGTCGATCCTGCCGGGGCTGGTCGCCATGGGCCTCGGCATGGGCCTGTCGATGACGCCGTCCACCGAGGCCATCACCGGCTCGTTGCCGCGAGACGAGCAGGGTGTCGCCTCCGCGCTCAACGACATCACCCGCGAGTTCGGTACCGCCCTGGGTGTCGCCCTGCTGGGCGCGCTCGTGTCCGCCGGCTACCGCCGCTCGGTCGACGGCAAGCTGTCCGGCGTCCCCCAGGAGGCCGCGGACGTCACCAGGCAAGGCGTCGCCAACGCCGTCGAGGTCTCGGGCAGCACCGGCTCGCACGCGGCACGGATCGCCCAGGCCGCCCGAGAGTCCTTTGTGGATGGGTGGCAGCAGGCGATGTGGGTCGGAGCGGCCGTCATGGTGGTCCTGTTCGTCTACGTCGCCGTGCGAGGCCCGAAGAACCGGGTGCGCTCCGCGACGGACGAAACCGAGCTCGGCCTCAGGCCGAGCCTGGTCGAATGAGGGCTGAGTCCACCTGCAAGCCAGGCGATCGACATCACCACTGGCGACTGAGTCTCGTAGTTGCATCGGTTGAGGTGGACCAGGCACGGCAGCACAGCGGTTCATGGACACCTCCATGGACAACCGATCCACAAAAGATGATCAACTGGCGAGGCTGTCGACCAGCTCGACGGCCCAGTTCGCGAAGAACGATCGAAGTTCCGGCACTCGGTCACCGGGGATGGGGAGTTCGCCGTCCTCGAAGCGGGACAGCGTTCCGAGCATCTGCGCGAAGACCGCCACGTCGAACCCCATGTCGACTTCAGCGGCGCGGGCAAGCAGCAGTTCTTTGCCATAACGCTGGACCAGCGCGTAGACGTCCGTGAAGTCACGAGCTTCCGCACGGTCGAACAGGGCGAGCGTCTTACGGCCGGCCAGCTCCTCCAAGTCGAACGTCGGCCCGATGAAGCTGGCTGTGGGCGGCCTGCTGGGAGGCGTGTCCAGCGCGAGATCGACCACCAACGAATCCGACCCGGAAACCACCAGCCGGCAGAACGTCACCCCGTCCCGCACGCGCCGCACAGACCAGCCCCGCTCTTGCGCGGCCGTTTCGAAGGCGTCCCAAGCGACAACAACATTTCCGCTGTCTGGACCGACGGAGAAGCCCAAGTCCCGCGTGGGCCGGTCGGTCAAGGCTTGAGCCACCAGCGCCGCGCCGCCCGCGAGCAGGAACCCCTCGCTCTCCGCAAGACCGAAGAACACCCTGGCCACCTCGACCTGGAAGTCGGTCAAGCCCTCCGGAGACGACTCGTCGGGCATCACGCGGCCTCTGCCCCGGCACGACCGACAACCGAGGACCAAGCGGCTCGGACGTCACGAGGAAGGACGAGTTCGTCCCACAAGTCGATGAGAAGAGCACCGTCCACGTACGTGATCACGTCCTCCGGCCCACCCTCGCGAAGCACGATCTCGTAGACGCGCGCCCGTTCGGACCGGATGGCCAGGTTGAACCGCCGCTCCGGCGCGGACCAGTTCAAGTGGATCGGCAGGGTCACGACGGAAAACGCCCGATCCACCGGAAGCCGAGGAAGCTCACTCAACGTGGAGACCACGCGACCACGCGAGGTCACGTGCTCGACAACGCGCGGCACGGGCACGACCACCAAGTCGTGACCGGCTTCAGCCAGCAACCGCCCCAACGTGTCCACCGTGGGCGACTTCCGCCCGTGTTCGTAGGCGGATAGCGTCGGCCGCGAAGTACCTGCTCGACGTGCGAGTTCCTCTTGACTGAGCCCCGCAGCGCGCCTCGCTCGGACAAGCATGTCCGCCATGTCCGCCATGCTGCCTCCAGCGACGTATCCGAAGGGATACGGTACGCGGTCGGCTCAACGACGCCAACCCGTAACTGGTCCGACACCCGACGAACCGACCAGGTGGGGACAAGATCGGCCCTCGACCGGAAGATCACAGGTCGGGGGCCGCTGTAGGCGAATGCGATGTGCCCCCGGTGCGACTCGAACGCACACTGGACGGATTTTGAGTCCGCTGCCTCTGCCGATTGGGCTACGGGGGCCGGCGGGAGCACTGTACTGGATCAGGTCGCCCGGCCGCCTCGCGGGGGCGGCCGGGCGGGGTTGGTCAGGAGCGGACCAGGCGGCCGATCGCGGCGGAGGCTTCGGCGATCTTCTCGTCCGCCACCTCACCGCCTTCGGCCACGGCCTGCGCCACGCAGTGCTTCAGGTGCTCGTCGAGCAGACCCAGGGAGACCGCCTGCAACGCCTTCGTGGCCGCCGAGATCTGGGTCAGCACGTCGATGCAGTACTCGTCGTTCTCGACCATCCGCTGAAGACCGCGGACCTGCCCCTCGATGCGGCGCAATCGCTTGAGGTACGCGTCCTTGTCCGCCGTGTAACCGTGCATCGCTCCCGGCCTTCCCTACCCTGGGCGGGTACCGGGCTCCAGGATAGGCCACCCGTCCGGGTGTGACCGGCACCACGGGGTGGCGGCGTGCGGGGCCTCTCAATTCGGCTCCGTGCGGTTTGTGTCGCGAAATGACCCGTCCGGGGGCATCAACCACATTTTGACCGCGAAAGGTTAGGCGATATTCCTCTCGTGCACTATGGTGTCGACCTAAGCGTGTGGCGCAGAACTAGTCGAGGGCAGCACGCGCTATGCGAGCACACACGGAGGAACAGTGGCACAGCAGACCGTCGTCCAACTCATCGACGACCTCGACGGCAGCGAAGCCGCCGAGACCGTGACCTTCGCGCTGGACGGTGTGGAGTACTCCATCGACCTCTCCAAGGACAATGCGGACAAGCTCCGCGAGTCCCTGGCCGACTTCGTCGCCAAGGCGCGCCGCGCAGGTGGCCGCAAGCAGCGCAAGGGCACCGGCAAGAGCACGGTAAAGGCTGGTGACAAGGCCCAGGCCCAGGCCATTCGGGACTGGGCGCGCGCGCAGGGCCACCAGATCTCCGACCGCGGCCGCATTCCCCAGGGCCTGGTCGTGCAGTTCCAGGAAGCCCACGCCTCCTGAGTCACGCCGTTTTCCCCTGCGGCGGGCGGTGCCTGCCGCAGGGGAAAACCGCAGGTCAGCGATACCCAGAGCAGCGATACTCAGGGCAGGGATGAGCGCCCCGGGAACTCGACCCCTGCCAGGCTCAGCAGGGCGGTCGCCTTGACCGCGGTCTCCTCGAATTCCTCTGCGGGGTCGGACAGCGCGATGACCGCGCCGCCGACGCCGAAACTCACCTTGTCGCGGTCCACCACGAGCGTCCTGATGACGATGCTGAAGTCAGCCGTTCCGGAGAGTGAGAAGTAACCGAGCGCCCCGGAGTAGACACCCCGGGGCCCGGCTTCCAGCCCGTCGATGATCTGCATTGTCCGGATCTTGGGCGCACCCGTCATGGACCCACCGGGGAACGCCGCCCTAACGACCCGCGCGGCGGAACTACCGGAACGCAGTCGAGCCCGAACGGTGCTGACGAGCTGGTGCACTGTCGCGTAGCTCTCCACCTCGAAGATCCTGGGCACCTCGACGCTGCCGACTTCCGCGCAATGGCCCAGATCATTGCGGACCAAGTCCACGATCATGAGGTTCTCGGCGCGGTCCTTCTCGCTGGTAGCCAAGGCCGTGCGCAAAGCCGCGTCCTCGGCGGCGGTGGCCCCGCGGGGTCGTGTCCCCTTGATTGGCTCGGATTCGACGACACCCTGTCGGTCGACCCGGATGAACCGCTCGGGTGAAGTGCTGAGCACGGAGAGCGCACCGAAACGGAGCAACGCCCCGAACGGCGCCGGGCTTTCCGCCCGCAGGAACCGGTAGGCGTCCCACGGATCGACCGACCCGCGCCACGTCACCGTGTTCGTCAAGCACACCTCGTAGCTCTCGCCCGCGGTGATGGCCTCTTGGCAAGCCGCCACCAGCTTCAAGTAGTGCGAACGGCTGTGCCGCGGCTGCACGGAGTCGGCGCGGGCCGGGCGCGGGGCGGCCGCCGGCACCGCGGTGAAATCACGCAGGAAATCGGCCGTTCGGCCCAACCAGCCGTCCTCGTCGGTCAACGCCAACAGGTGGACGCACCGGGAAACGTGGTCGAAAACCAGGGCCCGGTCGGCGAACACGAATGCCGCGTCGGGTTGCTCCGAACGGTGCGCGGCCGTCGCGCCGCATTCGGCCTTCAGCTCGTAACCGAGGTAGCCGACCCAGCCGAGGGCGAACTCGAACGGCACGTCCGGGGGCACCACCCGCCACGCCGCCAGGTCGGCCTCCAGCCAGTCGAAGAACGGCCCGGGCCGCGTCTCCCCGTCCACCGTCACCTCGCCGGTCCACACGTCGTACGTCGCCACCCGCGCCAGCGGCCCGGACGCGTCGCCCATCACGGAGAACCGGCCGCGCTCCCCGGCGAGGCTGCTGTCCAACCAGAACGCGTGTTGAGACGCCCCGTACAACGCCGCGTAGACGTCCTCCGGCGACGGGTGCACGTCCACGCGGCGCACCAGTACCTCGCGAGCGCCCTCCGGGGGCGGCGACGGCGCGGGCGCCGGGAGGACGGGAGGGGCGGGAGAGACGGCGTCGGTCAGGTCGCGGAAGTTGGCCAGCAGCTGGTGGCCGTGCGACGTGCACACCGACTCGGGGTGGAACTGCACGCCCCAGGCGGGCCGCGACCGGTGCCGCACGCCCATCAGCACGTCGTCGGACCCGGCCCAGGCGATCGGCTCCAGCGACGGCGGCAGGTCCGACACGGCCAGCGAGTGGTAGCGCACCACGGGCAGCGGGGACGGCAGGCCGGCGAACACGTCCACCCCGGTGTGCCGCACCTGGTCCACCACGCCGTGCCGGGGCGTGACCAAGCCCACGGTCGCGCCGTGCGCGAGGCACAGCCCCTGGTGCCCCAGGCAGACGCCCAACAGGGGGATGTCGGCGTGCTCGATCACCGCCCGGCACAGGCCGAAGTCGGCGGCGCGCTGCGGCCGGCCGGGACCGGGCGAGATCACCACGTTGTCGAAGCGCCGCAGGTCGGACAGCCGGAACCGCGGGTCGTCGTGGGTGATGACGACCGGCTCGCGCCCGTTCACCTCGGCCAGGTACTGGAAGAGGTTGAAGGTGAACGAGTCGTAGTTGTCGATGAGCAGCGTCCGCATGGCAAACAGCACGGTACCTGCACGAACACCCGGATGGAGTACCCCTGGACGGGCGAGGCGACAACACCTCACGGCCCGAGCGGAAGCAGCGCACACCGGAGAGGCCGGCACCGGAGGCACGCACCGGGAGGCGGACACCGGAGGCACGCACCGGGAGGCGGACACCGGAGAGGCCGGGCGCGCCTGTCGCCCGGCCTCTCCGTCCCTCGGGTGCTCAGTCCAGGTGGAACTTCGCGTCCGCGGCGATCGCCGCGAGCTGCGCCTCGGTCAGCGCGGGCCGCGACAGCGCCGGGTGGCCGGAGTCCCGGAACTCGCTGGAGTACCCGACGGTCACCAGCGTGCCGTCCGGGTGCCGGTAGAACGCACCGGCCTCCATCGTGTTGGCGCCCGCGTCCGGGGTGGCCCCGGTGACGACGGCGACCTGCTTGCCGCCGACGTCCACGAGTCGGCACGCGCCGCCCGCGACCGGGTACGGGTACTTCGTCGCCGCCTCGCACCCGGTCAGGCCGCCGAGCCGGGTGTTGCCCCTGGTCTCGACCCTGATGGACAGCTCGCCGACCCCGGCCTCGCCGGTGATCACGACCGGCGTGCGCGCGTCGTAGTCCCAGACCTGCAGGTCACCGACGTACTCGGAGAACTGCGCCTGCCGCCAGGTCATCGGCCCGTAGTCGGGGAAGCCGATCCGGGTCCGGTCCTCGGCCTTGACCCCGGGTGGCAGCGACGACGCCAGGTCGTTGAGCAGCCTGACGCCCTTGTCCGCCCTGGGCCCGCTGGTCGCGGTGCGGTCGCCCTGCCCGTCCGGCCACGGCGTCGAGGTCCCGCTCTTCGGCGGCCCGCCCGAGGGCGGCGTCACGCTCACCGCCGGCGGCTCGGACGGCGGCGACCCGGTGGGGGTGGTCACCGGTGGTCGGGGTCCCGACGGCTGACCTCCCGCCACCTGGACGTCGGCACCACCGCCGGTCAGGTTCGGCACCATCACGGCGCCGACCGCGATGGCCACCACCGCGAGACCGGCGACCGCACCGCCCCACGTGGCCTTCCTGCGGCGCTGCGCACGACGGCCCCGGTCCAGCGCAGCCTCCGGGCTCATGGGTGGCGGCGGGCTGCTCGCCACCATCACTTCCTCCAACGCGCTCTTCAACTCGCGCTCGTCCATCGCACCTTTTCTCCCTGCTGAGGGGTGATCAGGCCGCGCAGCGTCTGCAGCCCCCGCGCGGCCTGGCTCTTCACCGTTCCTTCCGAACAGCTCAACGCCCTGGCGGTCTCCTCGACCGACAGGTCTTCCCAATACCGCAGCACGAGCACGGCGCGTTGCCTGGGCGGCACCTTGGCCAGCGCCGCCAGCAGCACCAGCCGGTCCTCCGCCGAGCCGCGCGACACGGCCGCCACGTCGGCGGTCGTCTCGCTCACCCGTTCCTTGCGGAACCACCCCCGGCGCAGGTCGGACACGAACGTCCGGACGAGCGTCTGCCGGGTGTAGGCGTCGAGTGCCTCGTGCCGGTTGATCCGCCGCCACGCCACGTAGAGCTTGGCGAACGTGGCCTGGACCAGGTCCTCGGCACGGTGCCAGTCGCCGCACAGCAGGTACGCCGTGCCGCGCATGGCCTCGGACCGCGCCGCGAAGTACTCCGCGAACGCGGCGTCCCGATCACTCATCTGTCCTCCCCCGTGCTGCGGTACGAGGTAATCACGCCCGCGGGCGGTCGGGGGGTTGCATGCGGACTTCGAGATTCGTGGAAACTGGACCCATCACCACCCGGGAGGCCGCACTTGTTGTTCTTCGCCCTGTTCGCCGCAGTGATGGGCGCGGCCCACTACTACATCTGGCGGCGGGTCGTGCTGGCCACGACCCGGCCCGGCCGCGGCCGGCGGACCGGCACCGCGATCGTGGTGTTCCTCTACGTGCTGCTGGTGGCGGCCCTGGGGTTGAGCCGGTTCGGGTCGGGCTTCGCCGTGGTCGTGGCGTGGCCGGGGTTCATCTGGCTGGCGGGCGCGTTCTACTTCGCGCTGGTCCTGGGCGTGCTGGAGATCCCCCGGCTGGTGCTGCTGCGCGCGGCGCGCCGGCACGAGGCACGCCGGCACGAGGCGCCCGCCACCGTCGGCGCGCCGGACGCGGCGGTGGGGACGCCGGTGAGCACGCCGGAGGAGCAGCCGGTCGACCCCGGTCGGCGGCTGTTCATCGCGCGGTCGCTGGCCATCGCGGGCGGCGTGGCCACGGCGGGCGTGGTGACCTACGGCACCACGCAGGCGTTGGGCGACCCGGTGCTCAAGCGGGTACCGGTCGCGCTGGGCAAGCTCGACCAGCGGCTGGCCGGCTACCGGATCGCGGTGGTGAGCGACATCCACCTCGGGCCGCTGCTCGGCCGCGGCCACACCGAGCGCATCGTGCGCATGATCAACGCCCAGCAGGTCGACCTGGTGGCGATCGTCGGCGACCTCGTCGACGGCACGGTGGAGGAGCTGGGTGAGGCGGCGGCTCCGCTGCGCGACCTGGTGAGCACGCACGGCAGCTTCTTCGTCACCGGCAACCACGAGTACTACTCCGGCGCGGAGCCGTGGCTGGCGGAGTTGGAGCGGCTCGGGGTCAACCCGCTGCGCAACGAGCGGCTGACCGTCGAACGGGCGGGCGCGTCGTTCGACCTCGCGGGCGTCAACGACGTCACCGGCGAGGCGTTCCAGGACGGTCCGGACTTCGCCCGCGCGCTGGACGGCCGCGACACCTCGACGCCGGTGGTGCTGCTGGCGCACCAGCCGGTGCAGGCGCACGAGGCCGCCAAGCACGGCGTGGACCTGCAGCTGTCCGGGCACACGCACGGCGGGCAGATGTTCCCGTTCCACCTCGCGGTGGGCCTGCAGCAGCCGGTGCGCAGCGGTCTGGAGACCGTCGACGGCACGCAGGTCTACACCACCAACGGGGCCGGTTTCTGGGGTCCGCCGGTGCGGGTCGGCGCGCCGCCGGACATCACCGTCGTGGAGTTGCATCACAAGTTCGCCCGCTGATAGCGCATTTTTCGCCCGCACCACCTAGAGTGGACGGCCGTGCCCGAACACGGTCGGACCGTGCCTCATCACGGTTGCGAAGGGGGACCCCTAGCGAGATGACGACGAGCTTTGCCGATGAACGGCTTCGCGAGGCAATGGCTCGTATTCGTCGTTTCCTGGACCACGACCAGCCGGACACGCCCTGCCTGGTGATCGACCTGCCGACGGTGCGCGACCGGTTCGCGGCGATCCGCGCGGCGCTGCCGCGGGTGGGGATCTTCTACGCGGTGAAGGCGAACCCGACGCCCGAGGTGGTCGAGCTGCTGGCCGCCGAGGGGTCCGCCTTCGACGTCGCCAGCCCCGCCGAGATCGACCTGTGCCTGGCCCGCGGCGCGGCGCCGGAGGCCATCTCCTACAGCAACCCGATCAAGAAGGCGCGGGACATCGCCTACGCCCACGGTCGCGGCGTGCGGCTGTTCGTGTCCGACAGCGAACAGGACGTGCGCGCGCTGGCCGAGCACGCGCCCGGTGCGTCCGTGCTGCTGCGGATCTTGGTCAACAGCAAGGGTTCCACCTACCCGTTCGGCAAGAAGTTCGGCTGCTCACCGGAGATGGCGACGGATCTCCTGCGGTTGGCCGCCGAACTCGGCCTCGTTCCGCTGGGTGTGGCGTTCCACGCCGGGTCGCAACAGCTGGACCCGAACGGGTGGGACGGCGCGATCGCCGACGCCGCCGAGATCATCGGGAAGCTGCGCGCCGAAGGGCTCTCGCCGACCACGGTGAACCTGGGCGGTGGCCTGCCGGCGGGTTACCTGACCCAGCCGCCGCCGCTGGCCGACTACGCCGCGGCCATCACCGCGTCGATCGCCCGTCACTTCGGCGACTTCACGCCCGAGGTGATGATCGAACCCGGACGCGCTATCGTGGCGGAGTCCGGCGTGATCCGCTCCGAAGTGGTGCTGGTGTCGCGCAAGTCCTATTCGGACGAACGTCGCTGGGTCTTCCTCGACATCGGCCGCTACGGCGGCCTCGCGGAGACCGAGGGTGAGGCGATCGCGTACCCGCTGGTCACCAGCCGGGACGGGGTCCCGCTCGCCGGGGTGTCGCTACCCGGGGTGCCGGTGGGGCCTGTCGTGCTGGCCGGTCCCACGTGCGACGCGGACGACGTCCTGTACCAGAACACGTGCTACGAGCTGCCGTTGGACCTGCGCGCGGGCGACCACGTCGACCTGCTCGGTGCGGGCGCCTACACGGCCAGCTACTCGTCGGTGGCGTTCAACGGCTTCCCGCCGTTGGCCACCCACTGCGTGCGATGAGCGCGCCCCCGCCTGTCCGCTGCTGTGCCCCCTCCTGAAGATGTTTGGAGTGATTGATGTCCGAACTCCCGTGCGAAACCGAGCCGGTCGGCTTGTTCGCAGGACAGCACGTGCTCGCCGAGCTTGAAGGTGTGAGCCCCGAACTGCTCGACGACGAGCGGTTCCTGCGACACGCGCTCGGCGAAGCGCTCACCCAGGCTGACGCCACGGTGTTGGAGGTGGTCTCCAAGCAGTTCGAGCCGCAAGGGGTCACCGTGCTGGCCCTGTTGTCGGAGTCGCACGCGTCCATCCACACCTACCCCGAGGTCGGGGCCGTGTTCGTGGACGTGTTCACCTGCGGCACGCGCGCCAAGCCCGCGCTCGCGGTGCAGTTGCTGGCCGAAGCGCTGGGAGCTGTGTCGGCACGGACGGACACGGTCAGCCGGGGGCACCGCGTCCCCGCGCTCGTCGGTGAGGAGAAGGCGTCTTGATCCGCGAACCGCTCGCGGCCGGTATGACCAGGCACTGGGACGTCGACGAGGTCGTGGTCGACACCAGGACCGAGTTCCAGCACCTGGTGATCGCCCGCACCGCCCAGGGGTTGTCGCTGTTCTGCGACGACGACCGGCAGAGCACCGAGTTCAGCCAGCTGACCTACCACGAGGCGCTGATGGTCCCGGCGCTGCTGCTGGCCGACCGCGTCGACCGGGTGCTGGTCATCGGGTCGTCCGAGGGCGTGGTGTGCCAGATGGCGGTGGCGGCGGGCGCTTCGGTGGTCGACCACATCGACATCGACTCGCAGGCCGTGCGGCTGTGCGCCGAGCACCTCCCCTACGGCTACACGCTGGACGAGCTCGCGCTCGCGGAGAAGGGCGAGGGCCCGATCCACGTGCGGTACATCGACGGCTACGAGTACATCCGGACGACGTCGGAGCGCTACGACATCGTCCTGGTGGACCTGCCGGACGAGCGCGAGGAGGAGGCGCAGCACAACCGCTTGTACGGCGCCGAGTTCCTGGCCATGTGCAAGGCGCTGCTCACGCCGGGCGGCGTCGTGGTGTCCCAGGCGGGCTGCCAGACGATGTGGCGCAACACCACGCTGGTCCGCATGTGGCAGCGGTTCAACGAGGTGTTCGACACGGTCGCGTACTACGGCTCGGACGAGCACGAGTGGGCGTACCTGTTCGGGCGCGCCGACGAGGTGGCCGACCCGACCGCGTTGATGGTCGAGCGGCTGCCCGGTGCCGGCTACCAGCCGGAGACGATCGACGACCTGGCCCTGGTCGGCAACTCGATCCCGCCCTACCTGGTCCGCCACTCCCTGGCCTGACGGTGGTGCGGGAGCGGGGCCGTCCCCCTGGCGGGACGGCCCCGCTCCCCCATCAGGCCAGGGAACGGCGCAGGAAGTCGACCTGGAGCAGCAGGAGGTTCTCGGCCACCTGCTCCTGCGGGGTCATGTGGGTGACGCCGGACAGCGGCAGGACGGTGTGCGGCCGTCCCGCCGCCAGCAGCGCCGAGGACAGGCGCAGGGTGTGCGCGGCCACCACGTTGTCGTCCGCCAGGCCGTGCACGATCATCAGCGGGCGCTCCAGCTTCGGCGCGTCGGCGATGAGCGAGTTGGCGTCGTACACCTCCGGCCGCTCGGCCGGGTCACCGAGGTAGCGCTCGGTGTAGTGGGTGTCGTACAGCCGCCAGTCGGTGACGGGCGCGCCGGCGATGCCCGCGTGGAACACGTCCGGGCGCCGCAGGACGGCCAGCGCGGCCAGGTAGCCGCCGTAGGACCAGCCGCGGATGCCGACCCTGGTCAGGTCGAGGTCCGGCTCGCCCGCCGCGACCGCGTGCAGGGCGTCGACCTGGTCCTCCAGGGTGGCGCCCGCGAAGTCGAACGCGATCTCCCGCTCCCACGCCGGACCGCGGCCGGGCGTGCCGCGACCGTCGACCACGAGGACCGCGAAACCCTGGTCGGCCAACCACTGCGACGCCAGGTAGGCGTTGCGCGCCGACACCACCCGCTGCGCGTGCGGACCGCCGTACGGGTCGAGCAGCACCGGCACCTTCGTGCCCGGCACGTGGCCGCGCGGGAACAACAGCGCCGCCCTCAGGTCGCGCTCGCCGACGGTCAGCAGCCGGACTTCGGGCGTCAGCACGGGGGTTTCGGCGAACGAGCCGATCGCGCCGCCGGTGGAGACGGTGACCTCGGCGCCGAAGTGGTCCATCGAGGAGCGGGACAGCACCAGCACGCCGCCGGCGCGGGTCGCGCCGTGCACACCATCCTCTGTGGACAGTCGGGTGACGGCGGATCCGGTGACCAGGAAGACGTGCGTCTGCGTCGGGTCGTCGGTGGAGGCGGTGACGAGCACGCCGTCCTCGGCCACGTCGAGCACCGAGCGGACCTGGAAGCCGTCCGGCGTCCACGCCCGGTCGCCGACCACGAGCCGGTTCGCGTCACCGACGGGCAGCACGCGCACCAGCTCGCCGCCGGGGTTCCAGCGCGGCACGCCCGGCACGATCTCCAGCCAGCGCGGGTCGGTGTCGTCGGCGACCACGTCGGTGGCGCCGGTCCCCACGTCCACCGCGAGGACCCGCACCCGGCGCTGGTCGCGTGACTGGACCTGGAGCAGGGGCTTGCCGTGCGACGTCCACGACACCGAGTTCAGGTACGGGAACGCCTCGCGGTCCCACGTCACGTCGGTGCGGTCGGTGCGGTCGGCGTCACCGGCGCGGTCGGTGCCGAAGACGGCCACCTCGACCACGGCGTTCGCCGCTCCCGCCGCCGGGTAGGCGATCTCGGTGGCGGGCGTGCCGGGGTTGGCCGGGTCGGCGATGTGCCAGCGCGGCACGGGCGCGTTGTCGACGCGGGCCGCCAGCACGCGCTCGCCGTCCGGGGAGAACCAGTAACCCCGGTAGCGGCTCATCTCCTCGGCCGCGATGAACTCCGCCAGACCCCAGGTGACGTCCGGCCCGTCCGGCGAGGCGACCACGCGGTCCTCGCCGGTGCCCAGGTCGACCACGTGCAGCGCGCCGTCGGCCACGTACCCGACCTTGTGGCCGGTGGGGTCCAGGCGCGGGTCGATGGCCGCGCCGGCGACCGGCAGCTCGCGGACGGCGGCGGTGGCGAGCTCGACCACGAACAGCCTGCCGGACAACGCGAACACCGCCTGCCGCGCGGCGCCGTCGGTGGCGTAGCCCACGATGCCGGCGGCCTGCTCGCGGGCGCGCTCGCGGCGTGCCCGTTCCTCCGGGGACAGGTCCTCGGGGTCGGTCAGCAGGGTGGTCGGGTCGACCAGCAGCGCCTCGGTCCGGGTCGCGGTGTCGAACGCCCACAGGCCGTTCGCCCGGCTCGTGGCCGCGGCGGTGCGGAGGAAGTACACCTTGGCGCCGTCCGGGGCCGCGGTGAACGTCCGCGGTGCGCCGAGGGTGAACCGCTGGGTGCGCGCGTGCTGGCGCGGGAAGGAGATCTCGTTGCCCACCCGGACACCCTACGGGCACCCCCTGTCCTGGTTCACGGATTCGGCCCGCGGCTGAACCGCACCGGCGGGAGGGCCGTAGTCGTCGGTGGAGCGATTGACGGACCAAGGAGGAGTGAGTGTGATCCGACGAAACCGCATCGCCATCGCCGTCGCGGGCGGCATGGCAGCCGTGCTCGCGCTGGTCATGTGGACATCCAACGCCACCGGCCTGCAGGGCAAGACGGTCGCGCAGACCGAGCAGGTGGGGGCCGCGGCCCAGGGCGACTACGGCGACGTGCAGGAGCCCCTGGCCCCTCCGACCAGCGAGGAAGCGGCGCCTGTCGAGGAGCCCGCCGCCGCACCCGAGGGCCAGGCAGCACCGGCGCCGTCCGGCCCGCAGGTCACGTTGGTGGGCAAGAGCGTGCCCAAGATGGGCGAGGTCGTGCAGGACGGCGACGGCCGGACGCTGTACCGGTTCGACAAGGACACGCCGGACCCGGCGAAGTCCAACTGCGAGGGTCAGTGCGCGGTGACGTGGCCTCCCGTGCTGTCCAACGGCACGCCGCAGCTGCAGGGCGTCGACCCCGCGCTCGTCTCGACGGTGAAGAGGGCCGACGGCACCGACCAGGTCACCCTGGACGGCTGGCCGCTGTACACCTACGCGAAGGACGAGGCGCCGGGCCAGTGGAAGGGCCAGGGCGTCGGCGGCACCTGGTTCGTGGTGCAGCCCAACGGCAAGCGCAACATCGAGTGCCTCCCGCCGGGGGTGACCGCTCCCGCCGCCTAGTCGACCCGGGTGGTCCACTGTGGAACGCCCTGATCCCCCGGCCTGGGGTTGGCCGGGGGATCAGGGCGTTGTGCAGCGGTAGGCGTCAGCCGACGCGCACGACCGTCACAGCGTGGGGTACAGCGGGTGCTTGGCGGCCAGCACCTCGACCCGCGCCCGCAGCTCCGCCAGGTCGGGCGAGGGCTGCAAGGCCGCCGCGATGACGTCCGACACCTCGGCGAAGTCCGCCGCGCCGAAACCGCGGGTGGCCAGCGCGGGCGTGCCGATCCGCAGGCCGGAGGTCACCATCGGCGGGCGGGGGTCGTTCGGCACGGCGTTGCGGTTGACCGTGATGCCCACCTCGTGCAACCGGTCCTCGGCCTGCTTGCCGTCCAGTTCGGACGCCACCAGGTCGACCAGCACGAGGTGCACGTCCGTGCCGCCGGTGAGCACCTTCACGCCCGCCGCCGCCGCGTCGGGCCGCGACAGCCGTTCGGCGAGGATCTTCGCGCCCTCGACCGTGCGCCGCTGCCGGTCGGCGAACTCGGGCGACGCCGCGTGCTTGAACGCCACCGCCTTGCCCGCGATCACGTGCTCCAGCGGCCCGCCCTGCTGACCGGGGAACACCGCCGAGTTGATCTTCTTCGCGAGTTCGGCGGTGTTGGTCAGGATCACACCGCCGCGCGGGCCGCCGAGCGTCTTGTGCGTGGTCGTCGTCACGACGTGCGCGTGCGGCACCGGGCTCGGGTGCAGGCCCGTCGCCACGAGACCGGCGAAGTGCGCCATGTCCACCATCAGGTACGCGTCCACCGAGTCGGCGATCCGGCGGAACTCGGCGAAGTCGAGCTGACGCGGGTAGGCCGACCAGCCGGCCACGATCAGCTTCGGCTTGAACTCCGCGGCCAGCCGCTCGACCTCGGCCATGTCGACCCGGCCGTCGGACTCCGACACGTGGTAGGGCACCACGTTGTAGAGCTTGCCGGAGAAGTTGATCCGCATGCCGTGGGTGAGGTGGCCGCCGTGGGCGAGGTCGAGGCCCAGGATCGTGTCGCCCGGCTGGAGCAGGGCGAACATCGCGCACGCGTTGGCCTGCGCGCCCGAGTGCGGCTGCACGTTCGCGAAACCCGCGCCGAACAGGGCCTTGACCCGCTCGATCGCCAGCCGCTCGATCACGTCGACGTTCTCGCAGCCGCCGTAGTAGCGCCGGCCCGGGTAGCCCTCGGCGTACTTGTTCGTCAGCACCGACCCCTGAGCCTGGAGCACCGACACCGGCGTGAAGTTCTCGGAGGCGATCATCTCCAGCGTGCTCTGCTGCCGGTCGAGCTCGGCGGCGACGGCGTTCGCGACCTCCGGGTCGAACTCCGCGAGGGAGGTGTTGAAGTGCTCGGACATGTGTGTGGATCTCCCTTACGAGGTGCGCTTGTAGAAGGGCAGTGCGACGACTTCGACCGGCTCGTGCTTGCCGCGGACGTCGACCGACAGCGCCGTGCCGGGCTCGGTGCTGCCGACGGCCACGTACGCCATCGCCACCGAGTACCCCAGGGTCGGCGACAACGCGCCGCTGGTCACCTCGCCGATCGGGGCGCCCGCCGCGTCCAGCACCGGGTACCCGTGCCGGGGCGCGCGGCGCGAGGTGGTCTTGAGGCCGACGAGGACCTGGTCCACGCCCTGCTCGGACACGGCGGCCAGGGCGTCGCGGCCGACGAAGTCGCCCGGCTTGTCCAGCTTCACCACCCGACCGAGGTTCGCGTGGAACGGCGTGCGGTCGCGGCCGAGTTCGTTGCCGTACAGCGGCATGCCCGCCTCCAGCCGCAGCGTGTCGCGGCAGCCGAGGCCGGCGGGCTTGAGGTCGTGCGGGGCGCCCGCCTCCAGCAGGGCCTGCCACACGTGCGCGGCGTCGTCCGGCGCGACGAACAGCTCGAAGCCGTCCTCGCCGGTGTAGCCGGTGCGGGCGAGCAGGACCGGCTTGCCCGCCACCTCGGTCGGGTACGACGCGTAGTACTTGACCGTGCCCAGGTCGGTGGGCGTGAGGCCGGCGAGGATGGCGGTCGAGTTCGGCCCCTGCACGGCCAGCAGCGCGTAGTCGGTCGAGGCGTCCTCGACGGTGGTGTCGAAGCCCTTCGCCCGCTCGACCAGCGCCTCGTGCACGACGGCGGCGTTGGAGGCGTTGGCCACGACGAGGTACTCGACCTCGCCCGTGCGGTAGACGATGAGGTCGTCGATGACGCCGCCGTCGGCCTCGCAGATCATCGTGTAGCGCGCGCGGCCGACGCCGATCGCGGACGCGTGGCCGACCAGCGCGTGGTCTAGCGCGGCGCCCGCCTCCGGGCCGGTGAGCCGGATCTCACCCATGTGGGTCAGGTCGAACAGGCCCGCCGACGTGCGCACCGCGTGGTGCTCGGCCAGCTCGCTGTCGTAGCGCAGCGGCATCCGCCAGCCCGCGAAGTCGGTGAACATGGCCCCCAGCGCCTCGTGCTCGGCGTTCAGGGGCGTGCGGCGGCTTTCCATCAGGCGGAGACCTCCCTGGGTGCGGACGTGCCCGCGCGCCGACCGGTCGGGTCGGCCGCGGGCACGTCCGGGAACTTCACGGTCGAAAGGATGACACGGTCCATCGGAGACTCCTCGTCGAGTGAGCCTCCCCCTCTGCCATGAGCCTGAGAGCTTCGCCACCGGGTGAGGGCGGCTTGCACCGTGGGCGAGGCGCACCGGGTGCGCCTGCTTTCCAGAGTTGCCTTCGTCGGGCGGTACCTGTGCCTGAGAGATTCCGGGGAGGAGTTGCTCCTTCGGCGCCCTGGTGGGGGACTCTCCCGCGCGACATCGACGGCCGTGTTCAGTTGGTACCGCCAGACGCTAGGGGTGGGCGGCGGACGGGGTCAACCCCGCTCACAGGCTCTTCTCGGCCCGGACGCTCTCGACCACCCTGCGCTCGGCGTAGAACGACACGAACGGGATCGTGCCCGCGAGCAGCACCAGGGCGGTGCCCTTGATCGACCAGCGCGCCTTGAGCGCCAGGTCGACGGTGAGCACCAGGTACACCGCGTACAGGAAACCGTGGACGGGGCCGACGACCTGCATCATGCCCTCGTTGCCGCCCGCGTACTTGGCGATCATCGCGACCACGAGCAGCAGCAGGCCGACACCGACCACGTAAGCCATGAACCGGAACCTGGTCAACGCGCCGCTCATCGCCCTACCTTCGCTTCACCGCTGGTCCCGCGCGTGGAGTTCGGCGAGCATGCGGTTGTAGGCCGCGAGCTCTTCGTCCTCGTCGTCCGGCGCGGGCGCTCTGACGGGCTCAACGGTAACGACCGGTCGCGGCGGCGCGGCCACCGGCTCCGGGACGGCGCCGTCAGCGGCCTCGGCCTTGCGGCGCGCGTCCAGCCTGCGGATGCGCCACACCATGAACGCCGGGAAGAGGCCGAACAGCGGCCACTGGAAGACGTAACCCAGGTTCTGGAACGTGCCGCCGGCCTCGGAGAACCGCTCCCACTGCCAGTAGGCCAGGCCGCAGCACACGACCAGCGACGCCAGGCAGGCGGCCGCGATCGCGAGCCGCTTGGGAGTGATGAGGCCTCGCACGCCTCAAGAGTACTTCGTGCATCCCCCGGGGCTGGGGCTCCCCGCGCAGGAGCCCGCCCCTCACGGTGAGGGCCCCTCGACCACAGGAGCCCGCCCCGACTCGTCGGAACCTAAGCGACGCCGTCCCGGCGTTGCCTCTGCAGCCTGGCCACGCACCAGGCCGCCGCGCTACCCCGACGCAGGTGCTGGAGCACCGTCATCGGGCCGAGGCGACGACCGAGGTCGGCGGGCGTGAGCCCGGCCGCCCGGTAGTCCAGAGCGCGCTGGTCCAGCGGGCTGATGCCCGCGTCCCACCACTGCTCCGCCTCGGACAGGTCGCCCACCAGCTGCCAGTAGCTGGCGGCGGCCGCGAGCAGAGCCTCGGGCACCTCGGGCGCCCGCTTCCGCATCGCCGTCACGTACGCCGGATCCGCGGACTCGACCTTCACCAGGCCGCGGGGACCGCCATTCGCCCGCTGCACGGGGATCCCCGGCGCGGACGGCGGGGCTTCCGCGAGCCACGCGTCCTTGATCCGGTTCACCTCCTGCAGCTCGGCGTCGTCCGAGCGCTCAGCCGCCCACTGCCGCAGCAGCTCGTCGACTCCGGAGTCCTCGACCATTCTGCCTCCTCGTCGGTCGAAGATCAGCCAATGCGACGCACCGTATTAGCGGGTACCGACAACCGCTAGACCCTGGATTGTCCAAAACCCTGTTACCAGGGCGTTATAGCCCTCATTCCACCCGTACGGTGCAACGTTCAGGGCGTGCGGTCACCGATCGTGACCGCATTGAGCGGAGTTCGACGAGGTCGGGCGGGCGTCTCAGGCGAAGAGGCTGCGGACGAAGGTGATGATCGACTCCGCGCCCGACTGGAGCCACCCGAGCGCGGTGCGCACCGCTTCGGCGGACTCGTTCGGCTGGGTGATCAGGAGGAACAGCACCAGCGCGACCGCCGCCAGCGTCACCACCTTCTTGACGTTCACTGATCGGTCTCCGTCCGTATCACAGGGCAGGGCGGCCGGGTGCCGCTCCGGGCGTGTCAACCGACATGGTCCCCCATTCACCCGGATGATGACGATCGAACCCGCCGTCGTCGCCCGACCGGTCGCCGATCAACCACGCAACCACGCCTGAGCAGGCCCTGGTGTCACCCGATCGGACGATCAAGGGGACCCATGGCCCCGCCGATCACCAAGGTACGGGCACTCGCCCACCCCCCTCGCACGAACACCGAGGTGCAGCGACACCGTCCTACCCCCACAGCCCATCACACGAATGCGCCGGCGCACGCACTGTCCGTGACAAAGGCCGATGGCGGCTGCCACTCATTTCCGATACCCCTTCAGGTGATTTCCCGCGCCCTTTTTCCGCCCGATCCGGCGGCGCGGGAAGTGAGCGGGGTTCAGCCGATCACCCCGGACCGCCGCAGCCCGGCGATCTCGTCCTCGCCCAACCCCAGCTCGCCCAGCACCTCGGCGGTGTGCTCGCCCGGGGTGGGCGGCGGGCTCGGCGTCGCGGCGGGCGTCCGCTCGAACCGCGGCGCGGGCGCGGGCTGGGCCAGGCCTCCCACCTCGACGAACGTGCCCCGACGCGCGTTGTGCCCGTACCCCGGCGCCTCGCCGGGTGCCAGCACCGGCGCCAGGCACGCGTCCGTGCCCTCCGCCAGCGCCGCCCACTCGTCACGGGTGCGGGTGGCCACCGCCGCCGCGATGCGGGCCCGCAGCTCCGGCCAGTTCGCCGGGTCGTGCCGGGACGGCAGTCGTGCGTCGGCCAGCCCGAGCACCACCAGCAGCTCGGCGTAGAACTTCTCCTCCAACGCCCCGATGCCGACGAACCTGCCGTCGGCCGCCTCGTAGACGTCGTAGAACGGCGCCCCGCCGTCGAGCAGGTTCGTCCCGCGCCCGCCGGGCCACGCCCCGACCGACGACATCCCGTGCAGGAACGTGGTCAGCAGCGCGGCGCCGTCGACCATCGCCGCGTCCACCACCTGCCCGCGCCCGGACCGCTCCCGCTCGTACAGCGCCGCCAGCACGCCGATCGCCAGCAGCAGCCCGCCGCCGCCGAAGTCGCCGATGATGTTGAGCGGCACGGTCGGGGGCGCGCCCGCCCGGCCGATCGGCTCCAGCGCGCCGGCCACCGAGATGTAGGTGATGTCGTGCCCGGCGCGGTCGGCCAGCGGCCCGTCCTGGCCCCACCCGGTCATCCGCCCGTAGATCAGCCGCCGGTTGCGGGCCAGGCACTGCGCCGGGCCGATGCCCAGCCGCTCGGTCACGCCCGGCCGGAAGCCCTCCACCAGCACGTCGGACTCGCCGACCAGCCGGAGCACCAGCTCGGCGCCCTCGGGGCGGCGGATGTCCACGCCGATCGACCGCCGCCCGCGTCCCAGCACGGGCACCCCCGAGTCGGTCGAACCGGCCGCGCCGCCGACCCGGTCGACCCGCACCACCGACGCGCCGAGGTCGGCCAGCACCATGCAGCCGAACGGCCCGGGCGCGAGGCCCGCCAGCTCGACCACCTTCAGCCCCTCCAGCGGCCCCGGCACTAGAGCGACCTCGCGATGATTTCCTTCATGATCTCGTTCGTCCCGCCGTAGATCTTCTGCACGCGCGCGTCCGCCCACGCGCGCGCGATCGGGTACTCGGTCATGTAGCCGTAGCCGCCGAACAGCTGCACGCACTCGTCCACGACCTGGCACAGCCGCTCGGTGGCCCACCACTTGGCCATGGCCGCGGTGGGCACGTCGAGGCGGCCCGCCAGGTGGTCCTGCACGCACTCGTCCACGAAGGCCCTGGTCACACGGGCCTCGGTGGCGCACTCCGCGAGCTTGAACCGGGTGTTCTGGAACTTGATCAGCTCCCGGCCGAACGCGGTGCGGTCCTTGACGTAGGCCAGGGTGAGCTCCACCGCCGCCTCGATGCCCGCCACCGACGCCACCGCGATGATCAGCCGTTCCTGCGGCAGCTGCTGCATCAGCTGGATGAACCCCTGGCCCTCGCTCGTGCCGAGCAGGTTCGCCGCGGGCACGCGGACGTCGTCGAAGAACAGCTCCGCGGTGTCCTGGCCCTTCATCCCGATCTTGTCCAGCACCCGGCCGCGGCGGAACCCCACCGCCTGCGCGGTCTCGACGACCAGCAGCGAGATGCCCGTCGCGCCCTCGCCGGGGTCGGTCTTGGCCACCACGACCACCAGGTCGGCCTGCGCACCGTTGGTGATGAACGTCTTCGAGCCCGACAGCAGGTACTCGTCGCCGCGCCGCAGCGCCCTGGTCTTGATGTTCTGCAGGTCCGAGCCGCCGCCGGGCTCGGACATCGCGATCGCGCCGACGTACTCGCCCGACGCCAGCTTCGGCAGCCAGCGCAGCTTCTGCTCCTCGGTGCCGTAGGCGTTGATGTAGTGGGCGACGATCCCGCTGTGCACGCTGTTGCCCCACGCGCTGTCCCCGCACCGCGCCTGTTCCTCCAGCAGCACGGCCTCGTGCGCGAACGTGCCGCCGCCACCGCCGTACTCCTCGGGGATGGACAGGCAGAGCAGGCCGAGCTCACCGGCCTTGGTCCAGAAGTCCCGGTCCACCTGCTTCTGCGCGGCCCACCGCTCCTGGTGGGGGACCACCTCCCTCTCGAAGAACGTCCGGGCCAGCTCGCGCAACTGGTCCAGGTCCTCGGTCATCCATGCGGAACGGCGAGTAGGCATACTCCGACGTTCCCACCGGCGACGTCGGACCGCCATGACCGGGACACGCCAGAGTGGCGGCTGATCGTGAGCGGATCGGTCAGTGTTCGGTGGCCGCTGCTCCGCGGCCGGCGGCCGGGTGGGCCAGACTTGTGCCATGCGACTTCGGCGGCTGGGGCCTGCGGACTGGGCGACCTGGCGTGACATCCGGCTCACCGCGTTGAGCAGCGATCCCGAGGCGTTCGGCTCCACCTTGGCGTTGGAGCGGGAGTACGACGAGGCGCGGTGGCGGGACCTTCTGTCGCCGGAGCACGGGGTGCGGGTGGTGGCGGAGGATCCGGAGCCCGTCGGGCTGGTGGCCGGTGTGCCGCACGAGGTTCACCCCGACGTGTTGTACCTGTACTCCATGTGGGTCATGCCGGAGTTCCGCCGACGGGGCGTCGGCGAGGCACTGGTCGCCGACGTGCTGGCGTGGGCCAGGGAGAACGGGTGGGCGCGGGTGCAGTTGCGGGTGTTCCGGGACAACCGGACGGCACGGCGGCTGTACGCGCGGCTCGGTTTCGCGGGCGACGGCGAGATCATGGACCACCTCCTCACACCGGTGAGCTAATAAGTCACCTCGGTCGGTCATGGGCAGCGCCGGGCGCGGTGCCTACCGTGGGGTGCATGAGCGAAGCCTTGATCTTCGACGCGGTGCGCACACCGCGTGGCAGGGGAAAGCGCGGTTCGCTGCACAGCGTCAAGCCGATCACCCTGGCCTCCGGGGTGCTCGCGGCGCTGGCGCGGCGCAACGACCTGGACACCTCCGCCGTGGACGACGTGGTGTTCGGGGTCGTGTCACCGGTCGGCGAGCAGGGCGCGGACATCGCCCGCACGGCGGTGCTGGCGGCCGGGTGGGACCTGCGGCCCGCGGGCGTGCAGCTCAACCGGTTCTGCGCGTCGGGCCTGGAGTCGGTGAACCTGGCCGCGGCCAAGGTCGCGTCCGGGTTCGAGGACCTGGTGGTGGCGGGCGGCGTCGAGTCGATGTCGCGGGTGCCGATGGGCTCGGACGGCGGCGCGTGGATGGCCGACCCGGAGACCAACATGGCGGTCAACTTCGTGCCCCAGGGAGTGAGCGCGGACCTCATCGCCACGCTGGAGGGCTTCAGCCGCGAGGACGTGGACGCGTTCGCGTTGCGCTCGCAGCAGCGGGCCACGTCGGCGCGGGACAAGGGCTACTTCGACCGCTCGCTGGTGGCCGTGGTCGACCAGAACGGCTCGGTCGTGCTCGACCACGACGAGGCGATCCGCCCGGAGACCACGTTGGAGGGCCTGGGCAAGCTCAAGCCGAGCTTCGGGTTCCACGGCGACCTGGGCTTCGACGCGGTGGCCATCGACCGCTACCCCACCGTGGAGCGCATCGACCACGTCCACACGCCGGGCAACTCGTCGCAGATCGTGGACGGCGCGGCGGCGATGCTGATCGGCAACGCCCGCACCGGCCGGGAACTCGGCCTCACGCCCCGCGCGCGGATCATCGCGACCGCGATCATCGGCTCCGAGCCCACGATCATGCTGACCGGTCCCGCGCCGGCCGCGCGCAAGGCGTTGGACAAGGCCGGGCTGACCGTCGAGGACATCGACCTGTTCGAGATCAACGAGGCGTTCTCGTCGGTGGTGCTGAAGTTCCAGCGCGAGCTCGACCTGCCCGACGACAAGGTCAACGTCAACGGCGGCGCCATCGCGCTGGGCCACCCGCTCGGCGCGACCGGCTGCATGATCCTCGGCACCCTGCTCGACGAGCTGGAGCGCCGGGACCTGCGGCGGGGTCTGGCCACGCTGTGCGTGGGCGGCGGCATGGGCATCGCGACGATCATCGAGAGGGTCTGATGGCTATCCACTTCGAGCGGGACGACGAGGGGATCGTCACCCTCACGATGGACATGTCCGGCTCGGCGAACGTGATGAACGCCGAGTACCACCGGGACATGGGCGACGCGGTCGCGCGGCTGGAGGCGGAGCGCGACGACATCACGGGCGTGGTGCTGACGTCGGCCAAGAAGACGTTCTTCGCCGGTGGCGACCTGAACCTGCTGATCACGATCACGCCGGAGAACGCGGCCGAGGCGCTCGGGTTCCTGGAGGAGGTCAAGGGCCAGCTGCGGCGGTTGGAGCTGCTGGGCAAGCCGGTGGTCGCGGCGATCAACGGCAGCGCGCTGGGCGGCGGCCTGGAGATCGCGCTGGCGTGCCACCACCGGGTGGCGCTGGACGACGACCGGATCAAGCTCGGGCTGCCCGAGGCGACGCTCGGCCTGCTGCCCGGCGGTGGCGGCGTGACCCGGATGGTGCGGCTGCTGGGCGTGCAGCCCGCGTTGCCGCTGCTGATGGAGGGCAAGCAGCTGCGGCCGGCGCGGGCGTTGCAGGCCGGGATCGTGCACGAGCTGGCGTCCTCGCGGGAGGAGCTGATCGCCAAGGCGCGGGCGTGGATCAAGGACAACCCCGCGCCGCAGCAGCCGTGGGACAAGCCCGGGTACGCGGTGCCCGACGTGCGACCGGGCGACCCGAACCTGTACGGGCTGCTGGCCGCCGCGCCCGCCGTGCTGCGGAAGAAGACGCACGGCGCGTACCCGGCGCCGGAGAAGGTCCTGGCCGCCGCGGTCGAGGGCGCGTTGGTGGACTTCGACACCGCGTTGCGGATCGAGGCCCGGTACTTCGTGGAGCTGGCGTCGGGCCAGGTCTCCAAGAACATGATCAACACTTTCTGGTTCCAGCTCAACGAGATCAACGCGGGCGGGTCGCGGCCGTCCGGTGTCGAGCGGTCGAAGGTGACCAAGTTGGGCGTGCTGGGCGCGGGCATGATGGGCGCGGGCATCGCGGAGGTCAGCGCGAAGGCCGGGATCGAGGTCGTGCTGAAGGACGTCACGCTGGAGGCCGCGCGGCGCGGCGCCGGTGACACGCCGGGCATCACGCCGACCGACTCCGACGCCGACCTGGCGGGCTGCGACCTGGTCATCGAGGCGGTGTTCGAGAACCGGGAACTCAAGAACAAGGTGCTGCCGGCGGCCGAGTCCGCCGCGCTGCCGGGCGCGGTGATCGCGTCGAACACGTCGACGCTGCCGATCACCGGCCTGGCGTCGGCGGTGGGTGATCCCTCGCGGTTCATCGGGCTGCACTTCTTCTCGCCGGTGCCGAAGATGCGGCTGGTGGAGATCATCCGCGGCGAGAAGACGTCCGACGAGACGTTGGCGCGGGCGTTCGACTACGTGCTGCGGATCGGGAAGACGCCGATCGTGGTCAACGACAGCCGGGGGTTCTACACGTCGCGGACGTTCGGCACGTACGTGACCGAGGCCGTGTCGATGGTGGCGGAGGGCGTGTCGCCCGCGTTGATCGAGAACGTGGCTCGGCGGGCGGGCATGGCCGTGGGGCCGTTGGCCGTGTCCGACGAGGTCACGCTCACGCTCCAGCTGAAGATCCGCGACCAGACCTTGGCCGACGACCCGTCCGCGGCGGGCGCGCTGGGCGACCACCCGGCGTTCCGCGTGTTGGAGGAGCTGGTCGCCGGGGGGCGTACCGGCAAGTCCGGCGGTGCCGGGTTCTACGAGTACCCGGAGGGCGGCCGGAAGTTCCTGTGGCCGGGGCTGGCGCGGTACGCGCGGGCCGACGCGGGCGTGACCGAGCAGGACGTCGAGGACAGGTTGCTGTTCGTCCAGTCGTTGGAGACGGTCCGGTGCCTGGACGAGGGCGTGCTGACGTCGATCGGTGACGCGAACGTGGGCAGCGTGTTCGGCTTCGGGTTCGCGCCGTGGAGCGGCGGCACGGTCCAGTTCGTCAACTCCTACGGCTTGACGGAGTTCGTGGAGCGCGCCGACTACCTGGCCGACACCTACGGCGAGCGCTTCCGCCCTCCCGCCTCCCTCCGCGACCGCGCCACCCACAACACCCCCTTCTAACCCCCGCGCGAGTCGAACCTCCAGGTCCCGCGAGTCCTACCTCCAGAACGCGCGTGTCCTACCTTCGGAACGTGCGTGTCCTACGTTCAGGTACCCCGAGTTCAACGCTCAGGACGGCCACCCGTGTTCTGAGCGTTGAACTCGGGTGTTCTGAACGTAGGACACGCGGGACCTGAACGTAGGACACGCGGGCGTTGGAGGTTCGACTCGCGCGAGGTCAGGCGGTGCGGCGGGTTCGGGTGGGGAAAGCGGTGGTGAGGTCGGCGCGTCGGGTCACGCCGTTGACGGTCACGGCGATCGTCACCCGGCCCGGGCGCAGCGCGGTCAGGGCCCCTGTTTCCGGGTCGAGCCACGCCACGTGCCACGGCCGCAGGCCGGGTGCCGGACCCACGTGCAGGTTCGGCGAACCGGACCAGTCCGCGGTCACCGGGTACGCGACCGGGACCTGGCGCGAACCCTGGGTGATCGACGCGGTCACCCTGGTCGGGCCGCCGACGCGGGTGGTGGGCTCGGCGGTCAGGGTGAGGGCGTCCACGTGGGGACGGATCTCGGCGGCCAGCCAGGAGTCGCCGAGGCGCGGGTCGACGCCCAGCAGCGTCCACCCGGTGAAGCCGCCCCGACCCGCCTCTCCCGCGGGCGCCTTGCCCGAGTTGCCGTTGACCAGGTACGGCACGCCGTCCACCCGCGAGGCGTGGAACAGGCCCACGTGCGCACCGATGAACGCCGCGCCCTTGCCGGTCGTGCGCCGGAACTCCGCCAACCAGTCCTCGACCACGTCGGCCTCCATCCGGTCGGCCAGCTGGCTCCCCTTGGTCGGCGTCGGGTCGCGCGGCGGGTGGTGCTCCACCACCACGACCGAGTGCGCGGAACCGTGGTCGCGCAACGCGTCGCGCAGCATCACGGCCTGGTCGAACCCGCCGCCGCGCACCGTGCCGGTGGACGAGTCCAGCAGCACGAACCGGGTGCCCTTGTGGTCGAAGACCCGGTTGGTGGCGCCGAACTCGCGCCGGAAGTTGTCGACCGTGCCCGGTCCCATGATCTCGTGGTTGCCCGGCACGTAGTACCAGGGCAGCTCGTCGCCCAGCTCCTCGGTCAGCACCCGACGCGCCAACGCCAGGTCCGCGGGTGACGCCTCGTCCACGAAATCGCCGTTCACCATGAGGAAGTCCGGCCGCTGCGCCTTGACCTCGCGCAACGTCCGCCGCGCCGCACGCACCAGCTCGCTGTCCGGGGCGCGCGCCACGAACTGCGCGTCGGACATCACCGCGAACCGCCACGGCCGGTCGGCCACCGTGCCGTCCCGCACCACGAACCGGTCCGCGGGCTCCTCCACCACCGGCAGCTCCACCGCGGGCGGCACCTCGGCCACGATGTCGTCCACGATCACCTCACCGGTGTACTGCCGGTCCGCTGTGGTCTCGATCGTGTAGAACCTGTTCACCCGCAAGGGGAATGCGAGTCCGGACGGCACCGGCACCTCCAGGTAACGCCACCCCGTCCAGGTGATGTACGGCCCGTAGAGCGAACGGCTGAGCCCGGACGAGTCGGTGACGGTGAACGCGGTCCACTCACCGCGCCCGTGCCCGTACACCCACGCGCCCAGCGCCAGCGGCTGCCCCGGCACCTCGATCGGCCGGGGCGGGATCGCGTACGCCGTCCGCGTGCCGGTCGACCGCGAGAAGTCGTACGACATCCGCAGGCCCGCCCCGGTGTGCCCCTCGGACACCGGCGCCACCGAGCCGGACCCGCGCGCCGAGCCGAACGTCCACGCCGCGCCGTCGTCGAACCCGGCGAGCAACCGCTCCTCCACCCCCACGGTCACCGGCACCCGCACCACGTGCGCCCCGACCCGCGCCTCGACCGTCGTCGCACCCGGCCGCACCGCCGTGACCAGCAGCGCGCCGTCGGCCTCCGGCACGACGTCGATCACCGAGCGGTCGTAGTGCAGCACGACGTCCGCGGGCTCGACCGGCGCGGTGAACCCCTCGGCGTCCCGCCCGACCACGCCGAACGAGGTCGTGCCGCCCACCTCGGGCAGGCTCACCCTGCTCGTGGTCGTCGACAGCCCGGCCAACGGGCCCAGCACGGTCAGCTCCACCTCGCCGGTCACGCCGCCGCGGTGCGCCACGGCCTTCGTGGTGCCGGGCCGGTGGGCGTGGAACACACCGTCGGGATCGACCCGCCCCACGTCGGCACGGGCCGTCCGCCACCGGTGCGCGTCGTCCCGCGCCGGGCCGTACGTCTCGTCGTGCCCGTCGGCCACCAACCGCCGGGTCAGGCCGGGGAACACCCGCTCCGGGTGACCGCCGGGCACGGTGCCCGACCCCGGCGCGGCGCGCGGGTCGATCGCCGTCCGCACCCAGAAGCCGGTGAGCGAGCCGCTGCCGGCGGGCGCGTACAGCGCCAACCCGTTGGGCACGGGCCGCTCGCCGCCGTCGGACGGCGTGTTCTCCACGACCACCGACTCCGCGCCGGGCGTGCGGGCCACCAGGGTGGACGACCCGCCGCCGTCGAGGTTGAGGGCGTTGTGCGCCCCCATCTCCAGCAGGATCGCGGCCACGTCCTTGAGGTTCAGCCCGAGCAGGTACGCGCCCTGCCTGCCGTCCACGGTGAGCAGGAACATCTTCTTGCCGTCGGCCGAGAACCCGACCGCCGTGCGGGGGTGCAGCGGGTCGGCGGGCGCGACGACCTCGCCGTCCTTGATCAGCAACTGGTTCCCGCCGATCGCGGCACGGAGCGCGCTGCCGTCGTCGGCCTTGGTCGTGTGCTCCACGGCGACCCGCTGTCCCACCGCCAGCGTGGCGAGCGCGTCGGCGCCCGCCTCCCGGCCCACGAGCACCTGGCCGTCCGCGGGGACCGGGTCGTCACCAGCCCGGTCACGCCGCTCGGTGACCACGCCCGCCCGCAGCACGACCTCGGTCACGCGGGAGGCGCCCGCCACCGCCCGCGCCCGGCTGTAGGAGCCCCAGATCGGGTCGAACAGGCCGATGCCGCCGGCCTCGACGGCGGCGCTGTTGAGCTGGTGCAACCGGATCGAGGTGCCGTCCTCGCGGGTGATCCGACCGTCGAAGAACACCTCCATCACCCGGCCGACGCCCGCCGCGTCGAGGCCGACCGCGCGCCGGTGCCCGGCGACCGGCGACTTGACCGTGCGGCCGTCCTGGACGCCCACGCCGCGTGGCGCGTCGGAGTTGTCGATGTCGAAGAAGTCGCCGTTGACGGCGGCCACCGCGCGGGTCCGGTCCGCCTGCGCGGACAGCGGTTCGGCGGCGGCGACCCGGCCGGGGTGCAGGTAGTCGACCCTCGTGCCGGCGGTGAGGTCGACGGTGAGCGCGTCGCCGCGGATCCACCCACCCGCGCCGCCCGGCTCGTACCAGTCGAACGAGCTCAGCGACACGCCCGGCGCGACCGGGCGGGTGGTGCGGGCGGTCTCGATGCGGCGGGCGGGGTCGACGGCGGGCGCGACCGCGACACCCGGCAGGTCGACCGGGGACGGTGGTGGCGGCTCGGCGCGTGCCGCCGGCGTGGCCACCGACAGGGCGAGGACCAGCACCGAGGCCAGGGCGGTGGAGCGAGGGCGTGGGAACACGGGCACTCCCGCAGGGTGGGTGAGGAACTTACGCACTGCAAGTCCACCGTGTTGACGATTCGCCGGACACGCCCGTTCGGCCGCAGTTGTCGACCCGGCCGGCCGCCCGGCGGGATCAGCCGACAGCCCCGCCCCGGTAGGCGCCGGGGCTGGCGCCCGTCCACCGCTTGAACGCCCGGTGGAACGCGCTCGCCTCGGAGAAGCCCAGCCGCAGCGCCAGCTCCTCCACCGACTCGCCACCGCGCACCAGGCTGGCCACCGCCTGGTCGCGCAACAACTGCTCGCGCACCTCGCGGAACGACGTGCCCTCGGCCGCCAGCTTCCGCCGCAGGGTCGGCGCGCTCATCCCCAGCCGCGCGGCCACGTTCTCCAGGCCCACCACCCCGCCGCCGAGCATCCGCCGCACCTGGCTGGACGCGTCCGCGCCGTAATCGCGCCGGGACAGCAATTCGGCGGGAGAATTGCGCAGAAACCGCCGTAATGCGGATTCGTCCTGCACCACGGGCATCCGCAGGAACCGCGCGTCGAAAGTCAACGTCGTGGCGGGTGCGGAGAACCGCAGCGGCGCGCCGAAGATCAGGTGGTATTCCGCGCCGTGCGATGGTTCGGGATAGGACAGGTCGACCCCGCGCAACGGGATCCGGCGCCCGATCAGCCACGACGAGAACCGGTGCCACAGCACCAGCAGCGACTCGACCAGGAACCGGTCCGGGTCGTCCACCCCCGTCGTGGACAGGGTGAACACCGCCGCGCCGTGCTGCTCGCCCAGGGTCATCGCGGGCCGCACGTCGAACAGCTCGTAGAACGCGAGGCCGCGCCGGAGGGCGTCCTCCAGGGACGCGCAGTGCACCGCGAGCAGGCACATCGTCGGGAACGTCCCGCGCTTGCTCGGCCGCGGCCCCAGGCCCATGAACTCGTCGTCCAGCACGTCCCACAGCGTCTGGACGAGCCGGGTGTACTGGGCGGGCGTGACCCGGGCGCGCTCGTCGGCCAGCAGGGCCTCACCGATGCCCGCGGCCGCCAGGAGCCCGGTCACGTCGACGCCACGCCGCACCGCGCCACGCAGCGCCGCGTTCACGTAGTGGATGGCGATGGTCCTGGTGAGCATCACTCACAGTGTGCACGACCGTCACAGCGGGCCGTGAGCGGCGGCGCGGAACGGGGAGAGAAAGCGCCGCGCCGCCGCCACGGTGGCCCACCCCAGTGAGCCGGCTCCTCGTCGATGGGGCATCCGCCCGCCCACCAACGAGGGACGTTGTGGTGCTCACTACTCTAGGTGGTCTAGACCAGATACGTCAATACGTCGAAAAGGCTATATATGGCACAGACCATTGCGCATTTGTTTCACCTATGTGTCAGCCCTGTTCCAGGGGTGCTACCCCGAAACCCTCGGAAAACCTCTCGCACCAGATCACGACGCTGCGGACCGCCGTGAGGTCCACTCCGGCGGGCACGTCGTAGACCTGGTTGCCCCGATTGGCCTTGAGCTTGCCCAACTTCGTGAAACCGGAGCCGAAGGCCGCCTCGGGCGCGTCCGCGGGTTTGTCCGAGAGGTACACGTAGAGGTCCGGGCCGTCGCTGGTGTCCAGCGCCTCGAACTGCACCGCCCGCTTGCCGTCGGCCAACTGGACCAACGTGGCGCTGCCCGTGGTGGCGTAGTCGAGGGAGCGGAACGGTCCTGCGGCCAACGCGACCGGACCGGCGGGCGGTGGCGGCGGCGTCGTCGTCGTGGTGGCCGAGGCCGCCGCCGGTGCGCTCGTCGTCGCGGCCGAGGTCGTCGGCGGCGGCACGAGCAGCGCCTCGTCGGCGGTCCGGTCGGTGACCAGCCGCCACGGCTGGAACAGGTACAACCCCACCGCCAGGGCGACCACCAGCACGCCCGCCACCCCGACCACCACTACCCGCTTGGACATCGCATGCCTTCCGGAGTCGTCTCGTTCACGGACAACTCTGGCGAATCGGGCGGCCGGACGCGGCCGAAATCGGCTTACGAAGTTCTGACGCCTCGCAGGCCCGCGTTGTTAGGGTCGCCGGGTGGGTGAACGGGCCGGGTTGGCGATCGTGTGCGCGCTGATGGTGGGCTGCGCCGCGTTCGGCCCCTTCCCGCACCCGGTGCCGCTGCTGTTCGCGATCGCCGCGGTCGGTGCGGCCAACGCCGCGTTCCCGCTGATGCGCACGTTCGGGTCGGCCCTGCTCGGCGGGGTCGCGGCGGCCAGCATCGGGCTGGCCTCCGTGCCGTTCGTGACCTGCTCCTCGGACAAGTTCACGGAAGTGTTCACCTGTACAGGTGACGCACCCACCTGGCACATGACCGGCGCGGTGCTGGTGGCCGGCCTGTCCGGCGCCGGGCTGGTGCTGGCCCGGGTGCTGGGCACGGCGGTGCTGGAACGCAGGCTCACGGCCACGCAGGCCCGGGGCGAGCGCCGATGACGGTGACCTGGCGGCAGGTGGCGGCCTGGCGCACCCGCAGGCACGGCCTGGACGCCCGTCGACCGGCCGCCGAGGCGCTGGACGTCGTCTCGCGGCTCTGCGGGCTGCACGCGCAGCTGATGTCGTCCGCCGAGGCCACGTTGCGCGCACGCGTGGACGACCTGGCCGACGACGCCGTGGAACGGGCGTTGTGGGTCGACCGCACGCTGGTCAAGACCTGGTCGATGCGCGGGACCCTGCACCTGCTGCCCGCCGCCGAGTACCCGCTGTGGCAGGCCGGCTTCGCCACCTACCGGCACTACCTCAAGCCCGTGTGGCTGCGGAACTTCCACATCACCGCCGAGGAGCTGACCGCGCTGGTCGACGCGGTCGGCGACGTCCTGGCGGACCGCGTGCTCACCCGCGCCGAACTGGCCGACGAGGTCGCCGCGCGCACGTCGGCGCACATCGGCGAGAAGCTGCGCGAGAGCTGGGGCGCGTACCTCAAGCCCGCGTCGTTCCGGGGCAGGCTCGTCTTCGGGCCCGGTGAGGGGCAGCTCGTCCGGTTCACCGCGCCGCGGACGTGGCTGGGGGTCGACCTGGCGGACGACGACGGCGCGGTCGAGCGGGTGGCGCTGCGGTTCCTGGCCCAGCAGGGGCCCGCGACCAGGGAGGACTTCGCGCGCTGGTGGGGCGTGCAGCCGGCGGAGGGCGGCCGGGTGCTCAAGGCGCTCGGCGACCGGGTCGAGCCGCTGGACGTCGAGGGCACGGCCTGCTGGGCGCGGGCCGAGGACGTCGAGGGCTTGCGCGCGGCGGAGCCGGTCGAGACGGTCCGGCTGCTGCCCGCGTTCGACCAGTACGTCGTCGCGGCGACACGGCAAGCCACGCACTTTCTCGATGGAGGGACGCCTGAACAAGTGTACCGACCGCAGGGATGGCTGTCCCCGGTACTCCTGGTGAACGGGATGATGGCCGGCGTCTGGTCGCAGGAGCGCCGGGGTCGACGGACGGCCGTCACCGTGCGACCGTTCCGCTCGTTGTCCGCTGCGGCGCGGAAAGCCGTGCTCGACGAAGTGGACCGGCTGGGCGACCGGGCCGAGGTGCACTGGGCCGAGTAGGACGGGTCCGACGGGCGGTACTGTTCAGCCGCTCACCGTTGCGCCACAAGCGCGTTCTGTAAGGAGGCTTGCTGTGCGGGTGCTGTGGGCCACGTGCGGCTTGGCCGTGGCGGCGTCGGCGCTGACGGGTGTTCTCCTCGGGGTGTACCTCGACGGGGTGAACGACGACCAGCAGGCCGACACCCCGGCCTCGACGTGGATCACCGGTCGGCCGGCTACCGGCGGCGGCATCAGCTCCACCACGCCGCCGAGCGCCGTCACCACGGACGCCATCTCGTCGCCGCCGAGCTCGACCACCGCGGTCCGGACCACCACGACGACGACGCCACCGGCCGCGCCGCCGCCACCGCCGGAGAGCCCGCCGCAGACGCCGCCCCCGACGACCACGACGACGACCGTGCGCAACACCGAGTGGCCGTGCAGCCCGCTCAACCCGCTGCCGCCACCGCACTGCCGGGACTGACCCGCGCGCGGCAAGCCTCAACGTCGCCGAAACGCCCGCGTCCCCTCCCGGCAACGTCCGTCGAGCAGCCTGGGGCCATGGACACCACACCGAAGACCTGGCGACTGCGGGTCGAGCTGGACGACAGTCCCGGCGCCCTGGCTCGGGTGACCATCCGGCTCGCGGACCAGGACTGCAACGTGCTGGCCCTGTCCGTGCTGCCGGTACCCGGCGGCGTCATCGACGAGCTCGTGGTCCAGGCGGGGCCGGGCCTGCTGCCCGCGGACCTGGTGGACGCGGTGCGCGCGGAGGGCGGCCGCTGCGTCGGCATCACCGCCGCCGACCTGCACGACCTGGTCGACGCACCGACGGCGGCCTTGCGCGCGGCCGGGCACGCGCTGCACGACCCCGACGCCGTGTCCGACGCGCTGCGCACCGTGCTGGCGGCCGACTCGGTGGTGGCCGTGACCGAGGAGGGCGCGACGCCGGAGGCGGCGCAAGCCAACACCGCGCGACTGGTGACCCGTGACGGTGCGGTGTTCCTGGCGCGACGCGGCTGGGCCCCCTTCACGCAGGTGGAGCTGGCCCGCGGGCAGGTGTTGATCGACCTGCTCGCCGCCCGCGGCGCGGCGGAGCCGCGGCCGACCGCGCTGCTGACCGAGGACGGCATGGCGCTGGTGCTGCGGCCCGGCCGCGCGGACGACGAGGACGCGGTCGCCGACCTGCACTCCCGCTGCTCGATGGGCACCCTGTTCCACCGCTACCACGCCGGTGTGCGGACGGTGCCCAGGCGTTGGCTGCACCGGCTCCTGAGCCCGCCGCGCGGCAGCACGATGGTGGCCCAGTGCGCGGACCGGGTGGTCGCGATGGGGCAGCTCATCCCGATGTCCACTCCGGACAGCGCCGAGGTGTCGTTGCTGGTGGAGGACGGTTGGCAGGGTCGTGGCGTGGGCACCGCGCTGCTCCGCTCGCTGGCCGGCGCGGCCCGGGCGGACGGGCGGCGCGAGCTGGTCGGCTGGTGCCTGCCCGCCGAGACCGGACTGGTCCGCACCGCGGCCCGCGCCGGGCTGCCGACGTCGGTGCGGCGGGAGGACGGGCTGCTGCGGGTGTCGATCGCCACCGAGCACCCGCGGGTCACCGCTCCGGGTCGTCTTGAGAGCGCTTCCCGGCAGGTCGCCTCCGGCTAAGCTGGGTTCGTAGGCGATCGTCGAGGAGTGGTGCTCGTGTCGGTTCAATCGCACTCAGGCGCGAGGCCCACGCTGGAGGACGTGGCGGCGAAGGCCGGCGTCTCCCGTGCGACGGCGTCGCGGGTGCTCAACGCGTCGCCCAGGGTGAGCCCGGAGGCGCACGAGGCGGTCACGGCGGCGGTGATGGAGTTGGGCTACCAACCGAACCAGGCCGCGCGGGCGCTCGTGACGAGGCGTTCCGGCGCGGTGGCCGTGGTGTTCTCCGAGCCCGAGCCGAAGATCTTCGACGACCCGCACTTCGCCTGGCTGATCCGGTCCGCGGCACGGTCGCTGGCCGACGCGGACGTGCAGATGGTGCTGATGCTGGTGCACTCGACGCAGGACCAGGCGCGGGCCGAGCGGTTCCTCGCGGGCGGGCACGTGGACGGCGCGTTGCTGTTCGCACCGCACAAGGGCGACCAGCTGCCGACGGTGGCCCGCAAGCTGCCGCTGCCGGTGGTGTACGCGGGTCGGCCGTGGGGCTCGCTGCGCGGCCTGCACACCGTGGACCACGACAACGAGGGCGGCGGCCTGCTGGCCACCGAGCACCTGATCTCGTTGGGGCGCAAGAAGGTCGTGTCGGTGACCGGGCCGCTGGACGAGCACTCGGCGATGGACCGGCTGGCCGGGTGGCGCACGGCGGTCGGCGCGGACGACGAGACCACCGCGGTGATGACGGCCGACGGCGGCTTCTCCCGCGAGGGCGGGAGGAAGGCCATGGAGGCGTTGCTGGCCAGGGTACCCGACCTGGACGCGGCGTTCGTGGCGTCCGACCACATGGCGGCGGGCGTGCTGGACGCGTTGCGCGAGGCGGGCAAGCGGGTGCCGCAGGACGTGGCCATCGTGGGGTTCGACGACCACCCGATGATCGCGCCGCACACCACCCCGTCGTTGACCAGCGTGCGGCAGGACACCAGCGCCCAGGTCCGCCACATGGTGACCCACCTGCTGCGACTGCTGCGCGGCGAGTCCATCCGGGCCCGGCGCGAGGTGCTGCCCACGGTGCTGGTCCGGCGCGAGTCCGCGTAGTCGCCGCCGTGCGCGAACCGGGTCGGTCGGGGGCCGCACCGGCGAGCGGCCCCCGACCGACGCGTCACGGCAGGTCGTAGCCGGTGGCCGGGACGGCGTTGGCGCCGATCACCCGGGCCAGCGTCCGACCGCTCCGCTTCACCGTGCGCACCTGCGTGTCGTAGTCGACGTGCACGATGCCGAACCGCTGGCTGTAGCCGGCCGCCCACTCGAAGTTGTCCAGCAGCGACCACGCGAAGTACCCGCGCACGTCGACACCGGCGCCGATGGCCTCGTGCACCGCGCGCAGGTGGTCGACCAGGTACCGGGTGCGCGCCTCGTCCACCACCTGGCCGTCCTCGACCACGTCCGGGAACGCCGAGCCGTTCTCGGTGATCACCAGCGGCAGGCCGACGTCGCGCTGGAGGCGTTCCAGCAGCTCGGTGAGCCCGCGCGCGTCGACCTCCCAACCGAACCCGGTCACCTCGCCGCGCGGCGGCAGGAACTCCACGCCCCGCAGGCCGGGGAACGGCCCGCCGCTCACCACCAGCGGGTCGGCCGCGGCGGCGACGCGGGTCGGGCTGTAGTAGTTCACGCCCATCCAGTCGATCGGCGTGGCGATCACGTCCAGGTCGTCGTCGCGCACCACGGCCGTCCAGTCGCCCAGCCACGCCGTGTCCTCGACCACGTCCGCCGGGTAGCCGCGGCCGCCCAGCGGGTCGAGGAACAGGCGGTTCTGCAGGCCGTCGACCTTGCGGGCGGCGTCGAGCGAGGCGTCGTCGTCCACCCACACCGAGCAGAAGTTCAGCACGATGGAGAACCGGTGGTCGGCGGGCGCCTGCGCGCGCATCGCCCGCACCGCCAGCCCGTGGCCGAGCATGAGGTGGTGCGCGGCCTCCAGCGACGCCTTCGGGTCCACCACGCCGGGCGCGTGGATGCCGGTGGCGTACCCGAGGAACGCCGAGCACCACGGCTCGTTCAACGTGGTCCACAGCTTCACCCGGTCGGCCAGGTGCTCGTGCGCCACGGCGGCGTACTCGGCGAACCGGTACGCGGTGTCGCGGTCGCGCCACCCGCCGCGGTCCTCCAGCGCCTGCGGCAGGTCCCAGTGGTACAGCGTGGCGACCGGCTGGATGCCCCGGCCGAGCAGCTCGTCCACCAGCCGGTCGTAGAACGCGAGCCCCCTCGGCTCCACCCGACCCGAGCCGAGCGGCTGGATGCGCGGCCACGCCAGGGAGAACCGGTACGCGCCGAGTCCCAGCTCCGACATCAGCTCGACGTCGGCCGGGTAGCGGTGGTAGTGGTCGCACGCCGGGTCGCCGGTGTCACCGCCGAGCACCGCACCCGGCGTCGCCGCGAACGTGTCCCAAATGGACGGCCCACGACCGTCCACAGTGGTCGCACCCTCGATCTGGAAGGACGCCGTCGCCGCTCCCCACAGGAAATCCGGTGGGAAGCGCAGCAGGTCCCGCCCGACCTCGGTGTCCGGGTCGGTTGTCGTCATCTACGAGTTCACCCCTTCACAGCGCCCTGCATGATCCCGCCGACGATCTGCCGCGCCAGCAGGAGGAAGATCCCCACCACCGGCAGCACCGCGAGCGACGCGCCGGACAGCATGAGCGAGTAGTCCGTGTAGTAACCGCTCGCCAAGGTCGACAATGCCACCTGCACCGTGGGGCTGTCATTGGGGTCGAGCACGATCAGCGGCCAGAAGAAGTCGTTCCACGCGGTCATGAACGTGAACATGCCCATCACCGCGGCCTGGGGGCGCACCGCCGGGAACGCCACGTGCCAGAACGTGCGCAGCACCGAGCACCCGTCCACCCGGGCCGCCTCGATCAGCTCGAAGGGCACGGACTCCTCGCACGCCTGCCGCATCCAGAACACCGAGAACGCGCCGATCAGCGCGGGCACGACCACCGCCTGGAGCGTGCCGTACCAGTCCAGGTCCGACATCAGCATGTACAGCGGGATGACACCCAACTGGGTGGGCACCATCGACGTGCCCACCACGACCAGGAACAGCGAGTTGCCGCCCCGGAAGCGCAACCGGGCGAACGCGAACCCGGCCAGGGTGCCCAGCACGACGTTGCTGATCGCCACCGTGCCCGCCACCACCAACGAGTTCTGCATGGCGAGCCAGAAGTCGACGGTGTCGAACACCCGGGTCAGGTTGGCCACCAGGTTCCCGCCGGGCACGAGGGACGGCATCGCGTCGCCGAGCGCGGAGTTGTCCTTGCTGGCGATCAGGAACGAGTAGTACAGCGGGAAGATCGACGCGAGCAGCACGACCACGAGCAGCGCGTAGGTGAACGGCCCGGCCTTGACCGACCGCTTGGACCTCGTCGCGGACACCGGCCTCACCCCTTCGACGCGATGCGCCGCGCCAGCGTGAAGTTCACGACCGCCACCACCAGGATCACCAGGAACAACACCCAGGCGATGGCCGACGAGTAGCCCGCGTCGAACAACCGGAAGCCCTTCTCGTACAGGTACATCACCAGGGTCTGGAACTGCCGGTCGTCACCGCCGGTGCCGGTGGCCGTGCCGCCCGGGTCGAACAGCTGCGGCTCCACGAACAGCTGCATGCCGCCGATCGTGGAGACGATGACCGTGAACAGGATCGTCGGCCGGATGCTGGGCACGGTGATCGACCAGAACACCCGCCACCGCGACGCGCCGTCGAGCATCGCCGACTCGTACACGTCCTTGGGCACCGACTGCATCGCGGCCAGGTAGATCAGCGCGTTGTAGCCGGTCCAGCGCCACACCACCATCGAGCTGATCGCCAGGTGCGAGGCCCACGTCTCGGCGCGCCAGTCCACCGGGTCGATGCCGACGAAGCCCAGCACGCCGTTGACGATGCCGAAGTCGCGGCCGAACAGCTGCGCGAACACCAGCGCCACCGCGGCCACCGAGATCACGTTGGGCAGCAGCACGCCCGCCCGCCAGAACGCCCGGCCGCGCAGGCCGCGGTCGAGCAGGGCGGCCAGGCCCAGCGCGGCGAACAGCTGCGGCACGGTGGAGAGCAGGAACAGGCTGATCGTGTTGCCCAGCGCGTTCCAGAAGTTCTCGTCCGACAGCAGTTCGGCGTAGTTGGCCAGGCCGGTGAAGCCCTGGTCGCCGTCGATGAGCTGCCAGTCGTGCAGGGAGACCCACGCGGTGTAGAGCAGCGGGTAGAGGCCGAAGATCGCGAACACCACGAAGAACGGCGCGACGATCACGTACGGCGTGTACTTCGTGTCGAGCCGGCCGAGCCGGTCCCGCCACGACAGGCGCTGCGCCGGCGGCGGGACGGGAGCCGTGCCCCGTCCCGCCGCCCGTTCCGGTGCGACCGTCACTTGGCGGCGTCCCGCGCTTCCCCGACGGCCTGGGCGAACGCGTCCGATGTGGACTGCTTGCCGGTCTCCACGCGCGAGAGGGCGTTGTTGAAGACCGGGGTGACCTTGGCGTCCTTGGTGCCGCGGTAGGTGGGCTTCAGGCTCTCCGCGGAGTCGCCGAAGATCCGGCCGACCGGTGCGGAGTTGAAGTACTCGTTGACCGCGGCGGTGACCGCCGGGTCCTTGTACGCGGCGGGCTCGCTGGGCAGGTTGCCGGTCTCGGTGAAGATCCGCTTCTGCTGCTCGGGCGCGGTCAGCCACTTGGCCAGCTCGTACGCCTCCTGGGGGTGCTTGCCCTGCTTGGGCACGGCGAGGAACGAGCCGCCCCAGTTGCCGCCGCCACCGGGCGCGGCGGCCACGTCCCACTTGCCGGCCGCGGCGTCGCCGGCGCCCGCCTTGATCAGCGCGAGCGCCCACGCCGGGCAGGTGGTGGTGGCGAAGGACGCCTGCTTGAGCGCGACGTTCCAGTCCTGGCTGAACGGCGCCAGCGCGCCGGTCTGCTTCTTCTCGCCCAGGCTCGCGGCCAGCGTGAAGGCCTGCTCCACCTTGTCGTTCCGGTCGCCGATGAACGAGTCGTCGGCCTTGGCGAAGTAGCCCTCCTCGGTCTGGTCGAGGATCGCCTTGTAGACGTTCTGGGCGGTGTCGACGAACTTCACGTTCGGCGTCTGCCGGGTGAAGGTGTCGGCCACCTCCAGGTACTCCTCCCAGGTCGGCCACAGCTTGCCGACCTCCTCGCGGTCGGTCGGCAGGCCGGCGGCCTCGAACAGGTCGCGGCGGTAGCACAGCGCGAGGCTGCCCATGTCGGTGCCGAGGCCGAGCACGAAGTTGCCGCCGTCGGTGGTGCCCTGGTTCCACTTCCAGGCGGCCCACTGGCCGGCGAGTTCCTTGGCGCCGTGGTCCGCGAGGTTGACGAACTTGTCCTTGGACTGGCGGAACTGCGTGATGTTGCCTTCCTCGATCGCCACGATGTCGGCGGCGCCCCGACCGCCCGCGAGCTGCGTGGCGAGCTGGGTGTGGTGCTGTTCCATCTTGACCGTGCGCTGCTCGATCTCGATGTCCGGGTGCGACGCCTGGTACTCCTTGATCAGGTTGGTGTAGCCGAAGTCGGAGAAGATCCCGATCGACAGCTTGACCTTGCCGTCCCCCGCGTCACCTCCCCCGCCACCGCAGGCGGCCACCAGTGCGGCGGTCAACGCCACCGCCGTGATCGACGCGGTCCGGCCGACCAGAGTCCTGCTCATCCGTCCTCCTCGACGCACTCGCCGGGCTCGGACCCGACGCCGTGAGAGCGCTCTCATGAGAGCGCTCTCACACTGGTGAGTCCCGGTTCGCGCTGTCAACCCGAGAAGAACCGGTCGACACCGTTCCGCAACAATCTGAAGCGCTCTCGTGCACGGACCGCAACGGTCGCGCACGTTCCGTGAGCCCGGCGGCAGGGGTGTGGGAAGCCGGGTGGCCCGGCCCTCGCTCGAGCCACCCCGCACCCTGTTAGAGGCGTTCCGGACCTGGATGTGACGCGTGCTCGCCGAAAATCTTGTGACCGCCGTCACACGGCGCGCCCACTACTGGCCGCGGCACCACCGGTGCTGTTCGCAGAGCTGGGAGAGGAACCGCCGAACGGCTACGGCTGCGGGCTCGTCAGGAGCGAGAGGATCCCGAAGCACGGTGTCCCTTTCCTCAAGCTTGTGCGCGACGAGAGCGTTGCCCACGCGGGCCACCACATGGGCGTAGTGCCCGTACACCTGGTCACCTGGTCGGCCGGCCGGGTTGTAGAAGAACTTGATGAACGCTTCGTCCGCTCCCAGGTCGTCACGTGGGTGGCGATCAGTCTGCGCACCGGTCCGGCAGCGATCAATGGCCGCGTGGAGCTCGGTGAAAGCGAGATGGGCGGAGTCGGCGTCGGGGTACACGCCCAGTTGCCAGGCTCGCGTGGTGTCCGCGACCTGCGTCGCGGTGCGGAATCCCGTGCGCAGCACATCGCTCTCCATGGTCGCGCGCCGCGCGTCATCCGCATCCAGCGGGCACGTCGCCGCCGGGATCCACTCGGCGTAGAAGCTGTCGTCGACGGTGACGCCCGCTCCGCCGAGCGGCAGGGTGAGATCGGCGGGGACGTCCTGCGGCGGACTCGGCCCGCTGGAACTCACGGCGGGCGCGCTCGGGGTGTCGCCACCTCCTGACGGCGTCGGAGAGTCCCGGACACCGCAGGCGGTCAGGAGGAGGCCGAGGGCCGCGGCGACCACCACTTGAACGGGAACGGCACCGCGGGGTAGCCGGTCTCGTCGTCGGTGTCGCCGATCATCGGGATGGGCTTGACGGTCGGGTCGGGTCGGTCGAGGTCGACCTGGAAATTGCGCGGGGTGACCGGTGTGCCACCACAGATCGGGTCCAGCACGAGGCCGGTGGTCGGTGGCGGCGAGACGGTCGACTCCACCAGCCGCATCCCGGTCAGCAGGACGTCTTCACCGCCTTTCGCCTGAGCGGTGATCCTGATGGGCATGGGCGCGCGGCCCTCAGCCAGCTCGGGCAGTCTTTCCGGATCCGTGGTGGCCAGCGCCTCCTGGGCCTTCGGCTGGGAGAAGTAGAACCCGCTGCAGCCGTCGAATCGGAACGCGTCGGCGACCACCTGCCGCACGTCACCGGAGCCCTCGGTGTCGACCACGACGATCGTGGGCCGGGCTGTCCCCGCCGGGTTCACCGTCGTCCTTGGGAGCCACCCGATGAGCTGCTCATAAGGCGCAGTTGTACCGGCGCGCGCAGCGAGGTGTGAGTCGAATGCCGCGAAACGCACCCGGTCGGCCGTACGTCCCACGCGAGCGGATGTCCACTGCCCCAGCCACTTCCGCGCGTCGCACCCGACCGGGAACCCGGCAGCCCGCTCCTCCCCCGAAGAAGAGCGGGCTGCCGGGTCTTCACGCCTCGGCCATCCCCGCGACGACCGAGGTCCGGGCGGCACGCCGGGCCGGTAGCGCGGCGGCCAGCACTGCGGCCACCACCGCGCCGGCGAGCATCACGCCGATCTGCCCGAACGGGACCACCAGGTCCACCGAGATCGTGTCGGTCGACAACGCCTCGGTGAGCACCCAGCCGAAGCCGATGCCCAGCAGCAGCCCGAGGGCCGCGCCCATCAACGCCATCAGCACCGACTCGACCACCAGCATCAACCGCAGCTGACCCCGGGTCAGGCCGAGCGCCCTGAGCAGCGCCGACTCGCGCGTCCGCTCCAGCACCGACAGCGTCAACGTGTTGGCGATGCCGAACAACGCGATCACCACGGCCAACCCGATCAGCGCCCAGATGAACCCGAGCACCTGGTTGAGCTGCCGGTTGAGCTGCTCCTTCGTCTCCGCCGCGCTGTCCACCACGGCCAACGGCGAGGGGTCGGTGACCTTCTCGACCGCCGCGCGCCCGTTCTGGGCACCGTCCTTGAGCTTGACCAGGATGCTGTCGTAGCCCTCGGCAGCCTGCGGGAACCTCAGCGACGTCGCCATCGTCATGACCCCGTCGGACAGCCGCTGCCCCTCGATCACGGCGACCACCTTGAGCTGCTGCGGCTCGCCCTGCTCCGCCTTGATCGTCACCGTGGAGCCGACCGACACGCCCTCGCGCTTGGCGTACTCCGCGTTCACCGCGATCGCGCCGTCGCCGAGGTCGGCGAGCGACCCGCTGGTGACCGTCGGCCGGAACAGGTCGCCGATCGCGTCACGCGACACGCCGGTGAAGTACCCGCGCTCGCCGTGCACCACCGTGGTCGGCGCGACCTTCGCCACCTCCGGCACGGCGGCCAGCTGCCCGGCCAGCTCCTCGGGCAGCGGTCGGTCGTACACCGCGGACGTCACCGTGTAGTCGGCGGGCATCCGCTGGTCGATCTCGGCGTTGGCGGTCTGCTTGGCGCTGTTGGCGACCACCGTCACCAGCGCCACGATCGTCACGCCGATCATCAACGCGGCGGTAGTCGCGGCGGTGCGCTTGGGGTTGCGGCCCGCGTTGGCCGACGCGAGCTTGGCGGGTACCCCGAGCAACGCCCGCGGCACCGCGCCCAGCACCCGGTTGACCGGGCCGACCAGCAGCGGGCCGAGCACGAGCACCGTGGCCAACAACGCCATCGTGCCCGCGCCGCTGGTGAGCATCGCCGCTTCCTCGTCGTCCATGCCCATGCCGAACACCACCGCGCCGACGCCGACCACCGCGAACAGCACGGCGGTCAGCACCCGCAGCACCCCGGTGCGGCGCACCTCCTCGCCGCTGTCGGGTTGGCTGCGCAGGGCGGCCACCGGCGCGACCCGGGTCGCCTTGCGGGCGGGCAGCACCGCGGCGAGCACGGTCACCAGCGTGCCGACCGCGAACGCGGCGAGCACCGTCGTGACGGTCACCGGCAGGAGCACCGTGCCCGTGCCACCGTCCTCGAACGAGAAGATCACCTGTTGCAGCAGGGCGGACACCCCGATGCCGCCGAACAGGCCGATCACCGACGCGACCAGGCCCATCACCAGCGCCTCGGCCAGCACGGTGCGGAACACCTGGCTCCGGCTCGCGCCCACGCACCGCATCAGCGCCAGCTCACGGGTGCGCTGCGCGACCAGGATGGTGAACGTGTTGTAGATGACCATGGCGGCGACCACGAGCGCGATGATCGCGAACGCCAGCAGCACCGTGGTGATCTCGCCCGCTTGGGACTCGACCCGCTCCAGCGTCTGCTTGGTCAGCTCCTCACCGCTCTGGACCGAGAACCCGCTGTCCCCGATGGCCTTGCGGACGTTGTCGACCACCTGCTGCTGCGTGAAGCCGGCCGCGGCGGTGGCGACCGCCTGGTACGGCAGCCGTTCGGGCCGCAGCGCCTGGAACGCCTCGGGCGTCAGCCCGATGTGGTCGTAGCCGGACAACGACACCTGGTTCGTGCCCTGCTGGTACGTGCCGACGAGCGTGTAGGTGGACCGCTGGTCCTGTTCGCCCAACAGCACGACCGGCTGCCCGATCGCGAGCTTGGCGGTGGTGGCCGTGCGCTTGTCGACCACGATCTCGGCGGCCGAGGTCGGGTAGCGGCCCTCGACGAGGTCGAACTCGTTCAGCTTCTCGTCGGTGGCCAGCGACACGGCCCAGGCGGGCTTGGCCTTGCCGTTGGCGGCGACCAGCGGCACCGTCTGGGCGCCGCGCGTGTCGGCGCCCGCCACGCCCGGTGCCTGCCGGATCTTCGCCAACGTCTCCGGGTCGATGCCCTTGGCGTCGGGCGACGACTCGCCCGACAGCGTCACCGAGACGTCGACGTTGCGCGCGCCCTTGGCGAACTCGTCGCGCAGGCTCGCGCTCATGGCGTCGCCGAGCACCAGCGTGCCGGTCACGAAGGCGACGCCGAGGGCGATCGCCACCGAGGACAGCACGAGCCGCGCGGTGCGGGCCTTGAGGCCCGCGATGATCGTGCGCAGCATCAGGTCACGCCCCCAGGTGCTTCAGGGCGGACAGCACCGAGTCGGCGGTCGGGTTGTCGATCTCGCCGGCGAGCCTGCCGTCGGCGAGCAGCACCACGCGGTCGGCGTAGGACGCGGCGACCGGGTCGTGCGTCACCATGATCACGGTCTGCCCGAGCTTGCGCACGGACATGCGCAGGAAGTCGAGCACCTCGGCGCCGGAGCGCGAGTCGAGGTTGCCGGTCGGTTCGTCGGCGAACACCACGTCGGGCCGGGAGACCAGGGCGCGGGCGCAGGCCACGCGCTGCTGCTGGCCGCCGGACAGCTCGGTCGGCTTGTGCTTGAGCCGGTCGCGCAGGCCGAGCACGTCCACGATGGTGTCGAACCACTCGCGGTCGGGCTTGCGGCCCGCCAGTTCGAGGCCGAGCAGGATGTTGGCCTCCGCGGTGAGCGTGGGCAGCAGGTTGAACGCCTGGAAGACGAACCCGACCCGGTCGCGGCGCAGCTTGGTCAGCTCCTTGTCCCCCAACGAGGTGATCTCGGTGCCGCCGATGTGGACGGTGCCGCCGTCGACGTTGTCCAAGCCGGCCAGGCAGTGCATCAACGTCGACTTGCCGGACCCGGACGGGCCCATGATGGCGGTGAACTTCCCCGCCGCGAAGGCCACGCTGACACCGTCCAGCGCCCGGACGGCGGTGTCGCCCTTGCCGTAGACCTTCACCAGGTTCCCGGCGGCTGCAGCGGTGCGGGTTCCGACGTCGGACACCAGTGCGGACATGCTCCCTCAATTCCTCGGGTCTGCTGACGTCGAGAAAGCTATGGGGCACGCGGGTCGCCGGTCGTCACCTCGGCGGCGGAACCGGAGGTCAACCGGCGGGATGACGACCACTAGTCCCGAGGTCTGACACCCCGCCGCCGGACGGCGCGGGCGGGCGCCGCCGGCCCTACTCCGCGGCCGGTCCGGGCGCGACGACCGTCCCCTGGTCGACCTTGGGCAGGTCGAGCAGGCCCCGGTCGAACGCGTTGGCCACCGCCTCGGCCCGCCGGCTCGCGCCGAGCTTGGACATGATCCGGCTCAGATGCACGCTGACCGTCTTCTCCGAGATGTACAGCTCCTCGCCGACCTGCCGGTTGGTGCGCCCCTGCGCGACCAGCTCCAGCACGGACCGCTCACGCGGGGTGAACGGGTCCACCCGGTCACGCGGTCCCACGTCGCGCAACGCCACCCTGGCCCGCCGGGCGACCAGGTCCAACGCCTCGCGCAACGGCGCCGAGCCCAGCTCGTCGGCCACCGCGCTGGCCAGCTTCAGCTCCGCCGCCGCCTCGTCCCGCCGGTCCGCGCCGAGCAGCGCCTCGGCCAGCCGCCACCGGCACACGGCCTGCTCGAACACCGACCCGAAGCCGAAACCGTCGACCGCGCGCCGCCACAGCTCCGGGTCGCCCGGCCCGGTCAACCGCGACTCCTCGGCCTCCACGCGCACGAGCCACGCCCGGCCCTCGGGACCGAGCTCGCCGGTGCGGGGCATGCCCATCTCGACCGTCCGGTGCGCGTACCCGACCAGTTCGCGGCCGGCCCGCACGGCGTCCTCCTCGGCCGCCCGGTCCTTGCGCCGACGTGCCCGCGCCGCGATCTCCACGTGGCCCGCGACACCGAGGGCGGCCAGCCGGATGCCGGCCAGCATCCACTCGCCCTCCTTGCGGGACCAGCTGATGGCGTCCGCGACCCGGTCCACGGCCAGCTCCGGCTGACCGCGCCACAACGCCAGCTCCGCGCCCGTGCCACCGGTGATCAACGCGATCTGCAGGTCGCGGTGCCAGTCCGCGCGCAGCTCCCGGATCATCCGCTCGGCCTGGTCGAACTCGCCCCGGCTGACCGCCACGTGGGTGCCCGCCGCGGCCAGCCGCGCGGACACCGTGCTCGACACCCGCAGGCCCGGCGGTTCGGCGGCGGTCGCCGCGCCGTCCCACTCGCCCCGGTAGTACCTGGTCAGCACCTGCAGGATGCGCAGCTCCAGGCCGAACGAGCTCCACGTCAGCCCGGTCGCCTTGGCCCGCGCCACGCCCTCGTCGAAGACCCGCGCGGCCTCGTCCAGCTCACCGAGGTCGTAGTGGTGCAGGCCGAGGAAGTACCGGGCCCGCAGCTCGGTGCTGACGGCGTCGGCCTCCATCGCGCACGCCACCGCCGCGGTCAGGTGCTCGTGCGCCCGCGGCACGTCGCCCTCCGGCTCGTCGAGCAGGCCCAACGTGGTCAACGCGTCCGCCACGGCCGAGTCCGCGCCCGCCGCGCGGCCGTCGGCCACCGCCAGCTCGGCGCGCTCACGGGCCTCGACGTACTTGCGGTCGTGCCGCAGCGCCGCCGCCCACACCGCCAGCACCCACGCGCGGGCCGGGCTCGCGGGCCGGTCCCGGACCAGCCGCCACGCCTCCTCCACCGCCCGGTACTTCTCGTGGTCGGTGCCGTCGAGCACCTGGAGCGTCTGGGCGAAGCGCCGCCACATCACGGCCGCGACCTCGGGATCGGCCTCGTCCACCACGGTGGTGCCGGTGCGGGCGAAGGCGATGGCCCGCTCGGGCTGGCCGGCCGTGCCCGCGGCCCACGACGCGTCGCGCAGCAGTTCCAGCTCGGTCAGGCCGGGCGGTCGCTGGTCGGCGGGCACCGCGTGCCACAGCTTCAGCGCCTGCTCCAGGTGCCTCAGCGACTCGGCGGGCGCGCCGGCCGCCTGCGCCTCGTGCCCGGCGTCGACCGACGCGCGCAGCGCGCGGACCAGGTCGTGGGACTCCAGGCTGTGGTGGGCCAGCGCGGCGGCGGCCCCCCGGTCGCCGGACGAGGCGAGCCGGTCGGCGTACGCGGCGTGCAGCCGGACCCGTTCGCCGGGCAGCAGGTCGTTGTAGACGGCCTCGCGCAGCAGCGCGTGCCGGAACGTGTACACCTCGGCGCGGTCGACCACCAGCACGTGGTGCTGCACGGCCTCGCGCAGCACGCCGTCGAGGCCGACGTCGTCCATGCCCGCCACGTCGCGCAGCAGGTCGTGGCGCACCGACCGGCCGCCGACCGAGGCCACCCGGACCAGGCGCTGCGCGTCCGGTGAGAGGCGTTCGATCCGGGCCAGCAGCACCTCGGCGAGCGTCCACGGCACCTCGCGGTCGCCACAGCTCGCGACGGCGATCAGCTCCTCGGCGAAGAACGGGTTGCCGTCCGAGCGCTCGGCGACCTCCAGCACCAGGTCGTCGGACAGGTCGTCGGTCAGCGCCGCGACGAACGAGCGCGCGTCGATCGCGCTCAGCGGGGTCAGGTCGAGCCGCTGCACGGCGGGCAGCCGGACCAGCTCGCTGAGCAGCGGCCGCAGCGGGTGGCTGCGGTGCAGGTCGTCGGAGCGGTAGGTGGCGACCACCAGCAGCCGCTGCGCGCGCAACCGGGAGAGCAGGAAGGACAGCAGGTAGCGGGTGGAGGCGTCGGCCCAGTGCAGGTCTTCGAGCACCAGCAGCACGGGCCGTTCCTCGGCCAGGTCGCCGAGCAGGCCGTGCACCGCGTCGAACAGCTGGAGCTGGCCCACGTCCTGCTCGGGACGGCGGCCGACCAGGTGCGACGGCAGGCCGGAGACCGACGTGCTGCCGTCGTGGCCGGCGGGCAGCGCCAGTTCCGGCATCAGCAGGCCCAGGGCCGGCCGGGCGTTGACGTCGAGCAGACCGGCCTGCCGCACCTGCCCCAACGCCTCGGTGAAGGGCAGGTACGGCAGGCCGGTCTCGCCGACGTCCAGGCAGCGGCCGGTGAGCACGAGCGCGTCACCCGCGGTGGCGGCCAGCTCGTCCATCAACCGGGTCTTGCCCACCCCCGCGTCACCGGCGACCAGCATCGCGCCGGCCTGGCCGCGGACGGCCTCGTCGAGGGCGGCGCGCAGCCTGGTCATCTCCCTGCCACGCGCCACCAAGGGGATTCCGGAACCGAGGCGTGCCACACCAGGCATGTTGTCACACCTCAGGCGGCGTCGCGGTGACCATTGTCCGCTGCCGGCCGATCCGGGCCGGCGCGATGGGCCAGCCGCCGCCACCACGTCCGCGTGGCCCGGCTGGACTGCCGGCCGACGCGGTAGTGCGAGGCGTCCGCGCGCAGCGCGGCCTGCCGGTAGTCGATCTCCGCCTTCAAGGACTCGGGCGTCCACTCCATGATGACCTGCTCCTCGTGTCGTTCGCTTCTCTGATGACACGAAGATTCGTCCTGAGGCCGTGGTGCGGGCATCGGTCGTTCACGTGGGTTGCGGTGGTGGTGCCCTTACCCGCCGCCGTAAGGGGTGGCAGACGGCGGGTAAGGGATGCCTCAGGGCAGCGTCAGAGCACGTCAGGGACCCCTCAGCAGGCGCCGAGGTCGCGCCAGACGCCCCACTCGCCGGTGGTGCCCGGCTCCTCGGCCTGCGTCCACCACTTGGCCTGCCAGCGCTTGCCGCGGTGCGACACCTCGTTGCCGCCGTTGTAGACCTTGGCGCGGTCCCACGCGGGCGCGGTGCAGCTCGGCTGGCTCGTGGTCGTCGTGGTCGTCGTGGTCGTCGTCGTCGTCGTAGTCGTGGTCGAGGTGGTCGTGGTGCTGGTCGGGCCGGTACCGCCGCCACCGCGCGGGTGGTCGGAGGCGATGGCGTAGGACTGGCCGCCGAAGGTGAGCTTGACGTTCGACGGCGACGCGATGGGCAGCTGGTAGCTCAGCGCGACGTCCACCGACGCGCCGGGCGCGAGCGACTGCCACGTCGGCAGCGTCAGCTCGACGTGCTGGAAGTCGCCCTTCAAGCCGCCGACGTTGCCGCCCGTGTGGCCCTTGGCGGTGACCCGCAGCCCGAACCCGGACTGGTCGGCCATGCTGCCGGGCGCGCTCGTGCCGTAGTCGAACTCGATCTTCGTGCCGCCCGGCAGGGTCGTGGTCGAGTTGTTGGTCAACCTCAGCTTCGGCGTGATCGGGTAGTTGCTGTCGCCGAGCGCGAACCCGGAGACGGTGGCGCTCACGTCCAGCACCTGGGCCGGCGTGGTGCCCGCCGCCTTCCGGTTGCCGTACGGCGCCGCGCCGCGCAACCCGTCGTTGATCTTGGTGAGCAGGGTGTCGCCGACGGTGTACTGGCCCTTGCCGCCATCGAAGCGGTAGTCGCCCGCCAGCTCCCAGATCATGATGCCGCCGATGCCCTTGTCCGCCACGTACTTCGCCTTGGCCGCGATGGACTGCTCGTCCTCAGTGGACAGGAACACCTTCTTGTCCGCGTTCCACAACCACGGCGAGGTGAGCGTGCTGTCGTAGAACCGTTGGTAGGAGCCGGAAACGCGGTCGGTGGGGTCGTTGGCCGGGTCCAGGCCGTGCTGGGCGAGGTAGTCCGGCGTGATCTCGTTCTCCAGGTTCTTGGCGTGCCACATGGGGTTCACGCCCGACGGCACCTCGGCGCCGCCCGCGGTGGAGTCGTGCCACAGGTTGTCGATGCCGACCGCCCCGTTGCCGCACGGCGTGGTCGAGCCGACGCTCGAACCGGTGCCGGGCGGGCACTTCGCCTGGTCCGGCAACGCGGCCCGGCCCCACAACCCGTTCGTGCCGCCGGTGACGCCCTGCCAGCCGCGGCTGTAGAACGGCACGCCGATGTTGATCCGGCCGGCCTGCATCGCGCCCCGGTAGTAGTGGTAGGCCCAGTCGGTGTTCAGGTAGCCCATGCCCTCGTACTGCGGCGCGGTGTAGACGCCACCGGCGGCGAGCTCGCCGTCCTTGCCGTCGTCGTAGAGCGCGGCGTTCGGGCCGACGAAGTGGTTCCACGAGCCGTGCAGGTCGTAGCTCATCACGTTCAGGTAGTCGAGGTAGCGGGTGACCTGGTAGGCCTCCTGGCCGCGCAGCAACCAGCCCGAGGCGGGCACGGCGGCGGTGAGCAGGTAGTGCCTGCCGTCCTGCGCCGAGGCGCGGTCCAGCTTCTCCCGCAACGTCTTCATGATCTTCTCGTAGCCCGCCCACAGGGTGCCCCGGTTGGCGTTGGAGATCCAGAAGTCGTCCGGGTTGCCCGCGTGGTTGTTCGACGTGGCGTACTCGTAGTCGATGTCCACGCCGTTGAAGCCGTACGTGCGGATGAACCGCACGGCGGAGTCGGCGAACGCGTCCACGGTGGCCTGAGGCTGCGCGCCCAGCTTGTAGAACCCGCCGGAGGCGTTGCGCGTGCCGTCGGCGTCGAAGAAGCCGCCGGTCTCCGCCCAGCCGCCGACCGAGATCATCGTCTTCACGTCCGGGTGCTGCTTCTTGTACTTGGTGAGCAGGTTGAAGTGCCCCTTGTACGGCAGCGACGGGTCGAGGTCGACGCCCGGCCAGGTCATGCCGGTGGAGGCGTTGTCGGGGCCGTCGGGGCCCACGGAGACCCGGTTCTGCGCGTCGATGTGCGCGAAGGCGTAGTTGAGGTGCGTGACCTTGGTCCACGGGATGTCGGACGCCAGGTAGGCGGGCGCGCCGTTGCGGCCCGTGCGCCAGCTGGTGAAGTAACCGATGACGCGGCGCGAGTGGTCCGCCCCCAACGACTCCCGACCCTCGGTGTCGTAGACGGAGCAGTACGGCACCGCGACGCCGGGGGTCTGGTAGAGGCCGTCGGGACGGCACTCCTCCCCCGCGGCGGCGGCGCTGGGCGAGGACGGGGACACGACGGCGACGACGAGCCCGACGACCGCGGCGAGCAACGCCACGAGCGGCGAGAACTTGGACCTGCTGAACCCGGATGATCTGGACAAGGCCGGCACACCTCCTGCACGAGGCGGCGGCCACGACGCAGCCACCGAACCGTAAATAGGTCTAGACCTCTATGTCAATAGGTCCAGACCACGTACGGGTACGGTCAGACGGTCGTGGTGGCGCGGGCGCGCGCCAGGCGTTCCCGCACCTGGTCGGCCTCGGGCGCGTCCAGCTCGGTGAGCAGCGCCAGCGCCCGCTGCCAGTGCGCCACCGCGCCCGGCAACCCCTGCCGGTCGAACACCACGGCCAGCCGGTCGTGCGCCATCGCCTGGTGGTACGGGCTCGCCGCGGCCGACGCGACCGACAGCGCCGTGCGCGCCGACGTCACGGCCTCCGTGCCCTCGCCCGACTCCAGCAGCACCGTCGCGAGGTCCGTGTGGCAGGTCGACTCACCGCACTGCTCGCCGACCTCCCGGTACATCGTCACCGCCGCCCGCAGCCACGACTCGGCCTCGTCGTAGCGCCGCGACGCCAGGTGCAGCAGCCCGAGGTTGTGGTGCGCGTTCGCCTCGGCCCACCGCGACCCGGCCGCCCGGCTGACCTCCAGGGCCTCCCGGTACGAGGACTCCGACTCGTCCACCCGGCCCAGGAACGCCAGCATGTCCGCGACCGCCGTCAGGGCTCGTGCCTGCGCGTTCACGTCGCCGGACGCCCGCGCCACCTCCAGCGCCTCGCGGTGGCGGGCCAGCGACTCGTCCATCCGCTGGAACTGGGCCAGCGCGATGCCCAGGTTGAACAGCATCACGAACGTCGCCTCGGGGTCGCCCAGCCTCGTGGCGGCCTCCAGGGCGGCCTCCGTGGTGCGCAACCACGTCGTCCGGTCCGCCCGCAGCCAGAGGAACCGCGACAGCGTGTACGGCAGCTGCCACGCGTGCACCAGCCACTTCGGGTCCGCGCCCTCGGCGGCGGCCGACTCGGCGGCGGCGATGATGTTGCCCTGCTCGGCGTCCAGCCAGGCGATCGCCTCGGCCGAACCCTGCAACTTCGGCACTTCCACCGGCACGTGCTCGGGCGCGATCCGCACGCTGCTGCCGCGCGTCACCGGCAACCGGCCGTCGGCCAGGTCGGCGCAGTGCAGGTAGTAGTCGAGCATCCGGCTGGTCGCCTCGTGCCGCAGGTCCGGCGGCAGCTCGGCGGCCAACGTCCGCATGTAGACCCGCACCAGGTCGTGCGCCCCGTACCGCCCGGGCTCGTTGACCGACAGCAGGTTCGCCGCCGTCAACGCGTCCAGCGCGCGCTGCGCCTCGCCGACGCGCACCCGGGCCGTGGCGGCCACCACGAACGCCGTCACGTCCGGGCCGGGGTGCAGGCCCAGCAGCGCCAGCAGCCGCGCGGGCAGCGGCGGCAGCGCCCGGCGGGACGCGTCCAGCGCCGCCCGCACGGTGGAGTCCTCGTCCTCCAGGCCCAGGGCGGCCAGCCGGCCGTGCTCGTCGTCCAGCTCGGCGACGAGTTCGGCCACCCGCAACGACGGCGCGACCGCCAGCCGGGCCGCCGCGATCCGCAGCGCCAGCGGCAGCCCGTCGCACAGCACGGCCAGTCGGCGCAGCGCGGCGGCCTCCGTGGCGTCCCGGCCGGCGACCCGGCTGACCACGGCCACCGACGCGTCGAGGTCGAGCATGTCCAGCTCGACCAGCCGCGCCTCGGCGTGCGCGACCAGGCCGACCAACCGCCGGCGGGACGTCACCAGCACGCACGACGGCGGACCGGGCAGCAGCGGCAGCAGCTCGGTCGAGCCGCGGGCGTTGTCCAGCATCACCACCATGCGCCGGTCCGCGATGAGCGTGCGGAACAACGCCGACCGCTCCTCGACCGTCACCGGGATGTCCGGCGACGGCACGCCCAGCGTGCGCAGGAACCGGCTCAGCACCTCGCCCGCGCCCAGCGGCTCCTGGTTCGGGTCGTAACCGTGCAGGTCGACGTACAGCTGGCCGTCCGGGAACTCCTCGCGCACGCCTTGCGCCCAGTGCAGGGCGAGTGCGGTCTTGCCCACCCCGGCGGGCCCCGTGACGACGAGGACCAGCCCGCCCTCCGGGTAGGAGGCCAGCAGGCCGTCCAGCCGCTTCAGCTCGTCGTCACGGCCGATCAGGGACGCCGAGACGCGCGGCAGCTGCGCGGGCGTGATGGCAGGCGAGGGGTCGGGCACCGGCGGGCGCAGCTCCATCGGCCGGGTCGGGCGCTCGGGCTCGGGGTTCTCCCCGGCCAGCACGGCCTGCTGGAGCTTGCGCAGCTCAGGGCCCGGCTCGACGCCGAGCTCGTCGATCAGCACCCGGCGCGCCTCGCGGTAGACGGCCAGCGCCTCGGCCTGCCGTCCCGACTGGCACAGCGCGCGCATCAACAGGCCGTGGCCGCGTTCCCGCAACGGGTGCTCGCCCACCAGCGTGGTCAGGGACGGCACCAGCTCCGCACCTCGTCCGATCAACAGCAGCAGCTCGGCCCGCTCCTCCAGCACGGCCAGCCTGCGCTCGACCAACCGACCGCGCTCGACCTCGGCGAACAGGCCCGCGACACCGCCCAGCGGCTCACCGCGCCACAGGCCGAGGGCCTCGTCCAGCGCGGTGGCCGCCGAGATCAGGTCGCCGGACGCGCGCAGGCGGGCCGCCGCCGCCACCCCGCGTTCGAACTCGTCCAGGTCGACCGCGTTCGGGTCGACCCGCAGCAGGTAGCCGTCGCCGACGGAGGTCAGCAGCTCGGCCGGTGCGCGGCGGGCGCGGCTGGGCTCCAGCGCACGGCGCAGCCCGGCCACGTAGGTCTGCACGAGGTTGACCGCGCTGGTCGGCGTGTTGTCGCCCCACACGGCCTCGATGATCTGGCCCCGGCTGACCGGCGCGTTGCGGGCCAGCAGCAGCACCGCCAGCACGGCACGCTGCTTGGCGGCGCCGAGGTCGACCTCCCCGCCACCGCGCACCGCCCGGAGCAGGCCGAGCACCTCGAACCGCAAGCGCTCGCCGCCGCCGTCTGCCACCGACCGATCCTTCACCGAACGTTGGGCCCCAGACGGAGCCTAGGAGATCACTTCAGTCCGGCTCCAGTCGTCCTGTAGCCGCATTCTTACGCTAAGCGTGTCCGATCAACCACACAGGGCGAACCCCGGTGAGGGAGGTTGGACCAGACAGCGGAACATCCGCTGCTCTCCCTGAACGACGAGGGCAGGCCGGCGTGCAAGGGGCATCCAGCCCGCGGCGGCGGAACGCCGGCCCGCCCTCGTCCCCTTCTCCACCGGAGACGGGTCATCCGGTAGGGGATGACCTGCCTCCACTGCCCTCCCCCCAGTGGAAGGGGCCGTGACCGGGATCCGAACCCCCGATCACGGCCCCTTCGACATGTCCGGGGTCGGCTTGCGGTCCCGCAGGCCTAGGCGCAATACCAGTGACTTAAGGGTTGATCGGGTAGGTTGTGCGTCCTGGAGGTGCTGGATGCCACGGCCTGGGCAGGTCAAGCCTGAGACAGATGCGCGGTTGTCGGATCGGATCG
>NZ_JBFAQZ010000035.1:0-60851 GCF_040673975.1 Actinosynnema sp. NPDC050801 | reverse complement strand
CGTCGGCCTACTCCTGGCCACCGGCCAGGCACACACCCGACCAGCCCACCACAAGAAGGGCACCAAACCCCGCCGAACAGCTTAAACGGCAAGCTTAGAGGGCGGTGATGGTGAGGACGGTCAGGGTGGCGGTTTCGCACGCCGCGCCCAGGACGTCGCCGGTGATTCCGCCGAAGCGTTTGCGGGTGTGGTGGAGCAGCAGTAGGACGAGGGTGGCGGCCAGGAGGATGGCGGCTGGGCCTTTCCAGGGGTGGACGAAGAAGCCGGCGGTGGCCAGGGCTGTCCACCACGTTGCGGCCAGCCAGGGGGGTTGGGTGCCGGCTACCAGGGCTCCCAGGCCCTCTGGGCGGGCGGCGGGGGTGCCGCGCAGGCAGCACAGGATGAAGGCGGCACGGCCGGTGGTCAGGGCGAGCAGTACCGCGCTCCAGTGGACGTGGGGGTAGGCGGCGGCTTGGGCGCCGAGGACGACGATCAGCGCCACTACCGCGAACGGGCCGGCGCCGCCGTCCTTCATGACGGCCAGGGCGCGTTCCGGTGGGCCGTAGCAGCCCAGGCCGTCGGCGGTGTCGGCCAGGCCGTCCAGGTGCATGCCGCGGGTGGCCAGGGCGAGGAAGCCGACCACGAGGAAGCCCGCGAGCAGGTCGGGCAGGGGGATCAGGAGCAGGCCGGTGGCGGCGGCGCCCAGCAGCAGGCCGACGAACGGTGCGAGCGCGATGGCCCGCTGTGCTGCCCGGGTGTCGACCTCGTTGCCGACGCGGACGGGCAGCACCGTCAGCCAGGACAGGGCCAGGCGCATCAGGCCGGTCCGGAGACGCCCGCGCTGTCGAAGGTCGCCATCTCGGCCAGGATCCGGGTCGCCATCACCACCAGGGGCAACGCCGCCACGGCACCTGAGCCCTCGCCCAGTCGCATGTCGAACTCCAGCAGCGGTTCCAGGCTCAGGTGTCCCAGTGCCAGGGCGTGCGCGGGCTCGACGGAGCGGTGGCCCGCGACCCACCAGTCGCGCGCTCCGGGCGCCAGTTCCTCGGCCACGACGGCCGCCGCGCCGACGACCACGCCGTCGAGGATCACCGGGGTCTTGCGGATCGCCGCCTGGGCCAGGAAGCCCACCATGGCGGCGATGTCCGCACCCGAGGCGGTGGCCAGCAGGGCCATGGGGTCGTTGATCACCGGACGGGCACGGCGGAGGGCGTCGCGGATGGCGGCGGTCTTGCGCATCCAGGCCTGGTCGTCGATGCCGGTGCCGCGACCGACCACGGCCACCGGCTCCGAGCCGGTCAGGGCGGCGATCAGGACCGCGGCGGGTGTCGTGTTGCCGATGCCCATGTCGCCGGCGATGAGCAGGTCCGCGCCGCCGTCGACCTCGTCGTCCACGAGCTTGCGGCCGATCTCGACCGCCTGCTCGGCTTCCTCCGGTGTGAGGGCGTCCTCGCGGTCGATGGAGCCGGAGCCCCGGCGCACCTTGTGGTCACCGACGGCGGTCTCGGCGTCGACCGCCAGGTCCACCACGCGGACGGTGGCGCCGGCCACGTTCGCCAGGACGTTCACCGCCGCGCCGCCCGCCAGGAAGTTCGCCACCATCTGGCCGGTGACCTCGCTCGGGTACGCCGACACGCCGTGCTGCGCCACGCCGTGGTCGCCCGCGAACACCACGACCCGGGGCCGGGTGAACGGGCGGGGCGGGCACTCGCCCTGGCACGCCGCGACCCACGCGCCGAGCTCCTCCAACCTGCCCAGGGAGCCCACGGGCTTGGTGAGCACGGCCTGTCGGGCGGTCGCCTCGACGCGCACGTGCTCGCTGGGTGGCTCGACGGACGGGAACTCGATGGTCACCGACTACCTCCGGGTTCGCGCAGTCGCAGTGGGATTCCGGCGACGACCAGCAGCACCTCGTCGCACACCTCGGCCAGCCGCGCGTTGAGCGAGCCGAGGTGATCGCGGAAGAGCCTGCCAGAGTGGGTGCTGGGCACGACGCCCAGGCCGACCTCCGCCGACACCATGACCAGTCGGGCGCGGGTTCGGGCGACGGCGCGGACCAGCGCGGCGCACTCGTCCTCCACCTGCGCGATGCCGTGGCCCTCCCACGCGCCCGCGTCGTCCAGGGCGCCGCTGAGCCAGGTGGCCACGTCGTCGACCAGGATCGGCGGGTCGGTCTCGCGGGTGGCGGTGAGCAGGGCGATCAGGTCGGTGGGGGAGGGCGCCTCGACCGTGGTCCAGGTGGCGGGACGGCGGGCCACGTGCTGGGCGATCCGCAGTTCCCAGTCGGCGTCGTCGGGGTAGCGCCGCGCGGTGGCGACGTAGGTCACGACGTCCTCGGTGAGCAGGCCCTCCGCGTGCGCGGACTTGCCCGAACGCGCGCCGCCCAGCACCAGTGTCCGACGCGTCACACCACACCCCAACCGTTCCACGACGACATAGCCTGACCGGGAACGTTACCCGTACGGCGCAGCGCGAGGAGGTCCGTCATGGAGTACCGGTGGCGGTACCAGGACGAGCAGGGGCACGAGGTCGAGGGGCCACGGGTCGCCTTCCCCGACCAGACCGCGGCCGAGGACTGGTTCGGTTCGGCGTGGGTCGACCTGCGGGAGGCGGGGGTCGCGCAGGTGACGTTGCTGCGCAGCGAATCGGAGGTCTACGGCCCGATGTCCCTCGCCCCGGCCGAGTAGCCGGGGCGAGGGCGCGCCGTCACGGGGTGACGGTGAACCGCGGGTCGGACTCGACGACGCCTTCGAGCACGTCGTCGATCTTCTTCATCAGGTCGGCGTCCAGCTTCACGCCGGCGGCCTTGACGTTCTCGTGCACCTGCTCCGGGCGGGACGCGCCGATGATCGCGCTGGCCACGTTCGGGTTCTGGAGGACCCACGCCACGGCGAGCTGGGCCAGGGACAGGCCCGCCTCGTCGGCCAGCGGCTTGAGCTGCTGGACCTTGGTCAGCACGTCGTCGTTGAGGAAGCGCTGGATGAACTTCGAGCCGGTCTCGTCGGTCGCCCGCGAGCCCTGGGGCACGGGCTGACCCGGCAGGTACTTGCCGGTCAGCACGCCCTGGGCGATGGGGGACCAGACGATCTGGCTGATGCCCTCGCGCTCGGAGGTCGGCACGACCTGCGACTCGATGACGCGCCACAGCATCGAGTACTGCGGCTGGTTGGAGATGAACGGCACGTTCAGCTCACGCGCGAGCGCCGCCCCGCGGGCGATCTGGTCGGCGTTCCACTCCGAGACGCCGATGTAGAGGGCCTTGCCGGAGCGGACGACGTCGGCGAAGGCCAGCATCGTCTCCTCCAGCGGCACCGACTTGTCGTACCGGTGGGCCTGGTAGAGGTCGACGTAGTCGGTCTGCAGCCGCTGGAGCGAGCCGTTGATCGACTCCAGGATGTGCTTTCGACCGAGGCCCTTGTCGTTCGGGCCGCCGGGCCCGGTCGGCCAGAAGACCTTGGTGAAGATCTCCAGCGACTCGCGGCGCTGACCGGTCAGCGCGCGGCCCAGCACCGACTCGGCCTTGGTGTTGGCGTAGACGTCCGCCGTGTCGAACGTGGTGATGCCGGCGTCGAGTGCGGCCCGGACGCAGGCCGTCGCCTGGTCCTCCTCGACCTGGGATCCGTGGGTGAGCCAGTTGCCGTACGAGATCTCGCTGATGTTCAGGCCACTGCGGCCGAGGCGTCGGAACTCCATGCGGCCAAGCCTAGTACCGGATCGTTCGGGTAGCTAACGAGCTACGGGGTCACACCTTGTCGCCGGGGCGCACCCTCGGCTTGGGCACGCGCAGGCGCCGCAGCTGGCTGGCGCGGATGAACGAGTACCAGCCCAGCGACAGGCCGCGGGTGGTGTCGTTCGGGAACTTCAGCCGCACCCGCCGGTTCACCATCCGGCCGAGGACGAAGCCCTCCACGACCATCGCGAGCAGCATGAACGTGGTCAGCAGGGTCGCGTACTGCTGCACCGCGGGCATGGGCACGAGCAGCGCGACGAACACCAGGATGGCCAGCGGCATGAACAGGCCCATGAGGTTGCGCCGCGAGTCGACCACGTCGCGGATGTAGGCCTTCACCGGGCCGCGGTCGCGGGGCAGGAGGTACTTGTCCTCGCCCGCCATCATCCGCTGGCGCCGTTCGACCGCCGCCGCGCGCCGCTCCTCCTTGGAGACCTTGCTCCCGCGCGCCCGCTTCAACGCCTCGCGCTGCGTCCGGGGCGGCGGTGGCACGGGACCGCGCCTCTTGCCCTCGGCCTCTCGGCGCTTCGGCGTGGGTCGCCCCTTGCCGGGCGTGCGCGACGGATCCGTCGAGGTCACCTCCGCGGGAGCGTCATCGGCGGTGGTCTCGGCGGTCTCGTCGGCGTTGCGGCGCAGGAACCTCACCACACCAGAGTAGGAGATGCCCCGATAAGTACTGTTCGCGAGGTGCGAGTTGTTATTGCGCCGGACTGCTTCGGCGGAACGCTGACCGCGCGGGAAGTCGCCGAGGCCGTGGCCGAGGGCTGGCGCCGAACCGCTCCCGACGACGAACTGCACCTGCGCCCGCTGGCCGACGGCGGACCCGGTTTCGTGGACGTGCTGCACGCCGCCCTGGGCGGCACGCTGCACACGACGACCGTCACCGGCCCGCTGGGCACGCCCGTCCCGGCCCGGTGGCTGGAGCACGACGGCACCGCCTACCTGGAGTCCGCCGCGGCCTGCGGCCTGGACCTCATCCCCGCCGACCAGCGCCCGAGCACCGCCGAGACGGCCACCACCAGGGGTGTCGGCGAACTCGTCAACGCGGCCGGTGACGCCCGCGTGCACACGATCGTGGTCGGTCTGGGCGGTTCGGGGACCACCGACGGCGGCGCGGGGCTGCGCGAGACCGTGCGGCCCGTCACGGCCCGGCTCGTCGCCGCCTCCGACGTGGAGAACCCGCTGCTGGGCCCGCACGGCGCCGCGCGCACGTTCGGCCCGCAGAAGGGCGCGTCGTCCGAGGCGGTGGAACGGCTGGAGGCGCGGCTGGCCGCGATGGACGAGCTGGCCGCCGTTCGCGACCTGCCCGGCGCGGGTGCGGCGGGAGGCCTCGGAGCCGCGCTGATGGCGCTCGGGGCGGTGGTGGAGTCCGGGGCGGGCCTGGTCCGCTCGCTCACCCGGCTGGACGAGGCGCTGGACGCCGCCGACCTGGCCGTGACCGGTGAGGGCAGCTTCGACTGGCAGTCGCTGCGGGGCAAGCTGGTGACGGCCGTGGCCGGCGGCGCGGCCGAACGCGGCGTGCCGTGCGTGGTGCTGGCGGGACGGGTCGCGGTGGGCAGGCGCGAGGCCGCGGCGGCGGGCGTGCAGGAGTCGTACGCGGTGGCCGAGCACGCCGGGTCGGTGGAGCGCAGCATGGCGGACCCGGCCGGCACGCTGGCCGACCTCGCCGCGCACGTGGCGAGGCACTGGTCACACCCAGGCCGCTGACGTCTGTGCGACCATGGGGGTAGGAACAAAGCGGGTACTTCCCGTGTTCGCCCGGAGTAGATACCGGAATAGATGCCCGCAAAGGACCTCTGAGGAGAGCCATGACGACCGCTCAGGACGCAGTCACCTCGACTCCTGAAGCCCCGCCCACCCACGGCGTGACGCTGACCGACGCGGCTGCCGTGAAGGCCAAGGCGCTGCTCGACCAGGAGGGGCGCGACGACATGCACCTGCGCATCGCCGTCCAGCCCGGTGGTTGCGCGGGGCTGCGTTACCAGCTGTTCTTCGACGAGCGCACGCTCGACGGCGACGCGCTGCGCGACTTCGGCGGCATGAAGGTGGCCGTGGACCGCATGAGCGCCCCGTACGTCGAGGGCGCCGTGATCGACTTCGTCGACACGATCGAGAAGCAGGGTTTCACCATCGACAACCCGAACGCGGGCGGTTCGTGCGCCTGCGGCGACTCGTTCCACTGATCGACCGCTGGGACGTCAGTTCGGGAAGGGCCCCCGCCACACGGCGGGGGCCCTTCCCGTTTCCGGGAGCATGGAGCGCATGGCGCACACGAGCGTGCCGCACCTGGTGGGGTTGACCGTGCCCGAGGCCCGGGACAGGGGACACCGGGCGGGTGTCGTGGTGACGTCACGTGACGTCGACGGCCCGGGGTTGGGCGCCCGGACCTGGCCGGGCACCTGGATCGTCACCGCGCAGGAGCCGCCGGCCGGTGAACAGGTGCGCCGCGGCGCACCTGTCGTCATCGACTTCGAGGAGCACCCGGACGCGGGTGGGGCGGGCGACCGGGAACCGCGCCGCCCACTGCCCAGGCCTGACGAGCTCCGAGCCGACCCGGTCGACGACCGCGCCGAGTGAGCACCCGAGGCCGGTCTCAGACGTAGGCGTCCAGGTCCGCGACCTGGGCGTAGTTGGCGTCGTCCACCTGCCACGGCGCGGTGGGGCGCGGTTCCTGGAGGGGCTTGCCCTCGGCGCCGCGCAGCTCGCGCGGCAGCTCGGTGCAGTCCTCGATCAGCTCGTCCAACGTGTCCGCTTCGGTGTTCCTCACCTTCCCGACCGTATTCGTGCCATTGCCTTGACAAAAGCCCTACCGGGCGGTAATCGCCGCACGGTAGGGCCTCATCTCACACGTGCGCGGCCAGCGGCACGGGGGCCGGGCTCGTCGACCGGGCGGTCACCTTGCCGACCACCAGGGCCACCCCCACGCCGAGGATGGTCGACACGCCGCCGACGGTCCCGACCCACTGCAGGCCGAGTCCGCTGGTCAGCACCACGCCGCCGAGCATCGGGCCCAGCGCCGCGGCCACGTTGAACGCGGAGATGTTCACCGAGGCGACCAACCCGGCCGCCGAACCCGCCTGCCCCATCAGGTAGGTGTGGATCAGCGGACCGGCGGTGAACGCGCTCGCGCCCAGCACGAACACGCTCACCACGGCCGCCACCTTGCTCTCCAGCATCAGCCCCTGCGCCAGCAGCATCACGCCGAGCACGGCGAGCGGCACGGGCAGGACGCGGGCGATCCGGTGCGGCGGCACCTTGCCCGCCAGCGTGCTGCCGACCAGCGTCCCCAGGCCGTACACGAGCAGCACACCGGTCACCCAGCCCGGCGCGAACCCGCTCACGTCCCGCAGCGCGGGCGCGACGTACGTGAACGCGGTGATCAGGCCGGTGAACGACAGGATCGTGGTGGCCAGACCGAGCAGCACGGTCCGCTTGCCGAACGCGAACAGGCTGGCCCGCACGCCGGGGTCCGGCTCGTGCGCCACCTTCGGCGTGCCGAGCACGACACCGACCAACCCGATCGCGGTCAGGGCGCTGACCAGCACGAACGATGCCCGCCAGCCGTAGTTCTGACCGATCAGCGTGCCGAGCGGGATGCCGAGGATGGTGGACAGGGCGACGCCGTTGACGACCTTGGCGATGGCCGCGGTCTGCTTCTCCGGCGGCACGGCGGCGATGGCGACCTGGGACGCCACCGCGAAGAACAGGCCTTGGGCCAGGGCGGCCACCATGCGCGCCACCATGAGCAGGGTGTAGTCGTCGGCCAGGGCGCTGCCCACCGACGCCACCAGGGCCAGCGCCATGACGGAGATCAGGAGCTTGCGGCGCGCGATGCGCCCGGTGAACACGGTGAGCACCGGACCGCCCAGGGCGACGGAGACGGCGTACGCGGTCACCAGCAGGCCTGCGGTCGGCACGTCCACACCGAGATCGGTGGCGACCTCGGGAAGCACGCCGACGATGATGAACTCGGATGTCCCCACAGCGAATGCGCTGAGCATCAGGATGAAGGTGATCACGGCGACGACGCTAAAGTGTGACACTGACGTCAGGGTCAAGGTTGCGTGATCGAACGCTCTTTTCGGCAGGGGTGGGAATAAGTGCTGATCGGCGAACTCGCGGAGAAGACCGGCGCCACGGTGCGCATGCTGCGCTACTACGACCAGCACGGGCTGCTGAGGCCGCAGCGCACGGACTCCCACTACCGCGTCTACGACGAGTCCGACGTCGAGCGCGTGCGCACCGTCCGCTGCCTCATCGGCGCGGGCCTGAACGTGCGGCTGGCGCGGCTGGTGCTCGCGCACGCGTTCGACCAGGACGTCGAACTGCCCGAGGACGAGGCGGGCTGCGTGCCGCTGCTGCGGCTGCTGAACGAGGAGCTGACCTCCATCGACACCCGCATCGAGGAGCTGACCCGCAGCAAGACCCACCTGACCAAGCTGGTCGGCGACGTGTCCCGCATCCTCCGGGAGAAGGCGGGCCCCGAGGTCGTCGCCGACTGCCGGGACCTGCTGGTGGAGGAAGCCGGCTGAGCCGACGCCCCACACGCGGCGCAGGCCCCCGGCACGCACGCGCCGGGGGCCTCTGCGGTGAACAGCCCTAGAGCTTGACCGGGTAGTGCGGCTCCGGCACGACCGGGCGGATCCGGCCCTCCACGAAGATCCCGTGCCAGATCATGAACACCAGCAGGGCCCAGATCCGCCTGCTGTGGTCCGCGACCCCCGACCGGTGCTCCTCGATGACCCGCAGCACCGCGCCCTTGTCGATGTACTGGTCGGTCTGCGACTGGCGCACGACCTCCACCGCCCAGTCGTGCATCTCGTCCTTCAGCCAGTGCCGGATCGGCACCGGGAAGCCCAGCTTGCGCCGGTTGAGCACGTGCGCGGGCACGATGTCGCGGATCGCCCGGCGCAACGCGTGCTTGGTCGTCTCCTTGGTGAGCTTCAGCTCCGACGGCACCTGCGACGCGATCCGGAAGACCTCGGGGTCCAGGAACGGCACCCGCAGCTCCAGCGAGTTCGCCATCGTCATCTTGTCGGCCTTGACCAGGATGTCGCCGCGCAGCCACGTGAACAGGTCCACGTGCTGCATCCGCGTCACCGGGTCCCAGCCCTCCGACTCGCGGTAGGGCTGCGCGGTCACGTCCTTGTGCGACACGTTCGGGTCGTACGTGCGCAGGACCTGCCGCAGCTGGTCGTCCATGAAGATCCGGGCGTTGCCGTAGTAGCGCTCCTCCAGCGTGAGCGCGCCGCGGCGCAGCAGGTCCTTGCCGCGCACGCCCTGCGGGATCTTGGTCGACACCTTGCCCATGGCCTTGCGCAACGCGCCCGGCACCTTCTCGAACGGCGCCAGCGACAGCGGCTCCCGGTAGATCGTGTAGCCGCCGAACAGCTCGTCCGCGCCCTCACCCGACAGCACGACCTTGACGTGCTCACGCGCCTCGCGGGCGATGAACCACAGCGGCACCAGCGCCGGGTCGGCCACCGGGTCGTCCAGGTACCACGTGATCAGCGGCAGGGCGTCCATCATCTCCTGCGCCGTCACCGCCCTGACCACGTGCTTCACCCCGATCGCGGCGGCCGACTCGGCGGCCACGTCGATCTCGGAGTAGCCCTGCCGCTCGAACCCGGTGGTGAACGTGATCAGGTCCGGGTTGTGCTCCTTGGCCAGCGCCGCGACCACGGTCGAGTCGATGCCGCCGGACAGGAACGAGCCGACCGTCACGTCCGCGCGCATGTGCTTGGCCACCGAGTCGCGCAACGCCTCGGTGATCTCGTCGTACAGCCGGTTCTCGTCCGCCTCGCCGCGCACCGCGCGCGGCCGGAACGTGGCCGGGAAGTACCGCTCGACCACGGGCCTGCCACCCGGCTTGAGCGTGAACGACGTACCGGACTCGATGCGGTGGACCTCGCTCTGCAGCGACTCCGGCTCCGGCACGTACTGCAGGATCAGGTAGTGCTGCAGCGCCTTCTTGTCGACCTCCGGCGTGATGCCGATCGTCGGCGCCAGCTGCAGCACCGACTTCTTCTCGCTGGAGAACGCCACACCGCCCGGACCGGCCGCGTAGTACAGCGGCTTGATGCCGAACGGGTCGCGCGCGCCGAACACGACGCGGCGCGCCTTGTCCCAGATCAGGAACGCGAACATGCCGCGCAGCTTCGCCACCGCGGACGGGCCCCAGTAGTGGTAGGCCGCCACGATCGTCTCGGTGTCGCCGTCGGTGGCGAACACCGCGCCGAACTGCTTGGTCAGCTCCGCGCGCAGCTCGACGTAGTTGTAGATCTCGCCGTTGAACAGGATCGCGTACCGACCCTGCTGGTCGTGCGGACCCCAGTGCAGGGGTTGGTGCGAGTGCTCGATGTCGATGATGGAGAGGCGGTTGAAGCCGAAGACGACCTCACCGCCCTGCCAGGTGCCACTCTCGTCGGGGCCGCGGTGGCGCATGCAGCGCAATGCCCCCGCCACCGCCGAGCGCGCCCGCTCGGCCTCGTTCTCGCCAGGGCAAACCAGTCCTACCAGGCCGCACACGCCGTAACACCCTTCGTGTCGTGTGGAGAAGAGTCCAGTATGCCGGGGGGTGGTTGTGTGACCGAAACTGCACTCCACGGGGGCAGCCCCCGGCGGGTGACGTGCCGTGCGCTGAGCTACGCTCCCGCATGATCCGGCATGGGGTGAACTTCGCCCCTGCCTGCGAGCTTTTTGTGACGTTCAGTGGCGCGAGGAGGCGGCGAGCAGTGGGCCTGAAGGAGGGCACCAGGGCAGCCCGGCTGGCGAAGGTCGGCGGGCTGGTCGGCCTGGTCGGCGTCGGGGCCACGGGTTGCTCCACGGAAGAGGTGCTGCGCTTCGGTTGGCCGGTGGCCGTGACGCCGCAGGCCGAGGCGATGCGCGAGCTGTGGACCTGGTCGGTCGTCGCGGCGCTCGCGGTCGGTGTGATCGTGTGGGGCCTGATCCTGTGGTCGGTGGCGTTCCACCGCAAGAAGAGCGAGGAACTGCCCCGCCAGGTCGCCTACAACCTGCCGCTGGAGCTCGTGCTGCTGGTCGTGCCGACGATCATCGTCGCGGTGTTGTTCTACTTCACCGCCGTGACGCAGAACTACGTCACGGACAAGTCCGAGGACCCCGACGTCACGGTCGACGTGATCGCGTTCCAGTGGAACTGGGAGTTCCAGTACCCGCAGTTCAAGACCGAGGAGTCCGACCTGCCGGTGAGCACCGTCGGCACGTCCGGCGAGATCCCGCTCCTGGTGGTGCCGCAGGGCAAGTCGATCCGGTTCACCCTGCGGTCGACCGACGTCATCCACTCGTTCTTCGTGCCCGAGTTCCACTTCAAGCGGGACGTCTTCCCCGAGCCGGAGAAGAACAACCAGGACAACTCGTTCCAGATCGACCAGATCGACCGCACCGGGTCGTTCGTCGGTCGGTGCGCCGAGCTGTGCGGCGTCTACCACGCGGTGATGAACTTCGAGGTCAGGGCGCTCACGCCGGAAGACTTCGACCGGTACATCGAGCTGCGGAAGCAGACGAACCCCGACACCGCCCAGCCGTACACGGCCGCCGAGGCGTTGACCGAGATGAACTGCGGTGAGCTGTGCACGCCGCACGCCGTGACGACCAAGCCCTTCGACACCGACCGGACTGTCCGCGAGGCGTCCGACGGTGGGAAGTAGGAGGACGCTGCGATGAAGGTCGAAGCCCGCATTTTCGACTTGGTGATGGGGTTCTCGTTCCTCATGGCCGCCGTGTACGGCTACTGGACCTGGGCGGACACCAACGCCGTCGAGCCGACCGGCACGGTGGCGCTCGCGCTGACCGGCGGCTTGGCGCTGATCGTCGGCACGTACTTCCGGTTCGTGGCCCGGCGCATCGAGGTGCGGCCTGAGGACAACGCGGACGCCGAGGTCAGCGACGGCGCCGGTGAGCTGGGCTTCTTCAGCCCCGGCAGCTACTGGCCCATCGGCCTGGCGGCGGCCGCGGCGACGGCGGGCGTGGCGCTGGCGTTCTGGCACGTCTGGCTGCTGGTGATCGCGGTCGTGCTGGTGCTGATCGCCGTCGGCGGCCTGGTGTTCGAGTACCACACCGGTCCGAGCCACGACTGAGCACGGATTCCGGAAAAAGGGGGCCACCTTCGGGTGGCCCCCTTTTTCGGTTCAGTCGTCCGCGGGTCAGGCGGCCGCGTTCGAGTTCTGGTAGCTGTCCACGTACTCCTGTTCGGACAGTTCCAGGATGCGGTAGACGATCTCGTCGGTGACAGAGCGCAGCACGGGCAGCGACTCGTGCATGCCCGCGTAGCGGTCGAAGCACAGCGGCCGGCCGAACCGGACGGTGACCGGGCGGATGCGGGGCAGCCTGCGGTCCACCGGCTGCACCTGGTCGGTGCCGATGATCCCGACCGGGACGACCGGCGCGCCCGACTCCAGCGCCATCCTGGCCACGCCGGTGCGACCGCGGTGCAACCGGCCGTCCAGCGAGCGCGTGCCCTCGGGGTAGATGGCGAACGCGCCGCCGGCGTCCAGGATCTCCTTGGCGGTGTCCAGGGACGCCCTGGCGGCCCGACCGAGCCCGCGGCGCACGGGGACGTGGCCCAGGGAGCCGAAGAAGTAGCGGGAGAGGGCGCCCTTGACGCCCTTGCCGTCGAAGTACTCGGCCTTGGCGAGGAACGAGACGCGGCGCGGCACCACCATCGGCACGACGATGCTGTCGATGAACGACAAGTGGTTCGGCGCGAGGATCACCGGACCGTCGGTGGGCACGTTCTCGAGACCCTCGACCGTCGGCCGGTAGACCAGCCGCGCCGTGGGCGCCACCACTCGCTTCATCACCGTGTAGAGCATGCTGACAGCATGACCGGCCACCGTTGCGCCGCGGTGAAAAGGTGGCCGTCATCTCGACCCCGGTCGGCGCGGCTCACCCCACCTGGTCGGCGCTGTTGCCTGCGACGTGCTCCGCGCACAGGCAGCCGACGCCCTTCGCGATCCACTCGCGACCGACCCACTCGGGGTGCCGTTCCACCACCAGAGCCTCGACCTCCTCGACGATCGCCGCTTCGCCCATCGCCGAATCACGGCGCGCCCACGTCTCGTCGCGCAGCAGGCGGAGGTACTCGCGGACCTCGGTGAGCAGCCGGGCGTCACCGACCTCGCCGTGGCCGGGCACGACGGTGCGGGCGCCGGAGGCGGCGAGGCGCTCCAGCACCGCGAGCCAGCGGGTGCCGGAGACGTCGGTGTCGTGCGGCGGGAACCACGGGAAGATCGCGAACCGGCCCGACTCCACCAGGTCGCCGGTGAACAGCACGTCCGCGTCCGGCACCCGGACCACCTGGTCGCCCCGGCTGTGCGCCCGACCCGTGGCGCGCAGCTCCACCACCCGACCACCGAGGTCCAGGTCGTGCTCGCGGTCGTAGACGACGTCGGGCCGCGCGAGCTCGACGCCGACCAACCGCCGGGCGACCGACTCGCCGAGGCCGCGGAACATCTCCAGGTAGCCGGGGCCCTTCCGGGCCAGGTCGTCGGCCTGGTCGCGGTTGAGCAGGAAGGTCGCCTCGCCCGCGAAGACCTGCGCGCCGAACGCGTGCTCGGGGTGGAAGTGGGTCGTGGTCAGGTACAGCCTGCGCCCGCGGGCGTGCTCGACCGCGAACTCCAGCACGGCCTCGGCGTTGCCGACGCCCAACCCCGTCTCGACCACGAGCACGGAGTGCGAGCCGCCGATGACGCCGATGTTGGGCACGAGCGGCACACCCCCGTCCGGCACGACCACGAGGTCGCGGGCGAGGTCACGGGCGTCGGCGACCCGCACGACGGGATCGGGCAGCGCCAATCCGGACGGCGCCAATCCGGACGGCGTTGGTCCGGACGGCGTCGGTCCGGACGGCGTCGGTTCGGACGGCGTCGGTTCGGATCGCGTTGGTCCGGATTGCGCTGGTCCGCGCCGCGCGGGTTCGGTCGGCCTGGGTTCGGACAGCGTGGGTTCGGTCATGCGACCAGTCCACTCCGGACCGGTCGGAGCCGTCCAAGCCCGATGCGGCACCGCCGATACCGCCCGGGTATCTTCGCTGGTGATGGACCTCCGCGAGCTGCGCTACTTCGTCGCCGTCGCCGAAGAACTCCACTTCGGACGGGCCGCCGCACGCCTGCACATGACCCAGCCCCCGCTCAGCCGCGCCATCAAGCAGCTCGAAACCGACCTCGGCCACCTCCTGCTGCACCGCTCACCCGCCGGGGTGTCCCTCACCCCGGCCGGCGCGTCGCTCTACGACGAGGCGCGCACGCTGCTCGCGCGGGCCGACCAGGTCCGCACCAGGGTCGCCGCCGCGGCCGGCACGGCGACCATCACGATCGGCACGCTCGCCGACAGCGCCGAGCAAGCGGGCACCCGGCTGGCCGCCGCCTACCGCGCGCACCACCCCGAGGTGCACGTCCGGATCCGCGAAGCCGACTTCACCGACCCGACCACCGGTCTGCGCGCGGGACTGGTCGACGTGGCCCTCACCAGGGCGCCGTTCGACGACACGGGCATCGCCACGCACGTCCTGCGCAGCGACCCGGTCGGCGTGGTCCTGCGCGCGGACGATCCCCTGGCCGGCCGCGAGAGCGTGCACACGGACGAGTTGGCCGACCGCCGGTGGTTCCGCCTGCCGGAGGGCACCGACCCGGTCTGGCAGGCCTACTGGAGCGGCGGGCGGGATCGCGACGGACCGGTCGTGCGCACGGTCCACGAGTGCTTGCAGGCGGTGCTGTGGAACGGCTCGGTGGGGTTGGCACCGCTGGCCCACGCGCTGCCCGGAGGGCTCACGGTGGTGCCGCTGGTCGACCTGCCACCGAGCCGCCTCGTGGTCGCCTGGACGGACGGCGACCCCGGCCCGCTCGTGCGCTCGTTCGCCCGGCTCGCGGCCACCGCGTACGGCAGCCGCACGTCGAAGGACCGCTGAGACCGGCCGAACCGCCGCTGGCGGGCTCAGCCGTCCGCGAGGGCCTTCTTCAGCTCCGTCGACCGCGCCGCCCAGCGCCGCAGCAGGTCCGCCGCCGCACCGGAGTCGATCGCCGCCGCGGCCCGGCCCATCGCACCCGCCAGGTCCGCGTGCAGGTCGCCCGAGAGCCCGGCGTGCGTGGCGAGCGCGCCCGCCGCGTTGAGCAGCACCGCGTCCCGCACCGCACCCGGCTTGCCCGCCACCAGGTCGCGCACGACCTCGGCGTTCACCGGGGCGTCGCCGCCCTTGAGGTCGTCGGCCAGCGCCGGCGCGATGCCCAGCACCGACGGGTCGATCCGGTCGGTGCGCACCGCGCCGCCGTCGGCGACCCACACCGACGTCGTGGTGGTCGTGGTGATCTCGTCCATCCCGTCGTCACCGCGCACGACCAGCATGGTGTTGCCCCGACGTGCGAAGACACCCGCGATCAGCGGCGCGAACGCCACCCGGGCGCACCCGACCAGGCCCACCTTCGGCTGGGCGGGGTTGGTCAGCGGGCCGAGCAGGTTGAACGAGGTCGGGATGCCGATCTCGCGCCGCGGCGCGCCCGCGTGCCGGAACCCGGGGTGGAACACCGGGGCGAAGCAGAAGCCGATGCCCAGCTCCTGCACCGTCCGCTGCACGCCCAGCGGCGGCAGGTCGATGGCCACGCCGAGCTCTTCGAGCACGTCGGCCGTGCCGCACTTGGACGACGCCGCGCGGTTGCCGTGCTTGACCACCGGCACGCCGGCGGCGGAGGTGACGATCGCCGCCATGGTCGAGATGTTCACCGAGCCGGAGCTGTCACCGCCCGTGCCCACGATGTCGGCCGCGTTCACGTCCACGGTGAACCGGCGGGCGTGCTTGAGCATCATCGTGGCGATGCCGTCGACCTCTTCGGGCGTCTCACCCTTCGCCCGCAGCGCCACCGCGAACGCGGCGATCTGCGCGGGCGTCGCGGCGCCGGACATCACTTGGTCCATCGCCCACGACGTGTCGTCCTGCGAGAGGTCGACCCGGTCCACGAGCTGGTTCAGCAATAACGGCCAGGTGCGCTCCACGGCGACATCAGCCCCGGACGACGGGCAGGGCCGTCGAGCGCAGCACCTCGGCCACGGTCTCGGCGGCGGCCAGCGGGTCGAGCGGGTGCACCAGCACCGCGTCCGCCTGCGACCACGTCGCCAGCCACCGGTCGTCCTTGCGACGCACCGCGACCACGATCGGGGGGCAGTCGGTGATCTCGTTCTTCAGCTGCCGGGACAGTCCCATGCCACCGGTCGGCTGGGCCTCGCCGTCCAGGATCGCCAGGTCGACGCCGCCGTTGTCCATCTCGTACAGGACGTCGGCGATCGCACCCGCCTCGACGTACTCGACGCGACCCAGGTCGGGCGCGGGACGGCGCCCCACCGCAGTGATGATCGTCTCACGCACCTCGGGGCGGTGGCTGAACACCAGGATCCTGGTCGTCTGCGTGCTCATCGGCGCGATCCTCCGGCGGGTCGGGGTGCCAGGTGGGGCTGATGCTATCCGGCCGGCTCCCCGTGACCTGAAGTGCGTCCCACCCGATCCAGTCGCCGCCGAGCCGTTGCGCCAGGCTCGCCATCCGGGCCCGCTGCTGGGCGCAGGCCAGCGCGGTCAGCTCCTGCACCCGCAACGCCTGCCAGCGCCCGTCGTGACGGAGCTCCCACCCGTCCGGCGCGAGCAGCTCGCGCGCGCGTTCCACCTGGTCAGGGGGCAGCACCAGGTGGTGGCGCAGCACCGCGGGCTCGCCCGCCCGCCAGCGCGGCGACCTGGCCAGCACGGCCGAATCGGCCTCGGCGACGTCGAACGCCTCCACCACCACCGACAGACCAGGTGAATCGATCTCCAGTGCGGGTACACCCCGCCGCGCGCGGCGATCACGCAACCGGCTCAACAACCCCATGACGTCCTCACCGTGCGTGTGACCCAGATGACCTGCGTACGTGCCCCGGACCCGATGGGCGGGACGAAAACCTGCAAGCAATAATGCGTCGTGTGACAACGGCAGCGCCCTCAATCGGCCAGCGCGTGCACTCGCTGAACCGCCCGAACATGGTCAGCGTCGGCACGATCGTCTGGCTGTCCAGTGAGCTCATGTTCTTCGCGGGGCTCTTCGCCATGTTCTTCACGGTGAAGGCCCAGAACGAAGGGCCCTGGCCACCAGCACCGACCCACCTGAACGTGCCTTACGCACTGTTCTTCACGATCATCCTGGTGGCGTCCTCGTTCACGTGCCAGTGGGGCGTGTTCGCCGCCGAGCGGGGCGACGTGTTCGGTCTGCGCCGCTGGTACATCGTGACGCTGATCATGGGCGCCATCTTCGTCGCCGGCCAGGCCGGTGAGTACGTCACCCTCGTGAGCGAGGGCACGACGATCCCGGCCTCGGCCTACGGCACCGTCTTCTACCTCACGACCGGCTTCCACGGCCTGCACGTGATCGGTGGCCTGATCGCGTTCGGCTACCTGCTGGTCCGCACGAAGCTGAGCAAGTTCACGCCCGCGCAGGCGACCTCCGCCATCGTCGTGTCGTACTACTGGCACTTCGTCGACGTCGTCTGGATCGGCTTGTTCGCCATCATCTACATCGTGCCCTGACCAGCTCGAACCCCGAACTCACACCAGCAAGGGTTGCCGCACACATGACCACCAACACCACACGGGCCCGGAAGCGCGGCACCAAGCTGCGCAGGCGGATCTCGGGCCTGCTCGCGCTGGGCTTCGCGCTGCTGGCCGCGGGCTTCCTGTTCAGCGCCCTCGCGCCGCAGCCGCAGACCGCGCAGGCGCAGGACGACCCGGCGCAGGTGCGACTGGGTGAGCAGCTCTACAACAACGCCTGCATCACCTGCCACGGCAAGAACCTCGACGGCGTCCAGGACCGCGGCCCCAGCCTCATCGGCGTGGGCGAGGCGGCCGTGTACTTCCAGGTGTCCTCCGGCCGCATGCCGATGGCCCGCCAGGAGGCGCAGGCGCAGCGCAAGCCCGCCAAGTTCACGCCGGAGGAGGTGGACGCGATCGGCGCGTTCATCCAGTCCCGCGGCGGCGGCCCGCAGACCCCCGAGGAGCGCGGCGAGGCGCTGCGCGGCGAGGACCCGGCCCGCGGTGGCGAGCTGTTCCGGCTCAACTGCTCGGCGTGCCACAACTTCACCGGCCGCGGCGGGGCGCTGTCGTCCGGCAAGTTCGCGCCCGAGCTCGACGGCGTGACCGAAGAGCAGCTGTACACCGCGATGCTCACGGGCCCGCAGAACATGCCGAAGTTCTCCGACCGGCAGCTCACGCCGGAGGAGAAGGAAGACATCATCGCGTACATCAAGTCGGTGACCGACGGGAACAACAACCCCGGCGGCGCCCCCCTCGGCGGCCTCGGGCCGGTATCGGAGGGTCTGATCGCGTTCATCGTGGGTATCGCCGCCCTGATCGGCGTGACCCTCTGGATCGGAGCCAAGGCATGAGCGGCGTGAAGCCGAACGAGCTGCCCGACGAGGCGGAACTCGCCGGGATGAGCCGGGACGAGCTGGTCAAGCTCGGCACCGCCATGGACGGTGTGGAACTCGTCCACTACGAGGACCGCTGGCCGGTCAAGGGCACCCGCGCGGAGAAGCGCGCCGAGCGCCTGGTGGCCCTGTGGTTCACCATCGCCGCGCTCGCCGGCGTCGCGTTCCTCGTGGCGTTCATCTGGTGGCCGTGGAAGTACGAGGCGCCGCACACGAACGACCACATCCTGTACAGCCTGTACACGCCGGTCATCGGGTTGACGCTGGGTCTGTCGGTGCTCGGCCTCGGCGTCGGCGCGCTGCTGTACACGAAGAAGTTCATCCCCGAGGAGCTGGCCGTCCAGCAGCGCCACGACGGTGGCTCGCCCGAGGTCGACAAGGCCACGATCCTCGCCCAGCTGGCCGACGCGGGCGACCGCTCCACGATCGGCCGCCGGTCGCTCATCAAGCGCACCGCGGGCCTGGGCGCCGGCGTGTTCGGCCTCGGCGTGCTGGCCGTGGGCGTCGGCGGGCTGATCCGCAACCCGTGGGCGAAGAGCGACTCGAAGGACTCGCTGTGGCACACCGCGTGGAAGTCCGACGACGGCGAGAAGGTCTACCTGCGCCGGCACACGGGCAACTTCCACGAGGTCGCGCTGGTGCGTGCCGAGGACCTCGACGCAGGTGGTTTCGAAACGGTGTTCCCGTTCCGCGAGTCGGAGCGTGACGACGAAGAAGCCCTGGTCCACGCGCTGAAGCGGGCCGACAGCCCGGTCATGCTCATCCGCCTGCGCCCCGGCCAGTCGGTGACCAAGCGGGCCGGCCAGGAGGACTTCAACTACGGCGACTACTACGCGTACTCGAAGATCTGCACCCACCTCGGGTGCCCGACCTCGCTGTACGAGCAGCAGACCGGCCTGCTCCTGTGCCCCTGCCACCAGTCGCAGTTCGACGTCTTCCACTACGGCAAGCCCCGGTTCGGCCCGGCGACCCGCGCCCTCCCGCAGCTTCCGATCACGGTTGACGAGGACGGATACTTGATTGCCCGCGGCGACTTCATCGAGGCCGTGGGTCCGGCGTTCTGGGAGCGTAAGTCATGAGCGGCATCACCACGCCGACAAAGCGGCAGGGCGCAGGCGCCCGCGCGGCGGGTGGCGCCGCCAAATGGGCCGATGACCGGTTCCACATGGCCTCCGGGATGCGCAAGCAGCTGAACAAGGTCTTCCCGACGCACTGGTCGTTCCTGCTCGGCGAGATCGCGCTGTACAGCTTCATCGTGCTGCTGCTGTCCGGCACCTACCTGGCGCTGTTCTTCGACCCCTCCATGGAGGAGGTCGTCTACAACGGCGCCTTCGTGAACCTCCAGGGCATCGAGATGTCCCGGGCGTTCGAGTCGACCCTGCAGATCTCGTTCGAGGTGCGCGGCGGTCTGTTCGTGCGCCAGGTGCACCACTGGGCCGCGCTGCTGTTCATGGGCGCGATCGTGGTGCACATGTTCCGGATCTTCTTCACCGGCGCGTTCCGGCGCCCGCGTGAGATCAACTGGGTCATCGGCATCGTGCTGTTCATGCTCGGCGCGATCGAGGGCTTCCTCGGCTACTCGCTGCCCGACGACCTGCTGTCCGGCACGGGCCTGCGGGTGATGGCGGCGCTGCTGATCTCGATCCCGGTGATCGGCACGTGGACCAACTGGCTGCTGTTCGGCGGGGAGTTCCCCGGCACGGAGGTCATCCCGCGGCTCTACTCGCTGCACATCCTGGTCATCCCGGGCATCATCCTGGCGCTGATCGCGGTGCACCTGGGCGTGGTCTGGTACCAGAAGCACACGCAGTTCCCGGGCGTGGGCCGCAAGGAGAACAACGTCGTCGGCGTGCGCATCATGCCGGTGTTCGCGGCCAAGGGCGGCGGGTTCTTCGCGGTGGTCGTGGCGGTCACCGCGATCATGGGCGGCGTCTTCCAGATCAACCCGATCTGGAACTTCGGGCCGTACAACGCGGCGCAGGTGTCGGCGGGCGTGCAGCCCGACTGGTACATGGGCTGGACCGACGGCCTGATCCGGCTGTGGCCCGCGTGGGAGCTCTACCTGGGCAACTACACGGTGCCGGCGGCGTTCCTGCCGTTCATGCTCGGCCTGCCGCTGCTGACCGGCCTGGCCGCGGTGTACCCGTGGATCGAGCGCAAGATGACCAAGGACTACGCGCACCACAACCTGCTCCAGCGCCCGCGTGACGTGCCGGTCCGGACGTCGCTGGGTGCCATGGCGATCGCGTACTTCATGGTGCTGCTGCTCTCGGGCGGCAACGACATCATCGCGATGAAGTTCGACATCTCGCTGAACGCGATGACGTGGATGGGCCGCATCGGCATGCTCCTCGTCCCGCCGCTGGCGTACTTCATCACCTACCGCATCTGCATCGGGTTGCAGCGGGCCGACCGCGAGGTGCTGGAGCACGGCGTGGAGACGGGCATCATCAAGCGTCTGCCGCACGGCGAGTTCATCGAGGTCCACCAGCCGCTCGGCCCGGTGGACGACCACGGCCACCCCCTGCCGCTGGCCTACCAGGGCGCGTCGGTGCCGAAGAAGATGAACAAGCTGGGTTCGGCCGGGCACCCGGTGCCGGGCAGCTTCCTGACCCCGGACCCGCCGGAGGAGACCGCCGCCCTGGGCCGTGCCCGGGCCGAGCGCGGTGTCGCCGCGGACTCCCTGTCCGCCGAGAACAAGCCCGCGGGCGAACTGGCCGGGAAGCCGGCCCAGCCCGAGGACTGACCGTTCGACCGAGAAGGCCCCGCACCTGTCCGGTGCGGGGCCTTCTCGCAGTTCAGGGCGCTATGGTGCGGCAGTGGCCTCTCTGGAGAAGCGTCCGCTGCTCTTCCTCGACGTGGATGGACCGCTCATCCCGTTCGGCGGCGGCGGGTACGCCACCCACGGAGCGGTTCCGGCGGGTGGCAATCCGTTGTTGAGCAGGATCGACCCCCGGCTCGGGCGACGGCTGGCCGCGTTGCCGTGCGACTTGGTCTGGGCGACCACGTGGATGGCCGAGGCGAACGAGTCGGTCGCGCCCCGCCTCGGCCTCCCGCCGCTCGCGGTGGTCGAGTGGCCCGAACCGTCCGAGGTGGACGAACGCGCCGGTCTGCACTGGAAGACCCGCGCCCTGGTCGACCGGGCGGGTGGGCGCTGCTTCGCCTGGGTGGACGACGAGATCACCCGGACCGACCGCGCGTGGGTGGCCGCGCACCACCGGGGCGACGCGCTGCTGCACCGGGTCGACCCCGGGCAGGGGCTGACGGACGCCGATTTCGTCGCGATCGAGGAGTGGTCGCGGCGCGACCACGGCACCGCCGGGTGTCCGGCGCGGTCGTTCGAGCCTCCGCGACGCCGGTGACCGCGAAACCCGTCACGGTCCCGCCGGCGCAGGCCGCCGCTCAGGCGTCGTCGAGGCCGATGGCGAACGCCGCGTCCGTGTCGCGCTTCGAGTACGACCGGAACGAGATGTGGGTGTCGGTGTTCAGCACGCCCGGCACCTTGGAGATGTGGCCGGGCACCAGCTCGGCGAGGTCCTCGTGCCGGGCGACCTTGACCAGGGCGATCAGGTCGACGTCACCGGCGCACGAGTAGACCTCGGTGACGCCCTCGATGTCGGCGATCGCCTGCGCCGCGTCCGGAATGGTCTCGGCGGCGGCCTGGATCAGCACGATCGCGGTGATCACAGCGGTCCTCCACAAGTCGTCGGGGTTTCGACCGACCACATGCTAGTGGCCCGCCACCCGGTACTGGTCGCGACCGGCCTCGGCGCGCGCGACCCACTCCCGCCACGCCCCGGCCGCGGCCGCGGGCGACGTCCACGGCCGCTCGCAGTGCACCAGCCGCGTGCCGGGCCGGTCGATCCACCGCAGCACCACGCCGACCTCCTCGGCGGGCGCGCCGAACAGCGGGCCCTCGCCCGGGACCACCGTCTCCGCCGACGCGACCAGCGCGTCGACCACCGGCATCGGCCGCGTGCCCCGCCGCGCCACCCCGGCCGACGCCAACCGCCCGTGCCGCACCACGGCGAACTCCCACCCGCCGGCACCGTCGGGACGTGCCGCCACCACCTCGGGCAGCGCCGCCAGGCCCGCGAGCCGCTGTGCCCGGTCCAACGAGCGCACCAGCGACGACATCCGGTCACGGCGGGTGGCGGCGTCCTCGAACCGGTGCGCGAGGGCGAGCGCGTCGATCTGCGCGGTCAGCTCCAGCAGCGGCGCCACGTCCGCCCCGGCCACCAGCCGGCGGAACGCCGAAGCTGCGGGGGAGTACTCGTCCACCGACTGCCGTCCCGCGCACGGCGCCTTGCACCGGCCCAGCTCGAACAGGGCGCACGCCGTGGCGGAGGCGTTGCGCGCCGGGATCCGCATCGAGCACGCCCGCAGCGGCACGGCCTCCAGCACGGCCTCCAGCGCCGTCTCCGCCAGCCTGCGGGACCGGAACGGGCCGAACGCCCCCTCACGCGGCGTGCGGACCACGGAGAGGCGCGGGAACGCCTCCTCCGTCAGCACGAGCCACCACGCCTGCCCCTGGTTCTTGGACCGCCGGTTGTAGGCGGGCTTGTGCGCGGTCAGCAGCCGCAGCTCCCGCACCTCCGCCTCCAACGAGTGCGCGCACTCGACCGCGTCCACCCGCACGGCCAGCGACACCATCTCCCGCAGCCGCTTGCGACCCTCGCCGGCGGTGAAGTACTGCCGCACCCGTCGCCGGAGGTCGGACGCCGTGCCGACGTACAGCACCTCCTCCGACGGCCCGCGGAACAGGTAGACGCCCGGCCGGGACGGCAGGTGCGCGGCGAGCGTCCGCTTGCGCCGCTGCGCCGGCGTCACCTCGGGCAGGTAGGCGACCAGCTCCTCCAGCGAGTGCACCCCGACCGACCCGACCCGCTCCAGCAGGTGGTGCAGCACCTCGACGGTCGCGCGGGCGTCGATCAGCGCCCGGTGGTTCGGCTGCACGGACACGCCGAACAGCTGGGCCAGCGCGGACAGCCGGCAGGTCGGCGCCTCCTCGCGGCTGAGCACCCGGCGGGCCAGCTTCACCGTGCACACGACCGGCGGCTTGGGCCACGTGTACCCGTGGCGGGCGCAGGCGGCCTTGATGAACCCCACGTCGAACCCCGAGTTGTGCGCCACCAGCACCGAGCCGGCGGCGAACTCCAGGAACGCGGGCAGCACCGTGGTCAGCTTGGGCGCGCCGGTCACCATCAGCTGGGTGATCCCGGTCAACGCCACGATCTGCGGCGGAATGCCCCGCTCGGGGTCGATGAGGGTGCCGAACTCGCCGATCACCCGCCCGCCGCGCACCTTCACGGCACCGATCTCGGTGATCGAGTCCTCGTCCGCCCGGCCACCGGTGGTCTCCAGGTCGAACACGACGAACGTGGTCTCGCGCAGCGGTGTGCCCAGTTCGTCGAACGTGAGCTGAGTAGTCATCAAGCGGCACCGTACTGATCGACCCCGACAGTGTTGATGGCCGCTGCTCCACACCGTCGTTCACTACCCCGAACGCACCACCACGCGAGGGCGCGAACGACCGACTTCCCGGCGACCTCGCCCGCGACGCCGGAGGCGGCGCACTTCAATACAGCTAGCCTGTATGGGTGCAAGACCCGATCGAGCCCGCGGACGGCGCCGACGACCTGGAACCTGACCAGGCCGTCGAGTCCACTGTGGACTGGGGCGGGTTGCCCGAAGCGCTGCGCGCCCGGCTCGCCGAGTTGAGCGCGGATGCGTTGGGGGACTTGGCGAAGGTGGACATCCCGCAGTCGCTGCGCGCGGTGGCGCGGTTCGCGCCGACCAAGCGCGCCCGGCTGGGTGGACCGGCGCTGCTCGGTGGGTTGAAGTCGTCGACGACCTTCCGCGCCGCCGTGGTCGAGTGGCTCAGGCGCAACCGGCCGGCGGTGCTGGAGGTGACCTCGCCCGACCCGGTGGCGGCGGGCGCGGCGGCGATCCTGCAGGGCGAGGAGGTCGCGGCCCACTTCATCGAGCTGGTCGGCAGGCGTGCGGCGGACGCGGCGCTGCGCTCCGAGCGCGACCTGGCCGTGCACCGGGCCCAGCGGCTTGAGGTCGAGCTGGAGCGGCTGAAGGCCGAGCGGGCCGAGGCGGGCGGCGCGGTGGACAAGATCCGCCAGGACGCCGACGCCGAGCTCGAACGGCTGCGCAAACGGTTGCGCGAGCAGGGCGTGCGGCTGCGCGAGGCCAAGGACCGGGCCGAGTCGGCGGCGGCCGAGTCCGAACGGGTGCGCGTGCAGGCGGAGGCCGACCTGCGCCGGTTGACCGCCGAACGGGACCGTGAGCGCGAACGCGCCGAGCACGAGCGCGCCAAGGCGCAGCGGGCGGAGTCGGACGCGGAGGTGGCGCGCCAGTCCGCCAAGGAGGCCCGCCAGGCCGACGAGGTGCGGTTGGCCCTGCTCGTGGACACCCTGGACGGCGCGGTGAACGGCCTGCGTCGGGAGTTGGCCCTGGGCGGCGCGGGCCCCCGACCCGCAGACCTCGTGCGCGGCGCGAGCGCGGCGCAGGGCGCGGTCGGCCGGGTGGAGGACCCGGCGGCGTTGGACCGGCTGTTGGCGCTGCCCGCCGTTCACTTGATCGTGGACGGCTACAACGTCACGAAGACCGGTTATCCGGAGCTTTCGTTGTCGAACCAGCGGGACCGGCTGGTGCACCAGTTGGCCGTGCTGGCGGCGCGCACCGGTGCCGAGGTGACGCTGGTGTTCGACGGCGCGGGTGTGGTGGCCGTGCCGACGACCGCGCCGCGCGGGGTCCGGGTGCTGTTCAGCGATCCCGGCGTGCTGGCCGACGACGTGATCCGGGCGTTGGTGACGGCCGAGCCCGAGGGGCGTCCGGTGGTCGTGGTGACGTCCGATCGGGCGGTGGCCGATTCCGTCCGTCGGCGGGGTGCGCACCCGGTGCCGTCCGCGGTGCTCCTGGCCCGGCTGGGCCGGGTGTGACACAGATCGTGTTTTTAACACCACCGGGGGTCACACGACCAGGTCACAGCTAGACCGTTCGTGAACACCGGCGAACCTGAGGCGAAATCCATGCCCCGCCAGTGGACTCCTGACCTCACTTTTCGTAACCTAGCCGAGATCTCGCGGCGGGCAGTGGTCCATCCTGGGCCGCGACGCGGGTTCACCGCCGAATCGGCCTGTCGGGGAGCCGAGCCGGAACACTCTCAGCAGGGTTCTGCCGGGTCGCGTCATGCGCCCGGTCGGTAGGCGGTTCAGACGTGAGGAGACACACGCGACTGTGGCGTCGCAACGACTCAAGCGCGGCCTGCGCGGGGCGATGGCGGCCACGGCGGTGGCCGCTGCCGCGGTGGGCGTTCTGCCCGTACCCGCCGGAGCTCAGCCGAACACCCCCGCGAACGCCTCCGAGGCGCTGAAGAAGTACAACGAGCTGGCCGAGCAGGCCACCAAGCTCAACGAGGAACTGCTGCGCGCCGAAGAGCAGCGCAACGCCAACCAGACCGAGCTGGACAAGGCCAACGCCGACCTGGCGCAGGCGACCCAGGCGGGCGACCAGGCGAAGTCGGACGAGGAGACCTTCCGCGTCCAGGTCGACAAGCTGACCGAGGCGTCGTTCGAGGGCGCTCGGTTCAACCAGCTGTCGGCCTTGCTGGTGTCGGACTCCCAGCAGGACTTCCTGAACCGGATGTCGGCGCTCGGCGTGCTCGCGTCGGACAACAACGAAGCCCTCGTCCGGCTCTCCGGTGCGGTCGACGCCGCCGAGGACGCGCGGCAGAAGGCGGCCGACGCCCAGGGCCGCGCGCAGGCCGCGACCGACGAGGCGACCCGGATCGCCGACGACATCAAGAAGCGCCAGGGTGAGCTGCAGGGCCAGATGACCCAGGTCCGCAACCAGCTCAACCAGCTCAACCAGCAGGAGCGGACGACGCTGACCAGCGCCGGTCCGAAGGTCACCACCAACGTGCCCGAGGGCGCCGCGGGTGTGGCCCTGCAGTTCGCGCTGGACCAGCAGGGTGACATGTACCGGTACGGCGCGACCGGCCCGGACGTCTGGGACTGCTCCGGTCTGACGTCGAAGGCCTACGCGCACGCCGGCGTGGTCATCCCGCGCACCTCGGGCGGCCAGGCGGGCGCCGGGCGTCCGGTCAGCCGCGGCGAGGTCAGGGCCGGTGACCTGATCATCTACAACGGCGGCAACCACGTGGGCATGGCGGTGGACAACGCGCGGGTCGTGCACGCGTCCACCGACGGCGTCCCGGTCAAGGTCGTGTCGCTGGAGGCGCCCGGCTCGATCTACGCGATGCGCCGCATCGCGGGCTGACAGCCGTCGTCCGGCAGGGCCATCCTGGACTGGGTGGCCCTGCCGATGACTTTGGAGGCTCGTGAGCCGCTTTCGGGTCGTGCTGGCCGCGTTGGTGGCCGTGACCTTCCTGGCCGGGCTGACCACGGCCGTGGTCACGGTCCCGCCGTCAGGCCCGTCCGCGTCGGCCGACCCCGCCTCGTCCCGCGCGGACGCCGTCCGGTCGTTGCTGGACCGGCGGGCGAGGGCGCTGCTGGAGCGTGACGAGACGGCGTTCACCGCGGACCTCGACCCGGTGGCCGACGCCGGGTTCCGGCAACGGCAGCGCGACCTGTTCCGCAACCTCGCCGCCGTGCCGCTGGCCGAGTGGGCGTACTCGGCCGAGTGGAGTGCCGGCGGAACCGACCTCTCCGGCTTGGACCTGCCCGCCGCGGACGAGGCGTGGGCGCCGGACGTGCGGCTGTCGTACCGGCTCAGCGGCGTGGACGTGGAGCCGAGCAGCCAGGGCATGGCCTACCTGTTCACCCGGCGTGGTGACCGCTGGTACCTCAACTCGGACACCGCGCTGGAACCGCTGGGCAAGCGCACCTGGCGCGGGCCCTGGGACTTCGGACCGTGCCAGGTGCTCGCCGGGACCGGCGGGTTCGTGCTGAGCCACCCCGGCGGCGAGGCGCTCGCCGCCCGGGTGCTGGCGGAGCTGGACGGCGCGGTGGCGGCGGTGACCGAGGTGTGGGGCGAGGCGTGGTCGCGCCAGGTGGCCGTGCTGATCCCGGCGAGCGCGGAAGAGATGGTCGCCCTGGTCGGACCCGGCTTCGCCACCGGGGCGATCGCGGGCGTCGCGGTGGCCGACCGGGTGGACCCGGACACGCGCTCGGTGCGCGGCCAACGGGTGGTGCTGAACCCGGACAGCGCGGGCGCGTTGTCGCCGTTGTCGTTGCGGGTGCTGTTGCGGCACGAGATCACGCACGTCGCCGCGCGCGGGGAAACCGTGGACGGCGCGCCGATGTGGGTGCTGGAGGGGTTCGCGGACTACGTGGGCTACCGGCGCAGTGACGTGCCGCTGCGCAAGGCCGCGCCGCTGTTGGCCGCGCGGGTGCGGGAGGGGTTGCCCACGGCGTTGCCGTCGGACGCCGACTTCCGCGGCGGCGCGATGGAGTCGGCCTACCAGCAGGCGTGGTCGCTGAACCTGTACCTGGCGTCGTCGCTGGGCGAGCCGGGGCTGGTGCGGCTGTACCGGCGGTTGGCGCGGGTTCGGACGTCCGAAGTGGACGCCGTGCTGGTCGAGGTGACCGGTGAGGACACCGCGGCGCTGGTGCGCGGGTGGCAGGACTTCCTGCGGCGGTCGTTCCCGTAACGTGGTCGCGTGCGTCGGACCCTGTTGGTGACCAATGACTTCCCGCCACGGCCCGGCGGCATCCAGGCCTACCTGCACGCGTTGGCCGTGCGGTTGCCCGAGTTGGTGGTGTACGCCCCGTCGTGGGAGTCGGCCGCGGGCTCGCACCCGGAGTTCGACGCGGCGCAGCCGTTCGAGGTGGTGCGGCACCCCGGGACGTTGATGCTGCCGACACCGGACGTCGTGCGTCGTGCGTCGGACATCCTGCGTGGAGCGCGCTGTGACGCCGTGTGGTTCGGGGCGGCGGCGCCGTTGGCGTTGATGACGTCACGGCTGCGTGCCGCCGGTGCTTCGCGGGTGGTCGCGTCGACGCACGGGCACGAGGTCGGGTGGTCGATGCTGCCGGGCGCGCGGCAGGCGTTGCGGCGCATCGGGTCGGACGCGGACGTGGTGACGTTCGTGAGCCGGTACACGCGGTCGCGGTTCGCGGCGGCGTTCGGTCCGATGGCGGCGTTGGAGCACCTGCCGTCCGGGGTGGACACGTCGGTGTTCGCGCCGTCGGCGGCGGCACGGGCGGAGGTGCGCGCGCGGTACGGGCTGGGCGACCGGCCGGTGGTGGTGTGCGTGTCGCGGCTCGTGCCGCGCAAGGGGCAGGACGTGCTGGTGCGGGCGTTGCCGGAGATCCGGCGGCAGGTGCCCGACGCGGCGTTGCTGCTGGTGGGCGGTGGGCCGTACCGCGGCACGGTGGAGCGGCTGGCCGCGTCGGTCGGCGTGTCCGAGCACGTGGTGCTGACCGGGTCCGTGCCGTGGGAGGAGCTGCCCGCGCACTACAACGCCGGTGACGTGTTCGCCATGCCGTGCCGCACGCGGGGGCGTGGGCTGGACGTCGAGGGCTTGGGCATCGTGTACCTGGAGGCGTCGGCCACCGGCCTGCCGGTCGTGGCGGGGCGTTCGGGCGGTGCGCCGGAGACCGTGCGCGACGGCGTGACCGGGCGCGTGGTGGACGGGCGTGAGGTGGCGGAGGTCGCCGACGCCGTCGCCGCCCTGCTCGCCGATCCCGGCACGGCGGCCAAGATGGGCGCGGCGGGCCGGGAGTGGGTCACCGCGAACTGGCGCTGGGACGACCTGGCCGACCGCCTGGCCGCCTTGATCAACACCTGAGCGTTGAACTCGGGGTACCTGAACGTAGGACACGGTGGTCCTGAACGTACGACACGCGCGACCTGAGCGTAGGACTCGCGCGCGTGTCCTACGTTCGGAACGACCGTGTCCTGCGTTCGGAACGGGTGGGGTGAGAGTTCGGGGTCAGGGCGAGGGGTGGCCGATCTGGTCCTGGAGGTCGGCGGCGCGGGTGGTTTCGGTGGCGGCCGCGGCTTCGTCGCCCAACGCGCGGTGGACGGCGGCCAACTCGGTGCGGGCGGCGCGTTCGGTGATCCGCAGGCCCAGCCGGGCGGTGAGCGTCACGGCCTGGCTGGCCAGCGCCTTCGCCTCGGCGGGCTGCCCCAGGAGCCTGCGAACGCCCGCCAGGCCCACCAGGGCACGCGCCTCGCCCGGCAGGTAGCCGATCCGACGCGCCTTGGTCAGGGCCTGCTGGACCTGCTCGTCGGCGGTCCGCAGCGAGCCGAGGCCCCGGTTCGCCGACGCCATCACCACCAGCACGTTCGTGGTGATCCGCTGGTCGCCGTCCTCTCGCAGCGCGGCCAACGCGCGGTCGGCCAGCTCCAGCGCCTCGGCGTATTCGCCCAGGTCGACGCGCACGGACGCGATGCTCTCCAACACCCGGGCGGTGGCCTCGTGGGAACCCGCCTCCGTCGACAGCCGCAACGCGTCGGCGAGGTGGGTGAGCGCGCGCTGCGGCTCACCCATGAGCTGTGACGCCACACCCAGGAGCGTCAACGTGGTGATCTCACTGCCGCGCAGACCGTGCTCCACGCTGATCGCCAGCGCCTCGCCCAGCAGGTCCACCGCCTCGGCCAGCTCACCGGTCTCGATCGCCAGGACGCCCAACCCGGTCAGCACGCCCGTCTCACCCGACCGCGGCCCACCGGACTCGCGCTTCAACGCCAGGCACGTCTCCAGGTCGTTGCGCGCCGACGTCAGGTCGCCTGACTCCAGCCGCACCACGCCGAGGTGCCCGCGCACCTCCGCCTCCGACGCCAGGTCACCGGACATCCGGTGCAGCTCGACAGCACGCGTGTAGTGCGTCATCGACGTGTCGAAGTCGCCGAGCCGCCAGTGCAGCGCGCCCAGGTTCTGGTGCATCGCCGCCTCGCCCGCCACGTCGCGCTGCTCGTGCGCGGCGTCCAGGCCGTACTGGGCGGTCGACAGCCACTCGGTCACGTGCTTGCCGATCCACAGGTAGCCGCGCAGCCCGTCGGCCAGCCGCCACGACATCGCGGCCGGCCCCCGTTCGGCCGCCGACCGGATCGCCGCGGTCAGGTTCGCCCGCTCCGCGTCCAGCCACGCCCGCGCCTGCGCCGCCGTGTCGATCCGCGGCAGCCGCACCGCCCGCCCGGTGGTCGCGGGCAACCGCATCAGGTCCGGGTACAGCAGCTCCGCGCAGTGGTCCACCGCCCGCACGTAGAACTCCAGCAGCCGCACGCGCGCCGCGCCCACGTCCGCGTTGCCGGCTTCGGCCATCTCCGCGGCGTACCGCGCCAGCTCGTCGTGGAACGCGTACCGGCCGCCGTCGGAGCCCACCAGCCGCGCCCTGGTCAACTGGCCCAGCAGCGCGGTCGCCTCCGGCACGGTCAGGTCGGCCGCGTTCGCCGCCGCCTCGGTGGTGAAGTCCGGCCCCGGCACCACGCTCAGCAACGCGAACAGCCGCCGTGCGCCCGGAGTGAGGGTGGCGTGCGCCAGGTCGAGCGGACGGCGGTCGCCCAGCTGCTCCAGGTACCGCGCCACCGAACCGCCCGCCACCGACGCGGCCGCGATGTGCAACGTCAGCGGCAGGTGCCCGCACCGCCGTGCCAGTGCCGCCGCGGCCTGCCCCGACCGGTGCAGCAGGGCGAGCGACTCGTGCGGTTCGAGCACGTCCAGCCCGACCCGCCGGGCACCGTCGACGGCGATCAGCCCGCGCAGGTCGTCCCGGCTGGTCACCAGCACCGGGCAGCTGGCCGCGCCGGGCAGCAGCGGGCGCACCTGGTCCGGCGCGGCGGCGTTGTCCAGCACGAGCAGCATCCGCCGTCCGGTCAGCAGCGACCGGAACAGGGTGCTCTGCTCGTCGGAGTCCACCGGGATCTGCTCCGGCGGCACGCCGAGCGCCCGCAGGAACCGGGTCAGCACCTCCACCACCGGCGTGGCCGGTCCCGACGCGTACCCGCGCAGGTCCACGTACAGCCGGCCGTCCGGGAAGCGCTCCCGCAGCCGGTGCGCCACGTGCACCGCCAACGCCGTCTTGCCCACCCCGGGCACGCCGGTCAGCGCCACGATCGGCACCGCGGTGCGCGGTCCGTCCGGCGCGATCAGCTTGGCGATCCGGTCCACCAGCTCGGCCCGCCCGACGAACCCCGGCACGTCCGGCGGCAGCTGGTCGGGCACGTCCGGGTCGACCCGTTCGGCGGGCGCGGCCAGGCTCGGGTCACCCACCAGGATCGCCTGGTGCAGCTCGCGCAGCGCCGCGCCGGGCTCGATGCCCAGCTGGTCGCCCAGCTCGCGGTCGACCAGCCGGAACGCCTCCAGCGCCTCGGCCTGCCTGCTGCCCCGGTACAGCGCCACCATCAGCTGCGCCCAGAACCGCTCCCGCAGCGGGTGGTCGGTGGTCAGCGACCGCAGCACCGGCACCAGCCGCTCGTGGTTGCCCAACGCCAGCTCGACGTCGTTGCGCTCCTCGTGCACCACCAGCAGCCGTTCGGCCAGCCGCGGCACCTCTTCGTCGCGCAACGACTCCGACGGCACGTCCGACAACGCCGGGCCGCGCCACAGGCCCAACGCCTCGGAGTACAGCTCGGCCGCGTCCGCCAGGTGCCCGGACTGCGCCGCTTGCCGCGCCAGACCCGCCGTCGTGGCGAACCGGTGCACGTCCACCTGCTCCGGCGGCACCACCAACCGGTAGCCGTCCGACGTGGTCCGGATCAGCGACGGGTCGCCCAGCAGCTGCCTCAGGCGCATGACGTAGGTCTGCAACGTGCCCCTGGTGCGGGCCGGTGGGTCACCTCCCCACAGGAAGGACACCAGTTCACCAATTGAGACGGCCCGACCCGCGCGCAGTGAGAGGGCAGCCAGCAGCGCCCGGTGCTTGCCCGCCCGAACGGGCACCGGTTCACCCTGTATGCGCACTTCAAGCGGGCCGAGAAGACCGAACCACGGCCCAGCGCCCATCCGTTTGCGTCCCCTCGTTCCGCCTCCCCGTCACACAGCCTAGGGCGGGCGCTGACGGCACGAGTCACCGCCGCGTCAGCGATACGACAGCGCGCTCAGGCACTCTATGAACGTCCCGGTTGGGGGACCGGGACAACAAACTTCTCGGGTCCGCGTCAGCGGATACGCGATCACTGGGGGTCGAGTGGCCCGCACCGTCGGTGCGGGCCACTCGTCTTACTCTGTCCACAATCGCCGGAGCCGAAACATCGGCCCCGCCCTCAGCCCGCGTAGATGGCCTCGATGTCCTGCTTGTAGGTCGAGGCGACCACGGAGCGGCGCAGCTTCAGGCTCGGGGTCATCTCGCCGCCGGCCTCGGTGAAGTCGACCGGCAGGATGCGGAACTTCTTGATCGCCTCGGCCTTGGACACGGCCTGGTTGGCCTCGTCCACGGCGGCCTGGATCTCGCCGCGCAGGGTCTCGTCGTCGATCAGGTCGGCCACGGTCGCGGACGCGGGCTTGCCGTTCTGCTCCTTCCACGCCGGGAAGAACTCCGGGTCGACCGTGATCAGCGCGCCGATGAACGGCTGCGCGTCGCCGACCACCATGCACTGGCTGATCAGCGGGTGGGCGCGCAGGCGGTCCTCCAGCACGGCCGGCGAGACGTTCTTGCCGCCGGCGGTGACGATGATCTCCTTCTTGCGGCCGGTGATCCTCAGGAAGCCGTCGGCGTCGAGCTCGCCGATGTCGCCGGAGTGGAACCAGCCGTCCTCCAGCGCCTCGGCCGTCGCCTGGTCGTTGTTCCAGTAGCTGCGGAACACGATGTCGCCCTTGATCAGGATCTCGCCGTCCTCGGCGATGCGGATGGCCGTGCCGATCACCGGACGTCCCACCGTGCCGACCCGGAACGCCGCCGCCGTGTTCACGCACGCCGCCGCGCTGGTCTCGGTGAGGCCGTAGCCCTCCAGCACCGGCACGCCGATGCCGCGGAAGAAGTGCGCCAGCCGCTCGCCCAGCGGCGCGCCGCCGGACACCGCGTTGGTGCAGCGGCCGCCGAGCGCCGCCTGGAGCTTGCTGTAGACGAGCTTGGCGAACAGCGCGTGCTTGAGCTTGAGCCCGAGACCCGGGCCGCCGGTGTCCAGCGCCTGGCTGTAGGCCACCGCGGTCGCCTCGGCCGCGTCGAAGATCTTGCCCTTGCCCGCCGCGTGCGCCTTCTGCTTCGCGCCGTTGTAGACCTTCTCGAACACCCGCGGCACGGCCACCACGAACGTGGGCCGGAACGACTGGAGGTCGTCCACCAGGTTCTTCACGTCGGCGGTGTGACCCATGGTGACCCGCGTGTACACGCCGCACACGGACAGGGCGCGGGCCAGGATGTGCGCCAGCGGCAGGAACACCAGCAGCGAGTTGCCCGCCTGCATGAGCTGCGGGAACGCGGTGATGCCGCCGCGCACCTCCGACAGCAGGTTGCGGTGGGTCAGCTCGCAGCCCTTGGGCCGGCCGGTGGTGCCGGAGGTGTAGACGATGGTCGCGGTGTCGTCCGCGCCGACCATCTTGCGCCGGGCGCGCGCGTCGTCGTCGGACACCGACGCGCCGAGCGCGGTGAGCTCGTCGATCGCGCCCGCCGCGTCACCGGAGGGACCGTCGATCTGCCACACGTGCCGCACCTCGGGCAGGCCCGCCACCACGGAGTCCACGGCCGCGCGGTGCTCGGCGGTCTCCACGAACACGGCCTTGGCCGAGGAGTCGGACAGGATCCACTCGACCTGCTCGGTCGACGAGGTCTCGTAGATCGGGACCACGACACCGCCCGCCTGCCAGATGGCGAAGTCGAGCAGGGTCCACTCGTAGCGGGTCTTGGACATCAGCCCCACCCGTTCGCCTGGCTGCAACCCCGCCGCGACCAACCCCTTGGCGACCGCGAGGACCTGCGCGGCGAAGTCGCGGGCGGTGACGTCCACCCACGTGCCGTCCACGCGGCGGCGGAAGCTGACGGCGTTGCCGAAGCGCTCCGCGTTCGCCCACACCATGTCGGTGAGGTTCTCCTCGGCAGCCACAGTGGCGGTGGCGGGGACGCTGAACTCGCGCACGTCGACCTCCGGACGATTGTTTGTTACCGGTGGGGAAACCTAGCCTGTGATTCCGGCGATACACCAGGCCGGGCGGTGTTTCCGTGACCGTGTCGTGGCACTCTTCCCTCCCGTGCCCAGTGTCGACGTGGTGGACGAGACGTTCCTCGCAGTGCCTCCGGCGGTGGTCGCCGCCGCTTTCGCCCCGCCCGCCGCGTGGGTCGGGTTCTGGCCCGACCTCACCCTGGACGTCTACGCCGATCGGGGTACCCAGGGGTTGCGCTGGACGGTCGGCGGCGCGCTGGTCGGAACGATGGAGGTGTGGCTGGAGCCGGTCCTGGACGGCACCCTCATGCATTACTTCCTGCGTGCCGACTTGCCGGGCGATGCGTCCGACAAGCGGATACGCCGGGAGGTGCGCCGCCGCCAGTTGGCCGCCAAGCAGGTGTCACTCGGCCTCAAAATGATCTTGGAGGACGGTCGGCCGCCCGGTGTGCCGCCCGTTCTGCCGTAGATTTGGCTCTCGTGCGGGTTCACGTCGTCTCGGATGTCCACGGCAACGCGGAGGCCTTGGCCCGCGCCGGTGACGGTGCCGACGCGCTCGTGGTGCTCGGCGACCTGGTCGACTTCGTCGACTACTACGACCACGGCAAGGGCATCCTCGGCCGGGTGTTCGGCGCGGAGAAGGTCGAGGTGTTCGCCCGGCTGCGGCGCGGCCGGTTCGGCGCCGAGACGGTCCGCTACATGCGCTCGCTGTGGGAGGGCCTGGACAACGCCGCGGACGTCGTCCAAGAGGCGATCATGGAGCAGTACACCGCGATGTTCGCGGTGATGAGCGCGCCCACCTACGCCACGCCGGGCAACGTCGACAGCCCCGAGCTGTGGCCGATGTTCGCCCGCGACGGCGTGCACGTTCTCGACGGGCAGGTCGCCGAGATCGGCGGGCTGCGGTTCGGCTTCGCGGGCGGCGCGCTGCTGCACCCCGGCTTCGTGCCGAACCGGCGCGGGCCGTGGCGGCCCTACCTGCGCACGGAGTCGGAGTTCGGCGCAGCGCTGGCCGGGCTGGGCGAGGTCGACGTGCTGTGCACGCACGTGCCGCCCGCGGTGGCCGAGCTGACCTACGACGTGGTCGCCCGCCGACCGGAGCTGGGCTCGACGTCGTTGCTGAAGGTGATCGAGCGCGACCGGCCGCGCTGGTCGGTGTTCGGGCACGTGCACCAGCCGATGGCCCGGCGGGTGCGGGTCGGCTGGACCGAGTGCGTCAACGTCGGCCACTTCCAGCGGACCGGCACGCCCCACGTGTTGCGCTGGTGAGCAGAACCACCGGGTAGCCTCCCGGGCATGGCCGACGAGTCCACCCAGTCCATCGTCATCGACGCGACGCCCGAGGAGATCGCGGCGGTCATCGCCGACTTCGACGCCTACCCCGAGTGGGCCAACGGGGTCAAGCGCGCCGAGGTGCTGGAGACCGGGGCGGACGGGCGCGCGGCGCAGGTCAAGTTCAACATCGACCAGGGCCCGATCAAGGACGAGTACGTGCTCGCCTACGACGAGTGGTCGCCGAGCCGGATCTCGTGGCACCTGGTCAAGGGGCAGATGCAGAAGTCGCAGGAGGGCAGCTACGCGCTGACGCCCAAGGGCGGCTCGACCGAGGTCACCTACACCCTGTCGGTGCAGCTCGTCGTGCCCATGATCGGCCTGTTCCGGCGCAAGGCCGAAAAGATGATCATGGATACCGCGCTCAAGGAGCTCAAGCGGCGGGTGGAAAACGCTGGATGAGCGCCCGCCTGCTGCTCTTCACCGGTAAGGGCGGGGTCGGCAAGACGACCCTGGCCGCCGCCACCGCCACCGCGCTCGCCGCCGGCGGTCGCAAGGCGCTGGTCGTGTCCACCGATCCCGCGCACTCACTGGGCGACGCGTTCGGCGTGCCGCTGTCCGGCGACGTCGCCGAGGTCGACGCCGGCGGTTCGTTCGGCGGCCTGCACGCGGCCCAGGTCGACCCCCGCGCGCTCGTCGACGACGCGTGGCGCGACCTGCGAGGACACCTGCGGACCGTGCTCGCCGGCGCGGGCGTGGACGAGCTCGACGCGGAGGAGCTGACCGTCCTGCCCGGCGTCGAGGAGCTGCTGGCGCTGTCGGAGGTGCGGCGGCTGGCGAGCGGCGGGCCGTGGGACGTGGTGGTCGTGGACTGCGGTCCGACCGCCGAGACGCTGCGCCTGCTGGCGCTGCCCGAGGCGTTCGCCTCCTACCTGGAACGGCTGTTCCCCACCCACCGCCGGGTGGTGCGCGGGCTGCTGGCCGGTGTCGCCGGCAGCGGCACGGTGGAGAAGTGGGACGCCACCGCCGACGCGCTGGGCAGGCTCGCGGAGAACCTGGAGCAGCTGCGCGGCCTGCTGACCTCGCCGACGACCAGCGTGCGGCTGGTGCTGACCCCCGAACGGGTGGTCGCGGCGGAGACCAGGCGGACCGTGACGGCGCTGGCGCTGCAGGGCATCCGGGTCGACGGCGTGGTGGCCAACCGGGTGGTGCCGGACCCCGGCGCGGACAGCGGTGCGGCCGCCGCGTGGCTGCGCACCCGCCGGGCCGAGCAGGACGCGGTGCTCGCCGACCTGGCCGACCTCGGGTCGGTGCGCGCTGTGGAGCACCGGGCCGCCGAACCGGTCGGCACGACCGCGTTGCTCGACCTCGCCGACAGCCTCTACCAGGGCCGCGACCCGCTGGACGGCGAGTCGGGCGACGGGCAGCTGCTCGAAGTGGAGCGGACCGGCGAGCGGGAGTACACGTTGCGCATCGCGCTGCCGGTCGGCGACTCGTCGCTCGACCTGGCGCGGGTGGGCGACGACCTGGCCGTCACCGTGGACGGCAGGCGCCGGCTCGTCGCGCTGCCGTCGCTGCTCAAGCGCTGCCTGGTGACCGGTGCGGAGTTGGACGACACCGGGTTGGCGGTGCGGTTCGCACCCGACCCCGACCTGTGGATGCGGTGAGGTACGTGGACTCGAAGCTCACCGAAGAGCTGCGCCTGCTGCTCGACGCGGCCGCCGAGCGGGCGCAGCCGTGGCTGCACCGGATGGCCGCCGAGGGCGAGCACGACACGCGGACGTGCGGCTGGTGCCCGTTGTGCAACGCGGTGGCGCTGGCCCGCGGTGACCGGTCGGAGCTGGTCGCCAAGGCCGCCGAGCACGTGACCGGGCTGATCGCGGTGCTGCGGGCGGCGCTGGGCGAGCCCGCAGCGGGTTCGGCGTCGGCTCCCGGCGCTTCCGGTCCTGGTTCCGGTCCGGACGAGGAGCCGGAGCGGCCGGAGAAGCCGCGCGTCCAGCACATCCCCGTTGTGCGGCGTGACCAGGGGTCGCAGTGCTGACTGTCGGCGTCGACGTCGGCGGGACGAGCGTGCGCGCGGGTGTGGTCGACGGCGACGGCGCGGTGCTCGACACGGCGCGCGCGGCCACGCCCAGCGGCGAGGAGGCGTTGGAGGAGGCGATCGGCACGGCCGTCGCCGAACTGGCGTCCCGGCACCGCGTCACGGGCGTCGGCCTGGCCGTGGCCGGGTTCGTGGCCTCCGACCGGCAGACCGTGCGGTTCGCACCGCACCTGGCGTGGCGGCAGGCACCGGTGGCGGAGCGGATCTCGCGGCGGGTCGGCATGCCGGTGGTGCTGGAGCACGACGCGAACGCGGCGGCGCTGGCCGAGCACCGGTTCGGCGCGGCGCGTGGCGCGAAGATCGCCGCCCTGGTCGCGCTCGGCACCGGTATCGGCGGTGCGCTGCTCATCGACGGCCAGGTGTTCCGCGGCGCGCACGGCGTGGCGCCGGAGCTGGGCCACCTGCGGCTCGTGCCCGACGGGCGGCCGTGCCCGTGCGGCAAGAACGGCTGTTGGGAGCGGTACTGCAGCGGTACCGCGTTGAGCACCACGGCGGTCGAGCTGCTGGCCCGCTACCCCGGCCAGTCGACCGTGCTGGCCCGTGAGGCGTTGGGCGACTCGCGGGCGGTGACCGGGCGTCGGGTGGCGGGCGCGGCGCGGGACGGCGACCCGTTGGCGCAGCGTGCGATGGCGGACCTGGCCCGGTGGCTGGGGGAGGGGTTGGCGCTGGTCGCCGACGTGTACGACCCCGAGGTCGTGGTGATCGGGGGCGGTGTGTCGGAGTCCGCGCCGCTGTTCCTGGACGACGCCCGTGAGCACTACGCGACCGTGCTGACCGGGGCCGGGCACCGGCCGCTGGCCCGCATCCGCACCGCGCAGCTCGGTGACGACGCCGGGATCGTCGGGGTGGCGACCCTGGCCCGGGACGTGGCGCCGAGCACAGCCCGCAACGGTCGCCACCGTTGATCTGCCGGTCCGCGTAGCATCGCGGAATGCGCACCTCCGGCGCCGTGACCGCCATCCGGGGACCGCGCGACCACGACGTCCGCGTGTCCCGCGTCGATACCGTGGTGCGCCGATGAGGACCGGTGCGGCGAGCGGGCACGTCGGCTACTTCCACGAGATCGCGTTCTACGGCAGCGACGACGACTTCAGGTCGATCGTGGTGCCGTTCGTCGACGAGGGCGTGTCGGCGGGTGAGCCGGTGCTGCTGGCGTGCCGGCCCGCCAACGAGCGGCTGGTCCGCGACGCGGTGGGCGACGCGTCCGGGATCGTGTTCCTGTCCGGCGGCGACCAGTACGACCGGCCCACCGAGGCGATCCTGGCCTACCGGAAGCTCTTCGCCGAGTACGCGGGCGCGGCGCAGATCCGGGTGGTGGGCGACGTGCCGCACCCCGGTGTCGGGGCGACGTGGGACTGGTGGGGGCGCTACGAGGCGGCGGTGAACGAGGTGTTCGCCGAGGTGCCGCTGTGGAGCCTGTGCCCGTACGACCTGCGGACCACGCCGGCGCGGGTGTTGGCGGACGTGGTGCGCACGCACCCGCACGTGGCCGGGACGGACGGGTCGCACCTGCCGAACCCGCGTTACCGGTCGTCGTGGGTGCTGCCGTCGGCCGGGCCCACCGGGTTCGAGGCCGGGCCGCCGATGGTCGAGCTGACCGACCCCACACCGGCCGAGGCGCGGCGCGCGGTGACCACGGCGTGCGCGACCACCCGACTGGGCCGCGACCAGGTGGACGACATCGTGTACGCGGCGAGTGAGGCCGTGACCAACGCCCAGTGCCACGGGCTGCCCCCCGTGCGGCTGCGTGCGTGGGCGGGTGCGGCGCACGTGCTGGTGGCGGTGACGGACGGCGGCGACGGCCCGTCGTCACCCGCGGCGGGCCTGGTCCCGACCGACCGCACCGCCACGGCCGGCGTCGGCCTCTGGCTGACCCACCGGACGTGCAGCGACGTCAGCATGACCCGCGACGCCGAGGGCTACACCATCCGCCTGACCGCCACCGCCTGACCGCGAGTCGAACCTCCAAACCGCGCGAGTCGAACCTTCGGACCGCGCGTGTCCTACGTTCGCGTCGCGCGTGTCCTACGTTCAGGACCCCCGAGTTCAACGCTCAGAACCCCCGAGTTGGACGCTCCGAACAAGATCGACTGTTCTGAGCGTTGAACTCGGGGTACGCGAACGTAGGACACGCGCGTTCTGAACGTAGGACACGCGCGTTCTGAACGTAGGACACGCGGGGCCTGGAGGTTCGACTCGCGAGGGTTGGGGGTTCGACTCGCGCGAGGTCAGAGGACGGCGCCGTCGTCCCAGCCGGAGTCCGGGGGGTTGTTGTTGCGCATGCGCAGGATCAGCCAGCCGGCGCCCGAGCACATCACGATCAGCGCCAGCGGGGTGCCGATCACGCCGGTCAGGCCGAACAGGCCCGGCACCAGCAGGAGCACCACGCCCAGGGCGATCACCAGCAGCGCCGCGATCGTGCCCGGCCGCAACGCGGGCAGCGGCGGCGGCTCCGGCGGCACGTAGTGGTCGTCCGGGTCGTCGGAGTCCGAGTCCGGGTACGCGTCGGGGTCGTCGTCGGCCGTGGCCACGGCGGGTTGGCCCTCGGGCCGCACCGGGCGCACGGGCTCCGCCTCGTCGCCTTCGTCCGGTTCGACCTCGTCGGGGAAGGCCTGGCTGCCCACGCCTTCGCGTTCCAGGCCCGCCACGATCTCGGCGAAGGTCGCGTCCACGTCCTCCGGGCCGTCGGTCGAGTCGCGTCGCGAGTTCATCGGCGTGCTCCAGCCCTCCGGGTCGTGAAGACCAACCCTCTGCCAGCTTCCATCGTCCCACGAGCCCGTTGTGTTGCGGATTACGGCAGCCGGTGGACCTTGGGACCGTACCGCCTCCGCGCGGGTGTTCGTTGTGTCTTTCGCCATCGGCTCCGTAGGCTGGCGGCGGGGATCAAGCACGTCGAGGAGGCGCTCCCAGCGGTGCTCTACTGGTTGATGAAACACATCTTTCTCGGGCCGCTCCTGAAGCTGTTCTTCCGCCCGCGGATCATCGAGGGCGCGGAGAACATCCCCAAGGAGGGCGGTGCCATCCTGGCGAGCAACCACCTCGCGGTCTCCGACTCGTTCTTCCTCCCGTTGAAGCTGTCCCGCCGGGTCACCTTCCCGGCCAAGATCGAGTACTTCACCGGCAAGGGGCTCAAGGGCGCCTTCCAGCGCTGGTTCTTCTCCGGCGTCGGCCAGGTGCCGATCGACCGGTCCAGCGCGTCGGCCGCCCAGGGCGCGCTCGACACCGGCGTGCGGATCGTGCGCGAGGGCAAGCTGCTCGGCATCTACCCGGAGGGCACGCGGTCGCCCGACGGACGCCTCTACAAGGGCAAGGTCGGCGTCGCGTGGATCGCGCTGGAGTCCGGCGCGCCGGTCATCCCCATCGCGATGTTCGGCACCGACAAGGCCAACCCCATCGGCTCGAAGATGTGGCGGCCGTACCCGATCCGGATCAAGATCGGCAAGCCGTTGGACTTCTCCCGCTACGCGGGTCTGTCCGGCGACCGGTTCGTGCTGCGGTCCATCACCGACGAGATCATGTACGCCCTGATGGAGCTGTCCGGCCAGGAGTACGTCGACGTCTACGCGGCCAAGGCCAAGGAGGGACAGGGCGAGGCCAAGCAGGCGTTGGCGGCCGATCGGCTGCCCGAGACGAAGGCCGGCTGATCGGCACCCCTAGGCTGGTGGGGTGCGGTTCTTCTACGACTGTGAGTTCATCGAAGACGGGGTCACGATCGACCTCGTCTCCATCGGGGTGGTCGACGAGGAAGGCCGTGAGTTCTACGCCGTGTCGACCGAGTTCGACCCGGCCAAGGCGGGTCCGTGGGTGCGCGCCAACGTGCTCACCCAGCTGCCGCCGCCCGCCGACCAGGCGTGGCGCAGCCGGGAGCGGATCCGCGCCGACCTGCTCGACTTCGTCGGCGGGCCCAAGGCCAACCGGGACGACATCGAGCTGTGGGCGTGGTTCGCGGCCTACGACCACGTGGCGCTGGCGCAGCTGTGGGGCCCGATGCCGGCTCTGCCGCGCTGCCTGCCCCGGTTCACCCGCGACCTGCGCCAGCGCTGGGAGGACGTGGGCAAACCGCGGCTGCCCCAGGCTCCGGCCGACGCGCACGACGCGTTGGCCGACGCCAGGCACAACCTCGCGCGCTGGAAGGTGATCGAGAGCGAGCGGCAGCGCAGGGGCTTCTCCGTCCGGTAGGTGGACCCTCGCTTGCTGCACCGATCCAGGGCGTGTCAGTCTTGGGTGACCCACGCCACGAGAAGAGATTGGCTAAGCAAATGCGCATTGGTGTGCTCACCGGCGGTGGCGACTGCCCCGGCCTCAACGCGGTCATCCGCGGTGTGGCCCGCAAGGGCATCGAGGCCCACGGTTGGGAGATCGTGGGGTTCCGCAACGGGTGGCAGGGACCGATCGAGAACCTGACCAAGCCGATCGGGCTCGATGACGTCGAGGACATCCTCACCAGGGGCGGCACCATCCTCGGCTCGTCGCGCACCAACCCGTACAAGATCGACGGTGGTGTCGACCGCATCCGCGAGACGCTGGCCGCGAACAAGGTCGACGCGCTGATCGCGATCGGCGGTGAGGACACCCTCGGCGTCGCGAAGCGGCTGACCGACGACGGCATCGGCGTCGTCGGCGTGCCGAAGACCATCGACAACGACCTGGGCGCGACCGACTACACGTTCGGCTTCGACACCGCCGTGCACATCGCCACCGAGGCGATCGACCGGCTGCGCACGACGGCCGAGTCGCACCACCGCGCGCTGGTGGTCGAGGTCATGGGCCGCCACGCGGGGTGGATCGCGCTGCACTCCGGCCTGGCCGGCGGCGCGAACGTGATCCTGGTGCCCGAGCGTCAGTTCAACGTCGACAAGGTGGTCGAGTGGGTGGAGCGGCGCTTCGAGCGCCAGTTCGCCCCGATCATCGTGGTCGCCGAGGGCGCGATGCCCGAGGGCGGCGCCGAGGTGCTGCACTCCGGTGAGAAGGACGCGTTCGGCCACGTCCGGCTGGGCGGCATCGGCACCTGGCTGGCCGAGGAGATCGCCGAGCGGACCGGCAAGGAGTCCCGCGCGGTCGTGCTGGGCCACGTCCAGCGCGGCGGCATCCCCACCGCCTACGACCGCGTGCTCGCCACCCGGTTCGGCCTGCACGCGGTGGACGCGGTCGCCGAGGGCGACTTCGGCGTCATGGTCGCGCTGCGCGGCACGGAGATCGTCCGGGTGAAGCTGGCCGAGGCGACGGCGGAGCTCAAGACCGTCCCGGTGCACCGCTACGCCGAGGCCGAGGTCTTCTTCGGCTGAGATCGGACCTCCGGTGAGAGCCCCTGGTGTCCCCGGACGCCAGGGGCTCCTCGTCACTTCCTGGCGTAGTCGGTCAGGCCGGTGAAGTCGACCATCACGCACGGTTCGTCGCCGACGATCCAGGCGTCGTGCCCCGGCTCCACCATGATCGCCTCGCCGGCCCCCGCCTCGCCTTCCTCGCCGTCGTCCATGACGACGTGCATCCGGCCGGACAGGATGTAGCCGGTGTGGGCGGCCTGGCAGGAGTGCGTGCCCGCGATCGGCTGCACGTCCTTCGACCACCGCCAGCCCGGCTCGAACTCCGCTCTGCCGACCGTCGTGCCACCGACGGTGACCAGGTCGACGTGGCCGTGCGGGAACTCACGGACCTCTTCCGGCTCCGTGAAGCTCTTCGACGCAAGCACAGACATCTCCATCACCTCTCGTCGTGTCTCAGCCCTGGACAACGGGGTAGATCTCGTCCGCCACGAGGCCGTGCGCCTCCCGGTGGACCCGGTGCGCCGCCTCCGCGTCCGGCGCGTCGACCAGGCAGAAGGCCTTGCCGTCCTTCTCGTCGACCCAGTAGTGGAGGTACCGGACGCCGTACTGGTCCTGGGTGCGGAGGTCGGCGGAGTGGGCGTCGGCCACGTCCTTCGCGCCGGCGCCCTCCGGGAGGTTGTTGTGCACGTCCATGAACAACATCGCGTCCTCCTGTCCTGATCGGTCCTGCCCTGGTTGGTCGGGCCACGCTAGCCGGCGGTGCGTTCCCAAACCGTTCCCACGGGCGCACCCCGGTTTTCCACGGGCGCTCCGGCGAAGGCGGACGTAGGGTGCCGCCATGCCGGCCACCTGCCAGGTGCGCGTTCTGGGCAGGTTCTCCGTCTCCGTCGACGGCAGACCCGTCCCCGGCAACGTGTGGCGCAACCGCCGGGCGGCCGACGTGGTGAAGCTCCTCGCGGTGGAGCCGGACCACCGGCTGCACCGCGAGCAGGTCATGGACCGGCTGTGGCCCGACCTGCCCGTCGACGCGGCCGGGGCGAACCTGCGCAAGGCGCTCTACTACGCGCGACGTGCGCTGGGACGGGCCGACGCGGTCCGGTGCGAGGGGCGGCTGCTGACGCTGTGGCCGGTCGGCGTGCTCGACGTGGACCTGGACCGGTTCGAGCGGGCCGCCGACGCGGCGCTGGCCTCGGGGGATGCCACCCGCTGCGCGCTCGCCGCCGCCGAGTACCGCGGCGGCCTGCTCGCCGACGACCGCTACGAGTGCTGGGTGGCCGAGCCGCACGAGAAGGTCGAGGGCCGGTACGTCGCGCTGCTCAGGGCCGCCGGCGACTGGGCACGGCTGCTCGAACTGGACGAAACAGACGAACAGGCCCACCGCGCGGTGATGCGGCGGCACCTCGCCGCGGGCAACCGCCGGGAGGCGTTGCGCCAGTTCGACCGGCTGCGCCGCACGCTGCGGGAGCGGATCGGGGTCGGGCCGGACGCGGAGACCATCGCGCTGTACGAGTCGGCGCTGGCCGTGGACGCGGCCGAGCCGCCGTCGCCGTCGCAGCGGGCGGCGGTGGCGCTGGCCAACGGCCTGGTCGCGTTCGGGCGGCGCCACCTCGCCGAGGCCGAGCGGCTGGCCAGGCAGGTGCGGGTGCTGGCGCTGGACGCCGACCTCGGGCACGAGCTGGGTGAGGCCTCGACCCTGCTGGCCCTCGTCGCGCACGCCCGCGGCACGTGGCACCGGCTGTTCCGGGAGGAGTTCGCCGACTCCGTGCGGCACCCGACGCGGCCGGAGGTCTACGACGCCCACCTGTGCTTCCAGGAGATCTACCTGTACGGGCCGGAGGGGCACGACGGCGCGGAGGCGTTCGGCCGCGACCTGCTGGACATCGCGTCACGGGCGGGTTCCGCGGCGGGCCGGGCACTGGCCCTCCTGCTGCTGGGCGAGTTCGCGCTGCTGTCCGGCCACCTCGACACCGCCGTGGCCACCCTGCGCGAGTCCCTGTGCGAGGCCGAACGCGCCGGGTGCGTCTCGGCGCAGTCGCTGGCGCTGGAACGGCTCGCCGAGGCCGCGTCCCGCCGCGGGAACCGCGCCGCCGCCCGCGCCGACCTCGACCGCGCGTTGCCGCTGGCCCGGTCGTCGGGCATCCCGTCGCACCTGGTGATCCGCGTGCACGGGGTCCGCGTGCAGGCCGCCGACAGCCTCGGCGGCGCGCTCAGCGCGATCCGGGAGGCGGAGCGGTGGCTCACCGAAGCCCCGCACGTGTGCGACCCGTGCTCCATGGGCTTCCGGATCGCGGCGGCGACGGCGTGCGCGTGCGCGGGCAGCCCCAGCCGGGCCCGACCGCACCTGGTGGAGGCGGAGCGGATCAGCGGGCTGTGGCAGGGCGGCCAGTGGTCGGCCGCCCTGTGGGAGGTGCGCGCGCAGGTCCGGCGTGCCCAGGGCCAGCGCACGCAGGCGGCGGCGTTGTTCCTGGAGGCGGCCGAGCGGTTCGCGGCGATGCGCCGTCCCCTGGAGGAGCGCAGGTGCCGTGCCGCCGCGGCCGGCTGCCCGCCGACCGGCCTCAGCGGTCCGTGAACGCGCCGAGGTCCAGGTAGGCGGCGAAGGTGCCCAGCCAGTGCTCGGCGTAGTAGCCGTGCCCGAACACGTGCCGCAGGCCGGTCTCCCGGTGCTCCTCGGCGGCCGTGCGGGCGAGGTCGGCGTACCGGTGGTCCGCGGGCAGCGCGTCGGCGATGGCGCCCCACTGCCACGCCCGCGACAGCGCCAGGCCGACCAGGTGCGAGCCGTACGCGTCACCGGGGTCGTCCACCGGCGTCGGCTCGCGCAGCACCTTCCAGCGCGAGTCCTCCAGGTGCGGCAGGAACGCCTCGAACCAGGCGGTGAACGCGTCCGCGGGCAGCACCCGGCGCACCAGGTCCGCCTCGGTCAGCGCGGGGGAGAGGAAGTCGGCCGCGTCCGGCTCGAACCCGCCGTACCCGACGTCCTCGCGGTGCCACCGCAGCGCCGCCGCCGCGCACGCCGAGGCCAGCTCCTCGTCACCCACCGCACGTGCCGCGTCGAGCACCAGCCCGGTCGCGAACGCGGTGTTGCCGTGCGTGCCGGTCCGGATCGGCAGCCGCGCGCCCGCCACCTTGGCGAGATACCGGTCACGCAGCACCGCGCTCAACGGCCGCAGCGCGGTCGCCCACGGCGCGTCCCAGGTGCGGAGTTCCGCATCGAGCACGAGCAGCCACGCCCACCCGTAGGGGCGCTCCCAGAACCCGCCGTTGGGGCCGTCGAAGAACGCCGCCTCGGTCCGCGCGTGCTCCTCGGTGATCAGCGAATCCAGCACCCGGCGGGCCTGCTCCGCACCCTCGACGCCGGGCCGCAACCGCAGCAGGCGGACCGTCAACCAGGTCTGATGCACGCAGGAGTGCCAGTCGAAGGAGCCCGCGAAGATCGGGTGCAGCACCCGCTGCGGCACCAGGTCGGCGTCGCCGGTGACGACGTGCGACCAGTGCGCCGGGTAGTCGCGCTGGAGGTTGTCCACCGCGGTCGACAGCAGCCTGGCCGCCGTGTCGTCATCCAGTCGGGTGTCAGGCATGGCCCACATGATGCACAGGCGGACCCGCGTCCGTCTCTGAGTGTGGACGGCTATCTTTAACGTGTGAACTGGACCGTGGACGTGCCCGTGGACACGCTTCCCGAGCTTCCGCCCCTACCGCCCGAGCTGCGCGACCGGCTCCACGACGCGCTGGGCAGGCCCGCCTCCCAGCAGCCGGAGTGGCCGGACGCCGAGCAGGTGCGCCGGGTGCGCGCCGTGCTGGAGAGCGTGCCGCCGATCACCGTGCCGGCCGAGATCGACCGGCTGCGCGACAACCTGGCCGAGGTCGCCCGCGGCGAGGCGTTCCTGCTGCAGGGCGGCGACTGCGCGGAGACGTTCGCGGACAACACCGAGCCGCACATCCGCGCGAACATCCGGACCCTGCTGCAGATGGCCGTCGTGCTCACCTACGGCGCGAGCCTGCCGGTGGTGAAGATCGGCCGCATCGCCGGCCAGTACGCCAAGCCGCGCTCGTCCGGCATCGACGCGCTCGGCCTGCCGTCCTACCGCGGCGACATCGTCAACTCGCTGGTCGCCACGCCCGAGGCACGCGTGCCGGACCCGTCCCGGATGATCCGCGCCTACGCCAACGCGGGCGCGGCGATGAATCTGCTGCGCGCGGTGACCAGCGCGGGCATGGCCGACCTGCACCGGCTGCACGACTGGAACAAGGACTTCGTCCGCCAGTCACCCGCCGGTGAGCGGTACGAGGCCCTGGCCGGCGAGATCGACCGCGGCCTGCGGTTCATGTCGGCGTGCGGCGTGAACGACGCGTCGCTGCACACCACCGAGATCTTCGCCTCCCACGAGGCGTTGCTGCTGGACTACGAGCGGGCGCTGCTGCGCCTGGACACCAGCGGTGACCAGCCGAAGCTGTACGACCTGTCGTCGCACTTCCTGTGGATCGGCGAGCGGACCCGGCAGCTGGACGGCGCGCACATCGCGTTCGCCGAGCTGCTGTCCAACCCGATCGGGTTGAAGATCGGGCCGTCGACGACGCCGGAGATGGCCGTCGAGTACGTCGAGCGCCTCGACCCGCACAACCAGGCCGGTCGGTTGACCCTGATCAGCCGGATGGGCAACGGCAAGGTGCGCGACGTGCTGCCGCCGATCATCGAGAAGGTCACCGCGTCGGGCCACCAGGTCATCTGGCAGTGCGACCCGATGCACGGCAACACGCACGAGTCGTCCACCGGTTACAAGACCCGGCACTTCGACCGGATCGTCGACGAGGTGCAGGGCTTCTTCGAGGTGCACCGGCGCCTGGGCACTCACCCCGGCGGCATCCACATCGAGCTGACCGGCGAGGACGTCACCGAGTGCCTGGGCGGCGCCCAGGAGATCTCCGACCTGGACCTGGCGGGCCGCTACGAGACCGCCTGCGACCCGCGCCTGAACACCCAGCAGTCGCTGGAACTGGCCTTCCTCGTCGCCGAGATGCTGCGGAGTTAATTGGCCGCTGCTCCGCGACCTCGCGTGGTGGTCTGGTCGGCGGCAGAGCAAGCGCAAGACGGCAGTGGCCCCCAACTCCGCGGAGTCGGGGGCCACAGCCGTGTCAGACAGCGATGATGGTGATTTTTGTGTCCTTCGGGACGCGCTCGCCTGCGCGGATGGACTGGTTGACCACGCGGGCACGGTCGCGGTTGTTGAACTGGACGTCGACCTTGAGGCCCGCGTCCTCCAGGATCTTCTTCGCTTCCTTGACCGTCTTGCCCTCGACCTGCGGCACGGTCACCGAGTCGGCCGACACGATGACGGTCACCTGCCGGTTGTTCGGTGGCAGGTTCGTGCCCGCCGGCGGGTCGGTGCGGATCACCTTGCCCCCGTCGACCTTGTCGGAGAACTCCGTCGGCCCCTCGACCGGGTCGAACCCGGCCGCGCTCAGCTCGGCGAACGCCTCGTCCTTGGTCTTGCCGGTCACGCTGGGCACCGGCCTGGGCTGGGAGCCCTTGCTGAGCACGATCGTCACCGTGGAGCCGATCGGCACCGGCGTGCCGGGCGCGGGCTCCAGGGTGACCACCTTGCCCTTGGGCACGCGGTCGCTGAACGCGTCCTTGGCCGGGTTGAGCTGGGACTTCAGCCCGACCGAGGCGATCTCCTGCTCGGCCGCGGCCACCTCGACGCCCGCGTTGACCTGCGGCACGACCGGCTTGCCCGCGGACACCACGAGCCGCACCAGGTCGCCCTGGTTGGCCTTGGTGCCGGCGGGCGGGTCGGTGCTGATCACCTGGCCGCTGGGCACGGTGTCGCTGTTCTCGGTCCGCAGCGACCTCTTCAACGACGCCTCGTCCAGCAGCGCGGTGGCGGTGGTCTCGTCCTTGCCGACCAGGTCCGGCACGGTGGTGACCCGGCCGACCACCAGCCACCAGCTGGTGATGCCGATGATGAGCGCGGCCACCGCCACGACGCTGATCCACGTGATGAACTGCCGCTTGCTGCGCGCCCGCATCTCCTCGTACAGCTGCTCGGGCGTCTTCTTCTTCGGAGGTCTCTTCGGGCGCGCGCGGACCGCCGGGGGCGACGGCACGGCCGGCACGGGCGGCGCGAGCAGCTCCGCCCGGGAGATCGCCCTGGTGCCCTGCGGGCCCGCCGACGGCGGCACGAGCGGGTTCGGCCGGCGCACCGGCACGGTCGGGTCGGCGAACGGCGCGCCCGCGCCCACCCGCACCGGCTCCACCCGCAACGTCTGCTCGGCCAGGCTCAGCGGCACGTGCTCGGTGGCCTCCTCGGCGGGCGCGGCGGCGACGGGCACCGGCACGTCCACGGTGGCCAGGCCCAGCTTCGCCCGCGCGGTCTCCACCTCGGACAGGAACGACTCGGCGTCCGCGGGCCGCAGGAACGGCTCCTTGCGGGTCGCCCGCCGCACCAGCTCCGCGACCTCCGCGGGCACGTCCGGCACCGCGGGCACGTCGTCGTTCACGTGCCGGTAGGCCACCGAGATGGCGTTGTCGCCCACGTACGGCGGCGTGCCGGTCAGCATCTCGTACAGCAGCACGCCTGCCGAGTAGACGTCACTGCGCGCGTCCGTGGTACCGGTGGTGACCTGTTCGGGTGACAGGTAGGCGACCGTGCCCAGGATCATGGTGTCGCTGGTCACACCGACCGTGGAGACCGCCCGGACCAGCCCGAAATCGGCGACCTTCACCGTGCCGCCGGGCCCGATGAGCACGTTCTCCGGCTTCACGTCCCGGTGCACGAGGTCGGCCCGGTGCGCGGCGGCCAGCGGCGAGAGCACCTTCTCGATCACGGTGAGCGCCAGCGCCACGTCCAGCTTGCCGCGCGCGTTGAGCAGGTCGCGCAGCGTGCCGCCCTCGACCAGCTCCATGACCAGGTAGACCCGGTCCTCGTCCACGCCCTGGTCGTGCACCTGCACCACGCCGGGGTGGTGCAGCTTCGCCGCGGCCCGCGCCTCGCGCTCGAACCGCGCCACGAACTGCGGGTCGGCGGAGAACCTGGGGTCCATGACCTTGATGGCCACGGTCCGCTCCAGCCGGGTGTCCACACCGCGGTACACGGTGGACATGCCGCCCCGCGCGACCAGGGTGCCTACCCGGTAGCGTTGTTCGAGCAGCCCGCCGATCACGTTCGTCGCCGACCTTTCCACAGCCGTGGATCGTACGGTGGGTGGTGCCGACCGATCGCTGTGCGCTGGAGCATCCCACGCGCGCTTGTGGGATCCGCGTCAAAGCGGGGCGAAACAGGGGGTGTCCGCAAGGGGACCCGAGGGTGTACCGCCACCACCCGGTTGGCGCAGGGCGTCGTTCACGTCGTTGTGGCATCGTGACGCAGGTGAGTGCGATTCCTGCCGCTGCGGATGTGCTGGCTCCCGACCTGGAGGTCCTGCCCCTCCCCGAGGTCGCTGAGCGTCTTGACCTGCCGATCAACCGAGTCCACCAGTTGCTGCGCGACGGTCAGCTGCTCGCGGAGCGCCGGAACGGCGTCCTCGTCGTCCCCGCCCAGTTCCTCGCCGCCGGAGGCGTGGTGAAGGGGCTGCCCGGCACCATCACGGTGCTGCGCGACTCCGGCTTCTCGACCGAAGAGATCCTCCGGTGGCTGTTCACCGAGGACGACACCCTGCCCGGCACGCCCGTCGAGGCGTTGCGCGGCGACCGCGGCCGTGAGGTGAAGCGGAGGGCACAGGCCCTGGCGTTCTGACGAGCCGACGCACCACTCCTCCCGACGACCGTTCACCGTCAGACGACCGATCGACGTCCGGGTGGCTCCCCTACCGGGGAGTCGTCCGGACGTCGTGTCTCCGGGTCAACGCCCGGTGACCCTGGCCACCAGCGCCCGCGCGAGACCGGGCCCGGCCACCGCCAGCCGGCGCGCGTTCGGCACCACCACCCGCCGGTCCAGCACCTGGTAGTCGGCCGCCGCGATCTCGTCCAGGATCTCCCGGTACAGCGTGAGCGCGGTCCGCACGCACGGCCGCGACACGGGCCGCAGCATCGGCACACCCACCTCGGCCTCCCGGTACTCGGCCAACGTGTGCGCGACCAGGTGCCGCATCACCCGCCGCACCCGCTGGTCGGACCGCCCGGTCCGCCGGCACCACACCAGCAGCTCCCGGTCGACGCCGTGGGCCGCCAGCACGTCCTGGGGCAGGTAGACCCGGCCCCGGTCGAGGTCCTCCCCGACGTCGCGCAGGAAGTTCGTCAGCTGGAACGCCCGGCCCAGCGCGGCGGCGGGCGGCTCGGCCAGGGCGCGCGGCACCACCGTCCCGAACACGGGCAGCAGCTGCAGCCCGATCACCGCCGCCGAGCCGTGCACGTACCGCTCCAGCGCCGGGAAGTCCGGGTAGGACGTGACGGTGAGGTCCATCCGCATCGACGTCAGGAACTCGGTGAACAGGGCCGGGTCGATCGAGTGGCGGCGCACCGCGTCCACCAGGGCGACGAGCACCGGGTGTCCCGTGGCACGTCCCGCCAGCTCGTCGAGCAGCTGCGACTCCAGCAGCTCCAACTCGGCCGCCGGGTCGGCCGACCCGCCGCTGTCCACGATCTCGTCGGCCAACCGCGCGAAGCCGTACAGGGCGTGCACGGCGGGTCGCTGCGCGGGCGTGAGCAGGCGGGTGGCGAGGTAGAACGTGCGGCCGTGCCGGGCGTTCAGCTCGCGGCACCGGGCGTAGGCGGCGGCCACGTCCGGTCCGGCGAGGTCCGTCACCCGTACCTGCCGGACAGCCGCAGCGGGTCCGGCCTGGTCAGCGACACGCACGCCAGCGCCGACACCGCCGCGACCATCGCCAGGTACACCCACGAGTACAGCGCCGTGTCCCCGTTGGGGAAGGTCACCAGCAGCAGCCAGGTGGAGAAGAACGCCGCCGCCTTCAGCCCGGTCGTGGTCCACGGCAGCGCCGCGGCCATCACCAGCGGCCAGCTGAAGTACCAGGGCAGGGTGGCGGGGGAGAGCAGGGCCACGGCCAGCATGGTGATCGCGGCGCGGCGCACCGCCTCCGGACCGCCGTCCTGCGCGGCCCGCCACTGCCGCCACGCGATGTAGACCAGCAGCAGCGAACCGAGGCCGCGGGCGATGGTCATGAACCAGCCCGGCTCGACCCGGACGAACGCGTTGACCACGGTGTGCGCGAAGTCGCCGACCGCGCTGGGCAGCGACAGCCAGTTCACGATCGTGGACGACGAGCTGAGCGCCGGGATCCAGCCCAGGTCGAGACCGGACACCACGGTGGCCGCGGCGAACACGGCGACGAACGTGACCAGGCCGCCCGCGATGGCCTTGCCGAGCCGTGCCGCCCGCGTGCCGCCCAGCCTGCCCGCCCAGACCAGCACCAGGAACGGCAGCGCGACCACGGCGGTCGCCTTCACCGCGAACGCCAGCGTCACCAGCGCGATGCCCAGCACGTGCCTGCGGTCGAGCACCAGCAGCACGCCGGCGGCCAGCAGGCCGACCATCAGCAGGTCGTTGTGCGCGCCGCCGATGAGGTGCACGAGCATCAGCGGGTTCGCCACGGCCACCCACAGCGCGACCGCGGGCCGGCCGCCGAGGTGGCGGGTCAGCCCGGGCAACGCCCAGCACAGCAGCACCAGGCCGATGGCCAGCACCATCCGCATGGCCACCACGCCGCCGATGACGCTGCCCGCGGTCGCCCACACCACGCCCTCGGCGAGCATCAGGAACAGCGGCCCGTACGGCGCCGGGGTGTTCTGCCAGACCCAGCTCACGTTGTCCGACAGCGGGCTCTGCAGCACCGCGGGACCCACGGAGTACGGGTCGAGGCCGTTGAGCGCGATCTGGCCCTGTGCCAGGTAGCTGTAGATGTCCTTGCTGAACAACGGCGGCGCGAACAGCAGCGGCAGCGTCCAGGCCACGATCGCGGTGAGCACCGCGGCGCTGCCGACGTGCCGGTTGCGCACCATCCGGCCCAGCCGGATCCACGACCAGATCACCATGCCGAGCCCGACGTAGAGCACCGCGGTGGCCAGGTCGTGGCCGTGGCCGTACCGGATGAAGCTCAGCGAGGTGTCGGCGATCAGCGGGTCGTGCTTGAGGATCGCGCCGGCACCGGTGCCGCCCAGGGCGATCAGCATGACGCCGCCGACGCCGAGCAGGATGGTGCGGATGGGGATGCCGCCCGGATCCGGCCGGTCCGATCGACCCCCGTCGTCCCGATCCCGGGTAGCCGACGACCGCACCGGCCCGACAGGTGCGGCGCTCGATCGTGGGAAGGACGGGGTCGCGGCCATCGCGGCAACATCGTCGCACAACGTCAAGACGCGCCGGCACGTGATGGCGCTGTCTGGTGACACGCTCGTAACACCCGGAGCGATCCTCGCACGGGCGGGTCACCCGGGGGAGTGACCACATGGAGTATTCGATCACCTGATCGGGATCGGTCCGACCTGCGCCGAGTACCGCCGGGTCCCCCGTCGGGGTTCACTGTTCAACACTTGTCCGCGGTGGACGGCGCCGCGCGGCGTGCGCGACGTCACGTCCGACGCCGGTCATCGCCGGGTGTGCGCCCGCCGCGTCGTCACCGGTCGCCGGGACCTCGCGGCGGTGGCGCCCGTGATCCGCTGGGCGGCGAGCCGGCCCGAGATCAGCACCGGCGGCACGCCGACGCCCGGCGTGGTGCCGCACCCGGCCAGCACCGCGTTGTCCAGCACCAGGTTGCGCGGCCGGAACGGGCCGGTCTGGGCGAACGTGTGCGCGGCCGAGAACGGGGTGCCGGCGGCCAGGCCCATCGCGGCCCAGTCCCGGGGCGTGACCAGGTGCTCGACCTCGATCGCGGCGCCGAAACCGGTGAGCCCGCGCGCCTCCAGCACGCCGACCAGCTCGTCGCGGTAGGCCGGGCCGACGCGGTCCCAGTCGATCGGGCCGGTGCGCAGGTTCGGCGCGGGCGCCAGCACGAACATGCCCTGCCCCGGCGGCGCGGTGACCAGCAACGACGGGTCGCTCATCAGCGTGCCGCGGCGGGTCAGCTCGTCGAACGTGCGCTCCCACGCCCCGCCGAAGAGCAGCGTGTGGTGGGCCAGTTCCGGCCACGTCCGGTCCACGCCCGCGTGCAGCACGACCGCGGACGGCGACCACGTGATCGGCACGGGCCGGCGCGGGCGGTGGCCCAGCAGGCGGTAGGACATCGGCAGGTCCGGTGTGAGCACCACCGCGTCGCACGGGATGCGCTCACCGTGCGCGGTGCGCACGGCGGTGACCCGGCCGCCGATGCGCTCCAGCCAGGCCACCGGGGTCTGGAAGCGCAGGTCCGCGCCCGCGTCCCGGGCCGCCGCGGCCAACGCGTCCGGCAGCGCCCGCATCCCGCCCTCGGGGTAGTGGACGCCCGCGATCGTGTCCATGTAGGCGATCACGGCGTACGCGGCGAGGGCCTTGCGCGGCGGCACGCCCGCGTACAGCGACTGGAACGAGAACACCCGCTGCAACCGCTCGTCGTGCAGGAACCGCGCCACCGACGGCCCCAGCCGCCCGAACCCGCGCAACGCGGCCAGCTTCGCCAGCTGCGGGGTGAGCAGCGACAGCGGCGAGTCGAAGTTCGAGCCGATGAACCGCTCGCGCTCCACCCGGTACAGCTCGGTCAGCCAGCGGCGCAGCGCCCGGTACCCCTGCGCCTCGCGCGGACCGGCGAACCGGCGCACCTCGGCCTCCATCGCCTCGGCGTCGGAGTGCACGTCCAGCGTGCTGCCGTCGGCGAAGCGGGCCCGGTAGGCGGGGTGCACGGGGCGCAGGTCCAGCCGGTCGCGCACCGAGTCGCCCACCGCGTTCAGCGCCTCGTCCACCAGTTCCGGCATGGTCAGCACGGTCGGCCCGGTGTCGAACCGGTAGCCGCCCAGGTCCAGCCTCCCCGCCCGGCCGCCGGGCACGGCGTCGCGCTCCACCACGGTGACCCGGCGGCCCGCGCCGAGCAGGTGCAGCGCCGCGGACAGCCCCGCCAGCCCCGCGCCGACCACGACGACGTGGTCCGTGCGGCCGGTGACCGTGCGCATCGTCAGGAGGTCCGCTTCGTGGCGCTGATGGCCAGCTCCGCGAGCCGCTCACCGGCCGGTTCGGCGATCGGCGACCGGTCGAGGGCGCGCAGCGCGGACTCGGTCAGCTCGGCGATCCGCTCCTCGACCGCGTCCACCGCGCCGACCTCGCGCAGCCGCGCGCGCACCTGGTCCACCAGGGCGACGTCCAGGTCGGGCTTGCCCAGCGCCTCGTGCAGCACGTCCGCGCCGAACTCCATGCCCAGCGCCACCAGCAGCGTCCGCTTGCCCTCGCGCAGGTCGTCGCCCGCGGGCTTGCCGGTCACCGCCGGGTCGCCGAACACGCCGAGCAGGTCGTCGCGCAGCTGGAACGCCACGCCGATGTCCGTGCCGAACGAGCGCAGGCCGTCCACCAGCTCCGGTGACGCCCCGCCGATCGCCGCACCCATGTGCAGCGGCCGTTCCACGGTGTACGCGGCGGTCTTGAGCCGGTCGATGCGCAGCGCGGCGCCCGGCGAGCTGTCGCCGCGCGCCTGCGTGAGCACGTCGAGGTACTGGCCCGCCAGCATCTCGGTGCGCATGTCCCGCCACGGCAGGCTCAGCCGCTGGAGGGCGTCGGTCGGCAGGCCGGCCGCGAACAGCATGTCGTCCGCCCAGGCCAGCGCCACGTCCCCGATCAGCACCGCCGCGGCCAGCCCGAACCGCTCGGGTTCGCCCAGCCAGCCCTCGGCGCGGTGCTCGCGGGCGAACCGGACGTGCACGGTCGGCATCCCGCGGCGGGTCTCGGAGGCGTCCATCAGGTCGTCGTGCACCAGCGCGCACGCCTGGATCAGCTCCAGCGAGCTGACCGCCGTGAGCACGGCTCCGGCCAGCTCGCCCTCCGGGTCGCCACCGGCGGCGCGCCAGCCCCACCACGCGAACGTGGGCCGGACCCGCTTGCCGCCGCCGAGGACGAAGTCGGCCAGGGCGTCCACGGCGCCGGTGAAGTTCTCCTCCATGCGCGCACCCAGTGCCCGGCGGTCGGCGAGGTAGCCTGCCAACGCTTCGTCGACGTGCTTGGGCAGTTCGAGGTCCAACGGGTGGGGCGGCACCCGTCTATGGTCACCTCTGCTCCCGCCGGGTGCCCAACCGGGGGGCTGGTCCCATCCAGTGAAAGGAATCTCCCACTGTCCGGACGTACCTCTAGGCTGGCCGGCATGACGTCGGTGGTCGAGCGCCTGCGCGGGGGGTCCCCCGTGTTCTCCGTCGAGTTCTTCCCGCCGCGAGACGAGGCCGAGGAGACCATCCTCTGGCGCGCGATCCGCGAACTCGAAGCCCTCGACCCGGCGTTCGTGTCCATCACCTACGGCGCGGGCGGGTCGTCGCGCGACCGGACCATCCGCACCACCGGCCGGGTGGCGCAGGAGACGACCCTGCTGCCGATGGCGCACCTCACCCTGGTCAACCACTCCGTGGCCGAGCTGCGCAACGTGATCGGCTGGTACGCGGCCGTCGGCGTGCGCAACATCCTCGCCGTGCGCGGCGACCCGCCCGGCGACCCGAACGGCGAGTGGTTGCCCCACCCGGAGGGGCTGACCTACGCCGAGGAGCTGGTCCGGCTGTGCCGCGAGCTCGGCGACTTCTGCGTCGGCGTGGCGGCATCCCCGTACGGCCACCCGCGGTCAACGGACCTGGACGAGGACACCAAGTACCTGGTGCGCAAGCTGCGGGCCGGCGCGGACTTCGCGATCGCGCAGCTGTTCTTCCAGCCGGAGGACTTCCTGCGCCTGCGCGACCGGGTGGCGGCGCTGGGCTGCGACACGGTGCTGATCCCGGGCCTCATGCCGCTGACCACGCCCCGGACGTTGGCCAAGACGGTGGAGCTGTCGGGCTCGTCGGTGCCGGACTCGGTGGCCCGCCGACTCGACCCGTACGTCGACGACCCGGCGGGTTTCCGCGCGGCCGGGATCGACCTGGTGACCGAGGTGGGGGAGCGGCTGCTCGCCGAAGGCGTGCCGTGCCTGCACTTCTACACGTTCAACCGGTCGAAGGCGACTCGGGAGATCGTCGGCCGCCTGGGTCTGGTGCCCGCCCGAGCCTAGGCTGCGGCCATGTCGGAGATCACCACCCTGTTGATGTTCGAAGGCCGGGCCGAAGAGGCGATGACGCTGTACACGTCGCTCTTCGCCGACTCGGAGGTGCTGACCATCTCGCGCTACGGGCCCGACGGGCCCGGGGCGGAGGGTTCCGTGGTGCACGCGACGTTCACGCTGGCCGGGCGGACGTACGGGTGCATGGACAGCTCGCAGAAGCACGACTTCACGTTCACGCCGGCGGTGTCGTTGTACGTGAACTGCGACACCGAGGACGAGATCGACCGCCTGTACGCGGCCCTGTCCGACGGGGGCCGACCGCTGATGCCGCTCGGCGACTACGGCTTCAGCCGCAAGTTCGGCTGGACCAACGACCGCTTCGGCGTCTCCTGGCAGCTGAACTGCGTCTGACGGCCGCTGCTCCGCAGGCGGCGGCTCGGTCGCCTGACGCGACCTCGCCGGGGTGGTGCGTGTGCGGGTTGGGTGTGGTCAGGCGACGCGGTGGCGGCGGTGGGCGACGATGGCCAGCACCACCACGATCAGCGCCGCCCCGCCGGTCAGCCCGGCGACCAGCATGGTCCAGCCGAAGTACGACACCGAGTTCGCGCCGGCGTACCGGACCGTCGCGGTCAACATCGACGCCTGACCGGGCTTCGGGGCCCACGAGATGGTCGCGTTGTCTTCCTCTCGCCCGTTCGTGTCGACAATTTCACCCGGGAAGCTGATCTTCACCTGGATGTCGGCGCGTTCCGGCGGCACCTGCGTGAGGTCGACCGACCCCGACAGCGTCACCAGGTCGCCGGACCGCCGGAACGCCAGCTGGTACCGGCTGGACGAGGCGCTGGTCGCCGCAGACAGCGCCTGCACCTCGTCGAACGTCAACCCGCTGAACGACAGCTGCGTGCCGACGTAGTCGTCCACCTTGTACGGCTTGGTGGTGACCTTGCCCGCCAGCTCGTGCGGCACCTTCAACTGCGGGCCGGGGTCGTTGTCCTTGGTCGGCGGAGTGGCGGCGGTGATCTCGCCGGACACCCGGTCGTCGGAGGACAGCGCCATCGCGGCGTGCAGCCGAACGCACCCCGTCAGCGACAACAGCGCGAGGAGGAAGACCGGGAGGAGGAGCGCGGAGGCCCTGGGCACGCGGCCATCCTGCCGGCCGCGGTCAAAAGTTGACCGGAGGTACACGATCGTGAGCGTGGCTAATTACCTGTTGGAGGGACACGGCCCGCAGGTAACGTGCGGCTCATGTCACCCTCCACCGCCGGCGTGCACGGCATCAGCAACCAGTTCGTAGCCGATTACGCGGCGGCGGACCCGCTGGCCGCGACGTTCATCGGCAAGCCCGGCCACGACGACCGGCTCACCGACTACTCGCCGGAGGGCCACGCCGCCCGCGAGGAACTGGCGCGCAACGCGCTCGCCGCGATCAACGCCGCCGAGCCCGCGGACAAGTCGGAGGCCGACGCGAAGGCCGTGTTCCTGGAGCGGGTGGGCCTGGAGGTCGAACTCCACGAGGCGGGCCAGATGGAGGGCCACCTCAACGTCATCGCGAGCCCCGTGCAGTCGATGCGCGAGGTGTTCGACCAGATGCCCACCGACACCGCCGACGACTGGGCCGTGATCGCCAAGCGGCTCACCGCCGTGCCGGAGGCGGTGGCGAACCTGCGCGCGGGCCTGGCCCACGCCGCCGACCAGGGCCACGTGGCCGCGTTGCGGCAGGTCGGCAAGGTCGCCGAGCAGTGCGACACGTGGTCGGGCCGGACCGGCGGCAAGTCGTTCTTCGCCGCCCTGATCGCCGACGCGCCCGCGGACGGCGCGCTGCGCACCGAGCTGGAGACGGGCGCGAGGGCCGCCGCCGAGGCCTACGGCGACCTGGCCGCGTTCCTGCGCGACGACCTCGCGCCCAAGGCGCCGAAGAAGGACGCCGTCGGCGAAGACGTCTACCGCCTGCAGTCCCGCTACTTCACCGGCTCCCGCCTCGACCTGGGCGAGGCCTACGAGTGGGGCTGGGCGGAGTTCACCCGCATCGAGACCGAGATGAAGCAGGTCGCGAACCGGATCAAGCCGGGCGCGACCCTCGCCGAGGCCGCCGCCGCGCTGGACGCCGACCCGCGCTACCTGGTGCACGGCAAGGACGGCCTGCGGTCGTGGATGCAGGGGCTGTCGGACAAGGCGTTGCAGGACGTGCGCGGCGTGCACTTCGACCTGCCGGACGAGCTGATGAAGCTGGAGTGCCGCATCGCGCCGCCCGGCGGTGGCGTCGGCGCCTACTACAGCGGCCCCACCCCGGACTTCTCCCGCCCCGGTCGCATGTGGTGGTCCGTGCCGGACGGCAAGGAGGAGTTCCCCACCTGGCGCGAGGTCTCGACCGTCTACCACGAGGGCGTACCGGGCCACCACCTCCAGGTCGCCACCGCCGTGTACCAGGCGGAGAAGCTCAACGAGTTCCAGCGCCTGATGTGCTGGGTGTCGGGGCACGGCGAGGGCTGGGCGCTCTACGCGGAGCGGCTGATGCGCGAGCTCGGCTACCTCGAGGACGACGGCGACCTGCTGGGCATGCTCGACGCGCACCTGTTCCGCGCGGCGCGGGTGATCATCGACATCGGCATGCACCTGGAGCTGGAGATCCCCAAGGGCACCGGCTTCCACGAGGGTGAGCGGTGGACCCCGGACCTGGGCCTGGAGTTCATGCTCACCCGGACCATCACCGACCCGGCGCACGTCCACGACGAGATCGACCGCTACCTGGGCTGGCCCGGCCAGGCGCCGTCCTACAAGCTGGGCGAGCGGCTGTGGCTGGCGGCCCGTGACGACGCCCGTGCCCGGCACGGTTCCGCGTTCGACCTCAAGGGTTTCCACAAGGAGGCCTTGGAGATGGGCGCCATGGGGTTGGACACTCTTCGTGAACGGCTCGCGGAACTCTGACCTGATCCGGTGACCTCGGCCTCACGCCGAGGTCACCCGTTTCGGTGTTGGATGGGTGAGCGGACGACCGTAGGGGGAACTGATGACCGGACGTGCGGTGCGAGCCGCGGTCGGTGCGGTGCTGGCCGGCGCGCTGCTCGTCGGCGGATCGCCGGCGCACGCGCAGGCGCAGCCTCTCGGCGACCAGGCAGAGTGGCGCGTCCGGCAGGAGATCGTGGACCACGCCCTGCGCCAGGTCGGTCAGCGCGAGAGGACCGGCAACCTCTACCCGCCGCAGTACCAGGTGGCGGGCCAGGGCGTGCTGCGGCCCGCCGAGTGGTGCGGCGTGTTCGTCAACTGGGCGTGGACGACCGCCGGCGTGCCGGACAGGCCGTCGATGCGCCCGGCACCGGGGGCGTCCGTGCTGGATCAGGGGCACTGGGCGACGTACTGGCAGAAGTGGGGCCGGGCCAACGGCCGGTGGAAGGACATCGCGGAGCGCGACGTCGAGCCCGGTGACGCCGTGGTCTACGGCAACTACCCGGACATGCACGCGCACGTCGGTCTGGTGGTCGAGGTCAAGTACGACCGAACCGGCCTGAAGGCCACTCACGTTCGGACCGTCGAGGGCAACTTCGGCGACCGGGTCGTGTACTCGAAGCTGCGCAAGATCGAGGGCCTGAACGCGGGCAGGTACCTCCAGGCGTCGGGCTTCGTCTCGCCCTTCTGATTGCCCTTCTGATTGCCTGACGGTGTGGCGCCGTGGGCGGGCCTGGGCGAAGCGCCAAGCTCTAAAGATCAAGAGCGTCCTCGCCGGACGGGCAGATCAGCAGGATGACGGGGTCTGCGGGTCGGCTCCTGTTCCAGCGGGTGCCGGGGTCCGTGTCATCCCGCCGACCTCCACAAGGGCAACCACACGTGTCAAGGGGGCCGTTCCAGCGTCAGGTGCGGTCTGGCTCCGAGTGCCCCCTTGACACGCGCGGTTGGGCGTTGCCAGGTCGGCGGGATGACACGAACCCCTCCTTTGAGGGAAGACCTGCCAGTGGACCATCGG
>NZ_JBFAQZ010000034.1:0-65513 GCF_040673975.1 Actinosynnema sp. NPDC050801 | reverse complement strand
CCACCGAAGTCGAGGCCGTCTACTACCGTCAACACCAGCCAACCCCGGCTGGAGCAGTCAACTGATCGAGTCTCCACCGAACCCGGGGCGGTTCAATAGGCGTGTTCAGTAGTTGAAGTCGGGGTTGGCCCAGTTCTGCCATTCGCCCCAGACCTGGTGGGTGCCCGAAGGGTTGTAAGCGGTGTTCCTCGCCCGCACGTTGGTCCGCGCGTTGACGGTGATCATGTACTTCCAGAGGTCGTGGCCCTTGGCCGCGGCGTTGGTGAAGGGGAAGTTGAAGAAGTAGCCGCGCCAGTTGTTCGTCTTGACCAGCAGGGTGTGCAGGGCCCGCATGGTGGTGTAGTCGTGTGGTTTGCCGAGGATGCTGAGGTAGGAGACGCCGTCTGCCGCGTCGCCCCAGAACACGACTTGCGTGTGTCTGGGGAACTGGGCCTTGTGCTGGCGGGAGTAGTACTCGAGGTCGGACAAACCCATGTCCTGCCGCAGGAACTTGACCTGCTCCTGCGCCGTGCTCGTCGACTGAAGGCCGACGTAGTGGTTCCACCGCTCGTTGTACCTCGCGAGCCGGTTCTCCTCCTGGCTCTTCATGTGCTTGTAGATGAAGGCGAAGTAGGAGGTCTGGCTCTTCATGTCGGCCAACCACCGGCTGCCGCCCTGGTGGATGTTCGTGAAGTACCCTCCCATGGCCGCGCCGGGCACCATCAGCGTGTGCGTCTTGAGCCAGTTGCCGGTCTTGGCGTTGATGCCCTTCGCGATGTGCAGGGCGCGTTCCCGCACCTGGGCGGTGTTCTCCAGGTTCGTCTCGATCGGCATGACGCCCTGCAGCGAGGTGAGCCCTTCGCTCTTCGCCCGGTTGATGATCCCGCTCATGTCGTTGACGAACTTGTCCGCGTTGCCCGTCAACCTTCCGTCACGCTGGAGCCACACGCGCTGGTAGAGGTAGACGTTGATGTTCTGGCGGTTCAGCTCCCGCAGCAGCTTCATGACCTCGCTGTCGCGCTGCGCCCGTGTCCTGTTGATTTCGGTCAGGTCCGGGTCGGCGAGCATCCTGAGCGTCACCGTGCGGAACCCGTTGTTCTGCAGCGAGTAGGCGGCCGTGGCGTAGGGGAGTCCCGCGGTGGCGAACCTGATCCCGAGGTGATCGGGTTCACCACCCCACCACTCCGTCTTCCACTTGAGACCGTGAATGGCGCCTGGGTTCTGCGCCCGCTCCGCGACTTCCTGAGCGGACGTGGACGCGGAGGTCGTGTCGTCGTCAGCGGGGGCGACTCCAGCTCCGAGCGAACTGCTCGTCACCACTACGGCGAGCACCACGCCCGCCAGTCGTAACCGCCTGATCATGCCGGTGGCGGCCCACGCGCCGACCGGCATCGAAATTCTGCGCATGTCTTTCCCCTAGTGGAGATCGTGGCGTCTCATGGCGCCTGTCAGGCACGGTAGATGTCCGATCGATGTTTGGTGGAGGGATGTCGCCCGTGTGGGTGACAGCGACCGAAGCCCTCGGCGCTTCCGGGCAGGCGATTGCGATCATTCTTCATTGCCTCACCGTCTTGTTCAGATGGATACTCGCGAGCGCTCTTCGGGAAGCGCTGTCACCCCTTCGTTGCAATCAGATCCGATTTTGCGGACTTCAGTATCCAGCGGCTCTACCCCGTGTGTCATGAACGCGCCATACGAGTTGCGGCGCTCACAGGTTCGGCTGATCGACGGCAGCCTTCATGGCGGGAATGATGCGGCGATCTTGCCTGCCACGCCGGCGACGACCGATACGACCGGCTGTACACGACCGCCTACCGCCACTCGAGCCCGCGGGTGGTATCCCGGGAAGGGGGAGCACCGTGACGCTCACTCGGGTCCACGTCGTCTTGCTCTTCGCGGTGTTCACCCTCGCACCGGCGGCCTCCGCCCTCGCCTTCACTGCTCCGGCCCAGGCCGCCCCTGGCGACGCCACCCAGACCTGCGCACAGGTCCTGCCCGCCAACCACAGCGCCGTGGCGACAGCGCTGGGACTGCTGGGCATCGTCACCGACCCCAACGCCATGGCGGATTGAGCTCGCCGGTGGCACCGTCGTGTGCGGCCCTCGCTGTGGTTCGGCCATCCCTCCTCGCCCACGAGTGGAGGACGACTCCGTCCGAAGTGCTCCGCGAGGCCGGGGTGCTGCGGGTGACACCCCAGGGGTAGCTACCGCGCACCAGCTGCGGTGCGCTGCAGGGCCAAGCTGTGGGCCACCGACGCCGTGGCCGATCGCGCCGCCGATCTCGTCGAGGCGATCAACGTCCACCCCGACCCCGTCACCGAACGCCGACGCGGCGAAGCCGCCGTCGTCATCACCGCCGCCAAGCAACGCGCCGTCGACACCGGCCTGGAGATCGACCCCCGCGTATTCGACGTCACCGGAGCCCGCGCCACCGCCAACACCGTGGGGCTGGACATCTTCTGGCGCAACATCCGCACCCACGGCCTGCACGACCCGCTCGCCCACAAGCGCGCCGAGGTCGGCCGCTACGCGCTGCTCGACGAGGTGCCCGAACCCACCTGGTACACCTGACCGTCGAGCCACGGGTCACTCACCGTCGAAATTATGGGAGTATTCCTCGATTTTCGATCGTAACGCGCTTTCCGGTGCGGGCGATGACACGTACGAGTTGCGCAACTCTCCCATTGTGCTTGACCGGTTCCGCGTTGTGCGGAGAACTGGAAGGAGATCGCTGTGCGCAAATCGAGTGCCAGAGCCTCTGCCGGTGCGGTGGTGGGCCTGGTCGTGGCGGCTTCGTGGTCGCTGGCGGGTGCGCCCGCCGCGCACGCCACGACGACCTGCGACGGACTGCCCGCCACGGTTGTCGGCTCCGCGAGCGGCGAAACCCTCACCGGCACGAACGGTGACGACGTGATCGTCGGCTTGGGCGGGGACGACACCATCGTCGGGCTGGCCGGCAACGACCGGGTCTGCGCCGGGGACGGTGACGACACCGTCTACGGCGAGTTCGTCGTGGTGCCCGACGTCCTCCCCGGCCTGCCCGCCCCCGGCCCGCTGGAGAACCTCTCCGACCGCGTGTTCGGCGAGGCCGGAGACGACGTGCTGATCGGCAACTCCGGGACCGGTGTCATCAGCGTCTCGGCGGCCTACGTCGCCGACAACGACCACATCGACGGCGGGCCGGGTTCGGACGTCATCTCCGGCGGGTTCCTCGACGTGACGATCACCGCGGTCTCCGGCGGGATCGTCGGCCTCAACGACACCCTCATCGGCGGCGACGACCCCGACACCATCTACGGCTACGGCAGGACCATCACCGTGGGGGCGGGCGCGGGTCTGGCCGGAGCGGTGTTGATCGGCAACCTCAACGACACCATCTCCGGCGGCGGGGGCGGCGACACCATCTACGGTGACGCGCAGACCGCGACCCTGGGCGTCAGCGCACCGGTGACCGCCGAGACCTCCAACGACACCATCACCGGCGGCGAGGGCAACGACACCATCTACGGCGACTACGAGACCCTGAACTCCCTCTCGGGCGCGAAGGCGGTCACCAGCGGCCACCGCGACACCATCGACGCCGGCCCGGGCGACGACGTCCTCTACGGCGACGCCAAGAACGGCAACGCCAACTTCATCAGCCTGGTCGTCGGCAACATCGACAACGTCAACGGAGGGATCGGCACCGACACCGCCGACGCCGGTCCGAGCCTCGACACCTGCACCAACGTCGAGAACAAGGTCAACTGTGAGCTGTGACCACGACGAACACCGCGGCGGTGAGCACTCGCTCACCGCCGCGGTGAACGCCGGGTGAAGGTCGAGATGAGCTCGCGGAGCGCGAGCAGCGGGCTGCGGTAGCCCTCGCGGGCGAAGCCGGGTGCAGTCCACGGCGGTTCGGGATGTCTGACAGGCCGGATACGGTCTTCCATGATCAGCGCGGCCCAGCCAATCGGCACTGTGACTGGTGTGGTGTGACTGATTCGTGCTCTGCAGCGCGATTTGTCCGCTGAGTGCCGCTGGAGGTCGTTGTCAACGACCGGGAACGCAAGCCTATCGGGTGAGGACTCTCCCGTGGTTCGACGTCGATGATGTTGCCGCGGTGGTGGTCGCGGGAAGGGGCGTACCTCTGCATTCGCTGCAAACGTTTCAGTGATGGGCCCCAGGGTTCTCCTGTTGGCGGCTGCGTTGTGGAGCTGGACGGGTGAGGTTGCGCCAGATGCTCGCCGGGAGCGTCGGGGTGGGGTCGCGGGGTGGGATCCAGGATGGGGGTGGGGTTCGGCCGAGGTCGTCGAGGATGTGTTCGGCGCATTCCATGGCGCTGTCGGCCGCGAGCTCGGTGCCCACGCCTCTGCCGCCCGCGCCGCAGCCGGCCAGGTAGAGGCCGTCGACGGGGGTGGTGACGGGCGGGCGGTGTTTGCCGACTTGTCGCGGGGTTTGCCCGGTGGAAATGGCTGGGCCGTACTCCTTGCCGATCCAGTGTTCCATCCAGCTGGTGGTGGTGCGGTCGACGAAGAGGATGTGGTCGTCGATGCCTGGCACGATCCGTCGTACGGCTTTCATCAGCGCGTCGTCCCATGCGCGCGGTGACGCGGACAGTTCGACATCCGTTGTGGGGGCGGGAATGCACACGGTCAACAGCTGATGCCCCGGGGGTGCGAGCGAGGCGTCGAAGTTGGTCGGCACGGGGCAGTAGAGCGCGATGACGTCTGGTATGGCCCCCCTTGTGAGGGAGTCCATCATCGAGGTGAGCATCGTGGCGTCGGCGCGTAGCGGGTCAATGGAGTCACTGACGGCGCCGACGAGACAGCCGGCGTCGACGAGCTTCCTGCTCAGTCCGATCTTCGCCTGGATCGCGATCATGGAACCGGTGATGCCCTTGGCGTGGTCGACGAAGGCAGGTGGCAGCGTGGCCGGATCGCACAGTTGTAGCGCGGTGGTGCGCACGCTTGAGGTGGAGACCACGATGTCGGCGTCCAGCCGGGTGCCGTCGAGCAGTTCGACACCGTGGACGCGTCCGTCGTGGATGAGGATTCGTTTGACCCCTGCGCCAGTGCGGACGTCGGCGCCCAGTTCCTCGGCGATGCGACAGTAGGTGGTCGGTACCGCTTTCGAGCCGCCTTGGGCGTAGGACAGGCTGTTGTCCAGCAGTCCCCGCCGAAAGCAGTGCAGGGCTTCTCCCGCGGAGACGTCGCGAGGCGGCAGGACGAAGCCGAGTCCTGCGAGGAAGTAGAACGCGTTGGCGATCGTGGGGTCGTCGGTACGGCGACTGACGAAGTCCTCCAGATCGCGGTACAGCCAGGCGTCGGTGAGCTTGTCGTCAGCGGTGGCGGCGCGCGTCAGGAGCCGCATTGCGTGGGCGACGGCCCGAGGGGACAGCCGGCATTCCCGGATGGCCCGGAGTGCGAAGGGCGGCATGCGCCATGCCGAAGCCGGAACGGTGAGCGATCGGTGGCCGGGGCGTGGTCCTGCCCACCGGAGTTCGAAGACGTCGGGATGGCGTCGGAACTCGATGGCGGCAGGGCGCTGCACCCGCTTCAGGACCTGCCCGAGCGGACCGCGTTCCCCGCGGGGGAAGAGATGCGTGCCGAAGTCGATCTGGAAGCCGTGCTTTTCATAGCCGGCACAGGAACCGCCGAGGTAGCGGTTCTTCTCCAGCAGGGTCACTCGGAGCCCGGCGTGCGTCAGCAACGCGGCCGATGCAGAACCGCCGATGCCCGCTCCGACCACAATCACATGGGGCTTGGTCACCGCGAGACGGTAACGCACAAGGCGGTACTACATGGGCGAAGAAGCCGCCGCCGCGCGCGTCGGTGCCGGAGCCTGCCTACGGACAGATCGACGCGATGCCGCAGGAGGACCTGAGCGTGCCACGCAAGCAGATGCACACCACGATCCGGATCCACCACCGGCTGGCGTGCAGGATTCTGCGACGGTTGTCGTGTGTTGCTGCTTGGCCGACGACGCCACCAGGGCAAGGTGCTCATCGCCGATGAATGCCGTCGGGGATGTCCTGTCGATCGCCGACTCGACTGGGACCTCGACTACCTCGGACTGGTGTTGAGGACGTCATCACTGGTGTCCGACGAGCGCTTGCCCACGGGATGCCGCTGCCGCAGCAGTGCGTCACCGCGGGCGCAGGCGGCGTTGGTACGGCGACTGGCCGGATGTCGGGGAATTCGGCTGGTGTGGTCATGGCTGAGCTGGGAGGCGTCAGTGGCGGGAGTCGGGTTGGGCGTGAGGGGACGGCCGTTGGTGTTCGGAGGAAGTGAGGGCGGCGCCGTGGCGGCGCTGGCGGCGGCTGTACTCGGTGACGGCCTGCCACAGGTCGCGTCGGTCGACGTCGGGCCAGAAGTCGGGGGTGAAGTAGAGCTCTGCGTAGGCGGCGTGCCAGGGTAGGAAGTTGGAGGTGCGCTGTTCGTCGCCGGTGCGCCACAGCAGGTCGACGTCCGGCATGTCGGGGTGGGGCAGGTGGCGGGCGAAGTCGTCCGGGCCGATGAGGTGGGGGTCGACGTCGCCGTTGCGGGCGGCTTGGGCGAGTGCGGCGGCGGTGCGGGTGATCTCGTCGCGGCCGCCGTAGTCGAGGCAGATGGTGAGGGTCAGTCCGGTGCGGTCGCGGGTGCGGTGCTCTTCGCGCCTGAGGGCTTCGACGAGGTCCTGGGGCAGCCTGTCGGGACGGCCGGACCAGCGCTGGCGCACGTCCAGGTCACGCAGGGTGCCCTCGTCGAGTTCGCGTTGGACCGCTTCGAAGATCGTGAAGATTTCGTCTGCGTCGCGTTTCCAGTTCTCGGTGGAGAACGCGTAGAGGGTCAGGTGGCGCAGGCCGATCTCCAGGGCGCCGTAGACCATCTCGTGCGCGGCGGCGCCACCGACGCGGTGGCCTTCCTTACGGGGCAGGCCGCGCTGTTGGGCCCAGCGGCCGTTGCCGTCCATGATGATCGCGACGTGGTTGGGAATCTTGTCGGCGGCGATGTGCGGGGGTCGGGCGCCGTCGCGGTGCGGTGGCGGGGGCCGCAGCCCGGCGTCCTCGGCCGTCGGGCCCGGATCGCTCGTCTTCACCACCGCCGCGGCGGGCCTGACCGCGGGCACGGTCAGCGGCGTCAGGCTCCAAGCCACGGCGGAGCGGAGGCGGGCGGGGAGCAGCACGCGGGCGCGGGCCGCGATGGACGGGCGCGGGGGGCGGGTGAGCAGGGTGGGTCCGGCCGCGTCGACGGCGTCGAGTTGCAGGCGCATCAGGGCGGCCGCCGTGTCGAGCACGGTGGCGGCTCCGGGGTGCATTCCCCTGGTCAGGGCGGGCCTGGTCACCCGTCGGCGGGCCAGGGCGGTCAGCTCGGCGATCAGGGCCGCCACGGCCGGGCTCCAGCGGCGTCGGATCAGGTCCGCCTCCGCGCCGGGGAAGGGGGCCATGGCTTCCCGTGGCAGGAGCAGGTGGCCCTGGGCGAGGTCGGTGCCCAGGTCGGTGAGGGTATCGACGAGCTGGGCACCGTCGACGAAGTGCCGGTAGTCGGCCTGCCGGTCGAAGCGCAGGGTCATCGGCGCGCCGGCCTGGTCGAGCAGGTGCCGCGCCTGGTCGACCCAGGGCACCACTTCCCGGTTGCACCAGGCCCGCCACTGGGCCCAGTCGGTGAAGCGCAGACCGCGGGCGTCGTCCCGCGTCGTGGCCATCGCGCCCCGCAGGCCGGACAGGTCCAGACGCCACCGCGCCGCCACGTCCACCAGGGCGTGTCGGATCGGATCGGTGCTCGTGCCCACCGCCAGGTCGTGCTCCAGTGCCCTGGTCCACGCCTCGACGTCGGCCGCGCGCCGGGCCGGCTCCACGCCTGGACGGTCGGCCAGGTCGTCCAGGGTGCTGGCGGCCGCCCACAGGGCCCAGCACGCCGGGCGCAGCACGGTCGGCATGAGCTGGATGAGTGCGTGGATGGCGGGGTCGTGCGCTCGTGTGGTGCGGCGGCACAGCCGGTACGCCGCCCGTAAGAGGGGGTCCTCGCCCATCAGTGCACGGCCGGTGGCCCGGCCCCGCCGCGCGGGCGTGACGTCGTCGAAGGGTGCCGAGGTGGGCTGGGGGTGTGGGTGTGTGCGCATCTGGGGACCGGGACCTCAGGGTGCTGTCGTGTCGGATGCCGGCCCCGGCGCCGAGGGCGTGGCGGTTCGACGTTGGGGGGTGAGGAAGGAGTCGCTTCCCGGCTCGGGGGCGAGGGCCTGTGCGGCGGTGGGCAGGGTGCTGCGGGTGCTGCGGCGGAAACCCACCAGGGCGATCAGGGCCGCCACCGCGAACCAGGTGAGCTGGATGGCGAGGTGGCCCGGTACCGGGTTGGTGGAGAACCCCGCCGCCGTGCCCGCCTGCATGGCTCCGTAGGAGGGCAGGAAGCGCATGATCGGGTTGTCGGCCCCGGAGCTCACGATCGGGTTCTGCAGGGCGAGGTCGATGATGCTGGTCATCACGATGGCGAACATCCCCTCGACCTCCCGGCGCAGCACCGAGCCGAAGCCGACCCCGAGAGCGCCGTAGGTGAGCCCGGCGCAGAACAGCGCGGCGGCGAGCAACAGCGGTTGCCGGGGTGTCCACGCCAGGCAGGTGACCGCGGTGGCGTAGGCGGCGACCGCCGCCGAGACCAGGGCCAGCGCGGTGACCTTGGCCGCCACGAGGTGGGTGCGGGGGTAGCCGGCCATCGCCAGTCGGCGGTCGAAGCGGCTGCCGGAGAACGTGGCGGCGAACATCATGAAACCGGTGATGAGGGTGACCGCGTTGAGCGCGCCGCTGATCTCGGTCAGCTCGTTCCCGCGCGGCGCCAGCGTCTCACCGGTGGCGCGCAGCCGCAGGGGCGCCGGGGTGTCGGGCACCGACAGATACGCCAGGGTCGTCCACAAGGGGATGAACAGGACCACGAGGAGCGTGGCGAACCGGTTGCGGCCGTGCTCGATCAGCGCGAACTTGGTGGCCGTGGTGAACCAACTTAAGTGGGACCTCACGCGGACACCGCCTCGTCGCGGCGGAGCACCCCGTCGTCCAGGCGCCACAACTCGTCCAGGCGTTCGGTGTCGTAGGCCAGGTGGGAGACCACCAGCACCGAACGCCCCGCATCGCGCAACCGCGCGGCGAGGTCCCAGAACCGCTGGTAGGTGTCCCAGTCGAACCCCTGGTACGGCTCGTCCAGCAACAACACCCGCGGATCGTGCATCAGCGCCAGCGTCACGTTCAGCTTCTGCCGCGTCCCACCACTGAGCACACCGACCCGCTCGTCGACGTACCCGGCGAAGTCCAACACATCCATGATCTCTTCGGCATACCGCAGATCGGCCAGGCGATAAGCCTTCCGGAAGAACTCCAGGTGCTGCCGCACGGTCAGAGCGTCATTGAGGACCACGTGCTGCGGGCAGTACCCGAACGGACCAGCGTGACGAACCGTCCCGCGAGTGGGCCGCAGCTCACCGGACAGGACCTTCAGCAAAGTCGATTTCCCCGCACCGTTCTCCCCGACGACCCCGCACAACGCACCCGGACGAAGCCACAGGTCCACGCCCCGCAATACGACACGCCGACGATAGGCATGACGCACACCCCTGACCTCCACGCCTACTTCCCCCACCCATCCGGGCCAACCGTGACCGAATCGCCCAACGATCATGACGCGGAGAAGAAACGGGCATTCACCCCAACGGACTAGTTCCGGCGGTCGACCGGGCGACTGCACGAGTCGTTGATCACGCGATGAGGGGCGGGCCCGAACACTGAACCTTTCATCGTGGTGGCGGGATGCAGGCTGGTGGACGCCGAGACCGCCAGCGCGTAGGTCAGGCCGCGGTCGGTGAGCCCCTGACGGAAGACGGTGTTGTCGCCGCAGGCGGAGTCGGCCACCACCGGCCGCAGCGCGGCAGCGGGACGACTCGGATCCGTGAGGTCGGCCGGTGCCGGCGGTCCGCGATGTCCGGCAGCCCGGCGTCCGACCGGTCCGCGGTTCGACCGGACCGCCTGTGCGACACGGCCCCGAGGTCCCGGGCTGGATCGCGGGAGCGGCGTGTCCGACTGGGTGGCGCTTCGACCACGCCCCGGGCCGACCGGTGCGGCGGGGGCGCGCGGCTCGGCGGTCAGACGCGGCCGAGCAGTTCGCGTGCGACGGCGAAGTCGTGGCGGCCGGCGAAGAAGTCGTGCAGGGCGACCGCGAGCTCGCGGATGTCGAGGAGGCCGTTGCCGTTGCGGTCGAGCGCGCGGAGGTCCGTGATGATCTCGTGGCGCTTGGGGCTGTTGGTGAACAGCCGGGCGTACTCCTCCTCGGGGATCCTGCTGTTGCCGTCGCGGTCGATGAGGCGGCAGATCACGTCGACCACGTCGTCGACGCCGCGGGTGGTGGCGGTGTCGCCGGGGTAGCGGCCTTCGGTGACGGCCGCCTGGTACTGCGTGAAGGTGATGGCGTCCGTGCCGCCCGTGGCGTCGCGGAGTTGGTCCCACCAGGACTCGAAGGCGGCGTGGACCTCGTTCTCGTCGGCTTCGTCGAGGTCCAGGTGGACGGACAGCTCGCGGGCCATGGCGAGCAGGTCGTTCCACCGGATCCGGCCTTCGCCGGTCTGGTCGAGGACGGTGGTGAAGAACATCGCCGGGTCCATCGGGGTGTCCAGCCGCGGTGCGTTGCGCACCGCCTTGATGGAGGCCGCGGCGTAGGGCATGTAGCGCCACGGCTCCGGCAGCGCGTCCATGACCACCCGGACCGCGTGGTGCAGGCCGAGCACTACCAGGCCGAAGCCGGGCAGGGTGGTGATGCCCAACTTGCGCCGCAGCGCCGCCGGCAGGGTGGTCACCGTCGCCTGCACCGCGGCGGTGGTGACCACGCGCCACAGCGGCGCCCAGACCGCTTGGGGGATCCGCACGCCGGGCGGCGGGGGAGCCTGGTGGATGCTGCCGAACAGCAGGTCGCGGACGGCCGCGTTGTCCTCCAGGACCTCGTCCACGGTGCGGTCGAAGTAGGCGGTGAAGTCGTCGAGCGTGGAGGGCAGGTCGGCGTCGGTGATGCCGAACCGGTGCCCGAGCGCGCGCCACTCGGCGTAGAGGCGCTCGGCTTCGACGCGGGGCAGCGGGTCGCCGCCCAGGCGGTGCACCGTGAGCATGGAGTCGAACAGGGTCAGGTGGACCCACATCCTGGCGGCCGGGTCCGACGCGGTGAACGGCCTGCCCCGCTCGTCGACGCCCCGCATCCGCCGGTGCAGCCGCTCCAGGCGGGTGATCTCCCGATCGCGCTGGGCCTGCGTGCCGTAGATGTAGAGCTGCAGGCTGTCGAGGGTGTGGAACAGCCGCCGCCACGGTCGGGCCGTGTAGACGGAGAACTGGCTGATCGCGGCGCCGACGGCCGGGTGGGCGCCTTGCAGGACCAGCGCCCGGTGGGCCACCAGCAGCAGCCGCCACCTGCCCAGGTACCTCCACGAGGCGGAGCCGACGCCGAGTTCGTCCTCGTCCCCGACGGCGTGCTGCGCCTGATCCGACACGCGACCTCCCCAGCCCGGACCGCACGGTCCTCCCGCTCCGGGACATGATCGGGCGACGCGGGCCGTTCGGGAAGGTCCTCGCCGCCAGATCATCCGATCAGGTGGTCGGCGCCACGGCGGTGGCGCCGAGGCGGCGTTGCCTGCGCCCGTGCTCGGTGATGGCCTCCCGCAGATCGCGCAGGTCGACCTCGAACCAGGGGCGCGGGCGAGTGCGACTCGGCCTAGTGCGGCCTGCCAGCGGAGGAAGTTGGAGGAGCGCTGCTCAGCGCTGGTGCGCCACAGCAGGTCGACGTCGGGCATGTCGGCCAGGGGCAGGTGCCGCGTGTCAGGCGCGCGCTCACCGTGGTCGTTGCCGAAGTCTCACCACCTGTGCGCGCTGGACATCGCGGGCTTGGACAACCTCGACCCGGTCGAGTTCCTGGCGGCACACACCACGCGACCGGAGGCCGGCTCACGGCTGCCCTGAGTGAGTGCCGGCCGCTGCGGAGGAGAACGGCCACCTTCGCCTGGTGTGACTCTCACACGTGAATGCGCCGGCCTGCCGTGGTATTCCTGCTGGTTCGGCAGTCAATCACGTGTTGGCGGTGTACGCGTCGCTGTCCATGGCGGCGAGGTCGCCTACGGGGTCGACGTTGTCCGGCGGTGTGGGGGAGGAAGTGCCAGACGAGTGCGGCGGCCGCGATAGTGACGGCTGCGGCGACGGTGGCGGCGGAGGTCATGCCGTCGGTGAAGGTTTCCCTGGCGTCGCCCAGGGAACGGGTCCGCAGCGGCTTTGCCCGATCGTGGTGGTCGTGCGGGTCGGCCATCCGGACGCGCAGCCGGGACCTGCCTCAAGTGTCTACTCTGGTGCGTCCGTCCACGCTGGCGGAATGGCTCGCGTCCACGGCTCCTGAGGGGACTTCCGGGCCTGCGGTCGAGGGACCGCTGCGGTTTCTGTTCCACGGGAGAGCGTCCACTGCCGAGCACCAGGACCCGCGGACGTCCCGGCTGTGGCAGGTTGATGTCGCTCGCAAGCTGGTGGCCGGTCACGGAAGGGATCGTGGCCGAGTACTTCGAGGTCGGCTGCTCCCGTCAGGTGCCCTGGCCCAAGCGTCCGCAGCCCGCCCCGCTGCTCGCGGCCTTGGGCGACCCGGCCAACCGGATCGACGCGATCGTGGTCGGCGAGTACGAACGGGCCTTCGACACCGGACAGCTCGACGCCCTGCGCCCGATCCTGGAGCGGCACGGAGTCGGGTTGTGGTTGCCGGAAGCTGGAGGACCAGTCGAATTCGGCAGCCCCCTGCACGAAGCGTTGGCCGCGGTGCCGGCAGCACGATCGCATGCCGAGGTCGTGCGCGCTCGTCACCGCGTCGTCGCCGCAATGCGCCTGCAAACCGTCGAGCAAGGCCGCTACCTCGGCGGGCGGCCTCCCTGCGGCTACCGGCTGGTCGACGCGGGCCCACACCCCAATCGGGCACTGGCCCGTCGTGGTGTCCGCGTGCAGCGCTTCGCCCCCGACCCGAGCACCGCGTCCCACGTGCGATGGATCTTTTCGCAGCGGCTCGCGGGCCGCAGCTGCGCCCACATCGCGCGCCGACTCAACGAACGCGCCATCCCGGGCCCGTCGGGCGCCGGCGACGGCTGGTCGCTGCGCACCGTCACCGAGATCCTCCGCAATCCCCGCTACACCGGGTACCAGGTGTGGAACCGCACCAGCGCGGACCGCACCGACCGCTCCGCTACCGGACGACGCCCCACGACCCGCAACAGCCGGCACGAGTGGGCGCTGTCCCGCCGCATAGCCCACCAGCCGCTGGTGTCCGAGCAGGACTTCCTCGCCGCCCAAACCGTCCATGCCGGTCGCCCCAACGCCGAGGGCGGCAAGCACGTCTATGTGTTGACCGGAAGCCTTCACTGCGCGGTGTGCGGGCGGCGGATGGACGCGCACCGGGTACATGACCGGCCCGGCTACCGCTGCCGCCACGGACACCCCAGCGCCCGGACCCGGCCCGACGACGCACCCCGCAATCTCTACCTCCGCGAGGACCACCTACTGGCCCGCATCGCCGACCACCTCACGTCGGCGGGCATCGCCGCAAACCCCACACCGGTCCTGCACGTGCTCGCTGTCCTGCCGCATCCGAGGGTCACCCACAACGTGGTGCAACTGTGTCGTTTCCTGGCCTCACACCGCCCGATCGAAAGCTTCGACGTCATCACCGAAGTCCTCACAGCACACGACGAGGAGCACGTCGGACAGACCGTTCCACTCGACGCCGTCCTGGAATGCGTGGACCGCCATGTGATCGTCGACGAAGAGTCCTTGCAGGACGAGCCGCGCCTGGCTGGCTTGCGACGCCTGCTGGAAGCGCTGAGCTCCCGCGGCAGAGGTGACACCACCGCATTCGCGGATCGGATGAGGTCGGCCTTCCAGTAGGCGGCCGGCCCTACCGGGCAGGCGCGCGTTCGACGCGCGCATCGCGACCGCGGAACCGCCCTCGGCGATGCGCCTGCACGACTCCACCGCCGATCGGGCACGCCTGGTCAGCTGGTGCCCCTCGGTCACCCATTCCCGGCCACGGTCGCCGAAACACCGGCACATCGTGCTCCTCCGCCCGGACGAGCATCGGCGTGATCTCCTCCAGCACCACAGCCCCGGGCTTGCAGCGGAAATATGGCATGTACGAGGAGGGGTCGTGGTGATCACGTCGAGGGCTCGGCGTGGCCGACTGCCGCCGATCGCGCCGAGCCGCCGATCGCGGCCGAGACGGCGCTGCTGCACGACGGCAATCGTCCCGCACCCGCGTCCCGGTGCCACCGCGGTCGCGGAACGCCTGATGTGACCGCGACCAGCGAACGGCACCAACGTCGGGGCCGATCACGCGCAGCCCGACCAGACCCAACGTGTTGTCGACGCACTGGGTGGACCTGCGGGCCGCCGTGATCACGACAGTCGGACGCCTCGTGCTGTCAGCCCTTGGCGTGGTGCATGATCAGCGCATCAGCTCGTGCGCGGGTAATGAGGAGGGGCCATGCCGATCGGGAACCAGCAGGTGCAAAGTCACGCGTTCCTGCAGGAACTGTACGCGGACTCGTACTACCCCGATCACGTCGTCGACAAGGGCCGGGCGATCCTGCTGCGGCTGTGCGAGCGGATCGAGGCCGAGCAGCCGGCAGATACGGCGGCCCTGTATGCGTTGACCGAGGCCGCGACGGAGGAGTTCAACCTGCTCCAAGCGGAGTTCGATGCAGCCGGAAGTGAAATCGAGACGGTTGCGCGGGAGGCGATCGCCGAGGAGTTCTGGTTCGTCGCCTCGGCCTACGGGTACGCGGACGCGGATGTGGAGAAACTGATCGCCACCCGCGATTGGTGAGCGACAGACGGCGCGTTGGCTCGACTCTGTCGGGGATCTTGGTCGCTGCCGTGTCAGCTGACGGCTCGCCAGGGAACGCAGGCGCAGGATGTCCTGCTGGTCGGGGTAGTCCTGGAAGGCTCTTGGTGGTCGTGTGGAGTGCCAGAACTCTGCACTGGGCTGCTGAGCTGCGGTGATCGTGCACCGTGGACCGCATGGCCATGATCGTGAAGCGTGGCGTTGCGACTGCTGTACCTGATCTTCGTCCGGCTCGTCGGCTGGTTGGTTCTGCTCGGCCGGTCTTCCGCGGCCAAGGACGTCGAGCTGTTGGTGCTGCGGTACGAGGTCGCGGTGCTGCGTCGGACGAACCCACGCCCGCGATGGGACCGGGCCGACCGCGCGGTGCTCGCCGCGTTGGTGAGACGGCTCCCCGACTGGTTACGGGAACACCGGTTGGTGACGCCGGGCACCGTTCAGCGGTGGCATCGGTGCCTGGTCGCGAGGAAGTGGACCTACCCGAGTCGGACGGGGTGCCTTTGTCGGTCACGCTGAGGGGAGGGGATGTCGGCGAGCAACGGAGGTGTGGACGGCGGCCGAGCGGTGCGTGGACAGCTCCTGTTGGATGTCGGTGAGCGGGTGGGTGGGGTTCGGTGTGTCGTTCAGGGTGTCGGAGATCGTCCGAGCGACGAGCGTGCCGGTGTCGGTGAGGCAGTTGTGCAAGGCGGTGGTGGCCAGTTCGGCGGCGGGGCCCAGGACACCGGGATGGTCCTCGATGCGATCCATCGGCACGACGGGGTGATCGATCATGGCGGTCACGACGTCGGCCAGGCGTATCCGGACGTCCGGATCCAGGCTGTCGCCGCGACGTGCCAGGACGGTGCAGGCGCCGGTCTTGTCGTCTGCGGTGACCTGTGGCTCGGATAGCAGTGCGTAGAGCGGTTCCCAGCGTGCGACTGCCGGGTGGGTGGTGTTCAGCACGGCCAGTGCACGGCCGAGGTCGTGGCCGCCGGTAGAGCAGGAGCCGTGCAGCGCCTCGTCGATCAGGCCGAGGATCCGGGGTTGGAGCATGCTGATCAGGTCGGCGGCGACGTCATCGGGTAGGGAGGGGACGTTTCCGAGTGCTGCCAGCGCGTCCAGGGAGTCCTCGTCCCTGATCTCGGTGAGCAGTCGCTGGTGGGCGGTCTTGTCGACTGGGCCGGCTGCGGAGAGCAACGCGAGGCGCAGCGCGTCGTGGTGTGCGGATGCGGCTGTGGTGGCACGGGCGGCGAGGGCGGGGGTCCATGTGTTCTCGGGCAGGGCGTGGACCACGCGGGCCCAGGAGGTGGCGGTCATCTGGTCGTGCTGTGGGGGCATGGTCAACACGGTGTCGATGACGGTGAGGTGCTCCGCCGGCGCGGCTGCGGGCACGACTCCGGCGAGTGTGTCGATCAGGCGGCGGCCGAGGCGGAAGGTGGGAGTGGTGCGCGCGATGAACTCCTGTGGTGCGTTGAGGGTGGCGAGCAGCCAGTCGACGGCGGCGGAGGCAGTGGAGGAGTCCAGGACGTCGCCGCCGCGGTGCAGCAGGGTCAGGTTGGCGGGTGTGGTGGTGCGGGTCCAGCGCGCGAAGTCGATCTCGGCCGCGGCGGTGGTGACGGCTTGACGGCGATGTCGAGGGCCTTGTGGTCGCCGTTGACCCGCAGTGCGTCAAGGAGAATACGGGCCTGCTCCGGGTCGGTCGTGCGATCCACTCGCAGCAGGGCCCGTTTGGTGTTGAGGCTGACCAGACGTCGCCATGGTCGCCTGTGTGGCTGGCCATGAGTGAGGCGGTGAACAGACGGTTGTTCGCGACGTCCTCGGCACCGATCACCAGGGCCGAGCGCCGGCTCCAAGTGGTGAACTCGCGATCGATCACGGAAGTCGCGCCGGCCGCGATCCGCTGGTAGCGCCACCACACGGAGATGGTGTCCGAGCCGACGATCACCTCTTGGACGTCACGGGTGCCCCAGTCGGCGAGGCTGAACAGCAGTTGGGTCGCCACACCGGCGATCGCCGTCGCCGTCACATCCTCGGCGTTGCCCAGCCGGACCCGCTGGACGCGGGCGGCATCCTCGCGTGCCTGGTCGACCAGACCGATCTCCAGACAGGCCCGAGCGTGCTGCACGGTCAACCAGGCGTGGTCGACGGGGTCGCTGTCGTCATCGGGCGAGTGCCGCGTCCAGCAATTCCAGGGCCTGATCCGGCTGTGCCCGCTCCAGCAGCGCCGCGGCGGCGGCGGTCGCCGCCGCACGGGTGGAGGGAGTGTCGGCGGTCTCCACGCAGGCCAGGAGGTCGTCGATCGCGCCGGTCAGGGTGCGTTCGGCCAAGGCTGCCGCGAAGCGCCATCCCCACTCCGGTGAGTTACCCGCCGGTTCGAGGCCCGGGACCTGGGGGTGGCGGGCGGCGAAGCCCTCGATCGCCTGCGATCGTGCCTCGACGATCAGGGCGACGGCCTGCTCGGGACCGATCGCCTGTGCCACGCCGGCGTTGAAGTGCGGGGCGACGAGCCGAGGGGTGAGCAGCGCGTGCCGCAACAGGTCCTTCGGGCGGATCGCACCGGATCCGGCCCACGCGCTGCCCTCCCAGACCGCGGGCGGTCGTACCGTGGCGGCCACCGTGAGCAGGGCCTCGCGGTGTGCCCTGTCGACGGTGTCGCTCCGGGGTACCAGGATCTTCGCACCCTTGCCGGTGGGCACCACCGCCTCGGGGGTGACGTGCACCCAGTACGAGGTGGCGCTGTCGAGGTCGTGCAGGACGAGCAGGTGCGGCAGCGTGTGCGCCAGCCAGTAGTCGACGTGCTCGCGGTCGTCGTCACGAAACCACCAGCCGGTGACCTCGCCGGACTGGTCCCGCCGGGGTTCGTCGAACCAGCTGTCGCCGGTCTTGACCTGGACACCCACCACCAGGCCGAGGTCGAACAACCGATCGTCGCGCACGAGCAGGAACAGGTCGGTGCCCACATCGTGGTCCTGTGCCTTTGGCTACTCCCCCATCGGAGGTCCACGAACGCGGCCTCGACAGCGAGCTCACCCTGAACGCCCTTTTGTTTCTTCTCCGGCTGCCGCATCGGAACAGTCGATACCACGACATCCCTTACGGCGATGGGTTGGCTGCGGCGTGTCCGCCGATCGTCCCCCATCGTGTGAGTGCGGTGGTTCCCGTCCGCGTGCTCGCCGCAGTCTCAGCCCTGTCCGACATCGCGACTCGCCGGTCCGGCGTCACCATCGGATTGTCGACGGAATCCGCTGAGCAGCGGATTCGACGGTGAAAGCTGGCAACGTTCCCGGGTTACCCGTGATCGTTTCCCACCTGGCTGCCCGTCTATGAACGGTCAGCCGCTACGTCGGGACTGCGGTTGGTTGTGTTATCGAGGTTGTCGAGTTGCGTTTGGACGCGGTCGGCGTCGGTGTCGCGGCCCTGCTCCCGGTACAACTCCAGCGCCTCCCACCACACCGCGCGGGCGTGGTCGTATTGTCCGAGACCGGCGTGGGAGTGACCGATGCGGCCGAGCGTGTCCGCGACCCGATAGGCGTTGTCGAGGGTGCGATACAGGGCGAGGGCCTGGTGGTAGCGGTGGAGGGCCTGGTGGTGCTCGCCGGTGCGGTGGGCGATGTAGCCGAGGCTGTCCAGGGTATCGGCCTCACCGTCGGTGTCGTGGTGGTGTCGTTGTAGGGCGAGGGCGGCGTGGCAGTGGTCGCGGGCGGTGTCGAACTCGCCCAGGCGCGCGGCGTACCAACCCACCTGGTTGTGCGCGCAGGCTTCCCACACCGGCCGGTCGAGTGCGCGGTAGAGGTCGAGGGAGTGTCGGGCGTGGTCTAGAGCCCGTCGGTCGTCCCCTACCAGTTCCCAGGCGGCCGCGAGCTGCCGGTGGGTGTGTGACTGTTCGGTGGGGTTGTGGTGGCGTGCTGCCAGGTCGAGGGCCTGGTCCAGGTGTCCGATGGCCTCCTCGTGTTGGCCCAGCAGAGAGCAGGCGCGGCCGAGGGCCCGGTAGGTGCGGGTGCGAGTGGCGGGGTCGGGCAGATGTGCGGAGGCGTCCAAGGCCGCCCGCCACATCACAAGATCGTCGTGGTGGTGCCCGTGCCGGCTGTGGAAGGTGTGCAGGTTCCAGGCGAGGTGCCAGACGGCGTGGTGGTGGCCGAGAGCGGCGGCGGTGCGTTGAGTGGCCAGGAGGGTGGCGTGCTCGGCCTCCAACCAGGTTGTCGCGGCCTCGACGTCGGCCAATGGGAGCGGGCGAATGCCGGGCACGGGCGGGTCGGGTGACAGAAGCGTGCGGTGGCGGTCCAGGAGGCGTTCGGCGGCGTGGGCGGTGTGCAGGTGGAAGTCCGCCACCCGCACCAGGGCCGTCGTGCCTACGTCATCGGGCAGGGTGTGGGCGGTGGTGGCGGCATAGGCTCGGACCAGGTCGTGCATCGCGTACCGGCCACCCGGTCGTCGCTCCAGCAGCGAGGCGTCCTCCAGTGCCGTCAGCGCTTTGCGCGCCGCGGTCGGGGCCAGGCCGGTGAGGGCGGCGGTGGCCGGCGGGGTGGTGTCGGGGCCGGGGGCGATCCCGAGTAGGGCGAACAGGATGCGCTGCTGGTCGGTGAGTCGGCGCAGGGACCAGGACAGCACAGTGGGCAGGCCGGCGGCGGGATCGTCGTGGTCCAGCGCTTCCAGGCCGAGGTCGCGCAGTTCGGCGGCGATCTCGGTCAGCGGGATGGCGGGTCGGGTGGCGGCGGTGCGGGCGGTGATCGACAACGCCAGCGGGTAGGCCCCGCACAGCGTCACCAGTTCATCAACGGCCTTCGGTTCGGCGGTGACGCGGTCAACACCCATGCGTTCGGTCAGCAGGGCGCGGGCTTCTTCGCGGGACAAAGCGTCCAGTTGCAGGTGGCGGGCGCCGTGCCGGTCGATCAGCGAGGCGAGCTTGCGGCGGCTGGTGACCAGGACGGTGCAGGTGGGGGTGCCGGGCAGCAGTGGGATGACCTGGTCGGTGGTGGCGGCGTTGTCCAGCACGATCAGCATCCGTTTGTCGGTGATCAGGCTGCGGTACAGCGCGGCCTGGGCGTCGAGGTCGGTGGGGATGCGGCTGGGGTCGACGCCGAATGCGTCGAGGAAGCCGCGGACCGCCACTGCCGGGTCCGTCGGGTCGTCGGCGGGGCTGAAGCCGCGCAGGTCGACGAACAGCTGCCCGTCGGGAAACCGGTCGGCGTGGCGGTGGGCCCAGTGCAGCGCCAGCCAGGTTTTGCCGATCCCGCCCGCGCCGCCCAACGCCGAGATCACCACCGTCGCCCCGGCGGCGGAGTCGTCGCCGACGGGCGTCAGGGCGTGGTCCAGGTCGGCCAGGTGCTCCTCGCGGCCGACGAACAGCGCCGGCGCCCCGGGCAGCTGCCGAGGCACCACTCCATCACCGTCGGGTGCGGCCGGGCCCGCTTGCTGGTCGAGCACGCCGGGGTCGGCGGTGTAGGGGTGGTCGGGCAGGGCGAGCCAGGCGGTGTCGCGGACCTCCTTCACCGCCACCGGCACCAGTCGGAATGTGGCCGGGTCCAGCACGGCGGAGTGGCGGACCACCTCGTCGAACAGCCAGCGCGACACCACCAGCGCGACCAGGCCGGGCGAGTCCGCCAGTGCCCGCTTCACCGGCGGCGCGTCCAGCAGCCGGAAGGTCGTGGTCACTGCGGTCGAGGTCACGCCGTGCCGGTCGAAGACCACTTCACCGGCGTGCACCGCCACCCGCAACCGGACGTTCTGCGCGGACGGGTTGCCGTCGTTGTGTCCCCGCAACGCTTCCGCCAATGTCCCTGGCAGCACCTCCACCAGCGGCGCCTTGGCGTACTCGGGCGGGACCAGCACGAACACGCCGTCGCCGCGGTCCTCGTGGTGGCAGTCCTGCCACCGCACCCCTGCCGCGCCTAATGCCTCGACGACCATCCGGTATAGCCCGGCCCGGGTCGCCACCTGGTGAGGCAGCGTCCGGCGCGCATCACCGAAACCCTCCACGTCCACCACCACGATCGTGCGATGCACGGCCTGACCCGGACCCACCATCCCAGCCCTCCGGAGCAGCCTGTCAGGTCTCTTGACCAAGCCCGGTCTACCGCACGACCGACCACCGTCCCCGCCCTCGACACGCGTATCGCCCGGACGGACGCACGAGACCGTCCGCCTGTCAGAACACACCCCGCCTGCACCGGGCCCCGCTGACGATCCAGGCACACGACCTCCTACATCGACGTCATCGGCCCGCCGGTAAACCGTCGGTCGAAGCGGGCCTATTTCGTCGTCAGCCCACCATCGCCTGATGAGGGTGCCGCAGGCAGTGGCGGTATGGAGTCGCGCATGTAGCCGATGCCGGCGGTGACGACGTAGTTCGCCGATGCCGTGTCCAGTTTCCAAGGGTGTCGCAGCAATGACTTGCGCAGCCCACCGTTGTCCTTGATCCGGGCGGGTCGGGCGGGCAGCCGGGAGAACCGCTTGCCGTCGGCTCCCCAGTGCGGGTCGGTCGGGTCGTCCAAGGCGGCCACGAAGCGGTCGGCCAATCCGGGCCAGGTCCGGGTTCCCCACCAGTGGCGACAGGCGAGTCCGCCGTGTGCCGCAGCGCGCCAGAACGCGTAGCGGGCGCTGTGTTCCTCGGCGAGGATGGCGACGGTGCCCAGTGTTTTGGCGACGTGGTCGGCGAACGCGTCGAGGTCGTCGCCGGCGATGTCGGCCAGTGTGACTCCGGTGGGCAGCCTGCGGTCCGGGTCGATGAGCCAGCGGCAGAGCCGGCCCATGAGCCAGTCGACGGCCTCGGCGTCGAGGGCGTCCAGCGCGGTGGTGGGGGAGTGGGCGTCGATGCCGCAGTCGGTGCGCCAGCGCCGGATCATGTCCCGGACCCGGTGGGTGGTGGGGGAGTTGACGCGCAGCATGTCCCCGTCGCTCAGAGGGCCGTCGCCGGCGTGCCAGTCCTCTACGGGGCTGTTGCGCCACGTGCTGTTGACCAGGCCGACGGCGGCCATGCCCAGCACGGCGCCGACGTGGTGGGGGTCGATGCCGACCTGGTGGCGCAGCATCACTTCGACCAGGTCTTCTTCCTGCTCGGCGGTGAGTTCGCCTTGCCTTGCGGCACCCTCGTTCGTGCTCATGCAGACGCCCTTCACCGACTCGGCATCCAGTGGCAGTCGCAGCCGACGGCGACTCTGACCACGGCGACCATCCGCCGGTAGGCGCGCCTGTGTGTCCGTGGACGTCCACCGACCTCCCGTCCGGCATACACAACTGACGAATGCGCAGCTCACGCTTGCACCACTCGACATCCTCTACGCGGTGCCGCGTCCGTGCCTACGCGCCCCAGCTTCAGGGCGCCTACACGAAAGGGTGAACTGGCGCTTCGTCAGGCTGGCACGCCGCTGCACCGGACCGCTCTGCGGACCGGTGCGGCGATCATCGTGAAATGATCATGAGCTTGTGCCGGCGCGGCACCACGAAGAGGACGGCGATGATGACCGGTCGCGACATCGACACGCCGAGCTTCGCCGCCCAGGGCGGGAGCCGGTCCGCCGGCCGTACCGGTCGACGGTAACGGGCCGGTTGCTTGCGGGCAGGACGGCAGAGCCGTCGCCAGCCGTCAGGCTCTGTTTTCGCAGGGTGAACCGACCGTAGACGTCGTCGCGGAGTCGTCGCGAGTGCCTTGACGTGCGGATGTGACGGCGGGAGGTGTCACCGTTGCGACGCGATGCGGGTGGCGGCCGTGCCGAGGCCGGTGGGGCCGCCGAGGGCCGGGGTTCGCGGTGATGTCGCCCGGTTCCGGGTGTACCGGCCGGTCATCCGGTACCACTGGTTGTCGCCGGCCATCCAGTCCTTGAGGCTCTTGACGTACCGCAGGACACCGTCCCGCTCGGCCGCGCTCAGCGACTGTTCCACGAAGAACACGGGCAGATGTGCGGCGATGTGCTCGAATTCGGCGATCCGGGCGTTGTAGAGGTCGTGGGCGAAGTCGACGGCGTGCTGCAGGTCGCTGCGCAGGAAGTGTTGCAGGGCCAGCACTCCGTTGTTGACGTCGTGCTCGACTTCGATCTCCTTGCGGTAGGAGTAGATGTCGTTGCGCAGCGCGACGCAGTCGGCGAACGCGTTGACCAGTGCGGACATCGGGCCGGACTGGAGGATCCCGGCGGGGAGGGCTTTCCCGAGGGTGTACGCGGCGAGGTTGGTGGACAGCTCGGTCCCCGAGGTGCTGCGGCGCTGGTCGAGGTACTCGATCGGGTCCACGACGTGGTTGCCGATGTTGTTGGCCAGTTCCCACAGGTTGCCCCGGGCGAACTCCATCACGTGGTCCGGGAACCGGCTGCGCACGTTCGGCGGCATGTCCGGGGCCGTGCGCGACCAGACGTCGGCGAGGCCGCGTTCCACCTGGTTGGTCGGCACAGGGGCGGTCGCACCCTCCAGCGGCATGAACTCACGGAGCCGTTCGACGAACACCCTGGCCCCGACCGGATCTCGGGTGTCCTTGTAGGCGGCGACGAAGTAGTCGTCCAGGGCGAGCAGGCACACGTCCCAGAGGCTGACCCGGTGCAGTTGCTCCCGGTCGGCATCGGGATGGGTCAGGGCCGCGAACAGCGGCCAGTCGTCGGAGTCGAAGGTGTCCTCGCTCCACGTGCCGAAACCGGACAGCATGCCCATCTCGCGAGCCCAGTCCTTGGCGTGCCTGCGCGCCGAACCCACGTGCGGGTTCGTCCGCGCAGGCCAGGGCACGCGCAGATCGGGCAGGACGAACGGGTACCCCGGTGTGTTCTCGCCCTTGTCGCAGCGGCGGCCGTACCGGACGGATTCGGACGGGGTGAGGGCGGATCGGGTTACATCCATGACCCAGGTTGTTCCAGAGCACTCACCCCGGCCGCAACCCTCGTCACCGCTATGGTGGACATCGGCGCTATTTCCGAAGATGCCTCGCATTCCGCTGAGCTGTGGGTACCGAAACTGGGCGGCAAGTTCGACGCTCGGAACCCGTCACACAAGATGCTCATGAGCGTGCTCGGTGGGATGAGCGAGTCCGAGCGTCAGCACGTGCAGGCACGCGTCCGAGCCGCGATGGATGCCCAGGTGGTCAATGAGGCGCGGCACCAGGGCGGACGTGCGCCCTACGGCTACGTGGTCGTGGACGGCGGTCCGCACCCGAATCCCAGGAAGGCGAGTGAGGGATACCGGTTGCGGGTGCTGGCCATAGATGAGCAGTCGGCGGAGGTTGTGCGGCGGATCTTCGCCGAGTACGTGAGCGGTCGAGGTGACCGGGCGATCGCAACGGGCCTCAACCGGGACGGGATTCCGTGCCCGTCTGCTCGGCGGCCGGACCAGAACCGGCACCGGTTGGCCGACGGCTGGCAGGGCAGCACGGTCCGGGCGATCCTGGACAACCCGAGGTACACCGGGTTCGCGTTCTTCGGGCGGTGGGCGCGGCAAGAGATGTTGCTCGACCCTGACGACGTGGCGGCCGGCTACGTGATCCGCTTCCGGCGAGCGAGCGCCGATCGGATCGTGCGGTCCCGCAAGCCTGCGCATCCGGCGATCGTGAGCGTCGAGGAGTTCACGCAGGCGCACCTACTGCGCAAGTCGAAGTCCGCCGCGGGTCCTGCGCGGCACCACCGGCAACAACGGCTCGACCCGCTCCCACAGATCGTCCGAGGCGGTCAACGGCGACGCCTCACCCTCCTCACGACCGAAACTGATCCACATCGGACATGCTTGACGCCACCACAGTGATTCATTTTGTTAGGATCGGGAAGCGCGGGTGAAGTCGGCGATGATCCCGTCGAGGCACCGTTCGACCACCGCCGCGATGGTCAGTGCCGGGTTGACGGCGGCTGTGGAACCGGGCATCAGGGCGCCGTCCAGGCAGTACAGGCCGCTGTAGCCGCGCAGCCGGCCGTAGGTGTCGGTGCTCTTGCCCAGGATGACGCCGCCGACGGGATGCGCGACGACCGGGCGCGTCGGCTTGCCGGGTATCACCGGGTGTCCGCCGGGTATGTACCGCGCGACGTGGCGGACAAGGCCGTTCACGGCCTTCCGGGAGGTCGCGTCGTAATCGGCCTTCCAGTTCAGCCTGGTCTTGCCGTCTGCCGTCATGGTCCACTGTCCGAAGTGGTCGGAGATGCCCATGCCGATGCAGGTGAGCAGCCCTGAGCCCGCGGGGAAGGGCATGGGCGAGTGCATCAGGCTGGCCGTGCCGTCTGAGTTTCGCACGAGAACCGCCGGCGGGCCGCCCTGTGGTGCGCCGATCGGGACCAACGAGGTCCTGATCACGGTCAGGTGATCGCCGTTGGATCCCCAGCCCTTTCCGATGGACTCGTGCAACCGCGGCAGGGCACCGGTCTCGCGTGCGGTGAGCAGGATCCGCGGCGTGTGGGCCCCGGCCGCGAGGATCAGCCTGTCGCAGACGAAGACCAGGCGCTCGACGGCCGTTCCGCTCTCGTCCAGGCGCTCGGCGACCACGCGGTAGAGGCCCATGCGATCCTGGGACACGTGGGTCACCCGGTGGAGCGCCCGCACCGTGGTCTTGCCGGATGCTTCGGCCCGTGCGAGGTACGTGCGGTCCACGCTCATCTTCGCGCCGCTGTTGCAGCCGGTGAAGTGGTACTGGCCGATCACCACCGAGGCTGTCCCGGTGCCGTCGAGTTCTCCCCGGACGGTGTCGAAGTCGTAGTTGCTCTCGATGGTCTCGGCCGAGAGCCCTGACCGGTTCGCCGCGAGGTTCCACAGGCGGTTCGAGTCGTAGGGCTTCAGGGCGTACAGGTCCTCAGGGAACGGGGCGGCCACCAGGCGCTCGCGCGCTCGGGGGTAGTAGACGCGGTCGAGCTCGTCGTAGTCCAGGTCGGCCGGGAACAACCGCCGGAAGGGGCCGGGGCGCGGCTGGGCGAGCACGCCTCCGTAGACCAGTGTTCCGCCGCCGACTCCCGCGCCGCTGAGGATCACGACGCCGTCCTGGACGTTCACGTCCAGCAGGCCGGTGGAGCGCGGCAGCGCCGCCGACAGCGTGCGACGGAGCAGGGACAGCAGAGGGCCACGTGCCGGCGGCAGGGGCGTGGAATCGTCGTCCAGCCACACCAGTCGGCGGTCCAGGGAGGGGAACGCGGGGAAGGTGTCGCCGGCAGGCGTGACCGGCCAGCGCCGGCCCCGCTCCAGGACGACGTTCTCCACGCCGGCCTCGGCGAGGCGGAAAGCGGCGATGCTCCCGCCCACACCCGAGCCGACGATGACGACTCCGTGCCGTTCCTCGCGTTCGGTGTCGTCGTTCACGGATGTCCTCCCCTGTTGGTGGTTGCGCGACCGTTCGGCGATGTGCGGTCCGGCGATGGCATGTCCGGCACCCCGGACAGGGTGGTCCGTGATCAGGACTGCGGCGGCAGGAGCGAGGCGGGAACGTCGACATGGCGTGCCCGCAGGAATTCGCCCAGTGATTTGCCCAGTTGGTCCAGTGACAGTCCCGCGGAGCTGCTGGGTGCGAGGTAACCCCGCAGGACGAAGCAGAGACCGCGTAGTTTCGGCAGTTCGTAGCGTTCGATGGTGATCACCGCGGGGCTCGCGAGCAGCTCGGCGAGCCGGTCGGCGGTGAGGAAGGACAACAGCCAGGGGTAGGCGTTGTCGTGGCTCACCCAGACGCCGAGGTTGGCGTTGCCCGCCTTGTCTCCGGCGCGTGCGTGCACGACGTCGCCGAGGGGACGCCGAACGGTCGGGCCGAAGAACGCCAGGTCGGCCGGTGGTGTGCGGGTACTTGCCGGCTGTCCTTCGTAGGGCTGGACCCCCGAAGGGGGAGGTATGTCCACGACTCGGCCGTCGGGCAGGTGTGCCTGGTGTCGCAGGCTGTCCTGGCGGAGCAGGCCGGGCCAGTAGTCGATACGGGCCTGGACGCCGGGGAAGATCTCGGTGACCTCGATGTAGAAGCCCGGGAAGCTGCCCAGCCAGAAGGAGTTGAGTTGGGTGAGAAAGCCTTCGACGTGTGCCGCGGTGGTCCCGGCGACGGTCACCTTCACCGGGACGGTGGCCTGCCACTGGTCGGCCGGGTCGGCTGCGGCCCGGCCGCAGACCGACAGCCGTAGCTGCTCCACGTCGTTGTCCTGGGCGGCGATCTCGGCCTGCCGCCGAAGCATCTCCACCTTCTCGTCGATCTGCAGTCCGGTCGGGAAGTACCACATCGACCCGCGATAACCGGTGTGCAAATGGATTCCCACCCGGGTGGTCCCGACGGGCGCGCTGCCCTTCGCGCCGATCACGCGTACCCGGTCCGGTCCTTCCTGCGTGACCGTCACCGAGTCGACGTGCCAGGTGACGTCGGGGTTGAGGTACCGGGGGCCCTGGATCTCGTAGACCAGCTGGGCGGTGACCGTGTCGACGGTGACGGTGCCGCCCTCGTCGGCCCTTTTGGTGATGACGCAGTCACCGTTGCCGGCGACCTCGGCGATGGGGAATCCCAGGACGGTGTTGTCGGGCACGGTGGTGAAGCCGGAGAAGTTGCCGCCGGTGGCCTGTGGGCCGCACTCGATGATGTGCCCGGCGGCGACGGCACCCGCGATCTTGTCCAGTTCGTCGCGTTCCCACCCGTGCCACCAGGCGGCCACACCGCTGATCAGGGAGGCGTCGGCGACCCTGCCGGTGATGACGATGTCGGCGCCCGCGTCCAGTGCCGCCTTGACACCCCAGGCTCCCAGGTAGGCGTCAGCCGCCAGCAGACGCCGTTCGCTGCTGCCCAGGGATTCGCCGGTGTCGGTGTTGACCAGTTGCCCTTCGGCGACCAGCCGGTCGACCTCCTCGAACAGGTCGTCGCCGGTGACGCAGGCAACGCGCAGGTCCACACCACCCGCCTGCACCGCCTGACGGATCTTCTCCGCCAGCCCGCGGGGGTTGTGCACGCCGGCGTTGGTCACGACCTTCAGCTTCTTGTCGGCCAGCGCGGGTAGCTCGGGCAGCAGTTGTGCCGCGAACAGCGGGGAGAAGAACCGGCGGTGTTCCTCCGGGTCGTCGAGGAAGCGGGCTGCCACCATCGACTCCACGAACTCGGTCATCGAGTCGCCGACCAGCACGTCGACGGGTTCCCCGTGGACGGCGTCGTGAAAGGCGGAGGATCTGTCGCCCATGCTCCCGGAGAAGCCGGCGATGCGGACCGGGCGGCGTGGGGACACCGGATACCTCCTTGGTCGCGCTGTCCGGCGGATGCCGGACGACGGTGCGCGGGCTCGGAACAAGGGCGGGGTCCGCGGCTGGATGGCGGTCGCTGCTCCGCGGCAGGTACTGCCGTGCGCGGTGGGGGACGTTCGACGTGTCGCAGTTCCAGCCCTGGACGTCGTAGGCGGGCGGGCTTCCCCCACCAGCCGGCCGGCCCTCATCCGTGACCAGGCTGAGTCCGCGCGTCGGTGCCACCTTGCGCGGCGCCTCGTCGTCCGGGGCGTCGTCGTTCACGGGAGTCCTCCCTGAACGGTGTTCCTGCGGACGTTCGGCGAGGCGGGTTCCAGGTCGTCGCGGACGAAGGAACCGAGTGCGTCCACGAATTCCTCGTGGCTGTCCAGGTAGGACACGTGCCCGGCGCCCGCCAGGACGGTGAGGCGGCCGTCCGGGAGTAGGCGTGCGGCCGCCCAGCCCTGCCACACGGGGAGGAGCTGGTCCAGGCCTCCCCAGACCACCAGGGTCGGCACGTCGATCCGGTGCAGGCGGTCGACCACGGTGAGGTCGTCGCGCTGGCCGGTGATGCCGGCGCACTGGCGGAACACCTCGAACGAGGTTCGCAGTGCCTGTCGTGACCGGGCCAGCCGGGACTGGGCCGCCCAGGTCATCACCGGGATGCGCCAGGGCTGCCGGAGCAGCAGGTTGCTCGAGAGGGCGAGGGTGGCGGCGCCGCCGGGGAGGGAGACGAAGGCGGATGCCAGGTCGGCCGCGCGCTCGGGCAGCATGCCCAGCGCGATGGCGATCGGGTGGACCGCCCGGCCGAGGCCGGAGGCGTCGACCAGCGTCAGTCTGCTGACCGCACGGGGATTCTGCAGGGCCAGTTCGGCTACCACGTGGCCGCCGTAGGAGTGGCCCACCGCGATGACGGACTCCACCCCCAGGACGTCGAGGAAGTCGGCGACGAACGAGGCCACCGCGGCGGGGCGCACGTCCCGCTGCGGGCTGGTGCCGCCTAGGCCGGGCAACGACAGCGCGACGACCCGGTGTGTCAGGGCGAGTTCACCCATGACCGGGAACCAGTCCTGCGGGTCGGTCGCGACACCGGGCACCAGCAGGACCACCGGGCCTTCTCCGGCCTCGTAGAAGAGGGTGGAGAGCCCGTTCACCAGAACACGCCGCCTGGTCGGCCGCCGGTCGTCCATGCGAATCCTCCTCGAACTGTGCGACGGGCGCCGAGCTCGGCGCCCGGGACTCCTCGAACAGAGGCCACGGTCAGTCGAAGACCAGCTCGTCCGTCACCGAATCCCGCCCGGCGAGCCACATCCCGAGCGCCTCCCTGGTGCCGCGGACCTCCCGCGCGCACGGTGAGCGGGCTCCGAGCCCGGGATAGCCGTCCGTGGGTACGCACCGGTACCGCAGGATCCTCAGGTTGGTGCTCAGGCTCAGCAACGCTCCGTCCCAGAGGATGAACGTGGGCACGGTGGCCGGCAGGTCCCGGCGCATTCCCAGTCCCCGCACGATGTCCTGATGGTGGACCGCAAGGTCCCCCAGCGTGATCACGGCGCCGATCCGGCTGGACAGGGACGGCCGGTCCGCCCACGTCCGGGCGCGTGTCATCAGTCGGCTCCGCGGCAGCAGGCGGGCCCGCTCCACCTGTTTTCGGTTGGCGGCGTGGAAGAAGGGGCCGTAGGGGAGGTAGGAGGCAGCGACGTCGTCCACCGCCAGGAGGTGCCCGAGGACGTCCCGCGGCGACCACTCGGCGCACAACGTGCGACCGGATTCGAATGCGTCGTCGGACAGCTGATCCAGGGTGACGATCAGCCGGTGCCTCTCCGCGCGCAGTTCCTGTTCCAGGGGCAGACCCACTGCTCCGGCCTCCTGTCGGCTCGTCGGTCGGGATGTGTCGGATCTCGGGTGGATCAGCCGGTGACCAGTTCGCGCAGGCTCTGCTCCAGGCAGTGGTGGAAGAGGCCGGTGTCCGTGACGGCGGCCGGGTCGAGGTTGGTCCCGATCGCGCACGTCCCGTCGTGCGAGGCCATCGAGATGTTGGCCGCGGCACCACCTCGGGGAGCCCAGGCCACCGCGTTCACCACGTGGGCGCCCGCGGCGAAGGTGGTGCGGGAGAACCCGGGCACGCTGGTGACCACGATGTCGACCGCGCTCCGCAGCAAAGGGGGTAGGAGCGACCGGTGGACCAGGCCCGGAACCCAGGATCCGAGGTCGGCCAGGGTGGTGTGCACCTCCCGGACGAGGGCGTCGCGGGCCTCGGTGATCGCGGAGTGCACGGCGGCCATGCGCGCCGGGGCCGGCATGTCGCCGATCGGCCCCGCGATGCGCACCGAGGCGACGATGTTGCCCGCGCCGGTCTCGAAGGGCTTGCGTATGTTGACCGGCACCAGAGTCGGCACGCTGTCGTGGCTCACCCCGTGATAGTCGTGGTAGCGGTGGAACGCGCCCAGCACCGCTGAGATGTAGGCGGATGTCACGGACACACCGGCGGCCTTGCCGGCGTCTTTGAGGTCCGCCAGGGGAACGGTGACCATGCCGCAGCGAATCGCGGAGCTGCGCTTGCGCAGGAGGGGTGATCGCCTCACGGGCTGGAGCAGGTGCGCGGCCGCCCGGCCGGCGAGGCGGGCCCCGTCCACCGCGGCGCGCGGTGTCGTCAGCCACCGCGTGGTCTCCCGCAGGAGCGCTCTCGTGCCGTCGATGACGCCGTGGGCCGCGGAGGTCAACGGGAGGCGCGTGACGGGAGCCGTTCGCCGGACGGTGTGCTCGTCGGTGGGCCGCGGCCGGCGGGGGAGGTCCGTCGGTGCCGCATCGGGGAGCAGTCCGTTCATGACCGAGACGATGGTGACCGCGTCGCCGATGCTGTGGTGCCACTTGAGGAGGATCGCGGCCTGGTCCTGGTGGTAGCCCTCGACGAGCGTGGCCTCCCAGGGCGGGTGCAGGGGGTCGAAGTCCGCGTTGTTGCGCCACTCGACGAGTTCGAGGAGGTCGCGCAGGCTCGCCGGCTCCGGGAGCCGCATCCGGTGGACGTGCCGGGTGAGGCGGAAGTGCGGGTCGGGCGTCCACGCCGGGGTGCCGGCGCGTAACGGTGTGTCGACCACCCGGTGGGTGAGTCGGGGGAGTCTCCTGACGATCCACCGGCAGCCGGCCAGGAAGGCGTCCCAGTCCGGGGTGCTGTCGAGGTACCAGAGCCAGGTGACGTGCGGACGGGTCAGGGGGTTGGTCCCCATGCGCCAGAAGAGCGTGTCCGTGCCGTTCATCGGGCTGGGCGAGGACCACCCGGCTATCGGCCTGGTTCCGTGGATGGTCGCTCCTCCGGGGGCGGTGTCGCGTGTGCTGTGCTCCTGGGACGGGCGGGTCATGAGAGACCCACCAGTTCTTCGGACCGCTCCCACACGGCGCGTTGCAGGCCGGTCCGGAAACGGTGCGGGGACGGTGGCAGGAGAGCGGCTCCCGGCGTCGTGGAGTGGAAGCCGCCGCTCCGGCCGGTGAAAAGCGGGTCACCGGCGAGCCGCAGGGCGTGCTCGGCGCCTTGACGGGCGTTGCGCACGAGCGGTGTCCGTGCGGCCAGGGAGAACAGGCGCGCGCCCATCGGGATGTTCCGGACGAGCCCGGTGGACACCAGGCCGGGGCAGAAGGCGTTGGCGGTGATCCCACGTGAGGTCCACCTGCGCGCGATCTCCTGTGTGACGAGCACGTTGAGCAGCTTCGAGCGGGCGTAGACGGACAAGGAGCCGACCGGACCGTAGGAGCCCGGTTCGGCGAAGGTCCGGGGATCGAGGTGCAGCACGCTGCGGTGCGATTCGGAGGCGACCATCACGATGCGAGATGGTGCTGCCCGCTCCAGCAGGTCGACGAGGAGGTTGGTCAGCAGGAAGGGGCCCAGGTGGTTGGTGGCGATCATCCGGTCGAACCCGTCGGCGCTCACCTCGGGGCGCAGGTCGTGCGTGCCGGCGTTGTTGACCAGGACGTCGAGGTGCGGCAGGTGTCGGTGCACCTCTTCGGCCACCCTGCGCACGTCCCGCAGAGCCGAGAGGTCGGCCACGAGCATCCGGACCGCGGCGGACGGGTTCTCCCGGTGCAGCTCGGCCAGCGTCGCCTCGCCCCGCGCGCGGTCGCGGCATATGAAGAGCACGTGTGCGCCCGCCGTGACGAGTCCCCGGGCGATCTCCTTGCCGATGCCCGAGGTCGCGCCGGTGACGACGCAGTACGCGCCTGCCAGGGCTTCGGTGGGCCCGGTCATGTCGCCATCTCCGCGAGCTCGACACCGGACATCTCCAGCAGGACCCGGCCGGTGGGGGTGACGGCTCGGTGGACGCCGTCCGGACCGACCGACACCACGAGCCCGTGCCCGTGGCGAAGCAGCAGGTCGTGGTCGTTGGCGCCGTGGGTGTGCAGGTGCACGCGCGCCACCGAGCGGGGCACGAACAGGGGGTGGTCGCGTGCACCGGCGGGACGCAGGGCGGACGTCCTCAGCGCGGCACACATCAGCAGTGCCGGTGTCGTCATCGTCCGCAGTCCGGGGTACCCAGCCAGTTCGGGGGTCCAAGTGCCGCGCGCGAAGGAGCCGTCCACGACGCAGCCCGAGAGGTTGCGGAAGGGACCGCGCAGCGACACCGGGGCCTCCGCAACGGCGTACGGGTCCCGGGCGGGTACGGGATCGACCTGGGCGGGTGGGTCCCACGCAGGGGCGTCCGGCAGCCGAGAACCGGACAACAGCACCTTGGTCTCGAAGTGGCGGAGTCCTCCCGGTCGCATCCGGCCGTCCGGGCCCAGGGTGTCGGAGTGGATGCTCACCGCCACGGCCGTCCTCGGCTCGTCGCCGGACCGGCGCTGCGCCACCCGTGCCCTGATGCGCAAGGGGGCGGGCTTGCTCCGGTTGAACGGACGGATGAAGGCGTCGAACCGGGCGTCCAGGAACCCGGTGGCGAACGTTCCCGGGACCAGCGCTTCCGCCGCCTGCGCGGCGATGTCCAGGATGAACGTCGCGGGCACCGTCGGTTTGCCGCTGACCAGGTGGTCGTAGAGGTGGGGTTCCTGGTCCGGGGCCACGGGGAGGGCCCACTCCCCGCTGGAGCCCGGGTCCTGCGGTGACGACCGCCAGGACGGCCACAGACGGCTCGCCGGACGTGCGGGCGGCTCGTCGTGCACGAAGCCCGGGAACTGGTGCCGCAGTCGGTCTCGTTCCGTGCTCCCCAGGTAGACCGCCGTGCCCCCCGCGCGGGACGCGGCCGCGAGCTCGTCGAGGAACTGCGCGGTGCCCTCGGCCGTCGATATGGGGGTGAACCGCGCCTGACGCGAGACGTGTTCCTGGTACAGGGCGCCGGATCCCATGCCCGTCTGGCGCCACATGGTGAAGCCGACGGTGATCTCCCGGAAACCCGCGGCGGTCTCCGCGGTGGCCTCCAGGTAGGCGTTGCCCGAGGCGTAGTCCGTGTCGCCGGGCGCGCCGGCGGATCCCGAGTACGAGCCGATGTTGCACCAAAGGAACGGTTGCCCCGGGCCCAGCGCCGACCTGATGTTCAGGTGGCCGAGCACTTTGGTGTCCCGTACCGCGCGAAACACGTCGAGGCTCTTCTTCTCCAGCAGCGTCGAGGCCACCTGGCCGGCGGCGTGGACGACGAAGTCGACCCGCCCCTCGGCACTCAGCACCTGTCCGACCGCCTCCCGGACCGAGTCCTCGTCCCGCACGTCACATGCGAGGTAGTGCACCCGCTCCTCACCGAACCGGTCCTTGAGCGCCCGCAGTGCGAGGTGCAACCCGTGTTGTTTCAGCAGGGCGTCCGCGCGGGCGATCACCGACTTCGGGGCCAGTCCGGGCAGGCTGTCGCGGAGGCGGCGGATGAGGTCGGCGCGGGTGCTGGTGAGCCGTTCGCCTCCGATGCCTTCGAGTTCCGACGGCAGGGCCTCCTCGGTGCGGCCCAGGAGCCACAGGGTCGGTCGGGCGTGCTGTGCCACGGCGTCGAGCAGGGCTTGGACGATGTCGCCCGCCCCGCCTGTGACCAGACCGACGGATCGGTCGGTCAGCGGCAGTTGTGGGGACGGGCCGGTGGACGCGAGGGCAACCGGGTGCAGTGCTTCGGTCCAACGCCTTCCCTGGAGGTAGGAGAGGGCGGGAGGCGGGAGCGGGCGGACGGCGCGTTCCCGCGCCACGCGCGTGAGCAGGCCGGGTGCGAGGGGCTCGTCGGTGGTGAGCGTGAACGCGACCGTGCCCGGGCGCTCCCAACGCAGGCTCTTGACGAACCCGTCGAAGAGCGAGGCCGCCGGGTGCGCCGTTCGGTCGCCCGGGGCGCCGCCCAGCAGGACGGCCAGCGAGCTCTCCGGCTGCCAACGCGACCAGAGGCGCTGGGTGATGAGGAAGACCGCGTCGTGCAGGGCAAGGGCGTGTGGCACGGAGAGGGTCGCCAGGTCTCCCAGCACCGTCAGGTGGGGGGCTGCCGAGTCGACCGCGGTGAGCATCCTGTCCACCGAGGCCGCCGACATGGGCCCGCCGCTGCTGTCCGGCAGGTCCAGGACGAGTGAGTCACTGTCGTGGAGGTCGTCGCGGACCGCGACGCCGACACCCGGTGAGGCCAGGAGCACGACGCCGCGGCGGGGCAGCGACGGTGGCGGTGGGATGCCGGCCTCGCTGTGGCCGGGCGCTGCCACGAGCTGCTTGCGGTAGCGGAGGGTGAGACGCTCAGGTCCGCCGTCCTCGTGCTCGGGGTGCGCCTTGACAGCCGGTTCGGCCAGCAGGGCCGTGTCCTGGTGCTCGGCGGGCAACCGCACGGGCAGGGCTCCGCGCTCCACAGCACGCAGGAGGGCCAGGGCGTGATCGGCCGCCAGGTAACTGCGGCCTTCTGTCGCCGGTGGCCGTTCCGGCGGGGCGGCGTCGAAGGACAACCGGGCGAGAACCGGCAGTCCCCGCTCTCGGGCGGTGTGGTCCGTCGTCACGGCCAGCAGGAAGGCGCCCTCGCCCAGCGGCGCCGGCCCGAGCCCCGACAGGACGGCGTTCTCGGTGCTCCCGTTGCCGTTGACGGCGACGACCAGCGCGAGATCCAGTTCACCGGTCCTGAGGTAGCGGTGGGCCACCCGCAGTGCCGCGAGCGTGCCGTCCCTTCCGGCGTCGATCACCATGCACGGACCGTGCAGGTCGTAGCGGGTCGCGATGCGGGAGGCGATGACGTTCGGCAGCACGCCTGCCTGCGAGTCCTCGGTCGTCGCCGGGAACCGCTGACGGGTCTTCTCCAGGTTCTGCGCCACGTGGGAGAAGGCCGGGTCGGCACCGTGCCGGTCGAGCAGCCAGGTCGCGTCGTGGGCGTAGCAGCGCACCGCCGTGCCCACGAGTCCGTGTGGCATCCCCGTGTGCGCGGCGATCACTCCCGTGGTCTCCCGGACATCCGCCCACACCTCACCGTGCTCCGCGGCGAAACGCGCCGCGACCTGCAGCGCCATCAGCTGACAGGGATCGATGACCGGTATCGTGCGCGCGGGCATCCGGACGTCGGCGGGCGCGGGCGCGGGGTAGGGCCGGGGGAAGCCGGCCGCCGGCGGAGCCGCCGTGCCGCGCAACCAGTCGCGGACCGACGTGGTGGACGGTTCGCCGGGCAGGTGGGCCGACCAGGCGACCAGCACCAGCTGCCCGGAGTCCGGCCGGACCGGCGGACCGGAGCGCAGACCCCCGGCGGCGACGCGATCGGCCACCAGCAGGTGCGCGTTGGTCCCGCCGAAGCCGAAAGCCGATACGCCGACGGTGCGAGGCTCGTCCTGCCTGGGCGGATAACGCACGGCTCTGCCCGGGACCCGGACCCGCGCGCCACTCGTCCGGCCCTCCGGGTCCTCCGCGCCGAGCTGCCCGGGTATCCAGCCGTTGCGCAGGGCCAGCAGTGCGTGCATCAGGGAGAGGACGCCGGCATTCCACCCTGTGTGGCCGAACACCGGTTTGTTGCTGCTGCACCACTGACCGGAGTCGGGACCGAGCTCCGTGAGCACCTGTGACTCGACGCCGTCGCCTGCCGGTGTGCCGGTCCCGTGCGCGACGACCCAGTCGACCTGGTCCGGCCTCACCCCGTTGACCGTCCGGGCTCGCAGTATGGCCCGTCGCTGACCGGCGGGGTTGGGCGCCGAGATGGACTTGCCGCGGCCGTCCGCGGCACCGCCGAAACCGAGGAGGACACCGAGGACGGTGTCGCCGTCCTCGCGTGCCCTCCGCAACGTCTTCAACGCCACCAGCCCGGCGCCGTCGCTGAACAGCGTTCCGTCCGAGGCTCCCGTGAACGCCCGGACACGCCCGCGCGGGGAGAGACCGCTCAGTTTGGCGAACATCACCGCCATGGTCGGATCCACGACGTTGACGCCACCGCAGTAGGCGATCTCGCACTCACCCGCGAGAAGGGCCTTGCTGCCCAGATCGACGGCGTAGAGCGAGGAAGCGCACGCGGTGTCGACGACAAAGGACTCGGCCACCCGCTCCGTGAGCCCCGCGAAGGCACGGCGCACCACAGCGTCGGGGCCGGCGGCCCGATCGAGGGTCACCGCGTGCCGGTAGTGCGCGAGCAAGGCCGCTCGGACCCTCTCCACGTCCTCCTCGTCCGACGCCGATCGGGCGAGCAGCTCCACGAGCACCGACTCGACGAGGCTCTGGCTGCCCCCGGGCCAGGCGCCGACGTAGGCGCCGCAGCGGTAACCGGGTTCGACCCGGACACCGGACCGCGCTTGCAGAACCGTGTGCCGCAACCAGCGGACTGCTTCATCGCGGCCGGGACCGGCGTCCTTCTCCGCCTCCAGCAGAGCGGGGTGGGGCCGGAAGTCGTGCAGGTAGCCGGCGCGGCGAGCGTAGGTCCGGTCCGGCTCCTGCCGGTCCCGGGACCAGAAGCGGCTCAGCTCGAAGCGGTCCCCCGGTTCGCTGAAGACGTCCCGCCCGCCGTTGACCGTTCGCCACAGCTCACCAGGACTGCAGGCGCCGGGTACCGCGACGCCCATGCCCACCACGGCGACCAGGTCGGCGGCCTCGCTCGGCGCGGTCATCGGCGCTGCTCCGCCACCAACTCGGCGATCTTCTCCAGCGTGGTCGCGCGGACCCTCCGCTCGGCCGGTGGTTCGGCCAGCCCGTACTGCTCGCGCACCCGTTGGAACAGTGCGAGTTGTTTGGCGGAGTCGACGCCCAGATCGGCTTCGAGGTCGATGTCGGAGGACAGCATCTCCACCGGGAAGCCCAGGTCCTCGGCGTACATGTCGGCCAGCTCGGCAAGCACGTCGGCGCGGGTTGGCGGCGATTCCCGATCGGCGGGGACCACCGCCTGCGGTGACCCCTGTGCATCGGGTGCGCCGGCCTCGTCCGGGCCGGGCCCGGCGGGGAGCGGGCGCCGGGTCACCGGGAACCCCGCGTCGTCGAGGGCGGCGGTGATGCTCTCCACGTCACCGCGGCTGGGCAGCAGGGGGAGTGCGCGCGCGGACGTGGGCAGCGAGGACCTGACGATGCCGGTGAGCGCCTGGCGCGCACCGACCTCGATGAACGCCGTGGTGCCCGACCGGAACAAGGAGAGCAACGCATCGTAGAAGCGCACCGGTGCCACCATGTTCCGGGCGATCACCTCCCGGACGTCCGCGACGGTTCGGACGTGCCGGCCCAGGATCGGGGAGAACACCGGCACCCGGGGCTCGGCCGGCCGCACGTCCGCCGTGGACTCGCGGAAGATGTCCGCGGCGAGGTTCAGCACCGGGTTGTGGAAGGCGTACTTGGCCCGCAGCCGGGTGGCGCGCAAGCCCAGGCCGGTCGCCACCGCTTCCGCCGCCCGCAGGGACTCCAGCGGGCCGGAGACGACCGTCTGTCCCGGGCCGTTGTCGATGGCCAAGCGGAGTCCGGGATCGTCGAGCAAACCCACGAGGTGCTCGGTGCGCCACGCGGGTGCGTCGAGCGCGAGGAGTCCGCCCTCTGCCGGGTCGGAGCGGCGGAAGGCTTCCGTCCGGGTGCACGCCATGCGGGCGACGTCGGCGACCGACACCGCTCCCGCGGCCGACAGCGCGGCGAACTCGCCGAAACTGTGGCCGACCAGGACGTCGGCCCGCAGTCCGAGCCCGGACAGCACCTCGAAACCGGCCGCGTTGATGGCGTAGATCGCCAGGTCCAGTTGGTCGCTGTTCTTGGTGAGGAGCTCGTCCAGCGGGGCCGCTTCCCGTTCCAGGACCAACGGTGCCACGGGCTCGAAGCCGTGCTCGGCAGCCACCGCGTCGATCGTCTCCAGTGTCTCGACCGCCTTGGGGAAGTGCCGTGCTCGATCAGCGAGGATCCCGGGCAGGTAGGCGCCCTGGCCGGGGAACAGCACCGCCAGACGTGGAGTCATGAGTGCTCACTTTCTTGAGGGCGAACAACGTCGAACTACTGCTCGTCGGGCCGAAGGAGCCCCTGATCGGTGTAGAAGGCCTTGGCGACGGCAAGGGCGTTCAGCGTTCTGGGGAACCCGGCGTACGCGCTGACGTGGGCGAACAACGCGACGACGGACGAGGGAGGGATGCCGATCCGGTGCGCGATCGCCAGGTGGAGCTTCAGCTCCTTCTCGGTGTCGCCCAGGACGGCGAGTGCCGTCAGCGTCACCAACTCCCGCTCGCGGTGATCCAGGCCCGGTTCGTGGTGGAGCGTCCCGAAGACGGTCTCGACGACCAGGCGCGCGGTGCTCCCGCTGATCGGCTCCAGGTCGTCGAGGAACTTCCGCACGGCCTCGTGCCCGGCCAGCTCGTTCGCCGTGTCCAGGCCGCGCTCATACCTTCCGTCCTGGTCCCGGTGCGGGACCGCGAGTGGGTTCTCCGCTGTCATGGGCAGTCATTTCTTTGGGTCCGGCGGATTTCGCGCAAGGTCACGGCCGGTACCGGACGGGTCTCTGCGGGTTCAATGAAGGCGTCGACACATGACGGCCAGGGACTTCGAACGCACCGCACAGGCGAACACAATGGCCGGCCCCTGTCGCACCTGCCCTGATTGTGCGCTACTTTGTAAAATCATCGTTTCGCCGTGATGCACTCCGAGAGTGCGCTGCCCGTTTCCAATACACAAGCGCCCAGGGTTCACCGCAGCTGAAACGTTATATTCGATGTGTGCGGACAAATTCCCGCTCGAGGGGAGAGTCGGATCCGTTTGGAATGATTCTCCGGTCACCGGAAATATTCCAGTCGGACGTGACCCGGGTCCGCGTGAGATGGATCCCGACGCCGTCGAGACGAATCCGGGGGTGGGATCACAGGAAGCGGTAGGACTTGAACAGGAACGTGATCGAGCTGCCCGGCGGCACCGGGTTGGCGAGCACGGCGCAACTGGTGTCCGTGTAGAGGGTGACCGTGGTGTCGGTGGCGTTGTAGACGCTGGTGCCCAGCGTGGACACGAGGTGGCATTCGCCGATCTCGGGATCCTGGACCTGCTGATTGCCGCCCACGAGGTCCACGTAGTAGAAGGTGCCGTGCGCCCTGCTGTCCTCGGCGACAGCCGAGGTCGGGGCGGTCGAGACGGTGGCGAGGGCGAGGATGAGGACTGCCGTCACTCGTGATGCGCTTCGCATGCCGGTTGCCTTTCAGTCGGACGGTGCGTGCCGCTGAGCAGCTTTCCCTGCACCCGGTGATCAACACAAGAGCGGGAACGATCTCGCCGAACCGTGACAACGGAAAGTGATCTTTGATATTCCGCGACCAGCTCGACTTTCGTCACCCGCTAAGAGTAGGCGAGTTCACCATGTGGTGACCGGTTGCGCGTGCGGGTGACGGTGAGTGGGTGCCTGCGAATAAATAGGAATAATCATGCGGCGCACGAGTGATCGTGCCGACCTGAACTTGCGTCGGGGCGACACGGGGAAGACGATCGAGCGGCTGAACACGATGTCGTTCGGGGCGTAATGGGGAGCGTGATGAGCAGTTCTTCCGACCGCACCGCGGAAGTGATCTCCTGGGTCGACCGCGACATGCCGGTGATGCGAATGCTCCGTGAACGCTTCGGTTCGGAGCGGCCGCTTGCCGGGTACCGCGTGTCGGCCAACGTGCACCTGCTGGCCTCGACGGTCCCGTTGTTGCTGGCGTTGCGCGACGCGGGCGCGGACCTGGTGGTGTGCGGGTCGAACCCCATGTCGACCGACTCCGGTGTCGCGCGATGGCTCGGTGAGCACGGTGTGACCGTGTTCGCTCCGGGCGCGGACGACCTCGGAGACGACCACGAGCGTTTGCTGGCCGTGTTGGACCACCGCCCGCACGTCGTGCTCGACGAGGCGGACGGGCTTCTGGGTCTCCTGCACGCCGAGCGCGAGGAGTTGGTGCCGGGCCTTCTCGGCGCGTCGGTGCACACCCTCACCGGTGTCCGGCGTCTGCGTCGCTTCGCGGATCAGGGGCGTCTGCGCTTTCCAGTGGTCGGGATCGACGGCAGTCCGATCAAGCAGCTCTTCGACAACGAGATGGGCACGGCGCAGAGCACGCTCGACGCGATCACCCGCCTGGTCAACCCGCTGTACTGCGGGTCGGTCGCCGTGGTGGCGGGCTTCGGGGCGTGTGGGCGGGGGATAGCGAAGGCGCTCGCCCGCCGGGGAGCCGACGTCATCGTCACCGAGGTCGACCCGGTGCGTGCGCTGTGGGCGGTGACGTCCGGTTTCCGGGTCATGCCCGCGGACGAGGCCGCCTCGGTGGGGGAGTTGTTCATCACCGCGACCGGGAACATCGACGTTCTCACCGGGTCGCACTTCGCCCGGATGAAGGACGGGGCGACCCTCGTCAACGCCGGACACGGGAACGTCGAGATCGACGTCGCGACCCTGGCCGACACCGCGTCCGAGATCCGCACCGTCCTCCCGCTGGTGACGGAGTACCGCGACAGCAGCGGCCACCGGAGGTTCCTCCTCGCGGAGGGGTACCCGGTGAACACCGCCGCATCGGCCGGCCACCCGCCGGGGCTGATGGACATCAGCTTCGCCGCGCAGGCCCTGGGGATCGAGTACCTCGTCCAGAACGCCTCGCACCTGTCCAGGACGGTCCACGCGCTGCCCGAGGAGGTGCAACGGCGCGTCGCCGGCGCCAAGCTGGCGGCGCTGGAGGTGTCCATCGATCGACAGGACTCCGAGCAACTCCAGTACGACGACCAACTCAGCTTCGCTTCGCGTTGAGCTCCGGAGAGCGCCATGCTGCACCTGATGCCGTACCGGTCCTGGCTCGCCGCTGAGACCGTCGACCACCCCGACGCGGTCGGCCTCACCGACGACAACGCCGTGCTGGACCACGCCAACAGCCGCCTGACCGACGACGAACGCCCGTTCGTGGTGGTGGAGCCGCACTTCGGCGTCGCCCCGAGGGTCCGCTTCCTGTGCCGGGACATCAGGGGTGCCGTGGTGGAGATCGCGCCCCGGCCGCCGATCGCCGGGCAACTGGACCTGTTGCCGCACCCCGAAGGCGGTTGGGCCAGGGAGATCTGGGAGGCCGACTCCACCTTCACCCCGTCGGGCTATCCCGGTCCGCGCGCGAGTGCCACCGCGTTGCAGTACGCACTCGGTCCCGACGAGCGTTCCCGCTGGCACGTCGTGCGGCCGGACGAGTTGTGGTTGTGGCAGAGCGGGGCGCCCCTGCGGATGCTGCTCGGCGGCCGTGCCGGGGAACCCGCCGACCCCTCGGAACACATCCTCGGCGACGACTTCGCCCGAGGGCAGCAGCCCTGCCTGCTGGTCCCGGGGGGCACCTGGCAGGCCGCCGAACCGGCCGCGCCCGCGGAGGTGCTGATCACCTGCGTCGTGTCACCCGGCTGGGACCCCCAGGACTACCGCATCCTCGAAGCGGACCGCGAACGGCCCTGAACCCGCGTCCAGCGGTGCGGAAGAGGCGACCGGTGCGACGGATGGACAACGCTCCGGCGGGGGAGTGGTCGAGGTCGACTGGAAAGCCCGACATGCGACCGCTGATCGCGTGCCGCATCGCAGCACCGCTTGTGGTTGCGCCCGCATCGTCGGTGGCTCGGGACCAACGCCGCCACGGGGTTACCCGCGCGACCGTCTCGCGGACGAGCATGTCGACCATGCCGGGCAACCCGTGGCCGGTCGCCGGACGGCGTTGTCGGGTGGCGGCGCCGCAACCGGTCGACACCCGGTCCAGCAGCGATCGCACCTCGTCGAGGTCACCCGCCGAGGTCAAAGCGGGTGTGATGTGCAGGAGAAGGCGCGCACCCAGGGTGGGCACGCGTGCGCCGGTTCAGGGGGCGACCTGTGCCGCTCGAAAAATCAAGTCACGCCGGTCGGACCGACCCCGGCCGCGGTGGACGATTCACGAACCGGCCAACCCGAAGGTGGCACTCACCGTAAGAGTCACCCCACGACCGGAGTCGATCTACCACAACCAGCGTTCTGATGCTGGATTTCGACTGCTTCAAACGCATCAACGACCGCTTCGGCCACCTGGCCGGGACGACGTGCTGCGCGCAGTGGCCGACGCCATCCGCCGCGTCGTGCGCGGCACCGACCTCGTCGGCCGCTGGGGTGGAGAGGAGTTCGCCGTGCTGCTGTCCGGCGTCGACACCACCGGAGCGGCAGCGGCAGCGGAACGAATCCGGGCGATGGTCTCGGTGCTGCGGGTGACCACCCGCGACTACACCGGCGAAGAGGTCGTCGTCGCCGACCTGACCCTGTCGGTGGGCGCCGGGGCCTTCCCCACCACGGCCGCCACGGTGGCCGACGTGCTGCTCCCGGTCGACACCGCCCTCTACGAAACCAAGCACAGCGGACGCGACCAGGTCCGGCTCGCCGCCCTCGGCGCGGCCTGAGGACACGCACGTCGTGGTGGAGAGCCGACACGGCCCAATCGCGTAACGGGCGGTCTTCGCCCTCGGGGCTGTCTGTTCCGCTTGAAGTTGGTGGAGGTGGAGGTGCCTGGCCTGCGGCCCGTCGGGTAGGTCTGAACAACCCGACCGGCGGGTTGTTCAGACCTACCCGACGGATTCGGCGGTCGAGGGCGAACGAGGCGACGGTTTCGGAGGGGTTGCCGACACGCTGCCGCAGCTCGGTGTCGTGCGCCGGCGAGGTGGCTGCGGTCTGCGCGGCCGTCCTCGCGACCCATGTCCGTTCCGTGTGGGAGGTGCCGCCGGACGTCGCCTTGACCACACCGCGTCCGGTCCCGTCCGCGGGGTCGCCGGACCGCACCGTCCCGCACTCGCCGACCGCGGGACCGGCATGGGGCGGCATCGGGACGGTGAGGTCAGAGGGAGGTGATCTCCAGGGTGGTCAGGGAGTAGATACCGGCGACCGTGCCCAGTCCTGCGGTGCACAGCAGCACGTCGGTGGCCGGCCCGGTGGTGACCTGGACGACGCTGCTCCCGGCGAACAGGCCGGAGGTCACCGTGCCGGTGGCGGTGACCACCAGGGCGGCCCCCACGATGGTGGAGGTGTCGTTGGCGGAGACGGTCGAGGTCTGGCCGGTGTTCCAGGTGACGGTGAAGGTGAAGGACCCGCTGTCCAACAGGTCGAGGCAGGACCGTCCCGGTTCCTGGCCGGTGTAGGTGCGCGAGCCGGAGGTGATGGCGGGGTTGCTCGGCGACACGCACGGCCCGTACTGCGCCGTGACGCTGATGGTGACGGTTTGCGGTGCCATGGTCAGAGGCGGGTGGAGGTGATGCTGTTGCTGCTGGGCGGGGTGCAGGTCACGTCCAGCACCCCGGCCGAGGCCGTCCCAGCCGGGCCCGGCACGAGCAGCGCCACGGTGCACACGGCCGTCATCAGCATGGCCGCGGCGATGCGTGACGACTTGGTCGTCATCGCTCTCCATCCGGGCGGCACCCGACACCCCGTGTGGGCGCGAGCCCGCACCAGGCACCGAGGATGGCCCCGCCCGGACTGTCCCGACAGGACCAAGCGGGTGACCGTGCAGGACGTCCGGCCCTTTGTCGCCACCGCCGTGCGGCCCGAACTCCGCCGGTTCCGGCTGGACGGGAAATCGCCTCACGGGTCCCGACAAGTACCTCCCGACACCGACACCACCACGGTCAACTACCCCCCGAACACCGCCATCTTCGCCCGAACAGAACAGGGCGTCCGTTCCGGGTGATGTTGGCGGAGGTGCGACCGTCTGACCTGTGGTCCGCCAGGTAGGGGCGAACACCCGACAGGTCCGGTTGTTCGGACCTACCTGGCGGGTTCGGCACCGGAGCCCCACCACGCAAGCTATGGGCGTTGGCCGGGCTGCCAACCCGACCACGTTCGCCCAGCTCGTACTCCGGCATCCGCCGACCAGTCCCGAACAGGGCCGGACAACTGTCCGTTCTGCGTGAACCCTGCGCAGCGTGAGCCTGGTGACCTGCTGTTCCAAGGTCGGGTCCGGTCAACTGCCTGCCGGGTTGTTCGGGTCTGGTTCTCCGATCACGGGGTTGGTCAGCCGGAAGTGGGCGGCTGCGGTGCAGGGTGCCGGTGGTCCGCCATGCGGATCCGGACGTTGGCGGGCTGGGGTTGTCCGGATCCCGCTTGGCGGAGTCGACGGCTTCGGGGTGCGGTGTTCGCCGCTCACGCCTCGACCACGTCCCGGCGGGCATCGCCCGCGGCGTTGCCGACCGCACGGCCCTGCTCTGGTCGACCGCGCGGGACCGGGGGCGGGACGGCCTCGGGGACGGTGGGTCAGAGTGAGGTGATCTCCAGGGTCACGAGGGCGTAGGTGCTGGGGACCGTTCCCAGGCCAAGGGTGCACAGCAGCACGTCGGTGGCCGGATTGGTGTTCACCTGGAGGACGGTGCTGCCGGCGAACAGGCCGGAGGTGACCGTGCCGGTATAGGTGACCACCATGGCGGCCCCCACGATGTTGACGGTGTAGTTGAAGGAGATGGTCGAGGTCTGGCCGGTGTTCCAGGTGATGGTGAGGGTGGCGGACCCATTACGCAGCAGTTCGAGGCAGCTGAGTCCCCGCGCGGGTCCGGAGGCGGTGCGGGTGCCGGAGGTGATGGCGGGGTTGCTCAGCGACACGCACGGCCCGTACTGCGTGGAGCTGGAGCCGGCGACGTCCTGCGGGGTCGCGGTCAGCGGCGGGGTGTAGGTGATGCTGTTGCTGCTGGGCGGGGTGCACGTCACCTCCAGCACCCCGGCCGAGGCCGTTCCGGGATGCGGGACTGGGCTCGCCGTGAGGGCATCTCGATCGCGGACCGCGGTCGGGTTCCCGACGAGATCAAGCTGCGGTACCAGGCGGCGCACCCCGACGAAGCCTCGCTGGCGTGACGGCGATGACCGCCGAACTCGGGCGCGGTCGCCTCGGCCACTGCCTGTCCCCACTGACGCTGCCCTGGGCGGTCGACGAGCTCGTGGTGGCGTTGACCGTTGAGCGTGCGAAGTCGCTGAAAGTGCGGCCTGGGGAGCCGTCACCGTGGAAGCACCGGTGGCCGACCTCCGCAGCGGCAATCTGGGCTGCTAGCCGGGAGAGTCAGGCTGGCGGACTTCGCCGATCACATCAGATAAACGCCTGCGCCGCGGCGACACCTACAGCCGCCTGGCTGCGGGGTTCGGCGTCGGCCTGGCCACCGTCTGCCGCTACATCCACGAAGCCGTCCAACTCCTGGCGGCACTGGCACCGGATCTGGCCGACGCGGTGAAAGTCGCCATGCGCAAGGCCTACGTCATCCTCGACGGCACCCCGCTGCCCATCGACCGCATCGCCGCCGACCGGCCGTACTACTCGGGAAAGCACAAGCGCCACGGCATGAACGTCCAAGTCCTCGCCGACCCCGCCGGGCGACTGCTCTGGACCTCACCTGCACCCACAGACACGGTCCACGACCTGACCACAGCCCGTGCCCACGGCATCGTCGACGCCTGGCCGGAGCGGACATCCCATGCTGGGCGGACAAGGCATACCGGGGTGCCGGCGGCCCGTCCGCGTGCCCTATCGCCGCAAGTGGCACAACCTCTCGCCCGGTCAGCAGGCGGTCAACCGCTCGCATGCCCGCATCCGCGCCCTGGGCGAACGAGCCGTCTCGATCCTGAAGGAAAGCCGGTGCGGGGCTCCGGCGTGGTGGGGCGCCGGTCGGGACAGCGGAGGTCGCGGTGCCGCTGTCCCGACCGGCGCCCGCTTCAGCTGCCCAGTGGTGGCGCGGTGCCGTCGATGTGCTTCTTGAGGAACTCGTAGGCCCGGTCGCCCACGCGCCTGCCCAAGTCACGTCCCGCGTCGATGGCGGAGCGGAAGTGGACGCCTCCCAGGAGCCTGCTGAGGCCGCATTCCTGCTCCCACTCGGTCAGCGTCTCCCACGGGCCCAGGGTGGTGTCGGCGCGCGGGGTGATGCCCGGTTCGACCACCGACGCGCCCCTGGCGACACGGATCGACAGGCCGAGGGCGTCCGAACCGGTGAATCGGCGGGCCGCCTGGGCGAGCGCGCCACAGAACGCGGTCGAGGTCGACGGGTACTCGGGGTGGTCCGAGGTCTCGAGGTAGCTGCGCCACTCGTTGCCCTTGATATCGGTGACGGTGCCCTGACCGGGGCCGCCCCATGCGGTGACGTTCTGGTCGCCGTACAGGTAGCGGATCGCGGTGAACGGGCGGACCGCGTCGTAGCGCAGCTTGTAGTGCCAGGTCGCGATCCCGGCGTCGAACGGGGCCACGTTCGAGAGGGCGTCGAGGAAGACGAACCGGTCGAGGTCGTAGTGGTTGGCGGCCGCGATGTGCCGGAAGGCGGGCGGCAGCGCGCGGAACTTGTCGTTGAAGTTCTCGGCCAGGACCTTCTGGTAGTCGGTCAGGTTGGCCGAGGCGTGCAGGATCTCGTCCGCCTGTCGCTTGTACCCGGCAGGGTTGCGCACTGCGTCGCTGTTCACGGGCGGAGGCAGGGGGAATTCCGCGGGGTCGCGGTACGAATACGGCCGCGTGACGCTCCACTGCGGTGTGACGAACTCCTGGACGCGGAAGACGCCGTTGCCGGTGGTCACCACGTTCGGTTGCCAGCGGGACGGGTCCCGGATGGTGTCGGCGGTGTTGACCGGCCGGTACCCGAGGTAGTCGGAGTAGGGCTGCCGATTGTACTTCCGGCCGCCCTCGTCGCCGAGTTGGTTCATGCCGTCGTGCAGCCTACTGGCTATCACCGCCTCACCGGCGCGGTTGCCAATGCCCGCGGGCGTGGTGGTGTCGCGGCTGTCGTTGTCCGGGTCGAGCCCGGTCGAGGTGAGCATCTCGCGCCATTGCGCGCGGAACTGCGGCAGTTGGCTGTTGAGCACGCGGTAGCTCGCGTACATGATGGCGATGTTGCGTTCCCGGTTGGTCACCCGCTCGGTCGCCGGCCGGCGACCGAGCCGCGACGCGATGCCCACCGCAGTCGGGTGGTACGGCGCGATGGCGTCGAACCAGGCGTTGTTGAGCAGCACCGTGTACCGGATGACGAGCGAGGCGTCGCTGGGGGACACCGTGGTGCGGAAGAGCGGGTTCTCCGCCGGGATCACCACTTCCGCTATGGCGTTTCCGGTGTCCAGGTCGAACGGAATCCCGGGGTCCGTTTCACCGCGTACAGGCGCTGACAGCAGAGTCAAAGCGAAGACCGCAGCCGACACTCGGACAACGACCCGCTTAACGATCGATTTCGGATACATACCGCCGCCCTCCCGAAGGACGAGACGATTCCGGACCACGTCGGAACGGTGACTCCAAGTGATTCCGGGCGGTCGTTGGCCGGTATGTTACGGCAGGCGTCGCCATGGTCGCAACGGCACTTTTCCTGATTTGCGTGGAATATCGCCGCCTCTTCCGAGGGTGCACGACTTGGTTCCTCAGCTTGCCTTATTGAGTCACGTCTTGGCCCACCCCGGGCACGTCACTGCCATCGGCGGCACCTTTGGTCGTCACACGAGCACTCCGTTCGACCGGAGCATGGACCGGCTGGAAGAGCACCTTGACGTTCCACACACCCTCGCGCACCGCATGAGTGCGGACAACACCCCAGCTCCAGCAGAGGGCGCGCCCCGCACCTACTGGGAGAGGGGCGGCGACATGAGTTCTCGGTTCGCGGTCGCCCCGGACCCACTCCCGTTCGCCGCCACCCCGAGCAGGTGCCACGGGAAACGAGACTGATCACGGTCTCAACGCCGTGAGACACGAGGAAATTCGCAGGACACAAGATCGAAATGTCACGCGCGGCGAGACACTACAGCCCAATACGTGATGGCCGGATGAGGCCAGGGCGTGCAACCCGGTACATGGACCACAGAATCGGGTACCCGGTGCCGATGTACCCCGTTGCAGCGCTCGCCGGTAGATCCGGTATGTCTTGGAGTGTTGAGCGCCCAAGGCGCGCATCGTGTTGTTGATGGTGTGGTTGTCCTCCAACGTCCAGGACGCCTCGCGCTGCCGGTAGCCCATACCGTGGCTCGTCCGCAACATCTGGGCGTACATCAGGGCGTGGGTATCGCGGTCGCGATATGCCTTCTGGACACCGAACGCGATCAGTCGTCCGGCACGGATCGTGCGCAGCGCGCGCCATCTTCCACAGGCTGTACGGGTTCGTCCGGCCGGCCGCGACGCGCAGGGCCTGGTTGGCGTCCGGCAGTCCGAGGGCGAAGCCGATCGCTTGGCCGCCGACCTCGGCGAAGACCAGCAGTTCGGGGCGCAGGATGGGCTTGAGCTGCGCGGCCATGTGCGCCGACTCGCGTTCGGTCATCGGTACGAAACCCGGTTGTCCACCCAGGCGCTGTTGTAGATGGCCGCGAATCGCGTGATCTCGGCGCGGCAGTCGCCGAGATCGATGGTACGGAGGGTCACCTCCTCGTTGCGGCGCACCGTCTCGATGAGGTGTGTCGCCCAGGCGGTGCTCCACCGCTACGACACGCCTGATCTGTCCTTGACAGCCTCACACACCGACCAACTACGCGGCCTTGGGGCAAGTCCCCTACGTACGGCTGTGTTCGCGAGTCAACCCAGGGAGACGACGGGTATCAGCCCGTACGACGCTGCGCCGGATCCGGACCGCGAGGTGCCGGCGGGCTTCCAGCCGGCGCGTGATGGGCGAACCAGCGCAGGGTTGCCTGACGCCACACCTGGGTGCCCACCGCGCCGGGCGCGGCGTCGAAGACGTGCTGGCCGTAGGGGACTTCGATCAGGTCGCAGGGGATGCCGCCGCGGTGGAGCCGTTCGGACAACCGGCGGGTGCCGTCGGGCGGCACGATGTAGTCGGAGGTCCCCATGGTGAGAAGGGTGGGAGGCGCCTGGGGGGTGATGTGGTTCGTCGGCGTGGTGGCGGCGTACCGCTCGGGGTACTGATCGGGGCTCCCCCCGACGTACCGCTCGGCGAAGATCCTGGATGGTTCATTGGCGTAGAGCTGTGCCATGTCGCTGACGGGGTAGAGGGCACTGACGGCGTCGACCGGAGGTGGGTCGCCGCCGCAGCCGGAACGGAGCCGACCGGTGTTGCCCTTGTAGGCGGCTTGGAGCGCCAGGTTGCCGCCGGCGGAGTCGCCGATCATCATCAACCGCGTCGTGTCACCGCCGTACCGCCGTGCGTTGGCGCCGGTCCACGCCAACGCACAGCCGATCTGCTGCTCGGTGATGTCCCACAGGTGACGCTGATCGGTGGAGAGCGTGTAATCGGCGCTGATGACGAGGTACCCGTGCTCGGCGAACCAGCGCGCGTGCGCGGGCGGCGTGCCCTCCAGCCGGGAGCTCGAGATGAAGCCCCCACCGTGCACCATGACGATGACCGGTGCGGCGCCGCCGCCGGCCGGCCGCCACACCGACAGCGACAGGTCCTGCCCCTCGAAGCGGAGGTAGTCGACGTCCTCGTCGGGTGCGGCGCGCCCACCCGGGAGGTCCAGCAGTGCTCCCACGTCGAGGTCGACCTCCTCGTGGCCGGCCATGGCCAACTGCCTGCCACCGATCACGGTGACGCCCGCCAGTGACAGGACGGCCAGGACGACCAACGCACCTCGTGCATGGGTCCGTCGTCGCCACCACAGCCACCCGACCACCGCGACCAGGAGGAGGGAGGAGATGACGAGGTGCGCCGAGAACGACGACAGAGTGGCACCGACGACGTTCACGGGAGCGGGCAGGAAGGTGCTGACGACGACGAGGAACACCACGACCACTGCCAGCCCCAGCACGAGGAAGAGGGTTCGCCGCGCCCACTCGGCCACGACACCGGTGCTCGGCCGAGTGTCGAGCGCCGAAGTCCGCGCGGGCAGGTCCCCCGGGGCGCCAGGGTCTGCGGGCGAGGTCATGGAGGACTCCTCACAGGCGTGGTGCGGCGCAACGCTCGATTACCCGACCATGACTTTGTACCTGCGGTCGCACCGAGCCGCAGCACGGCGTTCGAGCCCGGCACATGCTGCGAGCCGCAGGCGGTGGGGAAGCCCGGCGACAGCAGGCGCGTCCTCGGCCGGTGGTGACCAGTGCCGCCCGGATCGCGCCGAGTGACGAAGCAGCGTCGGACTCCCCGTTCCCTCCCAGCGGCCGGTCCGGTCGCGGTGGGATCCCGGCGCGGGCATGATGTCGTCGTCCCGCGCCGGGACTGAGGTCAGAGTCGCCCGGAGCGGGCGACTTCGCCGTACCAGCGCGCGCTGGGCTTGATCGTGCGCGTGAAGGTCTCGCGGTCGACCGACACCAGACCGAAGGTCGGGGTCCACGAACCCCACTCGTAGTTGTCCAGCAGCGACCAGTGCAGGTAGCCGCGCACGTCGACGCCGTCGGCCATGGCGCGTGCCAGCCCGGTCAGGGCGGTGCGGGTGTACTCGACCCGCTCGGCGTCGTCGGCCGTCGCGATCCCGTTCTCGGTGACCAGGACCGGCACGGTGGGGCCGACCCGCCGGGCGGTGTGGCGGACAGCGCCTTCCAACGCCTCGGGGTAGAACTCCCAGCCGGTGAGCGTTCGGCGCGTGCCATCGGGATCCTGCGGACCGTCGGGCCCGATGACCACGCGCGTGTAGGCCTGCACGCCGACGAAGTCGTCGTCCTTGGCGACGTCGAGGAACTGGTCCTCGCGGGAGTGGGACCACTGCGCGGTCGACTCCTCGGCGCCTGCCGCGGCCTGGAAGTTCTGGTTCGCCACCGTCCAGCCGGAGCGCACCCCCGGCAGCGCGGTGAGCTCCTCGCGTGCGGCGCGGTGTGCGCCGATCAGCGCGTCGGCGACGTCCTGGTCCGGTGCGGGCATCGCGCCGGCCACGTTCTCGTGCCGTTCACCGCGCTTGAGCATCGCGCTGATCATCGCGAGCATGTTCGGTTCGTTGATGGTGCACACCCACTCGACGCCGTCGAGGATCGGCAGCACCGACCGGACGTAGTCGCGGAACCGGGAGACGCCGCCCTCCGCGGTCCACCCGCCCGCCGCGCGGAACCACGCCGGGGCCGTGAAGTGGTGCAGCGTCACCACGGGTGTCAGGCCGCGCTCGGCGCAGCCCTCGATCATCCGGCGGTAGTGGGCGAGCTGTGCCCGCGAGGTGTGCCCGGGCGCGGGTTCGACGCGCGCCCACTCGATGCTGAACCGGTAGGAGTTGAGGCCGAGGTCGCGGACGATGTCGAGGTCCTCGCGCCAGCGGTGGTAGCTGTCGCAGGCATCTCCGCTGCGCTCCGGCATGATCGGGTCCGGCGCGTTCTCGACGGCCCACAGGTCGCTGCTGGTGTTGTTGCCCTCGACCTGGTGCGCGGCGGTCGCGGCCCCCCACAGGAAGCCGTCGGGGAAGGTGGTCGTCATGGTGTCTCCTGGCTGCGGGCGCGAGGTGTCACGGGCGTCGGTAGGCGCCGGCGGCGATGAGTTCGTCCTGGCGGGCCTGCGCTCGGGCGACCAGGTCGGCCACGGTCGCCGCGGTGACGCCGAGGCCGAAGGAGCGCAGCTTGTCGAGCGGGATGGACAGGAACATCCGCACCAGCTCGGGGGCGACCGACGACGCCCGACCGGCCAGGGACACCCGGCCGAGGAGCGCGGCGAGCACCTGCTGCCCCGCGGGGTCGGCCTGCCACTCGGCGATCGTGGACTGCGCGGTGAGCGGCGCCAGCACGCGGTCGCCGTCGCTGTGCACCGTGGCACGCAGCCGTACGTCGCGCGAGGAGGCTCCCACGCGCACGGCGTAGTCGCCGGGGAGCACCGTCCAGCGCTGCCCGCGCGCGTCCCACGTCTGCAGTTCGGCGGCGGTGAGCGGCAGCGTGACGGTGGCCGTCTCGCCGGGTCGCAGGTCGAGCGTGGCGAAGCCACGCAGCTCCGCGCGCGGGCGGGTCGGCTGCTGTCCCCCGGCAGGGCCGACGTAGAGCTGGGCGACTTCGCGGCCGGGGTGGTCACCGGTGTTCGTCACCGAGAACGCGACCTCCCACGTGTTCTCGGCGTGCTCGACCACCCGCAGGTCGGAGTACTCGAACCGGGTGTAGGTCAGGCCGTGCCCGAACGGGAAGGCGACCGGCCGGTCCACCGCGTCGAAGTGCCGGTACCCCACGTGGACGCTCTCCCCGTACACCGAGATCCCGTCGGCGCCGGGGAAGCTCGGGTAGCTGGGGTGGTCGGCGAGCCGCAGGGGGATGGTCTCGGCGAGCCTGCCCGCGGGCGCGCGGTCACCGAGGAGGAGGTCCGCGGTGGCCTCTCCTCCCGCCTGTCCGAGTAGCCAGCCCTCCAGGATCGCGTTGGCGTGGTGCTGCCACTCGGCCACCGACACGACGCCGCCGTTGGACAACACGACGACCACCCGGGGCGCGACGGCGGCGACCCGCTCCAGCAGGCCGACCTGGTCGGCGGGCAGGTCGATCGTCGTGCGGTCGAAGCCCTCGGACTCGGCGTTCTCGGGCAGTCCCAGGAAGACCACCGCGACGTGGGCGGCTCCGGCGGCCTCGACCGCGGCCCGTGCCAGCGCCTCGTCGCCGGAGCCGTCCACGGCGTACCCCGGTGCGAACCGGACGGCGTCGGCGCCCAACCGCGCGGTGAGCGCCTCCAGGGCCGAACTCACCCCGGTCGGCACGATGCGGGATGAACCTCCGCCCTGGAAGCGGGGTGTGCGGGCGAACTCGCCGATCACCGCGACCGAGGCCCGCGACGAGCGGTTCAGCGGCAGCACGCCGTCGTTGGTCAGCAGCACCGCCGATCGCGCGGCTGCCTCCCGGGCCAGGTCGGCGTTGCGGTCGCGGATCGCCGCCAGCTCCTGCTCGGAGGCGGGTTCCCTGGTCGCGCCGAGCCTCGCTTCGAGGCGGCGCAGGCGCTCCACCACGGCGTCGAGCGCGGACTCGGCCAGCTCGCCCCGTTCGACGGCGGCCACGACCTCGTCGTCGGTGCCGGTCGGCGGCATCTCCAGGTCCAGGCCGGCGCGCAGGGCGGCGACCCGGTCGTCGACGGCGCCCCAGTCGGACACGACGACGCCGTCGAAGCCCCACTCCCCGCGCAGCACCTCGGTGAGCAGCCAGGGGTCCTGGCTCGCGGGGACGCCGTTGACGCGGTTGTAGGCGCTCATCACCATGGCCGGGCGGGCGGTCCGCACGACGTGCTCGAACGCGCGGAGGTAGACCTCGCGCAGGGCGCGCTGGTCGACCTCGGCGGAGACCCGCATGCGGTCGGTCTCCTGGTTGTTCACCGCGAAGTGCTTGACGCACGCGCCGACGCCGGCGGACTGGATGCCTTCGACGTAGGCGGCGGCCAGGCGACCGGTGAGGTGCGGGTCCTCGGAGAAGTACTCGAAGTTGCGCCCGCCGAGAGGTGAGCGCTTGAGGTTCATCCCCGGACCGAGGAGCACGTCCACTTCGAGGGCGGCCGCCTCCTCGGCGAGGGCGGCGCCGACGCGGCGCACCAGCTCCGGGTCCCACGTGGACCCGAGCGCCACCGCCGGGGGGAAGCACGTGGCCGGCACGCTGGTGCCGATGCCGAGCGCGTCACCGCCTTCACGCTGGCGGCGCACCCCGTGCGGCCCGTCGGCGAGCAGGAACGGGCGCACGACGCCCGGCGCCCCGGTCGAGTGCCAGGTGTCGCTGCCCGAGGTCAGCGACGCCTTCAGCTCGATCGAGGGGGAGCGGTCGATCTGGTCGGGCATGGGTGCGGTCTCCCTCATGGGTGGGGTGGGGTCGGCGGGCTGCGGCGTCCGAGCGCGCCCTGCCGGTGCGCCTCAGGCCGAGTCGGTGCGCCAGCCGGTCGTGTCGACGCCGAGCAGGGCGAGGAAGTCGACCAGGCGGGCGCGCATGTCGATCACCTCGGGGGCGAGCAGCCACTGCGTCTGCAGTCCGTCGAGGAGCGCGATCAGCTGCTGCGCCGCCGTGTCGGGGTCCACACCGGGACGCTCGTCGTCCCGGCCCACGAGTTCACCGAGGACCGCCGCGAAGTGCTCCCGCAGGATCTCGTAGCGGCGGCGGAAGTAGGTGTGGGCGGGGTGGTTGACGTCGCTGGCCTCGTTGGAGAGCTTGGCGTACAACGCGACCAGCCCCGGCGTGCGGGCGTTGCGCTCGACGATGCGGACCGTCTGGTCGAGGTGTCCCCAGGCGTCGAGGTGCTCGTCGAACAGGACGACGGCGTCGTCGGCGTCGCGTCGTTCGAGCACCTGCATGAGCAATTCGTCCTTGCCGCCCGGGAAGTGGTGCAGCAGACCCGCGTGGGTGATCTTCGCCTGGGCGGCGATGTCCCGCTGGGACACCGCGAGGTAGCCGAACCTCGAGAACAGGTCCGCGGCGGCTTCGACGATCCGCTCCTTGGTGCGGTCGCCCTTGGTGTACCGGCGGGCGGGCGCGGGCGGGTCGTTCACGACGTGGTCGAGGTCCGGGCTCGTCATCGTGTCTCCTCGTGGGTCGGGTCCCGGTCGGGCAGCACCGGTGATGCGAAAGCGTGCTGGACATCTTGCGTGGTGGTGTGCCTACCATGTCGCCCGGCAGAACTTACCACATGGTTAGTTCTGCGAGATCGGTGTGCGGGCAAGGAAGCCCGGCTGCTCAGAACAGGAGTGACCCATGAGGATCCGCAGGTTCCCGACCGCCGGTTCGGCGTGCGTCGTGGCGGCTGCCCTCGTCCTGGCGGGGTGCGCCGGAGCCGGCGGCGGGACGGCCGGGCAGAGCGATCCGACGCTCGACATCGCCACGATGACCTTCCCCCAGAGCCTCGACCCGGTGACCGCGGTCGGCGGAGCGCTGCCCTTCTTCCAGGCCACCTACGACACCCTGCTCAAGCGCGAGCCCGACGGCGCCTACCGGCCGATGCTGGCCACCGAGTGGACCTGGGACGCGGGTCGCACGAACCTGTCGCTGACGCTGCGCGGCGACGTCAGGTTCGACGACGGCACGCCGTTCGACGGCACGGCGGTCAAGGCGAACCTGGAGCGCTTCAAGGCGAGCAGCGGGGCCAACGCCAAGTGGCTGTCCGGTTTGGAACAGGTGGAGGTGGTCGACGCGACCCACGTCGTGCTGCACCTGGACGCGCCGGACCCGGCCTACCTCCACTACCTGTCCGACGCCGCCGGCCTCATCGCGAACCCCGCGGCGTTCGCCGATGCCGAGAAGCTGAAGACCACGCCCGACGGCACGGGACCGTACGAACTGGACGCTTCCCAGACCACGGTTGGGACGAAGTGGGTCTACCGGCGCGCCGAGGGCTACTGGGGCGAGCGCCTGCCGTTCGACGGCGTCACCATGACGGTGTTCGACAACGAGACGGCCATCGTCAACGGGCTCAAGACCGGCCAGATCGACACCGCCGTCGTCCAGGACGCCAATCAGCAGGCGGCCCTCGAAGGCGCAACCGGCCTGACGACGACTCCGATCAACTTCGACTACCAGGGCATCCTGCTGTTCGACCGCGCCGGTGTGGTCACACCCGAACTCGCCGACGTGAAGGTGCGACAGGCGCTCAACCACGCGATCGACCGCAAGACGATGCTGGAGCAGATCCGCCGGGGCAAGGGCGTGGTCACCAGCCAGATCTTCGGCACCAACTCCCTCGGCTACGACGAAGCCCTCGACTCGCACTACGCCCACGACCCGGAGAAGGCCAAGCGGCTCCTGGCGGAGGCCGGCCACGCGGACGGCTTCGAGCTGAAGATGCCGCGCATGACCTCCATCGTCACCGAAGCCATCGCCTCCTCGCTCAAGTCCGACCTCGCCGATGTCGGGATCACCCTCACGTGGGTCGACGTCGACCAGGGCGACGCGCTGCGGCGCGTCTTCCAGAACCGCGAGTTCTCCGGTTTCGTGATGAACCTCGGGCAGCAGGCCAGCGACTGGCTGGTCATCAAGGACCTCGTGCTGCCGGGCACGTTCAACCTCTTCGGCTACACCGATGAGACGGTGCGGGCGCTGGTGCCGGAGATCCAGACCTCCTCGACCGAGGACGCACGGGACGATCTGCGGGCCCTCAACCGGAACCTCGTGGAGAACGCCTGGTTCGTCCCGTTCTACCGGATGACCTACGCCCTGGTGACCGACAGCGGCGTCACGGCGACGCCCCAGTCGGGCATGGCGGTGCCATCCCTCTACAACTACCGGCCGGCCGCCTGAGGCCGAGGGGAACCCGGGTCCCGCAGGAGGCCGTTCACCATGTCGAGATTCGCTGCCCGCCGCCTGGTCGCGGGCGTCTTCCTCCTCTTCGTCGTCTCGTTCGTCTCGTTCGTGCTGTTGTCGATCCCGACCCTCGACGTGGCGCGGCAGCTGCTGGGGCAGTCCGCGTCGCAGGAGGCCGTGGACGCCAAGAACGCCGAGCTCGGCCTCGACCAGCCGGTCCTCGCCCGTTACGCGCGGTGGCTGGGGGACGCGCTCACCGGCGACCTGGGGACGTCGTGGTTCACCAGCGAGGACGTGCTGACGGCCATCGGGCACCGGTTGCCGGTGACGCTGAGCCTGATGCTCGGCGTCACGCTCGTCACCGCGCTGCTCGCCTTCCTCCTCGGCGTGTGGGCAGGCGTGCGTCGCGGGCCCGTCGACCGGTTCGTGCAGGTGCTCGGCGTCGTCGGGTACGCGTTGCCCGGCTTCCTGGTCACGCTCGTCATCGTGCTGGTCTTCGCCGTGCAGCTGCGGTGGTTCCCGGCGATCGGGTACATCCCGCTGACGACATCGGTCCCGGGGTGGCTGTCCACGGTCACCCTGCCGATCCTGTCGTTGTCCGTGGCGGCCGTGGCCGGCGTCTCCCAGCAGGTGCGAGGTTCGGTCATCGACGTGCTGCGCCAGGACTACGTCCGCACGCTGCGGGCACGGGGTCTGCCGCCCCGGCGCGTGCTGTTCCGCCACGTGCTGCGCAACGCCTCGGCGCCGGCGCTCACCGTGCTCGGCATGCAGTTCGTGGGCCTGCTCGGGGGCGCGGTGCTGGTCGAGCAGATCTTCGGCCTGCCGGGCATCGGCTCCATGACCGTCACCTACACCACGCGCGGCGACACCCCGATCATCATGGGCCTGGTCATGACCACGGTCGTCTGCGTGGTCGTGATCAACCTGGTCGTCGACATGCTCGTCGGCTGGCTCAACCCGAAGGCGAGGGCCGCATGAGCGAGGCGCTCATGTCAGACAACCACCCGGTGGCCGGCGCGGCGACGCCCCGCCGCGCCAAGCGGTCCCGACGGTTCCTGCGCAACCCGCAGGCCGTGATCTCCACGCTGGTCCTCGTGCTGATCGGCGGCGCGGTGCTGCTGGCGCCGCTGCTGTCCACCGACGACCCCGGTGCGGCGGAGCTGAGCAAGGCGTTCGCCGGGGCGGAGCCGGGACACCCGCTGGGGTTCGACTCCGCAGGGCGCGACGTGTGGTCACGGCTGCTCCACGGCGGCCGCAACACCCTCGGAGGCGCGTTGATCGCCCTCGCGGTCGCGCTGTCCGTCGGGGTGCCCGGCGGCCTGGTCGCGGGCTACTACGGCAAATGGTTCGACGCGCTGGCGAACTGGGTGGGCAACTTCGTGATGGCCCTGCCCGCCATGGTCGTGCTCCTTGCGTCGCGGGCCATCCTCGGCCCGACCATGTGGGTGCTCATGGTCGTCCTCGGCGTGCTCGCCGCGCCGAGCTTCTTCCGGCTCGTGCGCGGCATCGTCGCCAACGTGCGCGGTGAGCTGTACGTCGACGCCGCCCGCGTGTCCGGGTTGCGCGACCGCCGGATCATCGCCCGGCACGTGCTGATCGTGGTCCGCGCGCCGATCATCATCCAGACAGCCCTGGTCGCGGGTATCGCCATCAGCCTGCAGGCGGGTCTGGAGTTCCTGGGCATCGGCAGCGGTGACCTGCCGACCTGGGGTGCCATGCTCAACGAGGCGTTCCAGAACGTCCAGCGCAGCCCGCTGTTCATGGTGTGGCCGGGGCTGGCACTCGGTATCACCAGCGCCGCGCTGGTACTGCTGGCGAGCGCGCTCCGCGACGTCCTGGAGGACGGGGACGCCAAACCCTCGAAGCCGCGGGCCGCCCGCCGTGCCCGAGTGGTCGCATCCGCGACCCGGGACGATGCTGGGCCGCGGGCGGCGTTGCTGTCCGTGCGCGACCTCGCCGTGTCCTACGGCGCCGGCACGTCGGCCGTCGACGTGGTGCGCGGAGTGGACCTCGACGTCTCCGAGGGCGAGGTGGTCGGCCTGGTCGGCCAGTCGGGCTCCGGCAAGTCGCAGACGGCGTTCTCGGTGCTGGGCATCCTGCCCGAGGGCGGTCGCGTCACGCGGGGCAGCATCCTCCTCGCCGGCACGGAGGTCGTCGGGCTCTCCGAGAAGGGGTACCACGCGTTGCGGGGTGACGTGGTCGCCTACGTGCCGCAGGAGCCCATGACCAACCTCGACCCGGCTTTCACCATCGGCAGCCAGCTGGTGGAACCGATGCGGCTGCGGCTCCGGCTCTCGCGCAAGGCCGCAGCCGAGCGCGCACTGGAGCTGCTGCGTCAAGTGGAGATCGCCGACCCCCGGAAGGTCTTCCACGCCTACCCGCACCAGATCTCCGGGGGCATGGCGCAGCGGGTGCTCATCGCCGGGGCGATGAGCTGTGACCCCAGACTGCTGATCGCCGACGAGCCGACCACCGCGCTCGACGTCACCGTGCAGGCCGAGGTGCTGGAACTGCTCCGCCGACTGCAAGCCGACCGTGGCCTGGGCGTGCTGCTGGTGACGCACAACCTCGGCGTCGTCGCCGACCTCTGCGACCGCGTCGCGGTCATGAACGCCGGTCGCATCGTCGAGACCGGCAACACCGAGCAGGTCCTCGCGGACCCGCGCCACCCGTACACCCGAACCCTGATCGACGCCGTGCTCGACGACGCCCCCGCCAGGCCCGCCTGGGTCGCGCCCCGAGCCGACGACGGCACGGAGGTCCCGGCATGAGCAGCGTGTCACCCGAGCCTCCGACCACCTCGGTGGCGCCACCCGGACCGCGGGTGCTCGACGTCCGCGACCTGCGGGTGTCCTTCCCGGGCAAGGGGTGGCGCGCCCCGCGGGTGGAGGTCCTGCACGGCGTGTCGCTCGACATCCGGCCCGGCGAGACCGTGGGCCTGGTGGGCGAATCCGGCTCCGGCAAGACGACGATCGGACGGGCCGTCCTCGGCCTCGCCCCGGTGCACGACGGGACGGTGCAGTTCCTCGGCGAGCGCATCGAGCACGTCCCCAACCGGCGGCGTCGCCGGCTCAGCCGCGACCTGCAGGTCATCTTCCAGGACCCGTTCGCCTCCCTGAACCCGTCCATCCCGGTCGGCGACACGCTCGCCGAACCGCTGCACGCGCAGGGCATTCCGGGGCAGGAGGCTCGGCGCAGGGTCCTCGACCTCCTCGACCGCGTCACCCTTCCCTCCGACGCGGCCCAGCGGCTTCCCCGTGAGTTCTCCGGCGGGCAGCGCCAGCGCATTGCCATCGCCCGGGCGCTCGCCATCGGCCCGAAGCTGATCGTGTGCGACGAGCCGGTCTCCGCGCTCGACCTCACCACGCAGCGCACCGTGCTGGACCTGCTGCTGGAGATCCAGGAGCAGACGGGGGTCGCCTACCTGTTCATCTCCCATGACTTGTCCGTGGTGCGCTACATGAGCCACCGGGTCAACGTCATCCACCGCGGCCTCATCGTCGAGTCGGGAGACGCCGGACAGGTCACCACCGCGCCCCGGCACGCCTACACCCAGCGACTGCTGCTGTCGGCCCCCGTCGCCGATCCTGCCGTGCAGCGGACCCGACGAGCCGCGCTGGACCAGCGGCGCGCGGAGGAGAACGCATGACGCCGGGCCTTGCCCTCGTGCCGCTCCCGTCGCACGTCGAGACGACCCGAGCGGAATCCGTCGCCCTCGCGACCGCGGGGACGGTCACCGTGGCCGTGCCGCGCGACCTCGCCCGGGGCGTGACCGACTGGTTCGCGACCTGGGCACAACGGCTGCACGGATTGGACGTCCGCGTGGTCCCGCACGGGGAACCGCGAGCCGACGTCGTGGTCGTCGTGGCCGATCCCGAGGCACTGGGACTGGCGTATCTGCAGGGTCCGGACGGGGTCGACCCCCGCGCGGCCCCTGCCGATGAGCGGTACCGGCTGACGGTCCGCCCCGAGGGCGTGCTCGTCGAGGCCGCAGGTGACGAAGCCGCCTTCCGCGGCCTCACCACCCTGCTCCAACTCGTCGACCCCGCGCAGACCGTCCCCGGCGTCACGATCGAGGACGGACCCGCCTACGCGTGGCGCGGCCTCTCACTCGACGTCGTGCGCCACTTCTTCCCGCCCGAGGAGGTCTGCCGCGTCGTCGACCTCCTCGCCTGGTACAAGCTTGACGTCCTGCACCTGCACCTCACCGATTCGCAGGCGTGGCGCGTGGAGGTCACCGGTCGTCCTCGGCTCACCGGCCCTCACCTCACCGCGACCGCGGACTTCTACTCGCGGGCGGACCTCGCCCGGATCATCGCGTACGCGGCGGAGCGCTACGTCACGGTGGTCCCCGAGTTCGACGTGCCCGGCCACGTGATCGCCGCTTTCACTGCCTACCCGGAACTCGCCGGCGGTACGGAACCGGCACACCCGTACGTGCGCTACCTCGACCCCGACATCCCAGAGGCCGCCGCCTTCGCCCGAGACGTGCTCCACGAACTCGTCGACCTGGCACCGGGACCGTTCGTGCACCTGGGGGCCGACGAGCCGTTCGGCATGCCGGAGCAGGCGTACCGGCGGTTCGTCCGGGACGCGCATGCACTGCTCCGCTCCCGCGGCAAGCGCGTCGCGGCCTGGCAGGAAGCCGCCCGGGCGCACTGCCTGGACGGTGACGACCTGCTGCAGTACTGGATCGGCCCCGACAACCCCTTCGACGTGGAACAGCTCAAGGCGCGGGCCCCGGCCGCGCTGCACCCCGTGATCGACGACGCGGCCCGGCTGTTCGCCCTCGCACCGCAAGACGTGCCTACCGCAGCCGCAGCAGGCGTTCCGGTACTGGTGTCCTCCAACACCATGCTGTACCTGGACCGCCCCTACGCGGACGCTGCGGCCGACGAGGAGGCGGAGCGGAGGAGGGGGCGCGTGGGACACCGCGACTACGTGGCGCGCAGCCCAGAGGAGGCGTTCGCCTGGCATCCGAGCACCCTGCCTGAACTCGAGGCTGCCGGCGCCCGGATCGCCGGTGTCGAGGCGGCGATCTGGTGCGAGACGGTCGACTCGTTCGACGACCTCGCGTTCCTCCTGCTCCCGCGCCTCGCGGGAGCAGCGGAGAAGGCCTGGACTCGGCAGGCCACCGACTGGCCCGACCACAGTTCGCGTCTCGTCCCACACGCCGGGGCGTGGAACCTCCTGGGGTTCCGCGCCGCCTACCGCGCAGCCGTCGCGAACGCTGGCGCACCGGAACACGGCAGCCACGATCAAGCCGATGCCTGAACTCAGTGGCGCCACTGACGGCTCCGGCCGGCTGCGCAACTGGGTGCGCCAGGCCGAGGTCGACGGCGGGCAACGTCCGGGAACCACGACGGACGAGGTGGCGGAGCTCAAGCGGTTGCGGCGCGAGCAAGCGGAACTGAAGCGTGCCAACGAGATCCTGAAGTCCGCGGCCAGTTTCTTCGCGGCGGAGCTCGACCGCCCACACACCAGGTGATCGCCTACATCGACGCGCACAGGGACCGATTCGGTGTCGAGCCAGTATGCGCCGTCCTGCGCCAGGCGGGAGTCGCGATCGCCCCGAGCAGCTACTACGCGGCCAAGGGTGCCGACGCTGGAGCAGCAGCGGGAAGCGGAGCGAGGCGGTGCCGCCGATCCGGGTCGATTCCGGCTGGTGTGCCCGGTGTTGCGGCAGGTGGTGCAGTTCCATCTGATCTGGCGGCGTGAGCTGCACACCGACCTGGACCGGCCGCTGCACCCGGAGGCCATCGTGACGGCCGAGGCGGTGGGCTGGTGGTCTCAGTTGGGGCGGTTCTGCGGGTTGGCGACCGGGTCGCGTTCGACGGCGACGAGTACCTGGTGGTGGGGCTGGCGGGCTCGGCGGTCCGGTTGCGCGCGGACGCCAGCGGGGAGCAGGTGGTCCTGGCCAGGCACCTGATGGCCGCTGCGGACTTCGCGGTCCTCGACAGTCCTGGGTTGTCCGCGGTCGAGCCGTTCGGGTTGCTCGACGCCCTGCCCGCCGGGGCCGAACGGTGGCGTGACCACGTGATCGAAGCGCAGACCGGTCTGCCACCGGGAGCCGGGCCCGGCGCGGTCCCGCGACCCGGTTATGACCCTCACAGCACAACACTGGCCGAGCGTCAGCACGTCAAGGCGACCGAGTTGGGCATCGGGTACCGCACGATCGAGCGCAAGCGCGCCCACTTCGAGGCCGGGTCGGTGGACGTCCGACGCGTCGCCGGGCGCTGTAGTCCCACTTGCGGGCAACGAGTCTGCGGTGCCAGGCGAGCAGGGTGGTCGGCGTGACAGGGAAGGCCTCTCGCCAACGGCGACGATCCACCAGCCCGGACAGGGCGGCGAACCAGAACCGGTCCGCGGGCTCGTAGCGCACCGGACCTGCGAGTTGCCGGCGCAGGGCCGCGTTCTCGTGCCGTAGGACGAGCAGTTCGGCGTCCTTCGCCGTCTCGTTGCGCAGCACCACTGACGGTACGGACAGCAGCCTTCGGGTCACCTTGAACAGCAGGGATACGACCACCCGGACATGTTCCCAACACCGTGACAGCCTTGCTCTACCAGCAACGATGACTCTTCGAGCGGCACACCATCGGCATGCCCGCGAACCCCGGCGAACCTCCCCGGGATCGACTGCCCGGATCGCGGCCTTGATCAACGGTTGGCGAAAGGCTGCGGGCAGCTCGACGGCAGCCTCGGCGGGGCCCGGTGTCTCATACAGGACTTCCCCGAAAACCTTCCCGTTACATCTTGACGTCGTCGATGTTATCGCTCACAGTCCACCTGGTGCGTTCGTCACACCGCCAGTTGGTCTAATGATCAACTACATCCCTACATGTTCATGCCCGGATTCGTCAGCACCCCAGTAGGGGTGTTAGCGCTAACAAGTTGTGTTGGGGGCCGTCGTCCGTGCGCGGGTGGCGTCGGGGCCCGCGCCGATGCGGCCCGCCTCATGTCGGCGATCCCAATGATGGAAGGAAAGACGCTATGTCGGTTGGGTTTGCGCGCGCCGCGAGGTGGCGTCGTCGGTTGCGGTCGGGGTTGGCCGCCGCGGCGGCGGTGGCGTTCGTGGGCGGGTTGCTCTCGGTGGTCACGACGTCGGCGTCGGCCGCCACGGTGGACACCGCCGCCTGGTACGTACTGGTGAACCGCAACAGCGGCAAGGCCCTCGACGTCTACAACTTCTCCACCGCCGACGGCGGCAACGTCGTCCAGTGGGCCCGCACCAACGCCGACAACCAGCAGTTCCAGTTCGTGGACTCCGGCGGCGGCTACTACCGGATCAAGTCGCGGCACTCGGGCAAGGTGCTGGACGTGTCCAGCTGGTCGACGGCCGACGGTGCCGCCATCCACCAGTGGGCCGACCACAACGGCACGAACCAGCAGTTCCGGTTGGCAGACTCCGACGGCGGCTACGTGCGCCTGGTCAACCGCAACAGCAACAAGGCGGTCGAGGTCCAGAACGCGGCGACCAACGACGGCGCCGGCGTCGTGCAGTACAGCGACTGGGGCGGCGCCAACCAGCAGTGGCAACTCGTCCGGGTCGGCGGGGGCAGCGGCACCTGCACGCTGCCGTCGACGTACCGCTGGACATCGACCGGCCCGCTGGCAACCCCGAAGGCGGGATTGGCCTCGCTCAAGGACTTCACCGCCGTCGTCCACAACGGCCAGAAGATCGTCTATGCCACGACGCACAACACCCTCACCGGTCAGGACGGGAGGTGGGGATTGACGACCTTCACCCCCTTCACGAACTGGTCCGACATGGCCACCGCCACCCAGAACACGATCACCCAGGACACGATTCCCGTCGACGCCTTCGCGCCGACGCTGTTCTACTTCGCCCCGAAGAACCTCTGGGTGCTCGCCTACAACGGGGGTTGGCCACAGCCCTTGTCCTACCGCACCTCGAGCGACCCCACCAACCCCAACGGCTGGTCCGCGGAGCAGGTGCTGTTCACGGGCACCCTCCCGGTTGGGGCCCCCCTCGACGTGACCCTCATCGGCGACGACACGAACATGTACCTGTTCTTCGCCGGCGACAACGGCAACATCTACCGGTCCAGCATGCCCATCGGGAACTTCCCCGCCAGCTACGGCTCGTCGTACACGACGATCATGAGCGACACGAAGGAAAAGCTGTTCGAAGCGCCGGAGGTCTACAAGGTCCTGGGTCAGAACCAGTACCTCATGATCGTCGAGGCGATGGGCGCGAACGGGCGCTTCTTCCGCTCGTTCACCGCCACCAGCCTGGACGGCACGTGGACACCGCAGGCCGACACCGAGAGCAACTCCTTCGCCGCCAAGGCCAACAGCGGCGTCACCTGGACCAACGACATCAGCCACGGCGATCTGCTTCGGACCAACCCCGACCAGACCAAGACCGTCGACCCGTGCAACCTGCAGTTCCTCTACCAGGGGCGCGACCCCAGCTCGGACGGCATGGACTACGGCATCCTGCCGTACCGGCCGGCCGTGCTGACACTGCAGCGCTAGTCGGTGGCGTGACACAGGTCCGGCTCCGGTGTTCCCGACGTCCGCGGGCGACGACGTACGCCGAACCGGGTGAGCGTCACGGCGCGCGATCAGGAACGGGTGGAGCTTAAGCGGGCGGGCTCGGCACAAGGCCGAGCCCGCCCGTGCACGCGGAGAACCCGGATGGTGGCGGCCTCGTCCTGGTCGACCACGAGACGCGGAACGTGCCACGCCTGGTGAGGTGGTCGGTTCCGGGGTTTGTCGAGTGAGCCGGGGTCGCCGGCGTCCGAGGTGATCACCGGGCGGCGGCGTAATCGTGCTGCTGGTTGATGCACACGTTGGTGGCAATGATCGGCGGGGTGGGTGGCTTGTCGACGAACCGTTCGGGGTTGCGCCGGCAGGCGGCGGTCAGGACGTCGGCGCGGGCGGCGACCATCCAGACGACGGTGTAGCGGCTGCCATGGGACGCCGACCGGCCGAACCCGAACTCTGGCCCGTATTCGGCCCGGACACCCGTGGACGGCCGGACTTCACCGGACATGGCCGGACAGACGACTAAGGCCCTTGACCAGCGTATACGCCGGTCAAGGGCCTTTTCGTGCTGGTGGAACGATGTGCCCCCGGCGGGATCGCACCAAAGGATGGGACCTGGGCTGGCCTGAGGTTGTCCCCTTGAACCGGACACCCTGATCCCAGACAGCGGTCTGGGGAAGGATGTTCCCCGTGTCAGGCAAGTCGAAGTACCCCGAGCAGT